>JBKBPL010000007.1:0-130240 GCA_046293075.1 Hyphomicrobiaceae bacterium | reverse complement strand
CTCACCATCCCGGAGTGCCTCGAGCGCCTGCCGTTCATCATGAGCGAGCGGGCATTCCGCCGCGTCGTGCGCACGTCCGGCTGCGGCATCGAGCACCGCCGGCAGCTCATCCTCACCGAGGCTGACCTCAACGCCGTCCTCGACGCGCCGCGCACGCGGGAGAGGGCGTGATGCGCCGCCCGCCGACAGCGCCGACGCTCGGGCTCGCCGAGGCCGCGAGCTACGTTGGCCTGTCGCCAACCACGTTCATGCGCGAGGTCAAGGCCGGCACCCTGCCGCCGCCACTGAAGCTCCAGTGCCGCCGGCGGCTGTGGAGCCGAGCAGCACTTGATCGCGCGATCGATCCGGACCACGCTCAGCCGCCCCCAAACGACCGCGTCGCTGCGGCAATCGACGCCTACGATCCGGTGTGAACCTATGCCTGCGTTGCCGAAGTACGTGAAGGCAATCCCGTCGGCCAACGGCACCTACCTCTATTTCCGTTACCGCAATCGCTATCAGCGCCTCCCCGACGATCCCGCGTCGACTGAGTTCCACGTTGCCTACGCCACGCTGCTCGAAGGCATCACCAAGCCGAGCTCAAAGAGCGCGCCCAGCGGGTCGGTGGCGGCCATGATCACCGAGTACAAGGCGGCGCCTGAATTCCAGGCCCTGGCGCCCAAGACGCAACGCGACTACGCCAGAGTGCTCGAGCACCTGCAGCGCGCCGTCGGATCGTTCGACGCCCGGGAGATCCGCCGCTCGGACATCATTCGTCTGCGCAACAAGATCGCTGCCAAGCGCGGCAACCGCACTGCCGACCTGTTCGTTGCCGTCGTCTCGCGTTGCTATGGCGTCGGCATCGACCTCGGTCATGCCGAGCTCAACCCGGCTGCGGACATCGACCGCCTGGCGCAATCAGAGAGCTATGCGCCGTGGCCGCTCGCGGTGCGCAAGGCATTCGAGTCTTCGAAGCCCCCCGTCCACCTGATGACCGGGTACATGATCCTGCTGTGGACGGCGCTTCGGGTTGGCGATGCCGTGCGCCTTGGCCGCCAGCATCGCGATGGCGACGGATTTCGCATCCGGCCGAGCAAGACGCGGCGTTCCTTGAGCGGCGACAGGTACGTTGCCATCGCGCGACCGCTCGACCGCTATCTTGCCAAGCTGCCGAAGGATCACCTCACCTACATCACGCGCAGTGATGGCCGGCCGGTGCGTGCGGACACTCTATCGAAGGAGATCCGCGCATGGCTCGCTGATATCGGCGTCAGCGGCTACACGGTCCACGGCCTCCGCCACACGACGGCCACGGCGCTCGCTGAGGAGGGCGCCAGTGCACATGAGATCCAGGCCGTGATGATGCACGCCACGCTGCAGATGGCCGAGCGCTATACGAAGCGTGCCGACCAGCGCCGTCTGGCCATCTCAGCGATGAAGAAACTCGGCGGAACCAAGAGCGAACGTGGTAAAACGCGCCGAGGCAGTGGTAAATCCGGATCGGGAAAGAGAGCGTAAGCTGTTGATTTCATTGGTGGGCGATGAAGGACTCGAACCTTCGACCCGCTGATTAAGAGTCAGCTGCTCTACCAACTGAGCTAATCGCCCCAACCTCGGGCCCGGCAGACACCGAACGTGTGCACAGCACGGACCCACCGCTTGCGCGGCCTCGCTTCCGCCGCGTTTCCGGCATTCTCTCGAACCTTGGAGAGTGCCGCGTTTTATACGCCATGCGTCCCCTTGTCCAGCCCGCATCTCGGCGCCGGAGAAGCCGGCGCGCGGTGGCGTCAGTCCCGCAATCCCTACTGCGGCGGGCAGTGCTCTCATAGACGTCGAGCCAGGCATGCGCACCACGGTCCTTTCAACATGCGCCCTCGCCCTGCTGGGCCTCGCCGGGTGTGCGGCCGCAATGCCGGGCCACGTGCCGGACAAGGGTCGCCACAAGCTCGCTGAAGCTGCCGCCAAGGCGATGCCCGAGGGCGTCGGCACCACGACGGCCGACGGCACCTATATTCCGACCGCAACCGAGCGCGCCTACACCTGCCGCCGCCTGACTGGCGTCATCCAGCTCAAGATACAGCAGGTGCGCGACGCCGAAGCCCATCCGCCCGGGGGCCTGGTGGCGTCGTTGACGAGCAAGTCAACGCCACGGCACACGGCGACGGGCGCACCCGCCGCCGCGTACTCCGAGGATCGCGCCCGCCTGATCGCGCTCAACAACCTGATGATTGAGAAGAATTGCGGCCGCTTCGATCTCGATGCCGCACTCAGGCCCGGAAACACCGAGACGCCGCAGCTGATCGGGGCGCCCGCCAAGAGCAGCAAGAAGAGACGGGCGCTGTAATCGGCCTATAGCCCCTGAGGGCCGCGGGCCATGGCCGCAATACCGGTGCGCGAGACCTCGACGAGGCCGAGCTCGCGCATGATCGAGATGAACTGGTCGATCTTCGTCGATTTCCCCGTGATCTCGAAGACGAAATGCTCCGTCGAGGTATCCACCACGCTCGCGCGGAAGATCTCGGCGAGCCGCAGGGCCTCAATGCGCTTTTCGCCCTTGCCCGCGACTTTGACGAGCGCCAGCTCACGCTCAATCGGTGAACCGCTGACCGTCAGATCGGTAACGCTGTGCACCGGCACCAGGCGATCGAGCTGATTCCTGATCTGCTGGAGCACCATCGGCGTACCCGTCGTGACGACCGTGAAGCGGGAGAGACGCCGCGCCTCGTCGGTCTCTGAGACGGTGAGGCTTTCGATATTGTAGCCGCGCCCTGTGAACAGTGAGGCGATACGCGCCAGCACGCCCGGCTCGTTGTCGACCAGAATCGAGAACGTGTGGCGCTCGGTGGCGTCGTGGCGCTCCTCCAGGAAGTAGGCGGAGCCAGTGCCTTTCTCTGACATGGCAGGATGTCCTATATGCCCTCAGGCCCTGTGCCGGGGATGATCAGTGTGCTTGGGACCGGCGTGGAAGGTCTCAACGGCTGTCCAGCCTTCCTCGTAGTGGTCGATGGTCCACGGCTCCGCGAGTGCCTCAGCCCGCCACTTCACGAACGCCGGGTGGGCGAGAATGGCGTCCATGTAGCGCCGCGTCTCGGATGACACCGGGATCTGGTAGGTGTCGAGCCGCGTCACCACGGGCGCATACATCGCGTCTGCCGCACAGAGCTTGCCATAGAGAAACGGCCCGCCCACACCGAAACGCCGCCGCGCATCCGCCCACAGGCCCTCGAGCCGGCGCACATTGTCGGCGACATCCGAGCTCAGCTCGCGCGGCGCAAAACGCTTGGCGAGGTTCATCGGGCAGGCACTGCGCAACGCCTGGAAACCGGCATGCATCTCCTGGGCCGC
The DNA here is from genome assembly GCA_046293075.1 of Hyphomicrobiaceae bacterium. Lineage (GTDB taxonomy): Bacteria > Pseudomonadota > Alphaproteobacteria > Rhizobiales > Hyphomicrobiaceae. Next base: position 126,916 of record JBKBPL010000007.1, on the reverse strand, counting down.
AGCACGGGCGTGTGCGCGCGCCTTTGCGTCCGCCGGCCACACACCCTTATCGGGAAAGCGCTCGTGCAGGTACTCCATGATGGCCAAGCTTTCCCAGACCGTGGTGTCGCCATCGACGAGACACGGCATCTTGCCCGTCGGCGAGACGTCGAGCATCCGCGCCTTCGAGTCGGGAAAGTACATCGGGATCACCGTTTCCTCGAACGGGATGCCGAGGGCCGTCATAAGCAGCCAAGGCCGGAGCGACCAGGACGAATAGAGCTTGTTGGCGAGGTAGAGGTGCATGGCGAGTCTCACCTGTTCGTCATCAACGGCGGCGGGTGCCGGTGGTGCGTGTCGGCTCAGACGAGCACCTTGCCTTCCTTGCCGATCGCCTTGTCGATCTCCTCCGCCGAGACGTCCTCGCCGAGCAACATCTGATTGTGCGCCTTGCCCGAGGGGATCATGGGGAAGCAGTTGGCGAGCGCCGCGACGCGACAGTCGAAGATGACCGGCTTGTCCTTCACCGCGAGCATGGCCTTGATCGCCTCGTCGAGATCCGCGGGGTGATCGCAGCGCATTCCGACGCCGCCATACGCCTCGGCGAGCTTGACGAAATCCGGAAGTGCCTCGGTGTAGCTCTCCGAGTAGCGGTTGCCGTGCAGGAGCTGCTGCCACTGGCGGACCATGCCCATGTACTGGTTGTTGAGGATGAAGATCTTGACCGGCAGCCGGTACTGCACGGCCGTCGACATCTCCTGGATGTTCATGAGGATCGAGGCATCGCCGGCAACGTCGATGACGAGCGACCGCGGATGCGCGATCTGCGCGCCGATCGCTGCGGGGAGGCCGTAGCCCATGGTGCCGAGGCCGCCGCTGGTCAGCCAGCGGTTCGGCTCGTCGAACTTCAGGAACTGCGCCGCCCACATCTGGTGCTGGCCGACCTCGGTCGAGACATAGACGTCACGGTCCTTGATGTGGGCCTGCAGCCGCTCGAGCGCATACTGCGGCATGATCACGTCACTCGACGCCTTGTACTTGAGGCAGTTCACGGCGCGCCACTGCTCGATCTGCTTCCACCAGCCCTTGAGCGCCGTCTTCTCGGGCGGCGAGGCGCGCCCGCGCCAGGCGCGGATCATGTCCTCAAGCACGTAGGCACAGTCGCCGACGATCGGGACATCGACCTTGATGTTCTTGTTGATCGAGGAAGGATCGATATCGACGTGGATCTTGCGGCTGCCCGGCGAGAAGGCATCGATCCGCCCGGTGATGCGATCGTCGAATCGGGCCCCGATGTTGATGAGGAGATCGGCGTCGTGCATGGCCATGTTGGCCTCGTACGTGCCATGCATGCCGAGCATGCCGAGCCACTGCTTGTCGGAAGCCGGATAGGCACCGAGCCCCATGAGTGTCGAGGTGATCGGAAACCCCGTCTGGCGGACGAACTCGCGCAGGAGCTGGCTCGCCTTGGGGCCTGAATTGATGACGCCGCCGCCAGTATAGAAGACCGGCCGCTTGGCGCTCGCCATCAGCTCCACCGCGCGCTGGATCGCCGTCTGGTCGCCCTTGAGCTTGGGGCGGTAGCTCTTGTGCGCGATCGCGCTGCTTGAGGGCGCGACGTAGGTACCCGTGGCAAACTGCACGTCCTTCGGGATGTCGACGACGACCGGGCCGGGCCTGCCGCTCTTCGCGATGTAGAACGCCTCGTTCAGGATGCGGGCAAGATCATTGACGTCCTTGACCAGCCAGTTGTGCTTGGTGCACGGGCGCGTGATGCCGACCGTGTCGCACTCCTGGAAGGCATCGTTGCCGATAAGGTGGGTCGGCACCTGGCCCGTGAGACAGACGACGGGGATCGAATCCATGAGTGCGTCGGTGAGCCCCGTGACAGCGTTGGTCGCGCCCGGACCCGACGTCACGAGAACGACGCCGACCTTGCCCGTCGAGCGCGCATAGCCCTCGGCGGCGTGCACAGCACCACCCTCCTGGCGGACGAGGATGTGCTTGACCCTCTCCTGCTGGAAGAGCTCGTCGTAGATGGGCAGCACGGCGCCCCCGGGATAGCCGAAAACGAACTCGACACCCTGGTCGGCCAGAACCTTGATCACCATCTCGGCGCCGGTCATCGTACGGGCCATGAGGCTCCCCCTCTGCTGTGGCGAAGCGCGCCGCAACGGCGCGGGCGGCCGCTGAAGGCGGCGCGTGCGCAGGCGGGCAGGCTTCGGATACGGCGGCGTGTTTGCGCTCAAGCCATGGCACCGTCAAGCGATTTCGTCTTATATGACGCGGAGCAGGCCAGAATAGTTCTAATATTACTACGAAATCTCCTTCCACGACATCATATGTCGCCGCAGCCAAATCTCTTGGCGCTTCACGTACTGGCGGGTCTCCAGCTTGGCGGCCTCCACTGCGGTCGCGAGATCGATTTCTCCCTTGAGGCAGCGCAGCAGCGGACGCAGGCCATGGGCTCGCGCGGCCGGAAGCTCCGGATCGAGATCAAGCGCCAGTATCGCGCGCGCCTCCTCAAGGGCTCCGGCCGCCATCATCGCGTCAAACCGCGCATCGCACCGCTGCCGGACCTCAGCGCGCGGCCGTCGGATCACGTAGCACTCCGCCTCGGCCTCCCGGATCAGAGGCGTGCCGGGACGGCGCTGCCACTCCGCAAGCGAGACACCGGTGCTGTCCAGAACCTCAAGGGCGCGCACGATGCGTTGTGTATCCCCCGGATCGAGCCGTTCCGCCATCTCGGGATCACGCACCGCCAGCCTTTGGTGCAGCTCGGGCGCAGAACGGACGCCCGCCTCGCGCCGCCAGTGCGCCCGGATCTCAGGCGCGACCTGCGGCACTGGCGCAAGGCCCTCCAGCAGGGCCTTGAAATAGAGACCCGTGCCGCCGACGAAAATCGGCCGACGGCCGGCCCCTTCACACCAAGCCAGCGCCCCCGCAACATCGTCGAGCCAGCGGCCGACCGAATAGGCCTCCCTGACACCGATGTGGCCGTACAGGCGATGCGGGACGCGCGTTTCCTCCTCCCGCGTCGGCCGCGCGGTCAGGATGCGGAGCTCCCGATAGACCTGCATGGAATCGGCGTTGATGACCGCGCCGCCGTGCCGCAGCGCCAGTTCCAGCGCCAGCGCGGACTTGCCCGAGGCTGTCGGCCCCGCGATCAGGATCGGCACCGGCATGTCCCGCTAGTCGTCCCTGCCCTGGTTCGTGCGCAGCGCACGCATTCGATCAAGCGCCCCTTGCAGGATGAGCGTCGCCGCCATCTTGTCGATCACTTCGGCACGGCGCTTGCGCGACGCATCGGCCTCGATCAGCAGGCGCTCGGCCTCCGCCGTCGTCAGGCGCTCGTCCCAGAGCAGAACAGGGACACCCGCCAACGGACCGATCAGCCGCGCAAATGAACGCGAAGCCTGGGCGCGAGGCCCGAGCGATCCGTCGAGGCCAATGGGCAGGCCAATGACGAGCCCGGCGACCTTGTGCTCGCGCACCAGCGCGACGATACGTGCCGCGTCGGCCTTGAACTTGGTGCGCCGGATGGTCTCGAGGCCGCTCGCGATCGTGCGCGATAGGTCCGAGAGCGCGAGCCCCAGCGTCTTCGTCCCGACGTCAATGCCGATCAGCCGCCCGCGATCCGGCAGCGCCGCCGCAAAGGCCTCAACCTCCAGGATCTCCGCTGGCGGAGCTGCAGCCTTCACGCAAGCGTCAGCGGCGGGGGGTTTATCGCTTCTCATTCGGGCCTTATACCTTCACTTTATCCGGCGCGACAGGCCCACGCCGGGGCCCCAATGCTGGCGCGCGCCGACAAGCCCATCCCCCAAAAGGAGTGAATGCCCCCATGAAGATCACCTGGTTCGGACATTCCTGCTTCCGCATCGAGACGGGGCGCAGCGTGCTGATGATCGACCCGTTCCTGAAGGGCAATCCGACCTTCGAGAAATCGGGCGTTGCCTGGGACAAGGCGGTCAGCGGCGTAACCCATGTCGCCATTACCCATGGCCATGATGACCACATCGGCGACGCCGCCGAGATCAGCAAGCGGCATGGCGCCCCGGTCTTCGCCAATTATGAGCTGGCGCTGCACATCGGATCCAAGGGCGCAGACAAGCTTCAGCCAATGAACACGGGCGGCACCGTCGCAGTCGATGATTTCGAGCTGACGCTCGTTGATGCACTGCACTCCTCTTCCAGCGGCGGCGTCTATCTCGGCAATCCGAACGGCATCGTCGTCACGGCCAAGGAAGGTAGGACGCTGTATCATATGGGTGATACGGAGATGTTCGGCGGCATGAGCCTGATCGCCGAGTTCCACAAGCCCGACATCGGCATCGTGCCGATCGGCGACCGCTTCACCATGGGCGGCAAGCGCGCCGCCTTCGCGTGCAAGAAGTTCTTCTCTTTCAAAACGGTGCTGCCCTGCCATTACGGCACGTTCCCGGGCATGCTCGACCCCGATGCCTCGAAATTCGTCGAAGCCATGGCCGGGCACGACGTCAGGGTACCGAAGGTCGGCGAGGCCGTGACGGCCTGATGAAAGCCATCTATGTGATCCACGAGCAGAGCGGCGCGGGCCGGGCCTCGGGGCCCATCGCGCCGCAGCTATCTGGAGCTGATGACGATGCAGGACAAGGGTGTTTCGAATGACGGCCTTGTTGATGTCCGCAGGCCGGCCGTGACACCCACGCCAAGCTCCGCGGCGGTGCCCGCTGCTCTCACGGGCTCACCGACGCTGTGGCTTTTCACGCTGACGACGTTCGTCTCCGCGCTGCTGCTTTTCTCGATCCAGCCGATGTTCGCGAAGATGGTGCTGCCCGTGCTCGGCGGCTCGCCGTCGGTGTGGGCAGTCGCGCTATGCTTCTTTCAGGGCGCGCTGCTCGCCGGCTACTGCTACGCCCATCTCGTCATCCGCCAGATCGGCGCGCGCGCGAGCGGCTTCGTCCATCTCGCCGTTTGCCTCGCCGCCTTCGTCGTACTGCCGATCAGCCTGCCCTCGGGATGGTCGGAGCCGCCACCTGGCGAACCATATTTCTGGCAGCTCGGGCTCTTTACAGTCGCCGTCGGACTGCCGTTCTTTGCGGTCGCCGCAAACGCGCCTCTGCTGCAGGCCTGGTTCGCCGCGACCGGGCACCCGCACGGCCGCGATCCCTACTTCCTTTACGCGGCCAGCAATCTCGGCAGCCTGATCGCCTTGCTGAGCTATCCCGTCCTGCTCGAGCCGGCCTTCGGCCTCAAGGCCCTGAGCGGCATCTGGACGATCGGCTTCATGGTGCTCGTTGCGCTGCTCGCGGTGTCCTACGCCGCCGTGCGCGCGGGCCAGGCCGCACCGCGACCGCTAGCGGCCGCCGCGGCATCCTCGGAACTTGAGTCGAGGCCAGCGCCCACCTGGCCCTTGCGCCTCGCCTGGATCGGCCTTGCACTTGTACCCTCGGCGCTGCTCACCGCCTTCACGACCCACGTCTCGACGGACGTGGCCTCGGCGCCGCTCATCTGGGTGCTGCCGCTCGCGCTCTACCTGCTCACGTTCGTGCTCGTCTTCCGCGAGCGCTCGCTGATCCCGATGCCGATCCTGCTCGCGGCCCATCTGGCTTCCGTGATCTTCGCACTGCTCGTCCTCTCGCAGACGGTCAAGGAGGGCTGGTTCCTGACTGCCGGCAGCGGCGTCGCCGTGTTCTTCACCTCGGCCATGGTCGCGCACCGGACGCTTTACGAGGCGCGGCCGAGCGCCGCCCATCTCACCGAGTTCTACCTCTTGATGTCGCTCGGCGGCGTGCTCGGCGGGCTCTTTGCGGCGCTCATCGCGCCCAAGATCTTCTCCGAGATCTTCGAGTATCCCCTGCTGCTCGCGCTCTCCATGGCGTGCCGGCCGCGCGCGCTGTCGATCTCGCCCAAGGACCGCGACGAGCTGCTGGTCCTGTGGCTTCTCATCGCGACAGGCGTCCTGGCGCTGATCTGGATCCCGTGGATGGCGATCAGGTTCGAGCTGAGCTACGGCGAGTATGGGACCACGGCGGCCATGGTCGCGCTCTTCGCTGCCGGCATCGTGCTGTTCTGGAAGTGGCCGCCGCGGCAGCTCGTCATGGCCCTCATGATGTTCGCGGCCATCGTCATGTATCCTTCCGGCGTCAAGCGCGGCGAAGCACAGCGCAGCTACTTTGGCGTCTACCGCGTCGGCACGGCCGGCGATTTCAACATCTTGATGCACGGCACGACGCTGCACGGCGCGCAGCGCGTGCGCGACGACAGAGGCGACGAGATCGCGGGCCGGCCGACGCCTGCTACCTACTACTACCCGAGGAGCCCCATGGCCCAGTCGGTACGCATCATCAGCGAGAGGCTCGCTACGACCGCGCGTGCTGGCACGGAGGTCCGGCGCGGGCGCTACGGCGTGATCGGGCTTGGCGCCGGCTCGCTCTCCTGCCTCGCACAGCCGGGGGAGCAATGGCGCTTCTTCGAGATTGACCCGCTGATGGTCTCAATTGCCAAGGACCCGGGAAACTTCTCCTTCCTCTCGCGCTGCCAGCCGGAGGCCGACGTTGTGCTCGGTGACGCCCGCCTGACCATGGCCAGGGAGCCAGATGGCAGCTTCGATCTGATCATCGTCGATGCGTTTTCATCAGATGCCGTGCCCGTCCACCTCATGACCGCAGAGGCCCTGAGCCTCTTTCTCTCGAAAATCAAGCCGACCGGCGCCGTGGTCCTGCACGTCTCGAACCGCTACCTCGACCTCGACGGCGTCGTCGCCGCGACCCTGCCGCTGGTCAACGACGCCAAAGGCCTGATTGTCTCGGACGACGCAGCCGACGGCAGCTATGCGCAAACGAGCTCGACGGTCGTGGTCGTGGCCAAGAGCGAGGAGACGCTTGCGTCCTTCCGCCAGCTCGAGACCATCATCGAGCTCGATCCGCGCGGCCTCAAGCCGTGGACCGATGATTTCTCGGACATCATCGGTCCGTTCCGCTCCAAGCTGAAACTCAGGTACTGAGGCGCCGGCGCCCTTACGGATAGAGGCGCTGTTTTTCCCAGCTTCCCCTGACATCGGCGCGCCGGAACACGAGGCGATCGTGAAGCCGGAACGGCCGGTCGTGCCAGAACTCGATCTCGAGCGGCGCGACGCGGAAGCCCGACCAGTGCGGCGGGCGCGGGATCTCGCCGATCGCATAGCGCGCCGTCACCGCGGCTACGGCCTTCTCGAGCGCGAAGCGGCTCTCGAGCGGCCGCGACTGGGCGCTCGCCCAGGCGCCGAGCCGGCTGCCGCGCGCCCGCGTCGCGAAGTACTGGTCCGCCTCGGCATCGCTCACCGCCGAAACGATGCCGCGCACGCGTACCTGTCGCCTCAAGCTCTTCCAGTGGAAACAGAGCGCCGCCTTCGGGCTGCCCGCGAGCTCGCGGCCCTTGGCGCTTTCGAGGTTCGTGTAGAAGACAAAGCCGCGCGGGGCCGCATCAGCGCCGTCCACGCCCTTGAGCAGGACCATGCGAACATTGGGCAGGCCGTCGGCGCCGACCGTCGCGAGCGCCATCGCATTGGGGTCGTTCGGCTCGCTCGCCTCGGCCTCGCCGAGCCATTGCGCGAACAGCGCAAAGGGCTCCTCCGCCGCCGTGAAATCCTCACCCGCCCCCTTATGCTCATGAGTTCCGGACATTGCTCAGCCATCCTGCCCGCTCGGCGGGTGCGATTTCCACAACATGTGTGGCACGTGCGTCAACGCGGCCTTAACCAAGCCACGTCATCCTGCCACAGTTCGATCCGTTGCCACGGATCGCCTGCGTAACCTCTAGTCGAGTTCCGTACCATGCGTCCATTCCCCGGCCAGCTGGCGCTTGCGCTGGCGTTTTCGTCGAGTGTCGTTCTCGGGAGCGTGCTGATCCTGGCCCCAGCTCTCGTCCACGCCACCGACAAGACACCACCCAAGAAGCCGGACGCGGCGACCTGCACCTGCCCCGACAGCGAGAACGCGAGGCCCTGGCCGCGGCCGAAGTATGCCGACGCCACGCCGATCGACGCCGCGCCGAGGCTTGGCGCCGCCGACGAGTTGGCCGCCCTTGAAGCCGTGCACCTCGCGCTCAGCGAGCTCGGAGACGGCGCCTCCTACGTCTGGCACCGGCGCAATGGCCGCCTGTCCGGCGTGATCCGTCCGACGGCCTCCTTCAAGGACGCGCAGGGCCGCGTCTGCCGCCACATCGTCATGACCCTGACCGCCGGCCCGAACAGCGCCCGTACGGAAGGTGTGGCCTGCCGGATGGCCGACAGGTCCTGGCGTCTCGAGGGCTGAGGCCCGCCAAGGATCAGCCCCGCGTCCACCGCAGAGCGGCCCGCGCCGCACCGCTGGCGGCGCGGCATCTTCGATGTTATCGCCTGCTGTTCCTGGGATCGGGGAGGCACTCACGTGTCTATCGGGCTGTGGGCGGTTTTCACCGTGGTGGCGGCGTTCGGCCAGACACTGCGCAATGCTATGCAGAAGGAGCTGACGGCGACGCTCGGCACAGTCGGCGCGACTCACGTGCGCTTTCTCTTCGGGCTGCCCTTCGCGCTCCTCTTTCTCGTCGTCGTGCTGACGGCCACCGGCCATGTCTTCCCCGCTCTTAACGGCCGCATGATTGCCTGGACAGTGCTCGGCGCCGGCTCCCAGATCGCCGCGACCGCGATGCTGCTTGCGGCTCTCAAGCAGAAATCCTTTGTGGTGACGACGGCGCTGATCAAGATCGAGCCCGTGCACGTGGCGCTGTTCGGTCTCGTCTTTCTCGGTGATGCGCTGAGCGTGCCGCTCACGATCGCGATCCTCATCGCCTGTGCCGGCGTACTGCTCATGTCGTGGCCGAAAGACCAAGCAGCGGCGGTCGCGGACGGCGGCTGGCAGCCGGCGCTCCTCGGGCTCGCATCGGGCGCGGTTTTCGGTATTTCGGCCATCGGCTATCGCGGCGGGATTCTCGCTCTCGAGCACCCGAACTTCGTTGTCGCCGCGACGACGACGCTCGCCGTCGGCCTCGTCATGCAGACGGCCGCGCTCACCGCTTATCTCGGGATATTCGAGCGCGCGCGCCTCATAGCCATCTTCCGTGCCTGGCGGCCTTCGATGCTCGCCGGCTTCATGGGCGCGTTCGCCTCACAGATGTGGTTCCTCGCCTTTGCGCTCGAGAGCGCGGCCCGCGTCCGCACGCTGGCCCTCGTCGAGATCTTCTTCGCCCAGATCGTCGCCCGCAGCATGTTCAAGCAGGGCGTCGCCTCGCGGGAAGGGCTCGGCATCGCACTTGTTGTCATCGGCGTCATCATCCTGCTCAACGTCTGATCCGCGGGCGAGCGGCGCCCATGGCGTCGCCACATTTCCTCCCTGCCCTGCCCCAACTGGCGCCGCAAACATCGGCCACGTTCCTCATGATGGTCAGCGTGAGCCTAAGGGTAACGCTCCATTAATGGTAAGCGCCTAATAAGCTTAACGGGAAACCGTGGGCGCGCTGTCGGGGGTGTTGCGTCGCGTAGCCGAGTTAGGTGTCGAATGTCGTTTCGTGCGTCTGTTGGCGTTCTCGCCGCTGTTCTTCTCCTGCCGGGCACAGGCCTCGCTGCAGAGAGCCTTCCTCCCATCAAGACCTCGCCGTCGAACGTGGTGCCGGAGTGTGTGACGCCCGGCCGGTTGATGGCCTTCATCAGGGACCGCAATCCGCGGCTCAGTCCTCAATTCCAGAAGATTGCCGTCGAGTACATGCGCCACGGCGAGGCTCTCGGCCTGCGGTGGGACTATGCTTTCTTCCAAATGATCGTCGAGACTGGCTACCTCACGTTCGAGCGTGAGAAGGGCCGGCGCGGCAACGTGAGCCCGAGCCAGAACAACTTCGCCGGCCTCGGCGCCACCGGCCGTGGCGTATCGGGCGAGAGCTTCCCCGATGTCTCGACGGGCGTGCTCGCTCATCTGCAGCACGTGCTCATGTACGCGGGCGAGCCCATCGAGGCCCCGGTTGCGGAACGGACCCAGAAGGTCATCGAATGGAAGGTACTCGACGGCTGGCGCGCCGGCATAAAGGGCCCGATGACCTATGCCCACCTCGGCGAGAAATGGGCGAGCAGCAAGACCTACGGGCAACTGATCGCCAAGCACGCCGAAATCTTTGCCGAGCGCTTCTGCAATTCGCCCGATCCCGCGCCTGAGCTCCTCGCCGAGGCCCGACCCGAGCGTCGGGACCCGGTGGGCATCCGCACAGCCGCACAGCCTGACGAGGCCACCGGCCAGCGCACGCGCCCGGCCGTGTCAGGCCGCGAACTGGCCCAGCGCGCCATTGAAGAGGCGCACGCAAGTGGCCAGACGCGCCGCAGCAGCCTCGGCGGCGCCGGCCTCGGCGCGCTCGCCACGGAGAGCGAGCCCGCCGCCGCAGCGACGCCGCCGCTCGAAACGGCCTCCATCGGCGCGGGCACGCGGACCAACCCGATGCCCCCAGCCAATGCGCAGCCAAACGAGCCCGCTGCGCCGCTCTCGCCGCTCATGCAGGCCGCCTCGACCGTGGGGAGCATCCTCAAGAGCATGACGCAGCCGCCGCCCGCCCCGCCGGCGCCGCCCGCCAAGACCTCGTGCCGCGTGTGGACCGCCAGCTATGGCGGCAGCAAGGCGATCCTCATCAAGGCCCCGACGCCGGAGGGCGTGAACTACACGGTGCTCGACGTCAACGAGGGTGCTGAGAAGCGGGAGGCCGCCGCCTACATCGCCGCGTATGCAAAGGGCGGCCATATTGAGCGTGTTTTCACGAGTCAGATTCAGGCGCTGGAAAAGGCTTTCGAGCTCTGCCCCGAGGGCTGAGCACCAGGGCCGATGGCATCGAGGGAGCGGTTGGAGGGGGAGCGGACGCTAGAAGCCGCGCAACCGTTCAAGAGGGTCGCATGACGGGGGTCATTGCCAGTATGCGCGAACGCTCGCGCGCCTCGATTGGGCACAAGGCTTGGCGCGCCGTGTGGCTCGGCCTGTCGGCCGCATTCGTCGTCGCAGCCAGCACCGCCGTGCCGGCCGCGGCGCTGCCAGAGATCCGCACGCATGAGCGCAACCGCGTGCCGGCGTGCGTGACGCCCGAGCGGCTGATGCACTTCCTTGAACAACGCAACAAGCGGCTGGCGCCGCAGTTCAAGGCGATCGCCCGCTATTACAAGACCCACGGCGAGCGCTACAGCGTGCGCTGGGACTACGCCTTCTATCAAATGCTGATCGAGACCAACTTCCTCACCTACCGCACAGGCAGCGGCAAGTGGGGCGATGTGCGGCCGAGCCAGAACAACTTCGCCGGCATTGGCGCCACTGGCGGCGGCGTGCCTGGCGACCGCTATCCCGACGTGTCGACCGGCGTCCTCGCCCAGATCCAGCACCTCGTGGCCTACTCGGGCGAGCTCGTCGAGCGGCCAGTTGCGCCGAGAACGCGCGAGGTTCAGCAGAAGGTCGTCGAGCTGTCGCAAGCGATCGGGCGGCCGGTAACCTATCGTGATCTCGCCGGCCGCTGGGCCGTCGACAACAAGTACGGGGCCTCCATCGAGTCCATTGCCAGCCGCTTCCGCGCACAGTTCTGCGACGGCGCGCCGGAAATGCAGATCGCTGCGAACGAGCGCGCCGCGCCCGCACGGCAGGCTCAGGCGAGCCCTGCAGCAGCGGCGCCCGCTCAAGCCGCGCGTACCCAGCGCACGGCGCCGCGCGGCCGCGCCCTGCCACCGGACGAAATCCTCGTCGTGAACGACGATGACGAGCCCATACGGGCAACAAATGTCCGAACGGCTGCAGCGTCGACCGCCCCGCAAGGCCGATCGAAGGCTGAGGCGTCGACCGGGCCGCTGGTGCAGGCCCCTGTACCCGCCCAACGCCCGCGCGCGTGCAAAGTGTGGACGGCGAGCTATGGCGGCAGCCGCAACGTCCTCATCCAGACCATCGTTGGCGAGGAGTTGCATCTGACAGCGCTCCAGGTACTCGACGGGCAGGAGGAAGAACTCGCCGCGAGCTTCATCGAGACCTACGCGGTCGGCGGCGCGCGCATCGGTGATGCCTTCCCGAACCGCGAATCTGCGCTGATCCGCGCCTTTGACCTCTGCCCGCAAGCTGCGCGGCTGCAACGCTGATCGGCACGCGCTCGACGTTGGCCAATGGGCCGCCGGTATCCACTCATCCATATTCCCGCGGGGCGTGCGCGGAACTGCAGCGGGCCGCGCGCGGACAGATCCGACAGACGATTGCATCCGCAAAAGGACGCAATCTGTGGATGCAAGCCCTTATGTGACAATTTTATGACCCTTGCGCGACGCTTCAGTGGTACCCTCTCAAGCTACGTCTTCGTCTTCACCGCAGGGACCAATGGGGAAACCTGCTCGACGATCGGCACGCCGCTTCCTCCCTCGCAAAAGGTCACCCGATGATTTCTTTGCAGGGCTGAATGCCGCGCGCTGCCGCTACGTCGTTCTGCGATGGTTTGATACGCTGCCCGATTTGGCACCAGGTGAGGACATCGACATTCTCGTGCACGATGAGGATGTCGATAAGGTACGGGCTCTGCTCACGCCACGGCCGCTGAGCGCGCGGCTGCTTGGCCGCAACGACCTCATCCGCTGCGATGTCTACAGCGTCTCGGGCCTGTCCGGCAGCGGCTATCGCGGCATCGCCTACTACCCACCCCATCTGGCGCAAGGCGTGCTTGAGCGCGCCGTGCGCCATTCGTCGGGTGCGATGGTGCCCTCTGCGAGGGATCATTTCCATAGCTTGGCCTTTCACGCGCTCTATCACAAAGGCCTGCGTTCAGGCCTCCCGGTCTCGTCCCCGGACCTCCGATCGCACCGCGCGCCAGAGCATGATTACGCGGCGGCCCTCCAATCACTGGCCGGCGAGGTCGGCATCACCGTCGACATCGAGATGAATGCGCTGGACGAAGAACTCGCTCGCGCGGGCTGGCGGCCGAGCCTTGATTTCATGGAACGGGTGCTGCCTGATGACCCATGGATCCGGTCGCGCGTGGCGGCCGTTCGGAGGGATTGGCCTGTTGTCGAAGGTCTCGCGGTCTTTATCCTCCGCGAGCGCGCTCTTGAACGCCCGTGCGCGGTCGAGGCGATCGCCGATCTCCTTCGAGAGGATGGCTTCGACGTTCTCGCGATCCGTCACCTTTCCGAAGCGTGCCGGGCCCGCAGCGAACGAGAGATCCGCGGCGGAAACTGGGGTCGAGGCCCATGGCCGATATCGGGCGGCGGACCGGCTGTCGCGTTGGCCGTTTTCGACGTATTCCCCATTCCCCCCGCCCGACGATTGAAAGAACGCCATCCCCGCGCCGACAACCAGCGCGTTTTCGCTTCAAAGGACCGCATTCGTGACTGGTCAAACAAGAGCCTTCCGGCAGCGCAAAGATGCAATGTCGTTCACTCCTCGGACAACGCCCTGGAGGCGATGAGCCACCTCGATCTCCTGTTTGCCGATACCCGCGACTCCATTCTTGATGCAGCGGCTCGGCTGACCGCGGCTGCTGAGGCGCCCGGAGAGGTCGTGCGCCGCCTTGATCGGAGCGGGCGCCGCGCCATCGTCGAGCTCATCCGGCGTTCGGACGGCAGCCTGGCCGTTCGCAAGCGGTTTCGTCCCGGAAAGGAGGCGTTCTTCCGGCGCGAGCTGCGCGCGCTCACGACTCTCGGCCGAATATTTCCGGATGTGGTTCCTGCCGTTCTGGAAAGCGGCAGGAACTTCGTCGTGATGCCCTACTACGCCGACGTGCGCACGCGGTTCGGTCTACCCATGCCTGTATGGGCATTGCGCAAAGCGCTCTTGAGCGCCAAGGCATTCTTCGATCACGGCTTCGTGCTTCGCGATTTCAGGCCGCACAACCTGATCATTGAGAGCGGTCATCGGATCAAGATCGTTGACTATGAGGATGCCTTCGAGCGCGACCTGGATGCGTCGACCGCGCATGTCGGCGGCTTCGAGATCCTCTCACCAGACGAATTCGATCTGTATTGGGGTCGGGTCGCCGGTCTTTCGCTTCACAGCCTCATGAATGATCCATTGTGGCTGCTGTATCTCAAGCGCTGGACGTTTGGTTATGCATGGTCGGCGCTCGCGGTGCTCAGGAAGGTCAATCGCCATCTGGCAAAGCGGATCGATCGTCGTCGGCAAAGGATGGCACTGCGACATGCGCGTCGTCGCGCCCATGCGTCTCGCCAGGACCAAGCGGTCGCTGAGGTTCCGCCGTCGATAGCCCGTACGATGCCGTCGCCTGCGAAGGGGCACTAGCGTCCCGATCGCGAAGTTCGTCACCATCTGCAGCGGGCTCTCGAACGAACTTCGCGATCGAACGGACACTAAGACCTATGTTTCTCGTGTGGTTCAGATTCCGAAGTCCGCCTCCGACTCCTGCCGCGCAGTGGTGGCGGACTTCGGAATTACCACACTAGTTGGTCACGACGAGGCAGTCATAGCCCTTGGGACGCAGCTCTTCGCAGAGCAGCTTCGGCTCCTTTACGTCCGCATAGGGACCAAGGCGCACGCGATAGAATGTGCCCATGCCACCGAAGACCGTCTCATCAACCTCAAGCCGCCGACCGCTGATCGCGTTGGCGTGCTCTTTGCGCACCCGCGCAGCCACCGCATCGGCCTCCTTGCGGCTGCGTACCGTCGCGATCTGAAGTCGGTAGGCACCGGTCGTGACTGCACTCGTCGAGATCGGCGAGGCGCTCTTGCCGGCCTTCGGCTCTGCCGGCTTCTCGGTCGTCTCCCAACGCTCCGTCCGCGGGCGCCACTGGGACTTGCCACCCGCATCGCCGGAGGGCGCCGATGTTGGGGCAGGCGCCCCCCCGGTGAAGAGACCGCTCAAGAACGAGCCAAGCCCGCCACCGGAATTGGGCTGGCTCGCCGGCGGGTTGGCCTCGGCTGGGGCGGGGGGCGGGCGCGGTGCTGGTGGCGACGCCGCGCTCACCTGCTGGCGCGGCTCCGCCGGGCGCCGGCGCTCCTTGGCATCGACCGTCGTCGTGCTCTGCCAGCTCGATGTCGCAGTGCCCGCGGGTGCGCTGCGCACCTGCGGCTCCGGGGCAGGCGCGGGCGTCGAGAAGCCGCGCGTGAAGCCGGCCTCGGACAGCGCATCTCCCATGGGAGGCGGCCCGGCTACCGTGCGGGTCCGAGGCGCTGCCGGCGTTGTGGCCGGACGTGATTCCGCCGGCGCGGCGGGGGCCGCCGGCGCACCGCTGCCGCCTGTCGCGGGCGCGGCGACCCCGGCCTCGCGCGCGACCTCACTCCGCGCGCTGAGCGCTGCGTTGCGGTCCTTCTCGTTGAGCCCGTCCTTGAGCCAAATGGCGCTCGTGAGATCGGCCATGGCCTGGGCCGGCCGCCCCTTCTTGCGGTGCGCAAGACCGCGCAGGTAGAGCGCTCGCGCCATGTGCGCGTTCGAGAGGCCGCCGCCCGTAAGCACGCCGTCGAGCGCCGTCATCGCCGCATCGGCATTGCCGGCCTCGAGCGCCTTGGCCGCGCCGTCCAGCACGCGATCGGTTTCATTGCCGGCGGGAGCGCCCTTTGAAGCTGCAGCCTTGGAGGACGACGCGCGCTGCGCCTCGGCACCCTCGATCCCCCCGACGATGCACGGCAAAGCGATTGCCAAAGACAGCACGATCCTGGGCAGGCTCGGGCTCATAGCGGCTCTCCGGGACCCCCTCGTTCCGGTCCGATTCGCGTATCTTTTGTTCAGTTAAGATAAATCGATGCCTCCGGCAAATATATGGCGCGCTTTTTCCCCGTTGACGGCCCCCTATTCCACCGTGACGGATTTGGCGAGGTTTCGCGGCTGATCCACGTCCGTGCCCATGAACGTCGCCGTGTGATAGGCGATGAGCTGCATGGGGAGGGCGTAGACGAGCGGCGCGACGAAGGGGTGCACGCTCGGCACGCTCAGATGCGTGGCCACGCGGCAGCCAACCCTGTCAGAGGTTGCATCGGACACCAGCACGATCTGGCCGCCGCGCGCCGCCACCTCCTGCATGTTCGAGACGGTCTTCTCGAACAGATCGTCCGCCGGCGCCACGACGACCACCGGCACGTTTTCGTCGATCAGCGCGATCGGCCCATGCTTCATCTCACCGGCAGCGTAGCCCTCGGCGTGGATGTAGGAGATCTCCTTGAGCTTGAGCGCACCTTCCATCGCTATCGGGAACGCCGTGCCGCGCCCGAGATAAAGCACGTCGCGCGCCTTCGAGAGCCACGGCGCCATCTCCTCGTACTGCTGCTCCTCCCGCAGGAGACCCACCATATGGCGCGGCACCTCCGTCAGGGCCTGGACGAGCTCGTGCTCCTTCTCTGGCGTGATGGTGCCGCGGGCGCGGCCGATCGCCAGCGCGAAGCAGGCAAGAGTGGCAAGCTGGCAGGTGAACGCCTTGGTCGATGCCACGCCGATCTCGGGACCGGCGAGCGTCGGCAGCACCGCGTCGCTCTCGCGCGCAATCGTCGATGTGCGCACGTTGACGACGGAGAGAATGCGCTGGCCCTGCGCCTTGCAGTAGCGCAGCGTTGCCAGCGTATCCGCGGTCTCGCCCGACTGCGAGATGAAGAGCGCCACGCCACCCGGCGGCATCGGGGCCTCTCGGTAGCGCATCTCGGAAGCCACATCGATCTCGACCGGCACGCGCGCGTACCGCTCGAGCCAATACTTGGCGACAAGACCGGCAAGATAGGCCGTGCCGCACGCCGAGATCGTCACCCGCGGAATCCTCGCGAGATCGACGCCGAGATCGGGGAAGGCGACCTTCCCGGCGACCAGGTCGATGTAGTTCGTCAGCGTGTGCGAGATCACCTCCGGCTGCTCGTGGATCTCCTTGAGCATGAAGTGCTTGTGGTTGCCCTTGTCGACCAGGAAGCCGGACGCTGAGGAGGTGATCGCGCGACGCTCGACCTTACGGCCACTGCGGTCGCGGAACTCCGCGCCGCCACGGCGGAGGATGACCCAATCTCCTTCCTCCAGATACGTGATGCGGTCCGTAAACGGCGCGAGCGCAATGGCATCCGAGCCAAGGTACATCTCGCCCTCGCCGTGGCCCACCGCGAGCGGGCTTCCTTCGCGCGCGCCGATCATGAGGTCGTCGTGGCCCGCGAAGATAATGGCGAGCGCGAAGGCGCCCTTGAGCTGCTTGAGCGCCGCGCCCGTGGCCGCGACCGGATCCGCGCCCCGGCGCATTTCCTCGGTGATCAGGTGCGCGACCACCTCGGTGTCGGTCTCAGAGCTGAACGTCACGCCCGCGCTGGCGAGCGCCTCCTTGATCTCGCGGAAGTTCTCAATGATGCCGTTGTGGACGACCGAAACCTTGTCGGTCATATGGGGGTGGGCGTTCTGCTCATTCGGCGCGCCGTGGGTCGCCCAGCGCGTGTGGCCAATGCCGGCACGGCCCTTGAGCGGCTGGCTGGCGAGGCGATCGGCGAGGTTGCGCAGCTTGCCCTCGGCCCGTCGCCGGTCGAGGTGGCCGTTCTCGACGGTTGCCACCCCGGCCGAGTCATAACCGCGGTATTCGAGCCGGCGCAGCGCGTCGACCAGTTCATTGGCAACGGGCTTCTCGCCCAGAATTCCTACGATGCCGCACATACGGTGATGTCCCCGCGAATCGGCTGAGCCAGTGTTGTAACTGAGCTACAAGCAAGGCAGCCAGCCGTACAATTCACGTTCTATTACTGCCGTTTGCGTAATGCATTTCTCGTGCCGGGGACGGTTAACAAATCGACGCACGAGAATTAAGCTCTTGATTTGCAAATAATAAGAAAGCAGCGGCCAGCCCCCGCTTGGCGGCTGGCCGGGGACAACCCTTTAACGGCCGCGGCTAGGCGCGCACATCCGTGCGGAACGTTTTCGAGACGATCCGCCAGCCGCCGTCGAGCTTCAGCAGGGAGAGGTAGTCGGTGAAGTAGCGCGGGTGAATGGAGCACTCGAGCTTCACGACGGCCGTCTCTGGCCCCGCCATGTCGATCGAGATGATCCGGTCCGTCCGCTTGAGGCCCCTCGATTTGGCGGAGGGGCGCCCCTTGACCATATCGAGCCACTTGTCGCGCGGCAGGTCGGAGACGCCCCCTTCGTGCATCGAATAGAGGTGGCTGCCTTCGTGGAAGGCCTTGCCGAGCTTCGCCGTATCGCCCTCATAGAGCCCGTCGAGATAGGTCCAGATGACCTGTTCGATGGCCTCGATCTCAGTCGCCATGGTCCGTTCCTCCTCACTGAGGCGGCGTTCGCGTTCCGCGGGTGGCGCCCGACGCCGCTCGTTGCCTCTGCACCGGTGACGAGCCTATCTGCGCGCCCGCTGCCCGAACAGAACCTTCTGTGCCTCCTTGTCCTGGCCGAGGTTATAGGCCGGCGACCTCAGGTCCGCGCCGGCCGCAACGCCTCGCGCCACCGCCGGCCGTGTGTTCATGCGCTCGAGCCACCTCGCAATGTTCGGAAACTCCGCGATGTCCTGCCCCTGGTTCTCGTAGCGACGCACCCAGGGGAAGCTCATCATGTCGGCGATCGTGTAGTCGTCGCAAATGTACTCGCGCCCCTCGAGCCTCGTATCGAGAACGCCGTAGAGGCGGTTGACCTCATCGGTGTAGCGCTGGATGCCATAGGGAACCTTCTCGGGCGCGTAGTTGCGGAAGTGGTTGGCCTGCCCGGCCATGGGGCCGAGCCCAGCCATCTGCCAGAAGACCCACTCGTCGACGGCGACGCGCTTGCGCTCATCCGCGGGGTAGAACTTTCCCGTCTTGCGGCCGAGATACTGGAGGATCGCTCCGGACTCGAAGACCGATATGGGCTTGCCGCCAGGCCCATCGGGATCGACGATCGCAGGCATCCGATTGTTCGGCGCGATCTTGAGGAAGTCCGGCTTGAACTGGTCGCCCCTGCCGATATTGACCGGTATCAGTTTGTAGGCAAGCCCGCACTCCTCCAGCATGATCGTCACCTTGAACCCGTTGGGCGTCGGCCAGAAGTAGACGTCAATCGGTGCACTGCTCATGATCGCGTTTCCTCCGATGTGTTGTGATTGCGCACGGCGCGCTCGGACCTCACAGCCGGCACCACCGGGCCGCAAGCTTAGCAAGGGGCAGGTCTCGGAGGTCAAGCAGAGAAGGCCACGAGGTGATCAGCCTTGCGTGATCGGCACATTGCGCCAGCGCGCTCAAGCCTTTGCGGCCTCCATGGCCTGTCGCAACACGCGGGCATAGTTGCCGATGACGATCTTGCGTACGCGATCCGCCGCGAGCCTGCCCTCGAGATAGCGCACCACGCGGCGCAGATCGGCGTAGCTCGCGACAGGGGAGTTCCCGAGCGCATTCATGTCCGTGCCGAAGGCGACGTGGTCATCGCCAAGCCAGCCGGCCATCTCGAGCAGGCGGTCGCCGTAGCTCTCGATCGTCGCGCCGACATCCGAACGCAGCCCCCACAGCCCGACAACACCGCCCTTTGCCGCGATCGCCTTGGCCTGGTCGAGCCCGAGCTGGCGCACCTGCCACAGCGATCTTGCTTCGGCCACAGCACCGGCCTTGCCGACAGAGCTGTGCGACCACACGAGAGGCGCTTTCGCCACCGCCAGCGCATGGTCGACCGCAGCGCGCGTGCAGTGCGCGAGATCGACGAGAATGCCGAGCCGGTTGCATTCCTCGACCACCTTGCGGCCGAAGTCCGTGAGCCCGCCGTGCTGCGGTGGCTCAGTCTGGAAGTCGCCGATGGTGTTGCGGATGTAATGCACGAGCTGGAGGTGACGCACACCCGCCTCATAGGCAGCCTTGAGGCCGTCGAGGCCATCATCGAGGAAGCTCGCGCCTTCGACCGCGAGCACGACATGCGGCTCCCCCGCGACGGCACGTTCGATATCGGCGGGCGTCGTGGCGATCTTGATCTTCTGCTCCTCTGCGTGTGCCCTCGCCCGCGCGAGCTCTTGCTTGAACCACTGCGTTGCAGCACCCGGCGTCGGCGCCCCCTTCTGGCGCAAACCGTGCGACGTGGGCCGGATCCACGGCTGATCGCCCACCACGGCCCACGAGACGAGCGTCGCATGGCCCTCGCCCATGAGCTTGGCGAGGGGGCGCACCGAGGCCGGCTGGCGGCTGATCGAGAAGAAAAGATGGGCGTGCATATCGCCGATCGGGATTGAGCTGCTGTCGCCCGCGCGCACGCCCACGACAGGCGCCGCGACCGTCGCGGCGGCGCCGAGCATCAGCGTGCGACGGTCCACTGCAAAGCGTGCCGGCATCTGCAAGTTCCCAATCGTGTCGCACACTGGATCGCTCGCGATCCCCGAGCCGTCCGGAGAGGCGCTACTCGAACATGATGGTCGCAACGTAGTCCATGGTCCGCCGGGTGTTGGTGCGCGGCAGCATCGTGTTGATGAGGTAGGAGGTCGGCGAGTAGTTGTCGGGAATGGCCGAGCGGAACGTCGTGCTGACGATCCAGGCGGGCCCGCGACGCCAGCCGCCGGCCGCCGCGCCCTTATAGTACTGCTTGAGCGGCGCGAAGCGTGGCTGCATGTTCCTGGCGATCGTGCGATGCCCCGGCGACATCTTTGACTCGACCTTTGGATCCTCGACGAACACGCTGTCGAGAAGCACGTCCTGCTCCTTGCGTGGCAGCTTCAGGGCGTCGATGACGAGCAGCGGGCCGTCGGCAAGGCCGGCGTAGGAAATGGGCGTGCGCAAGGTCACATAATCACCGGTCGCGCGCATGGGCTGCATCACCGGCGTCACGCAGGAGGGCACGCGGCTCGCCCGAAATGCGTCGCCCGTCTTGGCGGGATCGCAGTTCCTGAGCGCGAGGATTGACCACACGAACTCCGAGCAGAACATGCTCGTCTGGCCCAGCGGGTTCTGCCCGAGGCCGATGCGCGCCAGATGCTGCACGAAATCAAGCTGCCGGCCCGAGCGGTATTTCGGCGCATTGTAGTCATCGTTGAAGCTGATCTTGGCCGGATAGGCGCTCTTGGCTTGGGCCTGGATCCGCGTCACCCAGGCGAGGATCGTTGCGCGTTGCGCATCCGTCAGCCCGCGCGGGCGGATGATGTGCATGAACTTCAGCGTGCGATAGTGCTCGCCATCGAAATTACCGGCGAGGTTGCGGCCGAGGTACTCGGCATTGAGCGGAATATCGAGCTGCCGCACGATGCCGTCCCTGACGTACGCGATGCCGGCGTGGCTGACCCCCATCTGAATGTTTGGATAAGCGCCGCCCCCACCCCACTCGGGACGGAACGTGAGGATGATGTCGCCCGTCTGGATCAGGCCGCTCCGTGCCATGCGCTGCCCGAAGCCCGCCCGCTTGGCCACCACGAGGCGCAAGCCGACGTCACCCTGCTTGCCGATGGCATCCGGATGCTTGAACTCAATGAGCCGGTCGGACGTGTTGATTGTCTTCGGCAGAGCGAGCCGGGCGCTCGCCGGAACCGCCAGATACACCGGCATGTCGAGCCGGCGTGCCATGTCCTGATTGGTCTTCTCGCTGAATGTGAACTCGGCGGCCGAAAGCGGCGCGGCCGCAGCGGCGAGCCCTGCCGCGGTAATGGTCGCCGCGCGCAAGAGGTTTGCGGTCCATGATTTCCCGAACATACGATCCCTCCCTGCGTTAACCCTGTTTCCTGTAGCATCTTTGGGCCAGGTGCCAAACGCCGGGATGCGGCAATTCCCGTCGCGGCGGGTGCGCGGCGCCGGGATCAGGGAGGCCAGAATCTGGTGACAATGCGGCTGTGGCATTACCGCACGCGTCGCACGCGGCTACTGCCGCACGTTGTCGATCCAGGAACGGACGATCTCTACCGCACCGTAGTTGTCGAGATCGACGTGGCCACCCTCGGGAAAAACGACAATCCTTTTCGGCTCGCGTGCCAGCGCATACATCCGCTGCCCCATGTACAGCGGAATGACATGGTCGCGCGCGCCATGCAGAATCAAAAGCGGCGCATTGATGGAGGCTATGCGCCGATCGCTCTCGTAGCGGTCAACCATCAGCCATCTCAGCGGCAGGATCGGATAGGCCTTGGCCCCAACCTCGACGATCGAGGTGTAGGGCGCATCGAGAATGACGCCGGCGACCGGTACCGCGGCTGCAAGCTGGACGGCAATGCCCGAGCCAAGCGACTCGCCATAGAGGAAGATGTCCGACGGCGCGAGGCCCTGCCTGATGAGATGATCGTATGCGAGGCGCGCATCGGCAATGTTGTTGGCCTCGGTCGGACTGCCGGTGCTGCCGCTGTAGCCGCGATACGACATCATGAGAACGCCGAGGCGGGCATTCTGGTACCGCGCAAGGCGCATGGCACGATTGGCCAGTCCGCCGCCATTGCCATGAAAATAGAGGATCGTCGGCCGCCCGGGCGGCGCCGGCGCATGCCAGCCGATGATGCGCGCGCCATCGGGCGCGATGAGCTCGACTTCCTGCACGCCCTCGAGCCCAGCCTCGGCCGGCGCCACGCGCGTCGTGCTCGGGAAATACGTGAACTTGCGCTGCGCGAAGTAGGCTACCGCGAGGAGCGACAGATAAGCGATGGCGAGGTACGCGATGAGCTTGATCACACCCGTCATCCACCTGCCCCGATCAGCGCCCGCGGAAGCGCGGCGGCCGCCGCTCGAGGAATGCGGCGATGCCCTCCTTGCTGTCCTCGCTCGTCGTCGTCAGCATGAACTGGTCGAGATCCATGTGGCTTGCGAGGTCATCGAGCGCACCCGCAAGCCGATTGACCGTGACCTTTGTCATCTTCACCGGCAAGGGCGGCTCGGCAGCGAGCCGTCCGGCAAGGGCCATCGCCGCCGTCATTGCGCTGCCATCCTCCGCCAGATGCTCAACTAGGCCCCACTCGTAGGCCTGCTCGGCGTGGATGCGCTCGGACGCGAGCATCACCGCCTGCTTGGTGCGCGCGGGCCCCATGAGTTGCAGCATCCGCGGAATCGAGCCCCAGCTCATGTTCATGCCGAGGTCGATCTCGGGAATGCGGAAGTGTGCGCCGCGGCCCGCGACGCGGAAGT
Source organism: Hyphomicrobiaceae bacterium (assembly GCA_046293075.1). GTDB lineage: Bacteria > Pseudomonadota > Alphaproteobacteria > Rhizobiales > Hyphomicrobiaceae. Next base: position 103,997 of record JBKBPL010000007.1, on the reverse strand, counting down.
CGAGCGAGACGGCAAGGGCCACGCCGCCACCGATGCAGAAGCCTTCGATGGCAGCGATCGTCACCTGCTCCATCTCGTACCAGGCACGGCACATGCGCGGTCCGGTGGCGATCGACCGGCGCAGCGCACCGAGGCCTTCGCCCTTGAGCGCCTTGCGCTCGCCGTCCTTGAGATCGAAGCCGGCCGAGAAGGCCCGCGCGTTCCCCGCAAGCACGACGACGGACGTCTCGATGTCATCCTCGAACGAGCGGGCTGCGTCGCGAAGCTGACGCATGGCGGCGGGCGAGAGGGCGTTGATGGCATCGCCGCGGTCGAAACGCACGAGCGCGACGCGGCCGTCCGGACCGAGCCCGCGCTCGATAGTCACAAAGCTGTCGACATCCGCCATGGCGCACACTCCCTCAACGTCGGCTCAGCGGGCACGGGACACGAGATCGGCGCACCAATCAAGCGGATCAGCGCACGACCTTCAGAATGCCACGGGCCTCAAGATCGGCGATCTCCGCCGCGCTGTAACCGACCGCACCCAGCACTTCCGGGCCATCCGCACCGAGAAAACCCGCGTGGCGGCGGAATTCCGTCGGCGTCTCCGAGAAACCGAGCGGGCTTGCCATCGTCCGCACGGGCCCCTCCGTCGGATGCTCGCGCGTCGTGAAGAAGCCAGTCGCCTTGAGATGGGGGTCTTCGAGCACGCCGTCGAGATCATTCACCGGCATGGCCGGAATGTCATGGGCGTCGCAGAAGGCGAGCCACTCGGCTGTCGTCCGGCTCGGCGCGAGATCATTCACGATCTGCTGAACCACGGGCTGGTGGTTCGCGCGCGCCGCCACCGTCGCGAGGCGCGGGTCCGTGCGCAGGTCCTCGCGACCAAGGTTCGTGCAGAAGGCATGCCAGTGCCGGTCCGTCACGATGAGCATACAGACATAGCCGTCCTTCGAGCGCGACGGGCGGCGCTGCGGGCTCAAGAGGCGCGCATAGCCGATCTCGCCGCGCGGTGGAACATAGGTTGCATCGTAAAGGTGCTCGGTGAGCCAGAAGGACGTGATCGTCTCCAGCATCGGCACTTCGACGAGTTGGCCCTGTCCCGTGCGTTCGCGGTGTACGAGTGCGCCGAGTATGCCCATGGCGAGGTGCAGCCCAGTGGTCTTGTCGACGATGAGGCTCGGCATGAAGCGCGGCTCGCCGCCGGAAGCGCGCGCAGTGAGCATCGCCGCACCGCTCGCGCCCTGAACGAGGTCGTCATAGGCCGGCTTGGCGCCGTAGGGTCCCGAGCGCTTGTAGCCGAGGCAGTAGGCATAGACGATCGCGGGATTGACGGCGCGAATGTCGTCATAGCCGAGGCCGAGACGCTCGATGGCCTGCGGGCGGTTGTTGTGCACGAAGACGTCGGCCTTCGCGGCGAGGCGCTTCACCACCTCGACGGCTTCCGGGCGCTTCAGGTCGAGGCAGACGGACTTCTTGTTACGGTTCGCGGCGAGGAAGATCGGCCCCATGCCCTTGGTCGGCGGGGTGCCCGGATTGCGCATGATATCGCCTTCGGGCGGCTCGATCTTGATCACGTCGGCGCCCATATCGGCGAGGTGCAGCGTCGCGAAAGGGCCCGAGACGACGCCGGTCAAATCGACGATGCGGATGCCATTGAGCGGCCCGGGCATGGATCGTTTGTCCTCGTTTGCGTGAGACGCTCAGCTCTGGCAGGTGCGCGGCTCAGCGGTTGCCGCGCCGCGCGGCCTCGGCAAAGCGGACGGCCTCGTCGGCCGCGCGGAACAGCGCGCGGGCCTTGTAGACGCACTCCATCTGCTCGGCTTCGGGATCGCTATCGGCGACAATGCCGGCCCCCGCCTGCACGTACATCCGCCCATCCTTTACGATCGCCGTCCTGAGCACAATGCAGGTGTCCATGTTGCCGTCCGCGGAGAAGTAGCCGACACAGCCGGCGTAAGGGCCGCGCTTCTCCTTCTCGAGCTCGTCGATGATCTCCATCGCACGCACCTTGGGCGCGCCCGAAAGCGTGCCGGCAGGAAAGCCTGCCATCAGCGCGTCGATGGCATCGTACTTGGGATCGAGCTCACCGTGCACGGTCGAGGAGAGGTGCATGACCTGGCTGTAGCGCTCGACGTCAAAGCTCGAAGCGACCGAGACGGTGCCAATCTTCGCGACGCGGCCGACATCATTGCGCCCGAGGTCGAGCAGCATGAGATGCTCGGCCCGCTCCTTGGGATCGCTGAGAAGCTCGCGCTCCAGGGCGGCATCGGCCTCCGGCGTGGCGCCGCGCGGGCGCGTGCCGGCGAGCGGACGTATAGTGACGCGACCGTCGCGCACCCGCACCAGAATCTCGGGCGATGAGCCGACCAGGGCGAAGTCGCCCAGATCGAGGTGAAAGAGAAATGGCGATGGATTGGTGCGCCGCAGCGCCCGGTAGAGCGCGAAGGGCGGCAGCGTGAAGGGCGCCGAGAAGCGCTGCGAGATGACGATCTGGAAGGCGTCGCCGGCCGCGATGTACTCCTTGCAGCGCGCGACCATCGCCTTGTATTCGGCCGGCGTGGTGTTGGAGACAGGCTCCGGCGCCTGTAGCGGCTCGAAGCTGGTCAGGGCATGGTGCGGCAGCGGCGCATCGAGGCCAGCGATGACATCAGACAGCCGTCCGCGCGCGGCCTCGTAGGCCCTGGCCGGATCACCGTCCTTTTCCGGATAGACCGGCGTGACGAGCGTCATCTCGTCCTTCACGGCGTCGAAGATGACCATCACGGTCGGGCGCACGAGGATCGCGTCGGGCAGGCCGAGCCGATCGGGCGGCACGTTCGGCAGGTGCTCGATAAGCCGCACGTTGTCGTAGCCGAAGTAGCCGAATACGCCTGCGGCCATCGGCGGCAGGCCGGGCGGCGTCTCGATGCGCGAGCGCGCGAGCAGCGCCCTGAGCGAGGCGAGCGTCGGCGCCGCCTCAGGCTCGAACTTGTCCGGCGTCTTCTGCGGCGCGCGGTTGATCTCGGCGCGGTTGCCGAAGGCGCGCCAGACGGTGTCCGGCTCGAGTCCGATGATCGAGTAGCGCCCGCGCACTTCGCCACCCTCGACGGATTCGAGGAGAAAGCTCAGCGGCCGGCCCTCGGAGAGCTTGAGCATGGCCGAGACCGGCGTCTCGAGATCGGCGACGAGTCGCGTCCACACCACCTGTGAGCGGCCCTGCCGGTACGTAGCCGTGAAGGAATCGAGCGATGGCTCGACCTCAACGCGAGGGGCAGTGGCGCGCGACATCTAGGTTCTATCCCCGGTGGCTGTGGGCTCGGTTGGGGGCAACCTAGTAGGAGAACGACGCTGTGGGAAGCACTTGCGCGGCGAGCGCGGCCGATCGGCGCCGTGCACGCCCTGCATAGGGGCACGCCGCGCGAACCGGGCCCGCACGCCATCAGAGATAGGTTGGCGGGGCGAAGTGGTACCAGCCAAAAATGAGGCCCAGAAGGGCGATCGGCAGCGTCACAGAGCTGATGGCAAACGCCCGCCGGCCAAGCTTGAGCCCGATCCAGGCACCGGCGATGCCCGCCGCCGGCAGGAGCCAAAGCATCACGAACGGATACTCAAAGAGATCCTCGAACGTCGTCCCGCGGCGAACGGGCATCCAGGTCGCCCAGGCAATCGGCTCAACGATGTAGAGCGAGACCGCGGTCCACGCGAACAGCACCGTCATGGCAATGACGGCGTTGGTCAGCATCAGGAAGGTCATCAGCCCTGATGGCGGGATGGGTGCGCGGCCTTCATCGCCGTAGTATGAAATTGTCACGTGCGGCCTCGAGATTGATTGTCGAAAATCTGAATGGGCACGTTGCCTTTACGGGCAAGTCACCAAGTTACGCGCTCAGGGTAAACGGAAGGTTACGTCGGGGCGGAGGAAACGTCCTCGCCACCCGACCGGCTGAGTGGAGGCACGGGACCGAATGCGCATCGCGACCTGGAACATCAACGGCGTCAAGGCCCGCATGGACGGCCTGCTGACGTGGCTTCGGGAAACCGAGCCGGATGTTGTCTGCCTGCAGGAGATCAAGAGCGTGAACGAGGCCTTTCCTGCCGACCGCCTCGCCGATGCCGGCTACCAGTGTGCAGTCCATGGCCAGAAGGGCTTCAACGGCGTGGCCCTCCTCTCGCGGCTCCCCATCGAGGACGTCGTGACAGGCTTCCCCGGCGAGCCCGATGCCGGGCAGGCGCGCTACATTGAAGCCGTTGTGACGGGCGACACCGCCGTCTGCCGCGTGAGCTCGCTGTACATGCCGAACGGCAACCCGATCCGAACGGAGAAGTTCACGTACAAGCTGGCATGGATGGCGGCCTTCGAGGCGCATGTGCGCCAGCTCTTGACGCTAGAGGAACCGCTGGTGCTCGCGGGCGATTACAACGTCATTCCGACCCCGGCCGACGCCCGCCGCCCCGAGACTTGGGCGGGGGACGCGCTGTTCCAGCCCGAGTCGCGCGCGGCTTTCCGCCGCCTGCTTGGCCTCGGCCTCACTGATGCGATCCGCGCCTGCCATCCGGCCCCCGGCGCCTACACGTTCTGGGACTACCAGTCTGGTGCCTGGCAGAAGGATGACGGCATCCGCATCGACCACCTGCTGCTCTCCCCCCAGGCCGCTGATCGCCTCAACGCGGCGGGCATCGACCGCTTCACGCGCGCCTGGGAGAAGCCGTCGGATCACGTGCCGGCATGGGTTGAGGTGGCGGCTTAAGCAGGCCGTCTGCTCAATCGCCGAAGCCGGGGAGGAAGAGTGGGCGTAACCCTCGACCTGAACCCTCAGCGGCCGGGCGCACCCACGCCGCGCACGCTGTTCTGATCGATTCCAGGCGGAACGGGGCTTGCGGTCACGGTGCCATCGGGAAGGTTGCCCGGCCCGCGCAGTTCCTCGAGCAGGGGTACGGGCTTGCCGTCCGAGCAGGTGCGCGTTGGGACGAAGCCGATCTCGGCACGGTCCTGATCCGCCTTGCGGAGCCCACGGCCCAACTCGAAGAACTGGCCCCAGAGCTGCACGAGCGGGCGCGCTTGCTTGCGCCGCGGTTCGTTCATGCCGCAGTAGATGTTCTGATAGACCTCGTCGATCCAGAGGTAGTCGGTCGGCGCGGCACCTCTGACGGCCAGCTCCGCGAGCGCCAGCGCGCGGGTCTCATCCTTGGCCACGTGCTGGCCGCGCCAGTACTGATCCGCGAGAAAGGCCTGCGCGCCCGCGTGCCCCCCCTGCACCAGCGTTGAGAGGAAATGGAACGCAAGTGCTGGGTCCTTGCGACCGCCCTCGCCAGCGATCAGCATCTTCGCCAGCACGAACTGCGCATCGCGATTGCCGAAGAACTTGGCCGCGTGCTCGATGTAGCGGAGCGCCATAGCCGGATCAGGCGACATCTTGAGCTCCGGCACGCCGCGCAGCAGATACTCGCCGAAGGACAGCAGCGCCTTGGAGACGTAAGGCGCGCGCGGGTCGTCGTCCGGGTCGACGTTGACGTTATTGACGACGATCTGGCGGAGCAGGCGAAATGCCTCACCGTGATCGGTGTGGGGGCCGGCGTTGTCGGAAAGGATGGCGGCGAGCAGATACTGGGCGAGGAACTCGCCGTTGGTCGCCGCGAACCGCAACGCCGGAATGGCAAATTCAACGTAGCCGCCGCGATAGGCGTTGATGCCTTGCTCGAGCGCTGCCTCGGGCGAGACGAAGGTCACGCCCGGCTCCCTCGCCATGGTCGGCGCGGCGGTCGGAATCGCGAGCAGAGCAGCAAGAAGAAGCGCAGCAATGCCCGCCCATGCCCTGATCCGACAAGTCGCGCGCCCTGGAGACAATTTCAGCCTCTCCGCCAACATAGGCTCCTGCCCCGCAAGGGCCATCCCATCGGGTCCGCGTACGTGTGCAGGACCGTCTTCCGATGCACACACTCTGGCGCGCCTTCCGCACCCCATGGCGCGCGGCGCGTCGATACTGCAGGTCAGTCGGCTAAACCGGACGCCCCATCGTGCCTGGGATCAAGGCGCTGGGACGATGTGATTCAGCGAGTGGCCAAGGTGACCGTGTCGGGACTTTGTGGCTCTATGGTGGCGTCGCCAGGCCATATCGTTGCGCACGGGCAACATATCGTTAACGATGCCGTAAGTATTTCACAATCGGCGATATTCACGATGACAGCGCGGCAACGACGGACACAAACCGATCTGCCTGCGCCGGCGAGGCTGTCGAACTGTTCCGCACTGCGGGCGGTCCCGCGATGCGGCCTTCGCAAGGCAACGCCGAGGGCCGGCGTGCTCGGGCAGCTTCTCTCGGCCGGCAGCCGACGAAGAGCGCCGAGCAAAGGGACGCTCTCGCTGTGTCCAAGAGCCGCTTGCCTTCTCCCGGCGCCTTGACGTCGAGATGCCGACGCTTGGCGCATCGGACGGCGGTAATCCCGTGGCTGCCGCGTTGGTCATCGCCCGCGTACCTCATGCGTTCGACACAACATGCTCAGCATAGATCGTGCCAGGGATACGAGCGGACCCTTGGTGCCCAAGTATAGGCAGAATTGCTAGAAGAAGTGGCAGCCGCTCAGCGTTGCCACCTCGACAATCTTCCGTCATACTTCGATCAGCGCAGAGAAACCGGACGGCATTCCGTACACTGGCCGATCCGGTGCAACCACTGGCGTAGGGAGTAGCCATGGCTGATGTCAGCCGGCAAGAGGCCAGCCGTGCTCATGGCGCGGCCGGTGCGATCGTGCTGAGGGGGGTTCATAAGTGGTACGGCGAGTTCCATGTCCTCAAGGACATCAACCTCACCGTCAACGAAGGCGAGAAAATCGTCATCTGCGGCCCTTCCGGCTCCGGCAAATCGACCCTCATCCGCTGCATCAACCGGCTTGAGGAGCACCAGCAGGGCCAGATCATCGTCGACGGTATCGAGCTCACCAACGACCTCAGGAACATCGACAAGATCCGTGCCGAGGTCGGCATGGTCTTCCAGTCCTTCAATCTGTTCCCGCATCTCACCGTTCTTGACAATCTCTGCCTCGCCCCCGTTTGGGTGAAGAAGAAATCCCGCGCCGAGGCCGAGCGCACGGCCCGCATGTACCTCGAGCGGGTCAAGATCCCCGAGCAGGCTCTCAAGTACCCCGGTCAGCTCTCGGGCGGGCAGCAGCAGCGTGTGGCCATTGCGCGCGCCCTCTGCATGAACCCGAACATCATGCTCTTCGACGAGCCGACGTCGGCCCTCGATCCCGAGATGATCAAGGAAGTGCTCGATGTCATGATCGAGCTCGCGCGATCGGGCATGACGATGATCTGCGTCACCCACGAGATGGCCTTCGCCCGCTCGGTTGCAGATCGCGTGATCTTCATGGATCGCGGCGAGATCGTCGAGATGGCGCCGCCTGAGGAATTCTTCAGCAATCCGCAGTCGGACCGCACGAAGCAGTTCCTGAGCCAGATCCTCAACCACTGATGCGGAGCCCCCGCATCGTGCCCTTGCTGGCGCCCGACCGCTCGTAGCCGGACGTTCAGCAAATCCGAAGCTGCTACCACCAGGAAAAGGGAAACCACATGAAACGAGCGACCAAGCTATTCGCAGCGGCCGCCGCTGTTGTTGTCGGCACGGCCGGAATGGTGAGCGCCCAGACGCTTGAGAAGGTCAAGAAGCAAGGCACGCTCTCATGCGGCGTCAACGTCGGCCTCGCCGGCTTCTCCGCCCCCGACGACAAGGGCAATTGGACCGGGCTCGACGCCGATTACTGCAGGGCCATTGCCGCGGCTGTGCTCGGAGATGCGACGAAAGTGCGCTTCGTGCCGACGACGGCCAAGGAGCGCTTCACGGCGCTGCAGTCGGGCGAGATCGACGTCCTGGTCCGCAACACGACGTGGACCATGGGCCGGGACAGCTCGCTCGGCTTGAGCTTCGCCGGCGTGAACTACTATGACGGCCAAGGCATGATGGTGAAGAAGGCGTTGGGCGTCAAAAGCGCGAAGGAATTGAGCGGCGCCACCGTGTGCGTGCAGACCGGCACCACGACCGAGCTCAATCTCGCGGACTACTTCCGCGTCAACAAGATGGAGTACAAGCCCGTCGTCTTCGAAAAGGCGGACGAGACGATCCAGGCCTATCAGGCCGGCCGCTGCGACGTCTATACGACGGACGCCTCCGGCCTCTACGCGCAGCGCCTGCAGATGCAGCAGCCGGACGCGCACATCGTGTTGCCCGAGATCATCTCCAAGGAGCCGCTTGGTCCGTCAGTGCGCCAGGGTGACAGCCAGTGGTTCACGATCGTGAAGTGGGTGCACTTCGCCATGCTCAATGCGGAGGAAGCCGGCATCACAAAGGCCAACGTCGATCAGATGCTGAACTCGGCGAACCCCGATATCCGCCGCATCCTCGGCAAGGAAGGTGAGTTCGGCAAGGGCATCGGCCTCGGCAATGACTGGGCCTACCAGATCATCAAGCAGGTCGGAAACTATGGCGAGGTCTTCGACAGGAACGTTGGTGCTGGCTCGCGCATCAACATCGCCCGCGGGCTGAACAACCTCTGGACCAAGGGCGGCCTGCAGTACGCCCCGCCGATTCGCTGACGCGCATAGTCGTCTGCGCTGGTGCGTGCGGCCCCTCGGATGCGCCGCACGCGCCAGGATGCATTGGTCGGCGGAGGAGCTGAGCGATCATGACGGTAACAACGAACACGCCTGCGCCGGGCCCGATCGCGCCGCCGGCCAAGCCGAACCTGCTCTATCGACCCGAGTTCCGCCAAGCCCTCTATCAGGCTCTACTTGTTATCGGTCTCCTCTTCGCCTTCTGGACGATCGCCCACAACGTCGCTGAGAACCTCGCGCGCCAGAACATCGCCTCGGGCTTCGGCTTCTGGAACCGGACATCCGGCTTCGACATCTCCCAGTCGCTGATCGAATACTCCAATCAATCGACGTACGGCCAGGCCTTCTGGGCCGGGCTGCTCAACACGCTGCTCGTCGCCGCGATCGGCATCGTGTTCGCCACCGTCCTCGGCTTCATCATCGGCATCGGACGCCTCTCGTCGAACTGGCTGATCGCGCGCATCTGCGGCGCCTACGTCGAGATCATGCGTAACCTGCCGCTGCTGCTGCAGCTCTTCTTCTGGTACTTCGCCGTCCTGAAGAACTTGCCCGGCCCGCGTCAGAGCATTGCGCTCCCCGGCGGTGCCTCGCTCAATGTGCGCGGGCTCTATCTGCCAGCCCCCGTCCCCGGGCCCGGTTTCCGCGCGGTCCTGGTCGCGCTCGGCATAGGCATCGTGCTTTCCATTGCCGTGGCGATCTGGGCCCGACGCCGCCAGCGCGAGACGGGTGAGCGCTTCCCGGTGCTCTGGACCACGCTCGCGCTCATCCTGCTCGTGCCAGGCGCCGTCTACATCGCTCTCGGTCAGCCTCTAAGCTTCGAGTATCCAGTACTCCGCGGCTTCAATTTCCAGGGCGGCATCGCCGTCCTGCCCGAGTTCATGGCCCTGCTGGTCGGCCTCGCCACGTACACCGCAAGCTTCATCGCCGAGATCGTACGCGCGGGCATCGCCGGAGTGCCACGCGGCCAGCGCGAGGCCGCCTATGCGCTTGGCCTCTCGAGCGGGCTCACCATGCGCCTCGTTATTCTGCCGCAGGCGCTGCGCATCATCATCCCGCCGCTGACCAGCCAATACCTGAACCTGACGAAGAACTCCTCGCTCGCGGTAGCGATCGGCTACCCCGATTTCGTCAGTGTCTTCACCGGCACCGTGCTCAACCAGACGGGCCAAGCGGTCGAGGTCATCTTGCTGACCATGCTCGTGTTCCTGACGATCAGCCTGATCACGTCGGCGTTCATGAACTGGTTCAATAAGCACATCGCGCTCGTCGAGAGATAGGGGGCTGCCATGACGAGCACGACTGCAGAGATGCGCCCGCCCCGCAGCGAAGTCGGCGTCATCGGCTGGCTCCGCAAGAATCTGTTCTCGAGCCCGACCAACGCGATCCTGACGATCGTTGGGCTCTGGCTCATCTGGACGACCATCAGCGCCGTCACGAGTTGGGCAATTCTGAACGCCACGTGGGAGGGCCAGGACGGCACAGCCTGCACGCGCGAGAAAGCCGGTGCGTGCTGGCCCTTCATCCAGGCGAAGTTCAGCCAGTTCATGTACGGGCGCTATCCGGAGGCGCAGCGCTGGCGCGTCGATCTCACCTACGTGCTGGCCGTGCTCGGCCTCTTGCCCCTGATGATCCCGCGCGTGCCAGGCAAGCTCTTCAACACGATCTACATGATTGCGTTCTTCCCCGTTGCGGCATTCCTTCTGCTTTCGGGCGGCTACTTCGGCCTTCCTTACGTGCCGACAGAGCTGTGGGGCGGCCTGCTCGTAACGCTCGTCGTTGCCAGCGTCGGCATTGCCGGCGCCTTTCCGATCGGCATCGTGCTCGCCCTCGGACGACGATCGCGGATGCCGATCGTGCGCTGGGTGTCGATCGGCTTCATCGAGCTCGTGCGCGGCGTGCCCCTCATCACTGTCCTCTTCATGGCCTCGGTGATGCTGCCGCTCTTCCTTCCTGAAGGAATGACCATCGACAAGCTCTTGCGGGCGCTCATCATGGTGGCGCTGTTCGCCGCCGCCTATCTTGCCGAGGTCATTCGCGGCGGGCTGCAAGCCATCCCGCGCGGGCAGTTCGAGGCGGCCGACGCGCTTGGCCTCACCTACGCGCAGAAGATGGGGCTCATCATCCTGCCGCAGGCGCTGAAGCTCGTCATTCCGGGAATCGTGAACACGTTCATCGGCCTCTTCAAGGACACGAGCCTCGTCCTCATCATCGGCATCTTTGATCTGCTCGGCATCGTCCAGCTCAACCAGACCGACGCGAAGTGGTTCTCGCCCTCGACGGCCATGACTGGCTACGCGTTTGCAGGGATCATCTTCTGGATCTTCTGCTTCGGAATGTCGCGCTACTCGCTCTTCATCGAGCGGCGCCTTGCCGCGAGCGAGCGGCGCTAGATCAACCGGGGGAGCGCTGGACCCGGCGGGCGGACTCGGCATAGCCTCATGGGCCGCCGCGCGCGGCTCCTGTTGCCTCCCGCCCGAGCCCGCCCGCGGATTGGCGCGCGAATTCCTTCGCCACGTTGGACCGAGCCCCGCATGATCTGGCTGCTTATTCTCGCGCTCGGGCTGATCGGCGGCGTGATCGGCGGCGTGGTCGGCTTCGGCGCCTCGATCCTGATGATGCCGGTGCTCGTTTTCGCATTCGGACCGAAGGAAGCCGTGCCGATCATGGCCATCGCGAGCGTGCTTGCGAACTGGATGCGCGTCGCCATCTGGTGGCGTGAGGTCGACTGGCGCGCCAACGCCGCCTACTGCGCCACGGCCATTCCCGCAGCCGCCCTCGGCGCGCGCACGCTCATCGCGCTCGACGCGCGCATGGTCGAGGCGGGCCTCGGCGCGTTTCTGATCGCCGTCGTTCCGGTGCGCCGCTGGCTGATGGCGCGCGGTTTCTCAGTGACCATCTGGGGGCTCGCGCTGGTGGGGGCTGGAATCGGTTTCCTCACGGGACTCGTCGCCTCGACAGGCCCGCTCAACACGCCGTTCTTCCTCGCCTATGGCCTCACCAAGGGCGCCTACATCTCAACTGAAGCCGTCGGCTCGGGCGCCGTGAGCCTCGTCAAGTCGATCGTCTTCCGCTCGTTCGGCGTGCTGCCCTGGGAGACAATCGCCCGCGGGCTTCTGGTCGGGGCCTCGCTCATGATCGGCTCATGGTTCGCCAAGGCGATCGTGCTGCGCATGGATGCGCGCGGCTACGCCAGCATTCTCGAAGCCATGATGGTGATGGCCGGCCTGACCATGATTTATGCGGCTTTATCGTAGGTGCGGCGGGCTGCCGGGAGGAGGTGCTGCCGCCTCCTTCTGTCTGCGGCCGGCCCGCTTCCGCCATGCGGACAGTTTGGCAGATGACGCCATGATCTAGCGTGGCTTCTGGCGCGGGCAACTCTTCTCCTTCTCCCCGCTCTTCACGGGGCGAAGGTCGGGATGAGGGGCCGCGTAATTTTCCGACGTTGATGTATGCCGCGACCCCTCACCCTATCCCTCCCCCGCACGCGGCAAGAGGGAAAGCGGGGGCCCAAGGCGCGACCTCAACCGAGCCGCGCTTCGCGTTCGGCCTCCGTCGACCTCAGATCGGCAAGCACTGTCTCACCGGCGATCGCGCGCTGTCCGACCGCCACGAGTGCCGTCTTGCCTTCAGGCAGATAGACATCGACCCTGCTGCCGAAACGGATGAGGCCGATGCGCTCGCCGACGCCGACAGTATCGCCCTCGTCCTTGAAGGTCACAATGCGGCGCGCGATGAAGCCCGCAATCTGGACGACACCGATCTCCTCACCGGCCCCGGTCGTGATGACGAGGGCGCGGCGCTCGTTGTCGACACTCGCCTTGTCGAGCGCGGCATTGATGAAGGCCCCCGGCACGTAAACCGAGCGGCTGATCCGGCCGGCCACCGGCGCACGATTGATATGGACGTCGAAAACCGACAGGAAGATCGAGATGCGCTGGCGCTCGCCGATGCCGAAGCCAAGCTCGGGTGGCGGGACGACGCGGCCGATCGCGGTGATGCGGCCATCGGCAGGCGCGATGACGAGGCCCTCGCGCAGTGGCGTGACGCGGTCAGGGTCCCGGAAAAAGTAGGCAATCCATATGCAGATGATGACGAGCAGCCAGCCGAGCGGCGGCCAAAGCATGAGGAACAGCAATGCCACGGCAATGCCGATGGCGAGGAACTTCCAGCCGTCCCGATGGACGGGCGCGAGCATGGAGATGATGGTCGAGGGAAGACTGTGACCGGCCACGGGCCATCCTGTACTGTAATGGTTGACGCGCGCGCCCGAGGGCCGGGATGCGGCGGATTGGCATTCGAGGCAGAGTGGTACTCGCGCCCGACCCGGACCGCAACCCGCGATCATTCATCCACCCGACAACGATCCGGCCCAAATCATGGATATGTTACATTGCGCGAGGGCGTGGAGCATCGCGCGATCGGTCAGAATCGCTTAGGGACCGGTCCTGCAGGCCCTGTGCCGCCCAAGAGCCGGGGATGCATCACGAAGGGCGAGGGAGAGGCGTGGCGACTGTTCCGTTGCCGCATCACGCGCAATGGCGCCGCTGCGCGCCGGCCAGGGTGCTGGCGTGGCTGCTGGCGGCCATCGCCGGCACACTCATGGCCGCGCCGCTTCTGGCCCAGTCGCCGCAGCCGCTCGGCATTGGCCAGACGGGCTTGCCGCTGCCCCGCTTCGTCAGCCTCAAGTCCGACCGGGTGCAGGTTCGGCAGGGCCCCGGGACCGACCACAAGATCCTGTGGGTCTTCAATCGCGTCGGCCTCCCGGTCGAGGTGATCCAGGAGCACGAGAACTGGCGCCAGGTGCGCGATCAGGACGGCAGCGTCGGCTGGGTTGCCCATGCCCTCCTGTCGGCGCGACGCACGGCCGTCGTGATGGCCTGGGCGACGGGGGAGGCCGGGAACGGCGCCGCAAAGCCCGTGCCGCTCTTCGATGAAAGCTCGACGTCCTCCCGCCAGATCGCGCTGCTTGAGCCCGGCGTCATCTGCGGCATCCGCCGGTGCGACGGCCGCTGGTGCCAGGTTTCGGTTGGCGATTTCCGCGGCTATATCGAGCAGACCAAACTCTGGGGTGTCTATCCGGGCGAGCGTATCCGGTAGGCGAAGTCGACCGGGCGGTTCCGCGGCGGCGGCTCACGTTCTAAGCTGGCGCCGACAACAAACCGACGCACATCCACAGGGAGGACCGCATGACCGGGCGCCTGAACGGCAAGACCGCCTTTTGCACAGCCTCGGGGGCCGGCATCGGCCGCGCCACGGCCCTTGCTTTCGCCCGCGAGGGCGCCCTCGTCATTGCCACCGACATCGACACAGCCGCCCTCGACACGCTGAAACGCGACGGCGTCGCGGTGATCCGCCGGCTCGACGTACGCGACACGGTGGCCGTCAATGAGCTCGCCAAGGAGATCGGCGCCGTCGATATCCTTTTCAATGCCGCGGGCTTCGTCGCTCATGGCACCGTGCTCGAGTGCTCCGAGAGCGACTGGGACTTCTCGTTTGATCTGAACGTCAAGTCCATGCACCGGACGATCTCGGCCTTCCTCCCGGCCATGCTCGCCAAGGGCGGCGGATCGATCATCAACATTGCCTCGGCTGCCGGCGCCCCTCGCGGTGTCATCAACCGTTACGTCTATGGGGCGACCAAGGCCGCCGTGATCGGGCTCACGAAGTCAGTCGCCGCCGACTTCATCCGCAAAGGGATACGCTGCAATGCCATCTGCCCGGGTACGGTGCAGTCTCCGTCCCTGGACGCGCGTATCGCTGCGCAGGCAACGGCCCTCGGCAAGACTCCGGCAGAAGTCCGCCAGATGTTCATCGACCGCCAGCCCATGGGCCGCCTCGGCACGCCCGAGGAGGTGGCCGCCATCGCCGTCTACCTGGCGAGTGACGAAGCAGCGTTCACGACCGGCCAGGCCCTCCTCGTCGATGGCGGCTTCACGCTCTGATGACACCGCGGCTGTGGCTGGCGTGCACCTGTGATCCGGCCTCGCTGCGGATATAGTTCCCGAATCGGGCGCAGATCGGCAGTGCCAAGGAGCGGCCCGATGACTCTCACAGGGGAAAACGGATATGGGCACCATTCGTTATGGCATCGCGGCAGCAGCGATGACCGCGGCATTGTCGCTCGGCATGGCGTCGATGGCTTCGGCCGGCTGCGTCAACAAGGGCGGCCAAGGCACCAACCTCGACGAGCCCGGCGCCCGGGTGCAGGCTTGGGAAGCGGTCCTGCAGGCGACGGACTGGGGCAGCTGGGCCCAGTGGATGGCCAGCGGTCAGAAGGTGGGCACGGCCCCCGGCTACAAGGTCAGCAAGCTGCGCTGGAAGTGCGGCAAGGGCGGCCTTGGCGCGACTTGCACCGCCTACGCGACGCTCTGCAACTGAGGCACGACGCACTGATTTGTGCGACTTAGGGGGTGGCGGCGCAGCGCGCCGCCGCTTTCGTTTGGCTTGAGAGCGGGACCAGGCGCTGATGGCGAAAACTGTTCTGGGCTTCATCGGCGGCAGCGGGCACTACGATCTCCCTGAGTTCCAGAATCCGCACTGGGAACTCATCGCAAGCCCGTGGGGCGTCCCTTCCGACGCGATCCTCTTCGCCGAGGTGGACGGCCTGCCCGTACGGTTCCTGCCGCGTCACGGACGCGGGCACCGCGTGCCGCCATCCGCCATCAACTACCGCGCCAACATCGACTGCATGAAGCGGGCCGGCGTCACCGATCTCATCTCCATCTCGGCCTGCGGCTCGCTCAAGGCCGAATATCCGCCGGGCCATTTCGTGCTCGTCGACCAGTTCATCGACCGCACGTTCGCACGGGAGAGCTCCTTCTTCGGCACAGGCTGCGTCGCGCACGTCTCGATGGCCGACCCGGTCAGCCCGGGCCTCGCCGACGAAATCGAGAAGGCCGTGCGCGCAGAAGGCATCGCGATATCACGTGGGGCCACGTATCTGGCCATGGAGGGTCCGCAGTTCTCGACGCGCGCCGAATCGAGTCTCTATCGCGCCTGGGGCTGCGACGTGATCGGCATGACGAACATGCCGGAGGCCAAGCTCGCCCGCGAGGCCGAGATCTGCTACGCGACGCTCGCCATGGTCACCGACTATGATTGCTGGCACGACCAACACCGCGAGGTTGATGTCGCCGCAGTCATCAAGGTCCTGACCGAGAACGTGACCAAGGCGCAACGCGTCATCGCGCGCCTATGCCACACTTTCCCCCGCGAGCATCCACCCTGCCCGGTCGGCTCGGACCGCGCGCTCGAAAACGCCATTATCACGCCGCCCGAGGCGCGCGATCCGGCACTGGTTGCGAAGCTCGACGCCGTGGCGGGGCGCATCTTGCATCGCGCCGAGTGATGCTGATCGTAACGTGCGCGTGGGTATCGCCCGACGCCGCGGTCACCCCGGGAACTGGATGAGAATGCGCATCTTCAGAAGCCACGGGAAATAGCGCTGCAGCACTTCGCCGATCGTCCACAGCACGATCATGAGGACGATCAGGGCCGGCAATGCGGCGAACACCGCCTTCATGAAGAACGCAACGAGGTTCCTGAACGGAATGCTGATGCGCGTCACAGTCACGCCTTCAGGCGGCGATGCCCGCAGGCCACGATCCGGCGCGGCGGCCTCCGACATGGCCGCCCTAAGCGATGACGGCGCACGCTGGCCGTTCACCTCGCGCTCTCTGGCGTCGCGTTCATCCCGCGCCCGTCGCAGCGTACGCGGCAAGTCGTCATTGAGCGTGGAGAAATGCGGCTCGGGCATGGCCCAACGAACTCCGTCGGTCGAAAACGACGCTTGCGCGCGGCGATACGCGAAACGCAATGCGCGGAAGCCGCCAACGGTTAACGCGCCAATGGGGCCACATTAGGTCCAATGTGGACCAAAGGGCGGAACACCGCGCATTTCGCAGAGCAAATGGAACTGATTGGTAGCGGGGGGCGGACTTGAACCGCCGACCTAAGGATTATGAGACCTTCGCTCTAACCACCTGAGCTACCCCGCCTTAGGCAGCGCTTCCGTATATGGATGCTGCCTCCAAACTGTCAATAGAAGGCTCCCCACACCCCCACACATTGCCGCTGCTTGCGTGAGCAAGGCCGCAGATCCTGCACCCGCGTGGGACACACCTCAGTGCGGCCTCGGATCGACGGCCTTACTCGGCCGCTGCATGGGCGACTTCGCGAACCTTCTCGAAGCGCAGCATCGTGAAAAGGCCCCACGGCCGCAAGGCGCGCCGCCCAACCAGCTTCAGGTTCTCGCAGACCATGACCCGGTCGACGTCGAACACCGGGCGCCAGCCGAGCTTGTCGGCAAACGGCGCCATGCGGCGCTCCACCCAGCCGCGCACGCCCTCTTCCTGGCTGAAGTGGTTGACCAGGATGACCTCGCCACCGACCTTGCACACGCGCGCGAGTTCGCGCATGACCTTCTCCGGATCCGGCACCACGGTCAGGACGTACATGGCGACGACGGTGTCGAACGCACCCGTCTGAAAGGTGAGCTCGCCCGCGTCCATCTCATGGAGGCCGGTGACGTTGCCGAGGCCCTCCTCCGCAACCTTCTCCCGCGCCTTCTCCAGCATCTCGGGCGAGAGGTCGATGCCGACGATCTCGAGGTGCTGGCCGTAATCGGGGAGGGAAAGCCCGGTGCCCACGCCAACCTCCAGCACCTTGCCGTGGCGCTGGTTGATGATCTCGACGGCGTGCCGGCGACCTTCCGTCGTGAAGCGGCCGAACGTGTTGTCATAGACGGGCGCCCAGCGCCGATAGGCACTCTTGATGGAGGCCTCATCCATTTGGGCGGCCACCGTCCGCCGCAACGACCCGTTCTGCATTCCCGACGTTCCCTGCCGATTTCCTGAACGCAACATCGACGTCATTCCTCGTCAATGCACCTCACGCGAGCTGAGTGCCCGCCGCCTTTCACGCGCCGGGCACGCCGCCATGGCCACGGGCGCGGACGGGCGAGCGCCCACGGTCCGCATGGCGTCAGCGGCGCTCACGTCATCATCGATACCGGCAGATGTCGCGGCGATCCAGCCGCCGCCGAGCACACGCGCCGCTGATTCTGATGAATAGAAGACGCACGCCTGACCCGGAGCCACCCCGAACTCTCCGTCGTCCAGAACAACCACTGCGGCCCGCCCCTTGAGTGAGAGAAGGGCGGCCAGCGGCTCTTGGGACGAACGCACGCGCACATGAACCCGGTCACGCACGGCGCCCCCGCCCTCTGCCGGCTCGTCACCGAGCCAGTTGACGTCTTTAAGCATAATCGTACGCACGCGCAAGCAATCTCGCGGGCCGACCACAACCTCCGCCCGGTCCGCATCGAGCCGCACGACGTACAGCGGCTCGCGGCCCGTCACACCAAGTCCGCGGCGCTGGCCGACGGTGAAGCCGACGATGCCATCGTGCCGGCCGAGGACGCGCCCATCGACATGAACGATCTTGCCTGGCCGTGCCGCCTCGGGCCTGAGCCGCTCGATCAGGTCGCTGTAGCGGCCCTTCGGAACGAAGCAAATGTCCTGACTGTCGGCCTTTTCCGCAACGGGAAGGGCGAGCGCACGGGCAAGCTCGCGCACTTGAGCTTTGTGCAGGGCGCCGAGCGGAAAGCGCAGAAAGGCGAGCTCCGCGCGCGTCGTTGCGAAGAGGAAGTAGCTCTGGTCCCGGTCGAGATCGAGCGGCCGAAAGAGCGCCGGGCGACCGTTGACAGCCCGCCAGTTGACATAGTGGCCGGTGATCAGCGCGGCAGCGCCAATCTCGCGTGCGGTGTCGAGAAGACCCGAGAACTTGATGCTCTGGTTGCACGAGACGCACGGGATCGGCGTCTCTCCTGCGAGATAGCTCTCGGCAAACGGCGCAATCACCGCCTCGTGGAAACGGCGCTCGTAATCAAGGACATAGTGCGCAACGCCGAGATGCTCGGCAACGCGACGGGCATCATGAATGTCCTGCCCGGCGCAGCAAGACCCCTTCCGGCCCGTGGCCGCCCCGTGGTCGTAGAGCTGCAGCGTGATGCCGACCACCTCATAGCCCGCGGCCTTGGCGAGGGCGGCGGCGACGGAGCTGTCCACGCCGCCTGACATGGCCACCACGACGCGTGCGCCGTCAGCGACGCCATTGAGGCGCCCGAGGCGGGCCGGGTCTAGATGAGCGATGGGCATTCGGTGAACCGGACGGATGCCGCAGGACAATCTGGCGGCGGGCGCGGCAGCACTCACATGGAGCGGGGCCGCGCGGGACTATCGATATCGCGTCGCAACATACGTGGTCTGGGCGCAATGAGCAAGGTCACCCGCGGGCTGATGCAAATATGTTGCATAACAAGCGCTTACGGGCCCAGGATCAGCCCATGCCCGCCAGCTGGCGGCCGGCGATGTAGCCGAAGGTGAGCGCGGGGCCGATCGTGATGCCGGCCCCGGGGTAGGTGCCGCCCATCACGCTCGCCATGTCATTGCCGGCTGCATAGAGACCGGCGATCGGCCGGCCGTCCCCGTCGAGCACACGCGCGGCAGCATCGGTCCGGAGCCCAGCAAAAGTACCGATATCGCCAGGAATGAGCCGCACGGCATAGTAGGGCGGCCGGTCGAGCGGCGCGACACATGGATTGGGCAGATGCCCCGGCGCGCCATTGAAGCGTTGATAGGCGTCCGTGCCACGCCCAAACGCCGTGTCCACACCACGGCGGGCCCCTTCGTTGTACGTGCGGATGGTTGCGGCAAGTCCGGCCGGATCGATGCCGATCCGCGCGGCCAGCTCTTCGGGGGTCGCACCGCTGATGATGTAGCCGGAGGCGAGGTAAGGCTTCAGGCGGGCTGGACGCGGCGGCGCCGCGCCGAGCCCCCAGCGCCGGATCGCGGCGTGGTCACAGATGTTCCAGCATTCGGCTTGTGCGTCCCCGCGGCAGGCCTCGATCATGGCCGGCACGAAGACATGATAGGACTTGGCCTCGTTGACGAAGCGCTTGCCGCGCCGATCAACGGCAATGAACCCGGGCTTTCCGCGATCGAGGAAATGCGGAAAGGGCAGCTTCGTACCGTCGCGTTGCGGAAGAAATGACACCGGCGTCCACGCCGCCGCGTAATGCACGTCCTCGTGGAAGGCGGCGCCGGCGCCGGTGGCGATCCGGATGCCGTCACCGCTGTTGGTGGCGGGCGGGAGCGACTGGTGTGCGCGGCCGGCGGCGACATGGGCATAGAGTCGCGCCTTTAGGGCCTCATCGCCGGCAAAGCCGCCGCACGCCAGCACGACACCACGCCGCGCGCGGATCTCGACGTTGCGACCCTCCTTGCGCACCATTGCCCCACAGATGCGCCCGCCCTCCTCGGTGAGCGAGACCAGCGGCGTGCTGAGCCAGAGCGGAATGCCCTTCTGCTCAGCGGCCAGGGCCAGGGCCGCGATGAGGCCATTGCCGTTCGCAAGCCGTGTACCACGCCTCCAACTGAGCCGGTCGCGGCCATAGCGGGCGACCATGCGCAGGGCATGCCAGGCCGACTTCGGCACGCGCAGCATGTTGTAGAGGTGCGGCAGATCGGTGCGCCCGACCATCATGCCGCCGAACAGCATCATGGATGCGAGCGGCGGGCGGAGCTGATCGAAGCGCTTGCCGAGCCTGCGCCCGTCGAACACATCCGGCGCAAGCGAGCGCCCGCCATTCGAGCCGCCGGGCAGATCGGGCTCGTAGTCCGCCCATGTGGGGACGAGGCCATAGCGGACGGGCGTGTTCGCCTCCAGGAATGCGAGCATTTCCGGGCCCTTCGCGAGGAAGGCTTCGGCGCGGGCGCGATCAAGCCGGTTGCCGGCAATGCTCTCGAGATAGCGCAGCGCCTCCGCCGGACTGTCCTTGATGCCAGCGGCCTTCGCCTGGGCGCTTCCCGGAATCCAGATCACGCCCGCCGAGTAGCAGGTCGTGCCGCCGAACAGTGGCGCCTTCTCGACCATGAGCACATCGAGGCCATGGTGACGGGCCGTGATCGCTGCTGAGAACCCCCCCGCTCCTGAGCCGACGACGAGAACATCGCACGTTACCTGCTCTGCCACGCTTGCCCCCTTTGCGTTTTTAAGACTTCGTTAACCGAACCAGCCCAGCGCTGGATAGCACAAGTGATGGCCGGCTGGAGCGTGCGCTGCACGTTGGGCAATGCAGGAATCCATGGACGTCACACCAGGGGACGATCTCCAAGCGGCGCTCACGCGCTGGCGCGCGCATCTTGCTGCCCGCCCCGCCAGCCCGAACACGATTGAGGCCTATGAACGCGATTGGCGCCAACTCTGCCGCTGGCTCGCCCATCGGCTTGGCCGCGCGCCAACACTCAGCGATATCCGCCGCCTCGACGCGCCCACTTTCCGCGCCTTTCTCGCCCACCGCCGACACCTCGGCGTCGAGAACCGCTCGCTCGCGCGCACCATGTCCTCCTTCCGCCGGTTCTTGCGCTGGCTGGAGGCCAACGAGACCCTCAAGAACCACGCGATCCTGAAAGTCGGGACGCCGCGCGTGGCGCGCGGCCTGCCGCGGCCGCTCACCGTCGCCAAGGCCGCCGAAGTCGTGGAGGTGGACATGGCTGCCGGCCTCGACTGGGTGCGGGCGCGCGACCTCGCCGTGTTGCTGCTGCTCTATGGCGCGGGCTTGCGCATCTCAGAAGCGCTCGGGCTCACACCCGCCGATGCGCCCGTGCCGGGACGCGACGCGCTGCGCATTACCGGCAAGGGCGGCAAGGAGCGCCTCGTCCCAATTCTGCCCGCCATCCAGCATGCCGTCGCGCGCTACTTCGAACTCTGTCCTTTCCCGCTCGCGCACAACGAGCCGATGTTCCGCGGCGCGAAAGGCGGGCCCCTCTCGCCGCGCATCATCCAGCTGCTCATGGAGCGGTTGCGCGGCGCGCTCGGGCTGCCCGAGACCGCTACTCCGCACGCGCTGCGCCACTCCTTCGCGACGCATCTCCTCTCAGCGGGCGCCGATCTCCGGCAGATCCAGGAACTGCTCGGCCATGCCTCGCTCTCAACGACGCAGGTCTACACCGAGGTCGACCGCGAGCGCCTGCTCAAGGTCTACGACCTCGCGCATCCGCGGGCGCGCTCGGTCTGAGATCTCACACCACGGCGCGCGATGCCCTGAGCTTCGCGATCTCGCTTTCGTCGAAGCCGAATTCGGCAAGCACCTTGTGCGTATGCTCGCCGGTCATGGGCGCGCGCGTCCGCACGCCGCCGGGCGTCTCGGAGAGCTTCACGGCCGTGCCCGCGACCTTGAACCTGCGGTCGCCGATGCCCGGCACCTCGACCTCGGCCAGCATCCCGCGTGCGGCGACATGCGGGTCGTCGAAGATCTCGTCGAAGCTGCGCACAGGACCGAATGGAATCTTGCCACCGAGCACCGCCGTGATCTCGGCCTTGGTACGCGCCGACGTCCAATCCGTTACGAGGCCTTCCACTTCCGCGCGACGGTCGAGGCGATCACGCGTCAGGCGATAGCGCGGGTCATCGGCAAGCTCCGGCCGGCCGATCGTCTTCACCAGAAGCCGCCAGAACTCATCATGCGGGCAGCCAATCGCGACCCATCCGTCCTTTGCCGGAAACAATCCGTAGGGGCAAAGCAGTGGATGACTGTTGCCTTCAGGACCGGGAGAAACGCCATCATAGGAGAACTGGAAGACGGGCCTCTCGCAGGCCGCCAGCACACCATCGACCATGGCGACGTCGACGAACTGGCCGCGCCCCGTCGCGCGTGCGTGATGCAGCGCCGCCAGGATGCCGAACGCACACTGCATGGCGGGAATGAGATCACCGACGCCAGGGCCGATCTTCGTCGGCGGACCGCCCGGCGTCGGCGAGGTGATCGCGATGATGCCGCCCATGGCCTGAGCGACGATATCGTAGGCCGGCCATTCAGCGTAGGGACTGCGCCCCGAACGTGGATCGCCGAAGCCGCGGATGGTCCCGTAGACGAGCCGCGGGTTGATCTTGGCGAGGGTCTCATAGCCGAGCCCGAGCCGTTCCATCACGCCCGCGCGGAAATTCTCGACGATGATGTCGGCCTTGGCGACGAGACGCATGAGGATCGCGCGGCCGGCCTCGGACTTGAGATCGATGACGACGGACTCCTTGTTGCGGTTCGTCGAGCCGAAATAGCCACCATAACCGCCGTCCGGCACGCCAACCTGGCCGGCCACGAACGGACCGAAGAGACGCGTCGTATCGCCGCCTGGCGGCTCGATCTTGATCACCCGAGCGCCCTGGTCGGCGAGCATCATCGTCACGAACGGCCCCGCCAGCATCTGCGTCAGATCGAGCACGAGCACGTCGGCGAGGGCGCCGTTGGACCGGCGCCCGCTCCCGTCATCTGCCGCTGGCGTGGCAGCCATGAGATGCTCCCTGAAGGTTGGTGAACAAAGCAGATCGGATCCGCCCGCAGAGGGGTGGAGACTAGGCGGCAGGCCGCCTGACACGCAATGCTCACGGCATCGCGGGAGGCGCATCACAGCGGCCGCGCAATGCATGGCAGGGCATGCTCAAATCCTAGACAAACTGTCGCACGATTGACTTGCAAATTGACACAGCCTAGTCTTATTTCGCATCTGCGAGAGGCAAAAAACACGGCCTCGTGCAGAGGTCCGCTGGCTGCTCGGCCGGGGAGCGAGACCACTGTTTATCATCGCGCAATCGGTTCATCGCGCCATGGCGGGTGCAATCTTCCACGTTGCCGTTTTGGAGCCGATTTTCCTGAGGTCTGGGGAGCGCCGTATCAATGAAAGTGCTGGTGCCCGTTAAGCGGGTCGTCGACTACAACGTCAAGATCAGGGTCAAGGCGGATGGCTCGGGCGTCGAGCTCGCCAACGTCAAGATGTCGATGAACCCGTTCGACGAGATCGCCGTTGAAGAAGCGATCCGGCTCAAGGAAAAAGGCGCCATCACCGAAATCGTGGCGGTCTCGATCGGGCCGGCGAAGGCCCAGGAGACAATCCGCACCGCGCTCGCCATGGGCGCCGACCGCGGCATTCTCGTCGAGACGGGCGAGGAGGCCGTCGAGCCGCTTGCCGTCGCCAAGCTGCTCAAGGCCATTGTCGACGCCGAGCAGCCCGGTCTCGTCATTCTCGGCAAGCAGGCGATCGACGATGACTGCAACCAGACGGGCCAGATGCTCGCCGCGCTGCTCGGCTGGCCACAGGGCACGTTCGCCTCGAAGGTGGTGATCGACGGTGGCGCGCTGCTGGTCACGCGCGAGGTCGATGGCGGCCTCGAGACGATCAAGCTCAAGATGCCGGCCATCGTGACGACGGACCTGCGTCTCAATGAGCCGCGCTACGCGTCGCTTCCGAACATCATGAAGGCCAAGAAGAAGCCGCTCGACACCAAGAAGCCGGCCGACCTTGGGGTCGATATCGCTCCGCGGCTCAAGGTGCTGAAGACGACCGAGCCGCCGGGCCGGAAGGCCGGCGTCAAGGTTGCCAGCGTCGCCGAGCTGGTCGCGAAGCTCAAGGATGAGGCGGGGGTGCTCTGATGGCTGTCCTTCTTGTCGCCGATCACAACAACAGCGCGCTCGGCAGCGCGACCGCCAAGGCCATGAGCGCAGCCAAAGCGCTTGGTGGCGACGTGCACGTGCTCGTTGCCGGGAGCGGCTGCGGTGCGGCTGCGGAGGCTGCGGCCAAGCTCGATGGCGCCGCAAAAGTCCTCCTCGCCGATGCGCCACAACTCGCCAACCAGCTCGCCGAGGAGATGGCGGCGTTGATCGTGCCGCTGATGGCGAATTACGATGCCGTGCTCGCGCCGGCGACCGCCTCGGGCAAGAACGTGCTGCCACGCGTCGCGGCCCTGCTCGATGTCATGCAGCTCTCCGACATCACCAAGGTCTTGTCGCCCGACACCTTCGAGCGGCCGATCTATGCCGGCAACGCCATCCAGACCGTGCAGTCGAGCGAGGCGAAGAAGGTCATTACCGTGCGCACGGCCTCCTTCCAGGCCGTGGGTGCGGGCGGTCCGGCGCCGATCGAGCAGATCTCGGCGCCGCCTGCGGCAGGCATCTCTGCGTTCGACAAGGCTGAGCTTTCCAAGTCGGACCGCCCGGAGCTGACATCGGCGCGCATCGTCATCTCGGGCGGGCGTGGCATGCAGTCGGGCGAGAACTTCAAGAAGTATATCGAGCCGGTGGCGGACAAGCTCGGTGCGGCGATGGGCGCCTCGCGCGCTGCGGTCGATGCCGGTTTCGTTCCGAACGACTTCCAGGTCGGGCAGACCGGCAAGGTCGTGGCGCCGGAGCTTTATGTCGCCGTCGGCATTTCAGGCGCCATTCAGCATCTCGCCGGCATGAAGGACAGCAAGGTCATCGTCGCGATCAACAAGGACGCGGAAGCACCGATCTTCCAGGTCGCCGACTACGGCCTCGTGGCCGACCTCTTCCAGGCCCTGCCCGAGCTCGAGGCCGAGCTCGCCAAGATCGGCCGATGATCCCCACTTGAAGGAACGGGCGATATGGACACCGCCGTGAAGACGAGAAAAGTCACCGCCGCGCCGCCCGTCACCTTCGTCAAGAAGGTCGGCATCATTGGCGCTGGCCAGATGGGCAACGGGATCGCTCACGTGGTCGCGCTCGCGGGCTACGAGGTCGCGCTCAACGACCTCAAGAAGGAGGCCCTCGAGAAAGCGCTTGCCACCATCGAGCGCAATCTCACACGCCAGGTCAGCCGCGGCCTCGTCACTGAGGCTGAGATGAAAGCCGCCTTGAAGCGGATCAGCTTCGCGTCGAGCTTCAAGGAACTGGGCGACGCCGATCTGGTGGTCGAAGCCGCCACCGAGGACGAGAGCGTCAAGCGCAAGATCTTCGGCGAGCTGTGCCCGCTCCTCAAGAAGGAGGCGATGCTCGCGAGCAATACGTCCTCGATCTCGATCACGCGCCTCGGCGCCGCCACCGACCGTCCCGAACGCTTCATCGGGATGCACTTCATGAACCCCGTGCCGGTGATGCAGCTTGTCGAGGTGATCCGGGGCATTGCCACCGAGGACGAGACCTTCACGCGGGCCAAGCAGTTCGTCGAGAGCCTCGGCAAGACGATCGCGGTCTCGGAGGACTTCCCGGCCTTCATCGTCAATCGCATCTTGCTGCCGATGATCAATGAGGCCGTCTACACGCTCTACGAGGGTGTTGGCGGCGTCGAGGCCATCGACAAGGCCATGCGGCTCGGGGCGAACCATCCCATGGGGCCGCTCGAACTGGCCGATTTCATCGGGCTCGATACCTGCCTCTCGGTGATGCAGGTGCTCTACGAGGGCCTTGCCGACACCAAGTACCGCCCCTGCCCGTTGCTCGTGAAGTACGTTGAGGCGGGCTGGCTCGGCCGCAAGACCCAGCGCGGCTTCTACGACTACCGCGGCGAGCATCCGGTCCCGACGCGCTGAGGCTGCCCGGCACGAAGAACCACCTTTAGGTTGACAGCCAACCTGCACTCCAACATAAGACTGACCTCGCGCGGGGCCACCGGGCCGCCGCGCTCATGCGCTGTTCGAGGCCTGCCCGCTCGCCCCCGCCGGGACCGCAGCCGGGCGACAAAGTGATCCGGCCACGGCCGGATTCGCCGAAGGACGCGGATAACACAAGGAAGACAACGATGTACGCAGTCATCAAGACCGGCGGCAAGCAGTACCGCGTGGCGGCCGACGACGTCCTCACGATCGAAAAGATCGCCGGCGAGCCCGGAGCCAAGGTCGAGTTCGGCGAGGTCCTCATGCTCGGCGGGGAAGGTGCGGGCGTGAAGATTGGCGCGCCGCTCGTCTCCGGCGCCCTCGTCAAGGCCGAGGTCGTCGAGCAGGGCCGCGGCCCCAAGGTCATCGCCTTCAAGAAGCGCCGCCGCAAGAACTCGCGGCGCAAGCGCGGTCACCGGCAGGAGCTGACGACCGTCAGGATCACCGAGATCATCGGCGCCTGAGCGCGCGGCCTCCGCCCCGGCGGGGGGCAGGCGCGATCGGCGCAGCACAGCAAGGAGACTTCAAGTCATGGCACAGAAAAAGGCAGGCGGCTCATCCCGCAACGGCCGCGATAGCGCCGGTCGGCGGCTCGGCGTGAAGAAGTTCGGCGGCGAGCGCGTGATCGCCGGCAACATCATCTGCCGCCAGCGCGGCACGAAGTGGCACCCGGGCAGCGGCGTCGGCATGGGTACGGACCACACGATCTTCGCCGTCGTCGACGGCACCGTCGAGTTTGCAACGAAGCGCAACAAGCGGGTTTACGTCTCGGTCCGGCCGGAGAAGGTCGAGGCCGCGGAGTAGGCCCGCGCCCGAAGGCATACCTCCCGAAGCGGTTCGGCCATGGCGCAGACGCCCGTGCTCAACACCGCGCGCTTGACGCTCCGGCCTTTCCGGCTCGGCGACGCGAGCCGCTTTGTCGCGCTGGCGGGCAACCTCGCGGTCGCCCGCATGACCAGCGACATCCCGCACCCGCTCCACATCTGGCAGTGCCGGCGCTGGCTGCGACAGGCACGCGGCGAGGTGCGCTTCGCGATCGAGCACCAGGATCAGCTCATTGGCGGCGTCGGCTATTTCTGCCATCGCACCCGCGTCGGCGAGCTTGGCTTCTGGCTTGGCGAGGATTACTGGCGGCAGGGGTTCGCGACCGAGGCTTCCCGGGCCATGGTGGCCTATGCGTTCACCGTCGGCAATCTCGAGGCTCTGACCTCGGCGAATTTCATCGACAATCCGGCCTCGGCCCGCATTCTCACCAAGCTCGGCTTCACCGCCAATGGGCGCATGCGCACGCGAAGTGTCGCGCGCGGGCATGAAATCGACTGCACGACGTGGCGGCTCGAGCGCGAGGCGGCGCAGGTCATCTACGGTCTGCCTGAGCCTGCCGAAATCGCGGCCGGGGCCTGGACGAAGCTCTTCGCGCGCATCTCCGGACGCTAAGGCAGTACACCCCACTCTGCGGCCTCGCGCCGGTCGCGGGAAGGCCCACGTGTCGCGTACGCTGCGCCCGTGGACGTGGCGGCTTGATTTCACCCGTCTGCCATGGCCATGGTGTCCGGGCAACGCGGAATCGCCTGAAGATGACAACGACAAGGTCAGGGCTGTTCTCTCTCCTCGCCGGTACGCTCACACCGCAGCGCGAAACGCTGCGCCGCCAGCGCGCCCGCAACAAGCCGCAGGGGCGGCGCGCGGAGCTGAAGCCGCGCCTCGTGCTCGCCAGTGCGAGCCCGCGCCGCCTGATGCTGCTCTCGCAGGTCGGGATCGAACCCGACGCGCTGCGCCCGACGACGATCGACGAGACGCCCCGCAAGGGCGAGATGCCGCGCACGCTCGTGACCCGCCTTGCGCGCGCCAAGGCCGAGGCCGCGCGCGATCTCATCGCCAACGACCCCGAGCTTGCCGATGCCCACGTCCTGGCGGCAGACACGGTCGTCGCGGTGGGCCGGCGTATCCTCGTCAAGCCCAAGGACATCGAGGAAGCGCTCGCCTGCCTCAAGCTTCTCTCCGGGCGTGCGCACCGCGTGCTCACCGGCCTCTGCCTGATCACACCCGACGACCGGATGCGGCTCAAGGTTGTGGATACGCGCGTGCGTTTTCGGCGTCTGTCGACAGAGGACATTCAGAGCTACCTCGCCTCGCGCGAGTGGCGCGGCAAGGCTGGCGGCTACGCCATCCAGGGCCTCGCTGGCTGCTTCGTGCAGAAGATCGTCGGCTCCTACACGAATGTCGTGGGCCTGCCGCTGACCGAGGTGGCGGCCCTGCTGACGGGCGAGGGCTTCCCGCTTCACTTCAACTGGCTTAAGGCCGGCGAGCGCGAGATCGAATGAGCAAGCGCCCCTCCAGTGGCGGCCGCTGCCCGATCTGCGGCGCGCCCGTCGATCCGGCGCTCCGGCCCTTCTGCTCGAAGCGGTGCGCCGACATCGACCTTGCGCGCTGGATGTCGGAGACGTACGTCGTCCCGGGCGGGGACAGCGATGCCGACGAGGATGGCGACAAGGCCGAAGCGACACGGGGGGAGCGCGAGGGCCGAGAGCCACCCGACAGACTGCATTGATCGGACGACAGGGTGCACCACCCCATGCTTAAGACCCGCATCATCCCCTGCCTCGACGTCAAGGACGGCCGTGTTGTCAAGGGCGTGAACTTCGTCGATCTGATCGATGCCGGCGATCCGGTCGAGGCGGCGGCCGCCTACGACGCGGCCGGCGCTGACGAGCTCTGCTTCCTCGACATCACCGCGAGTTCGGACAACCGCGAGACGATCATCGACATCGTCGAGCGCACGGCCGAGCGCTGCTTCATGCCGCTCACCGTTGGCGGCGGCGTGCGCACGGTGGAGGACATCCGCCGGCTGCTCACTGCGGGCGCGGACAAGGTGTCGATCAACACCGCAGCCGTGAACCGCCGCGCCTTCGTTGGCGAGGGCGCAGACAAGTTCGGTGCCCAGTGCATCGTGGTCGCCATCGACGCGAAGAAGGTATCCGGCCCGGGCGAGGCGGATCGCTGGGAGATCTTCACGCACGGCGGGCGCAAGCCGACCGGCATCGATGCGATCGCCTATGCGCGTGAGGTCGTGGCGCTCGGCGCCGGCGAGATCCTGCTCACGTCCATGGACCGCGACGGCACGAAGGCAGGCTTCGACATCCCGCTCACGCGCGCGATTGCCGACGCCGTGACCGTGCCGGTGATTGCCTCGGGTGGCGTAGGCACGCTCGATCATCTCGTCGAAGGCGTGAAAGAAGGCCACGCGAGCGCCGTCCTCGCGGCCTCGATCTTCCACTTCGGCACCTACACGATCGGCCAGGCCAAGCGCTACATGGCCGCTGCCGGCATCAGCGTGCGCCTCGACGGCTGAGGCCTGCGCTTGCGGCGACACCGCGGATGACCTGGTAGCGCCGGTCCTGCGCAATGACGGCGGCTTCCCTGAACGCCGCCTCGAACCAGGGCAGCGCACGGATGCGGCTCTGGATGACCACCTGCAGAAGACCGCCCGATTGCAGCCGTGCCGGCGCCTCGGCGATCAGCCGCTGAAGGAAAGCGAGACTCTCGCTGACACCATCGTGAATGGGCGGGTTCGAAAGGATCGCGTCGTACCGATGGCGCGGTGCGGCCGCGAGGCCATCACCGCAGATGGCCGTGGCGCCCGGAACGTTCTCGCGCGCCGCTGCAATCGCCACGGCATCGCTGTCCACGAGATCCACCGCAACGTCCGCGCCCAGCTCGCGTACCGCGGCACCGATCAGGCCGCTACCGCACGCCATGTCGAGCACAGCAGCTCCGCGGCCAAGCGCCGGCAAATGCGCGATGAGCAGCGCCGTGCCGGCATCGAGCGCGCCGCCGGCGAACACCCCAGGATAGCTGACCCATGAGCGCCGGCGTCCATTGATCTCGACCTCGTGCACTTCCCGCCAGGCGTCCAGCGTTGGTCGCAAGCCCGCGATCTCCGCCCGTCGTCGCCCGGCGAGAACGCGCGAATGCCGGCGCGTATCGACCGTCACGATGCCTTCGGCGACGTCCTCGAGCGTCTTGCCAGCAGATTTCACCCCCTCTGCATTCGCACCGAACAGCACCATTGCCCCGCCGGGCACTACCACGCTCGCCGCAGCGTGAAGCGCCATGGCGAGCGCGCGGCGATCCTTGCCGAGCCGCACGAGGGCGGACGTCGCTTCCGTCGCCAGTGGCCAAGGCGTCGCCGTACCCCCATGCATGGCGAACCGACGCCAGATCTGCGGCGCCGCACCACGCGCCTGAAGCATGGCCGCAAGCTTGCCCGAGCCTTCATCCACGACGAGCGGCCGCGCACCCGTGTCCAGCGCCTCAAGCGCCCGGATCACCACCGATGTCGGCGCATCGGCGGGGCCGTGAATAAGGGGGCGTGGCGGGATGGTCATCGTCACACCGGCGCTGGCGGCGTTACGAGTTGAATGCGGTCCGGCGCCGTGCAGAGGTCGCTCATGATGCAGGCCTCACAGCGCGGACGCTGCGCCTTGCACACGTAGCGCCCATGCAGAATGAGCCAGTGGTGCGCGTGGTGCAGATACTTCTTCGGCACGACCCTCATCAGTCCTGCCTCGACCGCCAGCGGGGTCTTGCCGGGCGCGATGCCGAGCCGGTTCGAGACGCGGAACACGTGCGTGTCGACCGCCATGGTCGGCTCGCCAAAGGCAATATTGAGCACGACGTTCGCGGTCTTGCGACCGACCCCCGGCAGGCTTTCGAGCGCGGCCCGGTCGTGCGGGACCTTGCCGCCGTGCCGCGCAATGAGTTGCTGGCTCAGCGCGATGACGTTCTTCGCCTTGTTGCGGTAGAGCCCGATCGTCTTGATGTACGCGCGCAACCGCTCCTCGCCGAGGGCGACCATCTTCTCCGGCGTGTCCGCGACCTTGAACAGCGCGCGCGTCGCCTTGTTCACGCCGGCATCCGTCGCCTGCGCGGAAAGGACGACGGCGACCAGCAGCGTGAAGGCGTTCGTATGCTCGAGTTCGCCTTCCGGGTGTGGATTGGCCGCCGCAAAGCGCCGGAAGATCTCGGCAATGGTCGCCGCATCCACCCGCCCGCCGCGCCGGCGCGGCCGGGGCGGTGTCCCCTTCCCGCCACGTTCTGGACGTGAGGCGGGTTTCCGAGCCGGAGACTTGGCGGCCGATGGCTTTGCAGGGCGGGCCATGGTGGACTAGGCTCCGGGTTTCGCGGCGGCAGACACAGGCTGGGCGGTGATGGACGAGAATCCCCTTGGAGCGCAAGAGGGGCGCGGCTTCCGCGCCGTGCTGACGCCGCACCGCTCGCTCTCGCCGCGTGGCTTCGTGATCATCATGAGCTTCATCGGCTTGGTCAGCTTCGTCGCCGGCATGAGCTTTCTCGCCATGGGCGCCTGGCCGGTCATGGGCTTTTTCGGCCTCGACGCGCTGCTGATCTATGGCGCCTTCAAGCTGAACTACCGCGCCGCCCGCCGCTTCGAGATCGTCGAGATCACGCCCGCCGACCTCAAGCTCATCCGCGTCGATCCGAACGGCCGGCGGGAGGAGATCGCGCTCAACCCCTATTGGGCACGCCCGCACCTCGCCGAGCGGCCGGACGGCGCCAATCGCCTCTATCTGCGCTCGCACGGGCGGCACCACGCCGTCGGCAGCTTCCTGACGGACGATGAGCGACGCGAGCTTGCCCGCACCCTCGACCGCGCCCTTGCGGACATGCGCGGACACTGAGCCGACAGCCGTGGAGCCCCGCCCATGATCGACCACATCTCCATTGCGGTTCGCGACCTCGAGGGCAGCGCCGCCTTCTATGCCGCGATCCTGAGCCCCCTGGAGCTCACCCGCCTCGTCGAGCGGCCGAACCAAGTGGGCTTCGGCAAGCGCTATCCCGAGCTGTGGCTCAATGCGCGGCCCGCCATGGCACCCATTCCTGCCGACACCGGCGCCCACACGGCGCTGCGCGCCCCGAGCAGCGAGGCTGTCACCGCCTTCCACGCAGCCGCCCTTGCCGCGGGGGGCACCTGCGACGGCCCGCCCGGCCCCCGCCAGGCGGCCATGACCACCTACTTCGGCGCCTTCATTCGCGATCCCGACGGCAACCGCATAGAGGCAGTACACTTTCCTCGCCCCGGGGCTTAATCCGCCACACGAATCCCGCCAATTCACACGCCGGACGACGCTGCCCATCGCCTGCGTTGCATTGGCAAAAGGCCCGTGCAATCACGGTGTGGGCCGCAAGCGGTCAGCGAATCGGCCGAGGAAGACCGCACGGCACGGGGTGGGAGAAGCGGGCATGACGAGCGCTGAAGCGAAGCTTGAGCAGGGTCTGATCTTCATCGGCCAGAGCGACCCTGACCAGGGTGGCGGGCCGGAATGCCTGGAGCTCCGGCTCGCCAACCGCCACGGGCTCATCACAGGCGCCACCGGCACTGGCAAGACCGTCACCCTGCAGGTGCTCGCGGAGGGCTTCTCCGCCGCCGGCGTCCCCGTCTTCGCCGCCGATATCAAAGGCGACCTCTCCGGCATCTCCATGCCGGGCGAGCCTAAGCCCTTCCTCACCAAGCGAGCGGAAGAGATCGGCCTCGAGGACTACACAAACGCCGCCTTCCCGACGGTCTTCTGGGACATCTTCGGCCAGCAGGGCCACCCCGTGCGCGCGACCGTTCAGGAGATGGGCCCGCTGCTGCTCGCGCGCCTCCTCGAGCTCAACGAGGTGCAGGAGGGCGTCCTCAACATCATGTTCCGCGTCGCAGCCGACGAGCGGATGCCGCTCCTCGACCTCAGGGACCTGCGCGCCATGGTCGCCGAGGTCGCCGGCCGCGCCAAGGAGATGACGACGAAGTACGGCAATGTCTCGCCGACCTCGGCGGGCGCCATCCAGCGCCGCCTGCTCGTGCTCGAGGAGCAGGGCGCGAACCACTTCTTCGGCGAGCCCGCGCTCGACATCAAGGATTTCATCCGCACGGCCCGCGACGGCCGCGGCATCGTCAACCTGCTCGTCGCCGACAGGCTCATGAACACGCCGCGCCTCTATGCGACGTTCCTGCTTTGGATGCTGTCGCGGCTCTTCGACGAGCTCCCCGAGGTCGGCGACCCGGAAAAGCCCAAGCTCGTCTTCTTCTTCGACGAGGCGCACCTGCTCTTCAACGACGCCCCCAAGGCGCTGCTTGAGCAGATCGAGCGCGTTACGCGCCTCATCCGCTCGAAGGGCGTCGGCGTCTACTACGTCACGCAGAACCCGCGCGACGTGCCGAACGCCGTCTCGGCCCAGCTCGGCAACCGCATCCAGCACGCGCTGCGCGCCTTCACGCCCATCGAGCAGCGCGGCATCCGCGCCGCCGCCGAGACCTTCCGGCCCAATCCGGCGATCGACGTCGAGCGCGTGATCCAGGAGCTGAAGGTCGGCGAGGCGCTCGTCTCGGTGCTGCACAACAAGGGCGAGCCGTCCATGGTGCAGCGGACCATGATCCGCCCGCCCGCGGGCCGCATCGGACCGATCACGCCGGCCGAGCGCCAGAAGCTCATCGACACGAGCCCCATTCAGGGGAAGTACGAGGACCTGATCGACCGCGAGAGCGCCCACGAGCTCCTGCAGAAGAAGGCCGAAGCGGCGGCGGCGGAAGCCGAGAAGGCCCAGCAGGCCGAGTCGGGCGGCTGGGCGGGCAGTCTCGGCAAGACGATCTTCGGCCGCGGCCCGCGCGGCGGCATGTCCATGGGCGAGCAGATCACGCGCGACGTGTCACGCTCGATCATGCGCTCCATCGTCACCCAAGTGAAGAACGCGATCATCAAGTCGATCTTTGGGGGGAAGAGGAGGTAGGGATGACGGGGCCCGTTCCATTTCGGATTGGATGCTTCCCCTGCCCGCGCGAAATGCGCTGGTGGCCTCGTCCATCGGTACGCAAGGGTTGCCAATGGCTGATGCGACCGACCGTTCTGAGAGGGGGTTGGAATACAGGCGGCTCGCCGCATTAATGTTCACGGCGAAGCGGGAACTCGGATGATGGGCGGCGGGGAGGTCCGAGCCAGCGACCTGCGGCCAGCTTGCGAGTCGCGTATCCCCGCCCACCTTGCCTTCCTGCCCCCGCTCCCCTATAACCGCGCTCGTTCGAGCCGCCCGGCGGGGCATGCCGTGGCGGCTTAGATGCTTTGCATCGCGCCCGCCCGCTGCGGGCCACGCGGACAAATCCGCGTAAAAACAAGAGAATGGAGAGCCAAATGCCCAAGATGAAGACCAAGAGCGGCGCCAAGAAGCGCTTCAAGATCACCGGCACCGGCAAAGTGCTGGCCCAGGCGCAGGGCAAGCGCCACGGCATGATCAAGCGGACCGCCAAGTTCGTCCGCAATGCCCGAGGCACCATGACCCTCAACGACAGCGACGCCAAGATCGTCAAGAAGTACATGCCTTACAACCGCTGACGCGGTACGGCACGGCTGTCCCCAAGATTTTGAAGCTCAAGGAGAATTCCCATGGCCCGCGTCAAGCGCGGCGTGACTGCTCACGCAAAGCACAAGAAGGTCCTCGAAGCCGCCAAGGGCTACTACGGCCGGCGCAAGAACACGATCCGCATCGCCAAGCAGGCCGTCGAGAAGGCCCTGCAGTACGGCTACCGCGACCGCAAGCGCAAGAAGCGCACGTTCCGCGCGCTCTGGATCCAGCGCATCAACGCCGCCGCCCGTGAGCACGGCATGACCTACGGCAACTTCATCCACGGCCTGTCGGTCGCCGGTGTCGAGGTCGACCGCAAGGTGCTGGCCGACGTCGCGGTGAAGGACCCGGCCGGCTTCAAAGCTCTCGTCGAGCAGGCCCAAGCTGCGGTTTCGGCGGCCGTCACCAGGACAGCCTGAGCCTCGTCAGCCGACCCAGCGAGGCCGACCATGACCGCCACCCGTGCGCCCGCCGACCTTTCCGCCCTCGAGACCGAGCTGATCGGCGAGATCACGCGCGCCGACAGTCTCGCGGCGATCGAGCAGGTGCGCATTGCCGCGCTCGGCAAGAAGGGCCGCGTCTCCGAGCTGATGAGCCAGCTCGGCAAGATGGCGCCCGAGGAGCGCAAGGCGTTCGGCGCCGCGGTCAACCAGCTCAAGACGACCGTCACCGATGCGCTCGAGCGCCGCAGGGCCGTGCTCGAGGATGCCGCGCTCTCCGCGCGCCTCGCCAGCGAGACCGCCGATGTCACCCTGCCGGTGCGGCTCGGCCCGCAGGCCGAGGGCCGCATTCATCCGGTCAGCCAAGTCTGGGACGAGGTCACGGAAATCTTCGCCGACATGGGCTTCGCCGTCGCCGAGGGCCCAGATATCGAGACCGACGACCTCAACTTCACCAAGCTCAACATCCCGCCCGAGCACCCCGCGCGCCAGGAGCACGACACATTCTACCTGAAGCCGCGCCCGGACGGTTCGCGCCTCCTGCTGCGCACGCACACGAGCCCCGTGCAGATCCGCACGATGCTGAGCCAGAAGCCGCCGATCCGCATCATCGCGCCGGGCCGCGTCTACCGCTCCGACAGCGACCAGACGCACACGCCCATGTTCCACCAGATCGAGGGCCTCGTCATCGACGAGGAGACCCACCTCGGGCACCTCAAATGGTGCCTTGAGGAGTTCTGCAAGGCCTTCTTCGAGGTGGACGAGGTCAAGATGCGTTTCCGCGCCTCGCACTTCCCGTTCACGGAGCCGTCCATGGAGGTGGACGTCGACGCCGCCGCGATCGGCAAGCCGGGGCGCTGGCTCGAGATCCTCGGCTCGGGGATGGTGCATCCGAACGTGATCGCCGCCTGCGGGCTCGATCCCGAGCGCTACCAGGGTTTTGCCTTCGGCATGGGCCTCGACCGCATCACCATGCTCAAGTACGGCATCCCGGACCTGCGCGACATGTTCTCGGCCGACATGCGCTGGCTCAGGCACTTCGGCTTTCTGCCCTTCGACGTGCCAACGCTTGCGGGCGGTGTTTCGAGCTGAACGCTGCCCCCAAGTTGACGCAAGTGCGTGGCCAGATGGGCGGCTGAACACCATCCGAAAGGGGATCAACGGGCTTGTGATCCGGCCGCCGCCGGCGCGGGCGTTGACAGCTCCCGCATCCGGCAGGATGGATATCTGAGCGTCAAGCGACGGCCCGCCGCCCTGTGTAGCTCCCGAGCTGCGGCCGCGCGATCAACTGCGAGGCGAGAACGATCATGCTGGCCACGTCGATGAGTGAGGCTCAGCGTCCAGCGGGGCGGCGAACCGTGCTTCGCCGCCTGTCTCTCGGACTGCTGGGGGCGCTGATCATGACCGCAGCCGTGTCGGTCATCGAGGCGACCGCGCGCAGTGGCCCGCAGTCAGTGGCTCCGCTCGCCGAGCGCCTCATCAACGCCGTCGTCAACATCTCAACCAGCCAGAGCGTCAAGGGCAAGCAGAGTGGCGTGCCGCTTCCCTCGGTCCCGAAGGGCTCGCCCTTCGAGCAGTTCTTCGAGGAGTTCTTCGACCGGCGCGGGCGTACGGACGACCAGCGCAAGGTGTCCTCGCTCGGCTCGGGCTTCATCATCGACGGCAAGGAGGGCCTGATCGTCACGAACAACCACGTGATCGACGGCGCCGACGAGATCATCATCAACTTCCACGACGGCTCGAAGCTCAAGGTCGACCGCGTTGTCGGCAAGGACATCAAGACGGATCTCGCCTTGCTCAAGGTTACGCCGAAGAAGCCGCTGCCCGAGGTTGCGTTCGGCAGCTCGACGGATCTCAAGGTCGGCGACTGGGTGATGGCGATCGGCAATCCCTTCGGGCTCGGCGGATCAGTGACTGTCGGCATCGTCTCGGCCAAGCAGCGCGATATCAGCTCGGGCCCCTACGATGAGTATCTGCAGACGGATGCCGCCATCAACAAGGGCAATTCGGGGGGGCCGCTCTTCAACATGGACGGCGAGGTGGTCGGCGTGAACACCGCCATCATTTCGCCGACGGGCGGCTCGGTCGGCATCAGCTTCGCCGTCCCCTCCGACGCAGCCATGTCGGTGATTGACCAGCTCCGCCAGTTCGGCGAGACACGACGCGGCTGGCTCGGCGTGCGCATCAAGAGCATCACCGAGGACGTCGCCGAGACGCTCGGCCTCAAGGAGAACGCCGGTGCGCTGATCTCCTCGGTGACGCCCGACAGCCCGGCCCAGAAGGCCGGCCTCGAGGCGGGCGATGTCGTCGTGCGCTTTGATGGCCGCGATGTCACGACGACACGCGGTCTGCCGCGCCTTGTCTCGCAGACGCCGGTCGGCAAGACGGTGGATGTCGAGGTGCTGCGCAAGGGCGAGCGGCGCACGCTCAAGGTCACCGTCGCCCGGCTCGTCGAGGACGATGCGGCCGCACAAAAGCCGAGCGGCGAAAACACGCCGCAGAGCGGCCGCCTGATCGGCCTTGCCCTGGCCCCGCTCGATGACGACCTGCGCAAGCAATACGGCCTCGACGCCAAGACCAAGGGCGTGGTGGTGACGGAGGTCGATCCCAAGAGCCCGGCCGCCAAGCGCGGCATCAAGGTCGGCGATGTGATCGTGGAGGCGGGCCAGGATGCCGTGGCGTCCGTTGCCGATGTCGCGGCAGGCATCGAGAAGATCCGCCAGGCCGGCCGCAAGGCCGTTCTGCTCAGGATCGAGGACGCCAAGGGCGAGCTGCGCTTCGTCGCGGTGCCGATCGAGTAGCTTCGGCCAGCGCGCACATGCGCTGTCACAAAACCCGCGCCATGATGCTGGCATGCTGGTCGCACGGGCCGCTCAACGGCGGCCCGTGCAAACGCATGTATCATTCGATGGTATGAGCGGCGAGATGCACCAGAACGACGCGTACGTCAGCAGTTCGGACGCTTGTGAAGCGGCTGACGACATCCCCCTCAATCCCGACACCGAGCGCAGCATCGGCGCCGTGATCGCACGCCGTTACAGCCGCCGCGACATCCTCAAAGGCAGCCTCGGCGTGACGGCGGCGACAGCCCTCTTCGGCGCCGGCGCGCTTGGCGGCGGCCGGGCGCGCGCCCAAGCGATCGCAACGGCCCGCTTCAAAGAACTCACCGCCGGCGTCGACGAGCGCCATCACGTGGCCGAGGGGTATGTGGCCGATGTGCTGCTCCGCTGGGGCGATCCGCTCTTTCCTGACTTGGCGCCCTTCGATCCCCATAAGCTGACCGCCGAGGAGCAGGCGCGCCGCTTCGGCTACAACAACGACTACATCGCCTTCATTCCGCTTGGCAGCGCGGGCAACCGGGCGCTCCTCTGCGTCAACCACGAGTACGTCAACGCCGAGGTCATGTTCCCCGGCCTCAATCGGCTCAAGCGCACGGACTTCTCGAAGATCACCGAGACCCACGTGGCGATCGAGATGGCCGCCCACGGCGTCACCATTGTCGAGATCGCGCGCGCGGGCGAGCGTTGGCGGCCCGTGCTGGAGAGCACGGCCAACCGGCGCATCACGGCATCGACGCCCATGACCATGGACGGCCCGGCCGCCGGCCACGCGCGCCTCAGGACCGCCGACGATCCGACCGGACAGCACGTTCTCGGCACACTCAACAACTGCGCCGGCGGACTGACACCCTGGGGCACGTACCTCACCGCGGAAGAGAATTTTCACGGCTATTTCTGGGCCGACACGCCAGACTTCGCCGACCGGCTTCGCATTGCGGGGCCGGGCGGCGCCGGCGGCAGCGAAGCGCGCAGCTACCTGCGCTACCGCATTCCGGGCGGCTGGTATAACTGGGGCCGCTATCACGCGCGCTTCAATGTCGAGAAGGAACGGCACGAGCCGAACCGCTTCGGCTGGATCGTCGAAGTCGATCCGAGTGATCCGGCCTCGACGCCGGTCAAGCACACGGCCCTCGGGCGCTTCAGCCATGAAGGCGCCGAATGCATCGTCAACAAGGATGGCCGCGTCGTGCTCTACTCAGGCGACGACGCGCGCTTCGAGTACGTCTACCGCTTCGTCAGTCGCGACCGCTATCGCGCCGGCGATCGCGCGCATAACATGCGCCTTCTTTCAGAGGGCACACTCTCTGTCGCCCGCTACAATGACGACGGCACGCTCGACTGGCTGCCCCTCGTCTTCGGCGAGGGCCCACTGACGCCGGAGAACGGCTTTCATTCTCAAGCCGACGTCGTGATCGACGCGCGCATTGCCGCCGACCTCCTCAAGGCAACGCCCATGGATCGGCCCGAGGATGTTGAGCCGAGCCCGCGCACGGGCAAGGTCTACGTCATGCTCACGAGCAACGATCGGCGCACGGCAGCCAAGACGAATGCCGCCAATCCTCGCGCCGAGAACGCCTTCGGCCATATCATCGAGATGACGCCCTCGGACGGGGACCACGCCGCGGCACGCTTCACCTGGGATCTGCTCATTGCGTGCGGCGATCCCGCCGTCGCCGAGGTCGGGGCCCGCTGGAACCCGGCAACAAGTGCTCACGGCTGGTTCGCCTGCCCGGACAACTGCGCCTTTGATGCCGACGGGCATCTCTGGATTGCCACCGACCAGGGCACTGGCTGGTTGCGGACCGGCAGAGCCGATGGCCTCTATGCCGTGGACACGGAGGGGGACCTGCGCGGCCGCTCGCGCCTTTTCTTCCGCGGCCCCGTTGGCGCAGAGATCTGCGGCCCCTGCTTCGCGCCGGATGGCGAGACGCTGTTTCTCGCGGTCCAGCACCCTGGCACCGATGGCGTACAGGTGTGGAAGCCGTTTGGCCGCCCATCGACCTTCGAGGATCCCGCGACACGCTGGCCCGATTTCCAGCCTGCAATGCCACCCCGTCCCGCCGTGCTCGCCATCCGCCGTCAGGGTGGCGGCCGCATTGCCGGTTAGTTCGCGGGCGCCCTGGCATTGCGCAACAGCAGCACCAGCGGCACCGAGACCGCCGCCACGGCCGTGTACAGTCCGAACGCATTGAGGTGCGCGATCATAGCCGCCTGTCGTGAGATCTCGCCCGACAAGCGGGCAAGCGACGCCGGACTCGACGTATCGAGCGGCCCCACGGCCCAGGGCAAAGCCAGCGTGCGGTTGAAGGGCGAGATCAGTTCGGAGAGCACCGAGTAGTTCACGCCCATCGAGCGGACGACCTGTGCCACGCAAACAGAGATGAACAGGCTCGCGCCGATATTGCGCAGGAGATGATAGACGGCCGTCGCCTCGGGCATCTTCTCGCGCGGGATATTCGCGAAGGTGACGAGCGTGAGCGCGACCACGA
The DNA here is from genome assembly GCA_046293075.1 of Hyphomicrobiaceae bacterium. Taxonomy (GTDB): domain Bacteria; phylum Pseudomonadota; class Alphaproteobacteria; order Rhizobiales; family Hyphomicrobiaceae. The sequence goes on along the minus strand of JBKBPL010000007.1, from coordinate 63,820 downwards.
TGATGCCCGCCGAGAGGCCCTGGATCACGCCGTTGAGAGCCAGCTCCAGCGGCGTCACGTTGAGATCGATGCGCATGAGCCAGATGCCGGCAATGAGCTGAAGCACAAAGCCGGCGCCGACACTGACCCGCGGGTCGAGCCGCGAGAGGAAAATCACGGCGAAGAAGCCGAGCAGCCCGCCGATCCCACGCGCGCCGACGACTTGGCCGACAAGCACGTCGGGATAGCCCATATAGACGCGCATGAGCGCCGGCAGCAGCACCATGGGCGTGAAGTTCAACATGCCGAAGATCGCGATGAGCGCGAGACCGAGGCTGTAGTTGCGGTCAAGAAGCAGGCGAAGGTCGAGAAAAGGCCGGCGCGAGGTCAGGCTGTGGGCAATGAACAGATAGAAGGCGACGACCGACACAAAGAGCGTCACGCGGATCTCCACCGACTCGAACCAATCGAGCCGCTGGCCACGCGAGAGCGCGAGTTGAAGACCCCCGATCGCCACCGAGAGCAGGATGAAGCCGATCCAGCTCAGATATACCGGTCCGCGTGTGCGGTCTGCAGGCAGCGTCGCTGAAAGGCCGAGCGTCGCCGCAACGCCCACCGGGATGAGCAGGAAGAACGCCCAGCGCCAGTTGAGGATCTCGGCGAGATAACCGCCGAGCGCCGGCCCGATGATCGGCCCCATGACGACGCCCATGCCATAGATCCCGAGCACCATGCGGTGCTGGCGCGGGGGGAAGGTATCGAGAAGGATGGTCTGGGCGAGCGGCACGCACGGCGCCCCGGCGGCGCCCTGCACGATGCGCCAGAGGATCAGTTCCTCGAGTGTCGTCGCAAAACCGCAGAGCGCGGTCGAGATGGTGAAGATCCCGGTCGACCAGATCATCACGGTGCTGCGGCCGAACCGCGCCGTTAGCCAGCCCGTCATCGGCATGGCGATGGCGGTAGCCAGGATGTTGAACGTCATCGTCCAGGAGATCTCGTCCGGCGTCGCCGAGAAGCTCCCCTGCATCTGCGGCAGGACGGTCGAGGCGACGAGGATCGAGCTGAAGTAGAGCGCCACCGACAACATCGACGAGATGAGGATGAGTATGCGCCGGGAGACCCCCATCTCCGTTTCCGCCGCGGGTCTGTCGGTTGTATCGGTCATACTGCTCACCGCGGGCTGCCGGGTCGCGCCGAAAGCTATCCCTAGGCGTCCGCGGGCGAATCCACAACGATGACGGGGGCGGGCCGCCCTGCGGCGGACGCGCCCCGCACCACCGCGAGAGGCGCTTGTCCGGACAGGCCCGGCCGGAGGATAGTGGCCACGGTCCACCATCCGGAGCCTGTGGCTTCGCATCAATCGTGCTTCAGGAGCGCCCTACCATGTCCACGTCCCCGCCACGGATCGTGCTCGTCCCCCCCTCGGCGAAGACGGGGGAGCTTGCCCGCCAGCTCGCGCCCTCGGGCTTTGAGCTCGTGCTGGCGCCGGAGGGAGGCGCCGAGATGATGCGCGCCGTGGAAAGCGCCCACTTCATGGTCTGCTATCCGAACGTCAAGATGCCGCCGGAATTTTACCGAGCCGCACCGAAGCTCAAGCTGGTCCAGCTCTTGAGCGCCGGCTATGACGCGGTGGACATCGAGGCAGCCCGCGCGGCCGGCGTGCCCGTCTGCAACAACGGCGGCGCCAACGCGATCTCGGTCGCCGAGCACGCGATCATGCTCATGCTTACGGTCTCGCGGCGCGTCATCTGGCAGCACGCGAATGTTCGCGCCGGGCGCTGGCGCGGCAATGGCCCGGCACCGGCCATGTACGAGCTCTACGACAAGACGCTCGGCATTGTCGGTCTCGGCACGATCGGCAAGAAGGTCGCCCGGCTCGCCCGCGCCTTCGGAATGAAGGTCGTTTACTTCGACATCCGCCGCCTGACCGAGGACGAGGAGGATGCGCTCGGCGTCAAGTTCCGCTTGCTCAAGGAGCTGCTCGCCATCAGCGACTTCGTCTCGCTGAACGTCCCGCTCAATGCCTCGACGCGGCACATGATCGGCGCCGGAGAGCTGGCGCTCATGAAACCGACGGCGATCCTGGTAAACACCAGCCGTGGCCCCGTGATCGACGAGGTGGCGCTCACGAAAACGCTCAGTGAAGGCAAGATCTTCGGCGCCGGCCTGGACGTATTCGATCAGGAGCCGCCGCCCGCGAACAATCCCCTGCTCCAGCTCGACAACGTCGTGCTGACCGCCCACTTTGCGGGTCCGACCTCCGACAACCACGTTGCCCGCTTCAGAAATGCCTTCGATAACATCCAGCGGGTGGCGCGCGGCGAGCCGCCGCTCTGGGTCGTGCCGGAGCTCATTTAGGCCGAGCTAGCCGCGCCGGCGGCTGGGGTCGTCGAGCATGATGGCCGCGCCGGCGGCGAGGCTGCCGAATGTCCCCATCATGCCGCTGAAGAACAGGCCGGCCGCGAGCCACGGCTCGCCACTTGCGGCCAGAAGACGGCCGAGCCCCAGCCCTTCCGAGGAGACGAGGGCTGCTGCGACCACAGCACCGGCCAAGACCCCGACAAGCGCATTGACGAGGATCAGCCGCACAAGCGGCGGAACCCCGCCGCGCGCTGGATCTGCCACTATGAGAACTCCAGTTCAGGGCCGGCGGTACGGGGCCGACGGCCACTACACGTGCTCAATATCCTTTTTTGCTGCAACGCCCAAATTTGGCATTCCCAAGGCGTACTAGGTCAGCTATCCTGTCCTTTGTGCGGATTGACTGCTCGAACCGCCCGAACGACGCGCCGCCCGCCTGCATTTCACGAGGCGCGTAAGCACCGGGGGGCGTGACGTCCGCGCTGTGGGGTCAGGCCTAAGTCGTTCGCGCACCACCAGTTTTGCGTCCCGCCGCATGTCCGAGCCGGAAGACATGCCGCGACCGCCGGTGCACCGCGACGAGGCATCACCCGCCCCACTCCATCACTGAAGGACGGACCCGTTCGCCCATCGGGCGCACGATGGCCGAGCTTCGGTCGTGACAGAGGGCACGCGGCGCCTTAACAGTGGGCCGCGGGCCGCGAGCAGCGATTGGGACGAGAGACCATGGCAAATCAGAGATCTGTGACGAGCGCCCTGCCCTCTTTTGCGGGTGCCGACATGGTGAAGCCGCGCGCCCAGGGTCTCTTTGATCCAAAACGCGAATACGACGCCTGCGGCGTCGGCTTCATCGTGGATCTCAAGAACCGCGCCAGCCACGCCATTGTCGAGGACGCCCTCGCCATCCTCGAGAACCTCGAGCATCGCGGCGCTGTTGGCGCCGATCCGCACGCGGGCGACGGCGCCGGCATTCTCATCCAGATTCCGCACGCCTTCCTGACGGAGGAGTGCGCCAAGCACGGCATCAAGCTGCCGGAGCCCGGCCACTATGGTGTCGGCCATATCTTCATGCCGCAGGACGAGCGCATGCGCACGCACTGCGAGAAGATCTGGGCGCGCCTCATCCGCGAGGAGGGCCTCGAATTCCTTGGCTGGCGCACCGTACCCGTCGACAATAGCGGCCTGCCGGAGCTGGTCCGCGCCGCCGAGCCGGCACACCGCCAGCTCTTCATCGGCCGCCCGAGAGGCATGACTGACCAGGACGAGTTCGAGCGCAAGCTCTACCTCATCCGCAAGGTCGTCTCGAATGCGCTGCACAAGTCCTTCAAGGAGCGCGATGTCGGCCACTACACCGTGAGCCTGTCGAGCCGCACGCTCGTCTACAAGGGCATGTTCCTCTCCTATCAGGTGAAGGCCTACTACAAGGACCTGTCCGATCCGCGCGTGACCTCCGCGCTCGCGCTCGTGCATCAGCGTTTCTCGACGAACACCTTCCCGTCGTGGAAGCTTGCGCACCCCTACCGCATGGTTGCCCACAACGGCGAGATCAACACGTTGCGCGGCAACGTGAACTGGATGGCGGCCCGCCAGGCCTCCGTCAGCTCGCCACTGTTCGGTGACGACATCACCAAGCTCTGGCCGATCTCCTACGAAGGACAGTCGGACACGGCCTGCTTCGACAATGCCCTCGAGTTCCTCGTCATGGGCGGTTACAGCCTCGCCCATGCGGCGATGATGCTCATCCCCGAGGCCTGGGCCGGCCACGAGAGCATGGATGCGGAACGCAAGGCCTTCTACGAGTACCACGCCTGCCTGATCGAGCCATGGGACGGGCCGGCCGCCATGGCATTCACTGACGGCCGCCAGATCGGCGCGACGCTCGACCGCAACGGGCTGAGACCCGCCCGCTACCTCGTCACCAAGGACGATCGCGTGATCATGTCCTCGGAATCGGGCGTGCTGCCCATCGCCGAGGAGAACATTGCCAAGAAGTGGCGGCTCCAGCCCGGCAAGATGCTGCTGATCGATCTCGCAGAGGGGCGCATCATCGCAGATGATGAGCTGAAACGCGATATCGCAGGCAAGAACCCCTACGGCCAGTGGCTGAAGCGGACGCAGATCCAGGTGTCGGACCTGCCGCTGCCGAAGAAGCCGCTGCGCAAGAAGAGCAATGTCAGCCTGCTCGATCTGCAGCAGGCCTTTGGCTATACGCAGGAGAGCCTCAAGTTCCTGATGGGCCCGATGGTGCAGACGGGCCAGGAGGCCGTCGGCTCCATGGGCACGGACACGCCGATCTCGGCATTGTCCTCAAAGCCGAAGCTCTTGCACACCTACTTCAAGCAGAACTTCGCCCAGGTCACCAACCCGCCGATCGACCCGATCCGCGAGGAGCTGGTCATGAGCCTCGTCTCGTTCATCGGGCCGCGGCCGAACCTGCTCGACCTCGAGGGCACCTCGCGCCAGAAGCGGCTCGAGGTCTATCAGCCGATCCTGACCAACGAGGACCTCGAGCGCATTCGCGCCATCGGCGAGGTCCCGGACAACCAGTTCTCGTCCATCACCATTGACATCACCTACGCCGCCGAGGCGGGTGCCGCCGGCATGGCGACGGCACTCGATGTCGTGTGCGCGGAGGCCGAGGAGGCCGTCCGCTCGATGGACTACAACATCATCATTCTCTCGGACCGTGCGACCGGCCCGGACCGCATTCCGATCCCCTCGCTTCTCGCGACCTCCGCCGTGCACCATCACCTCATCCGGCAGGGGCTGCGTACGTCAGTCGGCCTCGTTGTCGAGACCGGCGAGGCGCATGAGGTGCACCAGTTCGCGACGCTTGCAGGCTACGGCGCCGAGGCAATCAACCCCTATCTCGCCTTCGAGACCGTCGCGCAGCTCGTCCCCGATCTCGACGCCGGCCTCGATGTGAAGGAGGCGCAAAAGCGCTACATCAAGGCGATCGATAAGGGGCTGCTCAAGGTCATGTCCAAGATGGGCATCTCGACCTACCAGTCGTACTGCGGCGCGCAGATCTTTGATGCTGTCGGCCTCAAGTCGAGCTTCGTGAAGAAGTACTTCACCGGCACGCATACGCAGATCGAGGGTGTCGGTCTCTTCCAGATCGCCCGCGAGACCGCCGAACGTCACCGCCAGGCCTTCGGTGATGTGCCCTATCTCGAGAGCATGCTCGACGTTGGCGGCGAGTACGCCTACCGCGTGCGCGGCGAGGCGCATTCCTGGCGCCCGTCCGTCGTCGCCGACTTGCAGCACGCCGTCCGCTCGACGTCGAACGCGGATGCCATGGCTGGGAAGATCCCGCAGAAGTGGCGCGACTATGCGGCGCAGATCAACGACCAGTCCGAGCAGCTCATGACCATGCGCGGGCTCTTCCGCATCAAGAGCGCGGAAGAGATGAAGCGCAAGCCCGTTCCGCTCAAGGAGGTCGAGCCCGCGGCCAATATCGTCAAGCGCTTCTCGACCGGCGCCATGAGCTTCGGCTCGATCAGCCGCGAGGCACACACGACGCTCGCCATTGCGATGAACCGCATCGGCGGCAAGTCGAACACGGGCGAAGGCGGCGAGGAAGCCGACCGCTATGTGCCACTGCCGAACGGCGACAGCATGCGCTCGGCGATTAAGCAAGTGGCCTCGGGCCGCTTCGGCGTGACGACCGAGTACCTCGTCAACTCGGACGTCATGCAGATCAAGATGGCGCAAGGGGCCAAGCCCGGCGAGGGCGGCCAGCTCCCGGGCCACAAGGTCGATCAGATCATCGCCAAGGTGCGCCACTCGACGCCCGGTGTCGGCCTCATCTCGCCGCCGCCGCACCATGACATCTACTCGATCGAGGATCTTGCGCAGCTCATCTATGATCTGAAGAACGTCAACCCGCGGGCCGACGTGTCGGTGAAGCTTGTCTCCGAGGTCGGCGTCGGCACGGTTGCGGCAGGTGTTGCCAAGGCGCGCGCCGACCACGTGACGATCTCCGGCTTCGAGGGCGGCACGGGCGCATCGCCGCTCACCTCGATCAAGCACGCCGGCAGCCCCTGGGAGATCGGCCTCGCCGAGACGCACCAGACGCTGGTCATGAACCGACTGCGCGGGCGCATCGCCGTTCAGGTCGATGGCGGCATCCGCACGGGCCGGGATGTGGTCATCGGCGCGCTGCTCGGCGCCGACGAGTTCGGCTTCGCCACGGCGCCGCTGATTGCGGCCGGCTGCATCATGATGAGGAAGTGCCACCTCAATACCTGCCCGGTGGGCGTCGCGACGCAGGACCCGGAGCTGAGGAAGCGCTTCAAGGGCCAGCCCGAGCACGTGGTGAACTTCTTCTTCTTCATCGCGGAAGAGGTGCGCGAGTTCATGGCCTCGCTCGGCTACCGCACCTTCAATGAAATGATCGGCCAGTCCGACTGCCTCGACAAGGAGAAGGCGATCGGGCACTGGAAGGCGCGTGGTCTCGATTTCGAGAAGCTCTTCCACAAGCCGGTCGTGCCGGCCGACGTCGCAATCTACAACTGCGAGCGCCAGAACCACGGCCTCGAGGCCGTCCTCGACCGCAAGTTCATCGAGGTCGCAAAACCGGCCCTTGAGGCGAGGAAGCCGGTCAAGGCCGAGTTCACGATCTCGAACCGCGACCGCGCGGCAGGCGCCATGCTCTCGGGCGAGGTCGCCCGCGTCTATGGCCATGCTGGTCTCGCGGAAGACACCATCTGGCTGTCGATCAAGGGCACTGCCGGCCAGAGCTTCGGCGCATGGGTTGCGCGCGGCGTTACGCTCGAGCTCATCGGCGAGGGTAACGACTACGTCGGCAAGGGCCTCTCGGGCGGCAAGCTGATCGTGCGCCCGGATCCGGCGTCGGGCATCGTGCCGGAAGAGAGCATGATCGTGGGCAATACTGTGCTCTACGGCGCGATCAGCGGCGAGTGCTACTTCCGCGGCATTGCGGGCGAGCGCTTCGCTGTGCGCAACTCCGGCGCGTATGCCGTCGTCGAGGGGACGGGTGACCACTGCTGCGAGTACATGACCGGCGGCGTCGTGGTCGTGCTCGGCCCGACGGGCCGCAACTTCGCGGCCGGCATGTCGGGTGGTGTCGCTTACGTCCTCGACGAGGCAGGCGACTTCGAGACGCGCTGCAATCTCTCCATGGTCGATCTCGAGCCGGTCGCAGCCGAAGAGGAGGTCATGGAGCGCCTCGCCAATCAGCGCGGCGACCTCGCAAGCCATGGCCTTGTCGATGTCATGCAGAACATGACGGAGCAGGACGCCGAGCGTCTGCACGCGCTCATCACCCGGCACGCGCACTACACGAACTCGGCCAAAGCCAAGACCATCCTCGCCGACTGGCCGACGTGGAGCGCCAAATTCCGCAAGGTGATGCCGCTCGAGTACCGCCGCGCGCTGAGCGAGATGGCGAAGTACCAGGAGGCCAACGCCACCGGGCTCGACGTCCTCGAAATTGGCGTGCCCAATACCAGCGGCAAGCGCACGGCCAACGGCAAGGCCAAGGCTGCGGAGTAGACGTCATGAAGATCTATGGTGACGTCATCTCAGGCAACTGCCTGAAGGTGAAGTGGACTGCCGGCGCGCTCGGCATCCCCTTCACCTGGGTGCCGGTCGACATCATGAAGGGCGAGACGCGGACTCCGGCCTATCTCGAAAAATTCCCGCAGGGCCAGGTACCGGCCGTCGAGTTCGACGACGGGCGCCGGCTCGCGCAGTCGAATGCGATCATCCGCTATCTCGCGCGCGGATCTCGCCTGCTCCCGGACGACGGCTTCGCGCAGGCCAAGATCGACGAGTGGCTCTTCTGGGAGCAGTACAGCCACGAGCCTTATGTCGCGGTCTGCCGCTTTCACATGAAGTATCTCGGGCGCAGCAAGGCGGAGCGCGATGCGTGGCGCGTGGAGCGCGGCGAGAAGGCCCTCGATTTCGTCGAGCAGCAACTCGCCGGGCGCGACTTTCTCACGGGCCCCACGCCGACGATCGCCGACATTGCCGTCGTTGCCTACACGCGCCTTGCGCACGAGGGCGGCTTCGATCTGACTGAGCGCCCCGGCATACGAAAATGGGTCGCGCTCTGCGAGGAAAGCCTCAGCATCCAATAGCGAAGTTCCGATATACGCCGATCCGAGAGGCGAGAGAGATGGGCAAGATTACTGGGTTCATGGAGTTTGAGCGCACGGACCGCGGCTATCGCCCGGTCGAGGAGCGCCTGAAGCATTTCCGCGAGTTCGTCGAGCCGCTGCCCGAGCAAGACGTCAAGACGCAGGCCGCACGCTGCATGGATTGCGGCATTCCCTATTGCCACAACGGCTGCCCGATCAATAACCAGATCCCGGACTGGAACGACCTCGTCTATCAGGGCAAGTGGGAAGCGGCGTCGCTCAATCTGCACTCGACCAACAACTTCCCCGAGATCACCGGACGCGTCTGCCCCGCGCCATGCGAGGCCGCGTGCACGCTCAACATCGAGGACGTGCCTGTCACCATCAAGACGATCGAATACTCGATTGCCGAGCGGGCTTTCGCTGACAGCGGCAACAAGTGGGTGCCGCAGCCCGCCGAGCACAGGACCGGCAAGCGCGTCGCCATCATCGGCTCAGGCCCGGCGGGCATGGCGGCCGCCCAGCAGCTCGCACGTGTCGGCCATGAGGTCCACGTCTACGAGAAGAACGCCCATCCGGGCGGCCTGCTCCGCTATGGCATTCCCGACTTCAAGCTTGAGAAAATCGTGGTCGAGCAGCGTGTCAAGCAGATGGAAGCGGAGGGCGTGACCTTCCACTGCGGCATCCACGTCGGCAAGGATGTGACCGTCACCTCGCTCAAGAAGTCGCACGACGCCGTCTTGCTCACCGGCGGCTCAGAGCAGCCCTTCGACTTCTTCGCCAAGGCACCGGGCCGCGATCTCGACGGCATTCACTTCGCCATGGAGTTCCTGCCGCAGCAGAACCGCCGCGTCTCGGGCGAGCCTCTCCCCAAGGGCACGAAGGAGATCAGCGCCAAGGGCAAGCGCGTGATCGTCATCGGTGGCGGCGACACGGGCTCCGACTGCATTGGCACGTCCTTCCGGCAAGGGGCCAAGTCCGTAACCCAGCTCGAGATCATGCCGAAGCCGCCCGAGAAGGAGAACAAGTCCCTCTCCTGGCCGCACTGGCCGCTGAAGCTGCGCATCTCCTCGAGCCAGGCCGAGGGCGCCATCGTCGAGTACGCGACCTCAACGACCGGCTTTTCGGGCGAGAACGGCAAGATCACCAAGCTGCACTACACGCGCGTCGACGAGAAGCTGCGGCCAATTCCGGGCTCGGAAGGCACGCTCGACGCTGATCTCGTTCTGCTTGCCATGGGCTTCTCTGGCCCCGTCGAGGACGATGTCGTGAAGGAGATGCACCTCCCGGTGGTTGCACGAGGTCGCTTCAATGGCATAGAGGCCAATGACCGCGACTACCGCATCCGCGGTCGTGACAAGCTCTTCGTTGCCGGCGACATGCGTCGCGGCCAGAGCCTCGTGGTATGGGCGATCCGCGAGGGCCGGCAAGCCGCCGCCGCGATTGACCGCTACCTCATGGGCCGCACGGACCTGCCGCGCTGAGACGTCCGATGCCGGCAACCCGGGAAGAGCTTTTCGCGCGCCTTGCCGAGCTCGGCATCGCCACGGAGACAGTCGAGCACGAGGCCGTCTTCACGGTCGCCGAGAGTGCGCGTCTTGAGCGCCAGCTTCCGGGTGGCCATACGAAGAACCTGTTCCTCAAGGACGCCAAGGGGAAGCTCTTCCTCGTCGTCGCCGAGAGCCACACGCCCGTCGATCTGAAGTCCCTGCACAAGAAGATCGGCGCGGCGCGGCTGAGCTTCGGCAAGCCCGACCTGCTCATGGAGACGCTCGGCGTGCCGGCGGGATCGGTCACGGCCTTGGCGCTGATTAACGATGATCAGAAGCGCGTGAGCGTGGTGGTGGATGAACGCCTCATGGGCTATGAAAGGATCAACTGCCATCCGCTGGTCAACACGGCGACGACGAGCATTGCGCGTGACGATCTGTTGCGTTTCATGCGCGCCACCGGCCACGACCCTCTCGTCATCGCCATCGACGGAACCGGCGAGGCCGGCTGACGGACCGCGCAAGCGCGAAATTCGGGAGAGTTGCGAATGGAATTCGGCCAGAAGGCACCTGGAGCCGGCAGCCCCGGCGGCGATGTGATCAAGGACAGCTCCACGGCCGGCTTCGGCAAGGACGTGATCGAGGCCTCGCGCGCCCAGCCGGTCATCGTCGACTTCTGGGCCCCATGGTGCGGCCCCTGCAAGCAGCTCACGCCCGTCCTCGAGAAAGTGGTGCGCGCGGCAGGCGGCAAGGTGCGCCTCGTCAAGATCAACATTGACGAGCATCCGGCGCTCGCCCAGCAGCTCCGCGTGCAGTCCATCCCGACCGTCTATGCCTTCCTGGACGGGCGCCCGGTCGATGGCTTTGCCGGTGCCCAGCCCGAAAGCGCGGTCAAGGCATTCGTCGACCGCTTGATCGGCGACGCCGGTGCCGCGGACCTCGAGCACGCCATCCAGGAGGGCGAGAAGGCGTTCGAGGAAGGTGACCTCCAGACGGCGGCAGAGATCTTCGCGGCCGTGCTCCAGGAGGAACGGGACAATATCAAGGCGCTCGCCGGCCTCGCGCGCTGCTATCTCAAGACTGGCGATCTCGAGCGTGCCGAACAGACACTGGCCCTCGCGCCGCCCGAGAAGCGCGATGCCCCGCAACTCGCCAGTGTTCGCGCGGCGATCGGCCTCGCCAAGCGCGGCCAGGACACCGGCAACCTCGGCGAGCTCAAGGCACGGGTCGAGGCCAACCCGGCGGACCATCAGGCCCGTATTGACCTCGCGACGGCGCTGGCCGCCATTGGCGAGAAGGAGGCGGCGGTCAGCCAGCTGCTCGAGAGCTTCCGCCGCGACCGCAAGTGGAACGATGAAGCGGCGCGCAAGCAGCTCGTCGAGCTGTTCGACGCTTGGGGGCCCAAGGACCCGGCGACGCTCGAGGGTCGACGCCGGCTGTCGTCGCTGCTGTTCTCGTGACGTGAAGGCCGCGCCGCCGACGCGGCCGGCTGCAGGAGTGTGTTACGCGTGAAGTTCCTCGAGCACTACCGTTCGCCATCGGATCTGCCGGCGCGCATCCCGGTGTTCCCCTTGCTCGGCGCGATCACGCTCCCCCGCACGACCCTGCCGCTCAACGTGTTCGAGCCGCGCTATCTGGCGATGGTCGACGACGTGCTGCGCGGCGCCCGCATCATCGGCGTCATCCAGCCGATCGGTGATGGCGGCACGACCGGCTCACCCGCCTCACGCACGGCCCCCTTGCAAGCCGTCGGCTGCGCGGCCCGGCTCTCGGCCTTTCAGGAGCAGTCCGACGGACGCCTCCTGATCACGCTGACCGGCATCTGCCGCTTCGATGTCGCGGGGGAGGGCAAGACGCGCGCGCCCTATCGCATGCTCCACGTTTCGTACGACCGCTTTGTCGACGATCTTATCGCGGCCAAGGGGGCCGCCGATGTCCCCCGCGAGCGCCTGCTGGCCGTCCTGCAGCGCTATCTGCAAGCGCGCGACGTCAAGCCCGACTGGGAGGCCATCGAGCAGTCGGAGAACGAGGATCTGGTGAACGGCCTCGCGATCGCAGGCCCGTTCGCGCCTTCAGAGAAGCAGGCCCTGCTCGAGGCGCAGACACTCGCCGATCGCGCTGAGGCACTGATCACCCTCGCCGAGATTGAGCTCGCCGGGCGGGCCAACAAGCCCGGCACGCGCCTCCAGTAGGGCCACCAGAAGGAACGCCGGCATGAATGATCCCCGCGAGGAGCAAGCAGCCAGCTCGGAGCGCACGGCGCCGCGTTTCCTCGAGCTGCTGGTCTGCCCCCTGACGAAGACATCGCTGGAGTACGATGAGAAGAACCAGGAGCTGATCAGCCGCGCCGCTCGCCTTGCCTATCCCATCAAGAGCGGTGTGCCGTATCTGCTGCCGTCCGAAGCCCGCCCGCTCGACTGAACGCAACCCGATACCTCCGGAGGATCCCGCCATGGCAGTCACCAGCAAGCCCAGCTCGGCCACGAGCGTTCGTCATGAGACCATGCTGATCGACGGCGCGTGGACCGACGGCAAGGCGCGCGAGGCGATCACCGTCATCAATCCTGCCAACCGCACGCCAATCGCCAGCGTCCCCCGCGGCACGACCGAGGACATCGACATGGCCGTCAAGGCCGCAACCGCCGCCTTCCCCGCGTGGAGCCGCGTGCCGCCGCGCGACCGCGGCCGCATTCTCACGCGGATCGCCGACGTGATCGAGGCGCGCGTCGAGGAACTCGCCCGGATCGTCGCCGAGGAAACCGGCAATGCCATCAAGACCCAGGCGCGTCCGGAAGCCAAGGGAACGGCAGAGATCTTCCGCTACTTCGGCGGCCTCGCCAGCGAGCTCAAGGGCGAGACCATTCCTTTCGGCGAGCACGTCTTGAGCTATACGCGCCGAGAGCCGATCGGCGTCGTAGGCGCCATCATCCCGTGGAACGCGCCCGTCCTGCTCGGCTCGCTCAAGATCGCGCCCGCGCTTTGCGCCGGCAACACGCTCGTCCTCAAGGCCGCCGAGGACGCCCCGCTCGGCGTCCTCTGGGTCGCACGCATCTGCCAGGAGTTCCTGCCCAAGGGCGTGCTGAACGTCATCACGGGCTTCGGTCCGGAAGCCGGTGCCGCGCTCTCCGCGCACCCGGGCGTGCGCAAGCTCTCCTTCACCGGATCGACCGAGGTCGGCAAGCTTGTGATGAAAGCGGCGTCGGAGCGGATCGTGCCGGTCTCGCTCGAGCTCGGCGGCAAGAGCCCCTCGATCGTATATCCGGATGCCAACGAGGACTGGGTCGTCGACGGCATCATCGCCGCCATGCGCTTCACGCGCCAGAGCCAATCGTGCACGGCGGGCTCGCGCCTCTTCCTGCACGCTGAAATCTTCGACGACTTTCTGAGGAAGCTCGCCGACAAGACTGCGAAACTCAAGATCGGCAATCCGCTCGACGAAGAGACTGACATGGGTGCGATCATCAACGAGAAGCAGTTCCGCAAGGTCTGCGGCTATGTTGAGGATGGTCTCAAGCAGCCCGGCGCAACGCTCCGGTTCGGCGGCCTGCCGCCCAAGGAGGGCCCGCTGTCGGAAGGCTTCTTCGCGATCCCGACACTCTTTGCCCATGACGCCAATGACTGGCGCCTCGCGAAGGAGGAGATTTTCGGTCCCGTGCTCGTCGCCATCAAATGGACGGACGAGCAGGAAGCCATCCGCATGGCCAACCAGACGCACTACGGTCTTGCGGGCTATGTGTGGACCAAGGACATCGGCCGGGCGCTCAGGACCGCCCACGCGATCGAAGCGGGCTGGGTCCAGATCAACCAGGGCCTCGGCCAATCGCCCGGCCACTCCTACGGCGGCGTCAAGCAGAGCGGCATCGGCCGCGAGTTCTCGCTCGAAGGCATGCTCGACAGCTTTACGGTCAAGAAGAATGTGACCGTGAACCTGATGACGCCTTAGCATTCGTGCCACGGGCGGCCGGGAAGAGGTGCGATCGCCGTCATCCGCCGTGCTATGCCCGCGGCCGCCAAACGAACCGGGCGAGATCGTCGCCGACACGTGCTGTCTTTCCTCTCCCCGCGCGCGGGGAGAGGAAAGAAGCGTCACATCATACGTGCTGCCCGCCGTTGATGTGCAGCTCGGCACCGTTCACGTAGCTCGACTGCTCAGTGCAGAGGAAATAGATCGCCTTGGCGACTTCCTCCGGCTCGCCGAGGCGGCGCATCGGGATCTGCTCGTTGACGATGCGCTCGGTGCCCGGTGACAGGATCGACGTATCGATCTCGCCTGGTGAGATCGCGTTGACACGCACGCCGCGCGGACCGAAGTCGGCCGCCATCTCGCGCGTCAATCCTGCAAGCGCGGCTTTGGACGTCGCATATGCTGCTCCTGCAAAAGGATGCACGCGGCTCCCCGCAATCGATGTCACGTTGACGACCGCACCTTGCGCACGCTCCAACTCAGCGAGCAGCCCGCGCGCGAGCAGCACCGGCGCAAAGAAGTTCACCTGAAAGACGCGCTGCCAGTCGTCGAGCGGCGTCTCGAGCGTGCCGAGGCGCGCGCCGCCGGCCCCCTTCGGACTGATCCCGGCATTGTTGACAAGCGCGTTGAGGCGGCCGCGCTGGTCCGCGAGGCGACGGCGCATCTCCGCGATCGCCCGTGCGGTGTCCTCGGCATCGCCGAGATCAACCTGGATATGGTCCTCGGGCCCCATCTCCCAGGGGCAGTTCTCCGGGAAGGGGTGGCGTGAGCAGGTGATGACCCGCCAGCCGGCTGATGCAAACCGCTTCACGGTCGCATGGCCGATGCCCCGCGAGGCCCCGGTGAGGATCAGAGTCTTGCGATCGGCGGTGCTGTTGGTCGGCATCAGTTCCCCTCGCGCGCTCGCTCGCGGCTGGCGCCATCGACGGCCCAGGTTCGGCCCATGCTCAAGCTATCGCATATATTGATGCTGCGGCGCAAAAAGCGGACGAAAACATGGCGTTGGAAGAACTCCCAGGGAGCGCATTCAAGGGCTGACAAGACGTCGCAGATGAGTTAGTGTCACACCGCGTACGAAAAAAGGGCCGTGGGACCAAGTCGGGGTCTTCGCATCGCCCAAGTCTAGGGAGCAGGCGGCGTACCAACGGTCCCAAGCGAGAGGATCGGGTGTGCCGAGTGTGCGACCCCAGCGGTCGCGAGTGGGAATGGCGAGCAATAGAGCGGACCGTCAATCCGCTTAGTTTCCGGACTTCAGGAAAGCAGGGCCTTCCCGCCTTGCTTTTTTTGTGCCCGCCCACGGGCGTGGGCTCAGCGCACGCCCGGTGGGCCCATGGGGTTCGGGAAATAGGCGCCGATATCGATGATCCCGCCCGCCAGAGCCACGTAGACCACCGCAAATACGGCCCCCGCAAGCACCGTCGTAATGGCAAACGTCCGGAGCAGGCGAGGCGCGACCGGCGCGCTGGCGGGCGTGCCAGGAACGATCTCTCCGGCCTCGCCCTGCGTGTGCACGCCGAAAGGCAGCACCGCGAACAGCACGGTCCACCAAATAATGAAGTAGAGCGCCAGCCCAAGCGTCAGGCTCATTGCCGTTCCCTCAATTTGCGTCCGGCATTCTCTCTCTACCCCCGCGGCGGGCTGGCTCCAAGACGTCAAAATGGCCCCCAGGCCTCTGACCGACCCGACAGCGCCCGGCCTCTGGCCCTGTTCGTGCATTTCTCCCCCAGCCGATGTCGTTCTTCGTTCGGGGTGCTCCGCCGTGCGCCACACTTCTGCCCGTCTGCTTCTGGCTGCAGCTCTGTTAACCCTCCCAGGTGCGCCGAACAGGGCCCAGGGCGCCGCTGAGCTCACACTCGCGCCGCCGCCGGCCGTCGAGCTGGTGGTGATCGAGGCGCGTGGCTGCCCCATGTGCCAGCTCTTCCGCGATGAGATCGCCCCCCTTTATCGTGCAACGGCCCGCGCGCGCCTGGCGCCGCTGCGCTTCGTCGACGTCGCCCATACAGACATCGATGCCATGGGCCTGGCGTCGCCGGTTGAGATCATTCCGACCGTCATTCTCATGCGCGATGGTGCGGAGATCGACCGGCTCGTCGGCTATACCGGCCCCGAGATCTTCATGCGTGCGGTGGGCGCCATGCTCGGAGAAAGCCCCTGACGCTGTCCCCCCAAAATGAACAGGGCGCCCCCAGGGGCGCCCTGTGTCTCCTTTTGGGACGACGCGCGTCAGCGCGAGAGGATCGGCGCTGCGATCGACGTGGCGATGTGGCGGAAGGCGTTGCGCAGTTCCTCACCGGTATTCGTGTCATAGAACATGTGGGGCTCGCTGGCACACTGCCGTAGCAGGTTGATGGCCGACTGCACCCCGCCGAGCCCGAACCCGACAGTGTATACTGAGATGCCGGTGGCCTTCATCGCAGTACAGAGCTGGAGGGCCTGGGTTTCCGAGGTCCCATTGGGCGACTTGCAGTTGGCGCCTCTGTTGCCCGTGTCATAGTCCGGGATGGACGCACCCGCCGTCGTGGGACTGGAGCTGTTGCAGTACTGGTAGTTGTACTCGCCGTCCGTCATGAGCACGGCGACCTTCCTGAGCAGCGGCTGGCCCTTTTCGCCGACCTGCGCAACCATAGAGTATGGTTGCGGCTTGCTGCCTTCGGGCAGGACGCTGGCCCAGTTCGGGGACAGAAGATACCAAGCCCATGCCGTCCCGAGATGACCGGCCGTATTTCCGCTGGCGACGAAGCCATCGATCACCGACTTCAGCGCGTCCTTGTTGCTCGTCATCGGCACGATGGGTGCCGCGGGGACGCACGCGGAGTTGCTCTTCGTCAGATAGGCGCGCGGGATCCGGTTGTTGCCGGTCGGCGCCGCGTCAGTGAACGCCGCCGCACCCGTCCGCTCCGACACGCAGTACGTATCCGTGCGGTAGCGCGTCGAGTTGCTGCCGTTGCGCTGCTTGAATGTGAGGCTTGAGGCGGGATTATACGCGACCTGGGGGCCCAGCGCACCGGCGTTGACCGCCGACGAGAACGGCGCGAGCGCAATGCGCGAGGTGTACTCGCTCTGATCCGCCCAGATGACGATATCGATGAGGTCCTTCGCGGCAGCCTTCAGATCGACGATGCGCTGGCCGGCCATCGAGCCCGTAACGTCGAGCATCAGCGAGACCTCGAGGTTGGTGCCCGCATTACCGCCGCCCGCGATGAGGGCCTGGCCGCGGGTCGACACCGTGATGTACGGATGGTTGACGAAGCTCAGGAACGGTGTCTTCACCGTGGTCTCACCGACCATCGTAAACGTCGACGCCACCATGTCTGGCGTGAACTCGACCACCCGTGAAGGATCGCTCGGCTTGTTGGAATCGAAGTGCGCGAGCGCCTTCTGCTCGGCCAGCTGCAAGTCGTTCTCGAGCTGCCACACGCGGGCTGCCGCCAGCACCGAGCTGTCGACAGCAGCCTGCAGCCGTGCCCGTGCCAGCATCGCGCGCCCATAATCCACGGCGCTGCCGACGATCGAAAATACAATGAAGACTGTGAGCCCGAACATGATGACGACGGAACCGCGGTTATCACGAGACAACCCGCGCACGCGCGCCGTCACTCGCCGCAACCGATCAGCTCGCCAATTCAGGAACGCGAACATGACGCAACCTCATACAGGAACCGCCCGTACGATGACCATTAGGCGTGCGTCATTGATTTTCCCTTAATTGGATCGCAAACAATTCTCCGCAATTTTCCTATTTATTCAAAGGACATTATCGCGGTGAACAATCCGTAAATTACTCTGCTTCGACTTCATTGCTCTGCGGGCCGAATAGCCGCCGCTCACCCGGGCTGCCAGCATCACCAAGGCGCGGGCGTTGGGAGCAACAGCCCGGACGGTCACCCCTGATGCCCCGTCGGCTGCCCCCGACACTGTTGGCCCCATCGCTCGGTCGCTCTACTCTGTGCGTCATCATTTCCCCGCGCCCATGCCAGGAGGTCTCATGCCCCACACTGACCTGCACGGCCTGCCCCTTACGACCGCTAGCGCCGCGGCGGCAGAGGCCTTCAACACAACCGTACTGAGCTATCTCCGCTATCGAGCCGACATCAGCGCCAATCTCCAGACGACCCTCGCCGCCGATCCCGACTTCGCCCTTGCCCACCTGCTGAAGGGCTATCTGATGATGCTCTCCTTCAAGCAGGCCAACGTGCCGGCAGCCGCTGCCGCGCTGGACACGGCCAGCGGCCTCATCGGGCGTGCGAACGGACGCGAGCAAGCGCACGCCGCCGCGCTTCGATCCTGGATTGACGGCGATCTCGACCGCACCCTGGCCATCTGGGAGCAGATCCTCGACGAACATCCACGCGACGTCCTGGCCTTGCGCCTGCACCATTTCAATGCCTTCTGGCTTGGCCGTCCGGGCGCGATGGCGCGGGAAGTGGAGAAAGCCCTGCCCCGCTGGGGCCGGGATCTCGCCGGCTGGGGAACGCTCCTCGCCTGCCGCTGTTTCGCCCATGAGGAGCTGGGCAACTACACGCTCGCCGAGGCCTCAGGACGCGACGCCATCGACGTCGACAAAGGCGACCTGTGGGCCGCCCATGCCGTTGCCCACATTCTTGAGATGCAGGGCCGCTGTGTGGAGGGGATCGACTGGCTCGCCGCTCTCGAGCCTCACTGGGACGGTGGCAACAACCTGAAGCATCATCTGTGGTGGCACCGTGGGCTCTATCACTTCGAGCGAGGCGAGTTCGACACCGTGCTCGAGCTCTACGACCGCAACTTCCGCAACCTTGCCTCGCCGATCACCGAAGCGCAGCCTGACCTCTATATCGACATCCAGAATGCGGCCTCGATGCTCTTCCGCCTTGAGCGGCAGGGTGTCGATGTGGGGAACCGTTGGATCGAGATTGCTGACAAGGCCGAAATGCGCATCGGCGATTGCCTTTCGGCCTTCACGTTACCGCACTGGATGATGGCGCTGGCGGCAACGCACCGCTTCGAAGCAGGCGGCAGAATGCTGGAAGCCATGCGCGCCTACGCCGCCGCCACGCCGACAGGCAATGCGCGCCTCGTCGCGGACTACGCGCTCCCGATCAGCGAGGCCGTGCTGCTGCGCGCGAAGGGCGAGCCCGCTGCCGCCGTCCGCGTCATGCGTCCTGCCATCGGCGGCATGTACCGTCTTGGCGGCAGCCACGCGCAGCAGGACGTGCTGGAGCAGCTCTTCCTCGACTGTGCCGTGGCCGCCGGCTCGAATGACGACGTGGCGTTGATCCTTGCCCGCGTTGCCGGACGTCATCCCGTGCCACCGGAGCGGCGCATGGGCTACAAGCACGCCGCGCGCACGCTTTCGTGAGCAGATGGCGCCGGCGCTCGTCCCCTTGCTGATCGTGTGTAGAATGCAGCAACGAGAGACGGCTCAAAGGAGGCGCAGATGCTCAAGCGCATGGCACTCGCGGCATGCCTGATTGGCGCATGGCCGGCGCTGCTCCACGCCCATCACGGCTGGGGCAGCTACGATGCGAAGAACCCGATCACCGTTGCCGGAAAGATCCTCACGTCCCAATACGAGAACCCTCACGCAACGATCACCGTCCAGGGCGCGGACAAAGTCTGGACGGTCACGCTCGCGCCGACCTCGCGGATGCGCAACCGTGGTGCGCTGCCTGAACTTATCGCCGTCGGCGCCGAGGTTTCGGCGTACGGCTATGCCTCGACCGTCAACCCGGACGAGATGCGCGCCGAGCGGATCACATTGGGCGGCAAGACGATCGAGATGCGCTGATGAACGCCTCCGCACCGGGCTTTCTCATCGCGCTTGAGACCTCGCAGATCGGGGCGCTCATCCGCCAGTCGATCTGGATCTATCCGGCGGCGAACGTCGCCCATGTCGTGGCCATGGTCCTGTTCGCCGGCGCCATCGCAGTGATGGACGTGCGGCTCATGGGGGCGCTTACCGGATCCGACCCGGCGCGCGTCGTGCGCGGCGCGCGGCGGGCCGCCGTCCTCGCCCTCCTTGCCGTGCTCGTTTCCGGCTCGGTGCTCTTCACGGCCGAGGCGAGCCACATCGCGCTCAACGGCATCTTCCAGATCAAGATGGCGCTGGTCGCATTCGGCGTTGCGCACGCGCTCTTCGTCGGCAACGCGGCCGTGCGGATCCTCGATGCCCTCGGACCGCAGGCCCCGATGCCGGGGCGCGTCCGCTTCGCCGGCGGCCTTTCCATGCTGACATGGATCAGCGTCGTCGGCCTCGGCCGCTACATCGCGTACAACTGAGTGCGACGCGCGCCGCGCAATCAGAGTGAGAGCCGTTCCTTGACGAGTGCGCTGGCCTTGGCGAAGTCCATCTGGCCGCGATAGCGCTCGCGCAAGAGGGCCATCACGCGCCCCATGTCTTTGACGCTCGTCGCCCCGGTCTCGGTGATCGCGCCATCGATGGCTGCCTTCGCCTCATCGTCGTCGAGCTGACGCGGCAAGAACTCGGAGATGACCGCGATTTCGTTCGCCTCCTGCTCAGCGAGATCGAGACGGCCTGCTTCTTCGTAGAGGCGAATGCTCTCGCGGCGCTGCTTGATCATGGTGGCCAGCAGCTCCGCAATCTCAGCGTCGCTGATGCGAGAGACTTCGGCGCCAGCATCTCCCGTCTTCTTCATGATTGCCAGGTCGCGGTCCTTGATCGCGGCCAGAATCAAGCGGATCGTGCCAAGGCGGGCCTTGTCCTGCGCCCGCATGGCAGCTTTCATGGCGGCGTTCAGCTCATCGCGCATCAGCGTGCTCCCAGGCTTTGGCCAACACGCCGCGCACGCGCGCACCGGACGGCCGGGCTTGCCGCGCGTCACGGCGGGAGGCGGAGCGATTATCGGCTGTTTGGTACGCCGCGACCAGATACTACGCGACCACATTGACGTACTCTTGAAGAGCTCTTGTGCTGCCGCTCAGCGGGCGGCGCGCCCGCGTCCTTGGCCGCCATCGCGCGGGCGATCCGCGCCGCGCTGGCTCGCCGGACGCGACGGGGCCCGATGACGGCGCGCCCCTTCATCATAGGTGCCGCCGCCACGCGTCCAGTTGCGCCATGGTTGTGGCGTCTCCTGACCAGCTTCCGCGCTTCGCGGCGCATGGCCACCACGATGCGTCTGACGCTTGCCGTTTGGCCGCTCGCCGTGACGCGCACCGTTGCGTGCCGCGCCTTCGCGCGGTGTGCGCGACGCACTGTTGTGGTGCGGATGTCCGGCCGGTGCCGGTGCGCGCTGCGTCTCGCGCGCCAATTGGCGCTCGGTAACGTCCGGCGCGTCGATCACCGTCAGACCACGCCCCGTCAGCCGCTCGATATCGCGCAGGTACTCCCGCTCATCAGGTGCGCAGAGCGCGATCGCCACACCCTCGGCGCCGGCACGAGCCGTACGGCCAATGCGATGGACGTAGCTCTCGGGGACATTCGGCAGCTCGTAGTTGATGACGTGCGTGATCTCGTCGATGTCGATGCCGCGCGCCGCGATATCCGTTGCCACCAGCACGCGGGTGAACCCTTTACGGAAGCTTTCGAGCGCCGCCTGGCGCTGGCCTTGGCTCTTGTTGCCGTGGATGGCGTGCACGCCGATCCCGATGTGCTCGATGGCGCTGCAGACGCGGTCCGCTCCGCGCTTGGTGCGCGTGAACACGATCACGCGGCGCATAGCGGGATCCTGGAGCAGCCGCGCGAGTGCCTCGCGTTTCGCCCCCGCGGGAATGAACATGACCCGCTGATCAATGCGGTCGACGGTCTTGCCGGCCCGCGCGATCTCGACGCGGAGCGGGTTCCTGAGGATCTCGCCAGCAAGCTGCGCGATATCGCGAGGCATGGTCGCTGAGAAGAGCAGCGCATGGCGCTCGGCTGGCACCAGCTTGAGAATGCGTCGCACGTCACGCACGAAGCCCATGTCGAGCATGCGGTCGGCCTCGTCGAGGACGAACGTGCGGACCTGGTCGAGGCGGACATGGTGCTGCTCGATGAGGTCGAGCAGGCGTCCCGGCGTCGCGACCAGAATGTCGACGCCGCGCGCGATCGCGGCCACCTGCGGACGCTGGCCGACGCCGCCGAAGATCACCGTATGCGAAATGCGAACGTGGCGCCCGTACGCCGCGATGCTCTCGCCGATCTGAATGGCGAGCTCGCGCGTCGGGGCCAGGATCAGGGCGCGGGGCGCACCGGGCTGCGGGCGGCCACCTTGAGCGGCAAGGCGCTGGAGCAGCGGGAGGACGAATGCGGCCGTCTTGCCCGTCCCGGTCTCGGCAAGGCCGAGCAGGTCGCGGCCGTCGAGCAAGGCGGGAATGGATCTGGCCTGGATGGGCGTCGGGATGGTGTACTCTGCGTCGCTCAATGCACGCAGCAGGGGCTCGGCGAGGCCGAGCGCAGCAAAAGTCGGAGTGGTCACGAAACCTATGGCTTTCTGCGCCAACCGCCGGGGCAAATGCCAGCCCGACGACGGCATAGGGCGCTGTTGGCCCCGGGCTGCGCACCGCAGCGAGGCCGTTTGATTGTCGAACGTCCCGGAGGGATCACTTGGCGCTTCGTCGAGGCTCTCATCCAGCCGGATCGCGAAGCAGCAGAGCGCCTGGCGCGCTCACGGAACGACCCCAGACATATGGGGGATCCGCAGGGCGCCGTCAATCGCTTTCGCACATGCAGCAATTTTGCCGCACGATTGAAAAATAAGATAAATTTACCAGGCGAGGGCCTCAAGCGCAGCAATCGGTGGGACCGGATGCCCGGCAAAGAGGCGGCCCAGCATGGCGGCATCGAGCTGGTCCGTGGCGCCGACATGCAGGGCGCTGGCGATAAAGACCGCCCTGAGCCCGGCGGCCGCGGCGCCGGCAATGTCTGTCTTGATGCCATCGCCGATCGCAAGGATGCGGGCCGTCTCGACCTCCGCCCCGCGTCTTTCGGCAATCAACTCGCGAGCACGCGCATAGATCGGCGGGTGCGGCTTGCCGGCGTAGGCGACCTCGCCACCCAGTGCCTCGTAAGCCGCAGCCAGCGCACCGGCGCAGTAGACCAGGCGATGCCCCCGCTCGACGACGATATCGGGGTTGACGCAGATCATCGGCTGATGGCGCGCCCGCATGGCAGCCAGAACGTCGCGGTAGTCGTCCGGCGTCTCGTGGTCGTCCTCGATGAGGCCCGTGCAGACCACGACCGCGGCTTCGCTCAGCGGCGTGAAGATGACGTCGAGCCCAGCGAAGGTCCCGAGATAGCGGTCGGGTCCGAGATGATGCACGGGCCGCCCGCGCCACGCCGAGATGAGCGCGCGCGTGACGTCGCCGGAGGTGACGATGGCATCGTACGCCGCCCGCGGCACGCCCAGCGAATCGAGATGCACCATCACCTCCGCACCCGTCGATGGCGCATTGCTCACGAGCACGATCGTGCCGCCGCCCGCGCGGAACCTGGCGCAGGCCGCGCTCGCGGCCGGATGGGAACGCGCTCCGTCATGAAGCACACCCCACACATCGCTGATCCATGCATCTGACGTCGTCGCCAGCGGCGCAATGGAGCGCAGCAGGGGAATGTGCGGGCCGGCATTGTTCTGCATCCCGCCTCCGCGATGGATGATGTGGTTGATAGCCTCTGCCGCAGCCACGCGTGGGGTTCGATACGCTGCGGGCCGCCTCAGCCTAAGCCGGGCGACCCGCGTGCTTCAAGCTGCCGCTGGCGCACCGTCTATGCAGCGCTCGGCCGGTGCGCGGCTCGGTCCCGGCGAATGGGCCGCGGCCCGCCGAAGAGCCGGCCTTGCCCCAGCAGGGCGCCGAAGCCCAATACCTTGACCAACTCGCGCTCCTCGGCGATACGGCTGACGATCAGCGTGAAGCCGAGACCTGACAGGTGCCGGCAAAGATCGGCCGCAGGAACGAAGCCGTGCGGTGCCGGCAGACCCTGCAGGAACACCTGGGCATCGAGGCGTACGAACTCGAAGCCCCGGCCCGCAAGCGCCTCGAAGTCCATATCGAGGTCGACCACATCGACGAGCGCATAGCGCAGCCCGGCCTCAGAGAGTGCGGCGAGGGCGGCCCAGTGCGCAGGGCCGAACGCACGCACTTCCGCCTGGGCGATAGACATCACGAGACGCGTCCCAAGCGCCGCGTCGGGCGCGAGCGCGCCGCTCAGCGCCGCGTTGAAGCCGCGATCGCGCAGCGACTCGCCCGATGCGATTGAGAACAGGTCCGCCGCCGCACCGCGCGCGGCAAACTCGCCCGCAAGCCGTATGGTCTCCGTGAACGTCAGCGCCTCGATGCGCGGTGTGAGGCCGGTACCGGCGATGCTCACCGCAAGCGCACGCGGATCAAGCATCTCGCCGCTGTCACTGCGCAGGCGCACCGATACCTCGAAATGACGGGCCCTGCGATCGTCGAGCCTGAGGATCGGGTCCAGGCAGACGTCAATGCGCGATGCCTCGATCGCACGCGCAAGCTCTTCGTGGACGCCGAGGACTCCGCTCGCCGCGGCAGCTCCGGCACCCGGGGCGATCAGGCTGTCGCGCATGTCGTCGGCCATGCCGCGGAGCGCGTCGACCTGTTCCTCGACGGTGTCGAGTGTCGGTGCGCTCGCGGCTGGCGATGGTGCCGGCGCCACCGGGGCACGCGCCGCTTCGGCCTTGATCATCGGCCCATTGATCTGATCGGCGAGCCCTTTGATGAGGGACTGCATGATCGCAATGTCCTGAGCGCGCGGGTCGCCGGCTTCGGGCGTCTCGCGTGGCGCTTCAATGGGCGGTTTGGCTGCCGGCTTCTCGACCGCAAGGGCCGCAAGGCCCTGCGGGCGCGGGCGTGCTGATGGTGGCGGCGGGCGTGGCGGTCCTGCCCGCGTCCCCGAAGCTGCGGGACCGGGCTTCGACGTCACACCGTCCTCGTGCCCGTCACGGGCCATAGCTGCGTGCCGCGTCGGGGACGCGGCGGCCGACTTTGGCGCGACGGGCGCAGGCGCGGTGGGGGCCTTTGCCTTCGCGGGATCGCGGACGGCACTTTCCCCCGCCCGTGGCGCCGGCCCCGCCTTGGGCGGCTCGACTTTGAGCGGCTCGGGCACGCGCGGGCGCGCAGTCTCAGGCGGCTTCGCCCGGTCCAGGGCACGCGGTGGCGGCCGCTCCGCGGTCAGTCCAGCGAGCCGCGGCGGCTCGCGCTCGCCCACGGGGTGGCGCGGCGCACCGACGAGACGGCGCAATGCTGCGTTTTCGTCCGCGAGGTGCGCGACCTCCGCGCTGAGATCGGCAGCCGCTTGGCCGCGGCGCACCAGCGCGTGCACGACCAGCAGACACCAGTAGACGGCGAGCGCACTGACGATCGCCGGCACCATGCCAAACCCGAAGCTCGTGCGCAGCGCCATACCGAGCGCCGCAATCACGATCATCATCGATACGTGAACAGTTACCTCACGCAACCAGCCACCCGAGCCGGCCTCTGCCGGTTCTTCGAGCGCGTCGGCGTCGTAAGCTGCGGTCTTTGTCATCCCCGCACGCCCGCCTCCAGTGATTCGACCCGTGGTGAGTTTTCCCCGTGGCGCCCTCGATTCGCAATCCACAGGGCCTGCGCTGTCACCAGGAAATGGCCGGAAAATCGGCGGCTCAGCGTTTTGTCGCCGCGCGGTGGTGCTCGATCTCATCACGCAGGAGCGCAAGCTCCAACCAGGCGTTCTCGGCCTCCGCGAGCTCCGCCTGGGCCTGCGACAGCCGTGCGGTTGCCTCATTGAACGCCGCCGCATCGCGCGCGAAGAGATCTGGATCGGCGAGGCGCCGCCCGAGTTCGGCAATTTCCCCTTCAAGGGCCTCGATTTGTTTCGGCAAGACCTCGAGCGCCTGCGCCTGCTTATAGCTGAGCTTGCGCGGCGGGCCGGGCGGCGGGGCCTCTCGCTCCGACACGGCGGTTGTATCAGCCCGGCGAGGCCCACCCTGCGTCCTGGCCGCACCTTCCGGACTGCCCGCGCGCTGCGCGAGCATGTCAGAATAGCCCCCCGCATACTCGACCCATCGCCCCTCGCCCTCGGCGGCGAGGACGCTGGTCGCCACGCGATCGAGGAAATCACGATCATGGCTCACCAGGAGCACGGTCCCGGCATAGTCGGCGAGAAGCTCCTGGAGCAGGTCGAGCGTTTCAAGATCGAGATCGTTGGTCGGCTCGTCGAGCACGAGCAGATTCGATGGCCGCGCAAGGGCCCGCGCGAGCATGAGGCGCCCGCGCTCGCCGCCAGAAAGCACGCTAAGCGGCGTACGCGCCTGCTCCGGCGCGAACAGGAAGTCCTTCATGTAGCCGATCACGTGGCGTGCGACGCCGTTGACGATCACCTGGTCGCCGCGCCCGCCCGTCAGCGCCTCGGCGAGCGTCCAGTCGGGCTTCAGTTGCTCGCGGCGCTGGTCGAGCGTCACCATCTTGAGATTCGTGCCGAGCTTCACCGTGCCGCTGTCCGGCACAAGCGCCCCCGTCAGCAGGGATAGAAGCGTCGTCTTGCCCGCGCCATTCGGACCGATGATGCCGAGCCGATCCCCCCGTCCGACGCGCAGCGAGAGATCGCGCACGATCGGCCGGCTGTCGAATGCCTTGGAGATGCGCTCGGCTTCGATCACGAGCTTGCCGGATGCTCCGCCTTCGCTCACCGCGAAGCGGACATTCCCGATCGGGCCGTGCGCGGCCTTCCACTCCGCCCGAAGCTTGCGCAGCTCGGCGACGCGGCGCACGTTGCGCTTCCGCCGCGCGGTCACGCCGCCGTGCATCCAGCTTTCCTCGCGCGCGATCTTGCGCTCGAGCTTGTGCCGCTCGACTTCCTCCTGCTCCAGGATCTCGTCGCGCCAGGCCTCGAATGCCGCAAATCCCTTCTCGAGTCGGCGCGTGATGCCGCGGTCGATCCAGATGGTCGTGCGCGTCAGCGTCTCAAGAAAGCGTCGGTCGTGGCTGATCAGCACGATCGCCGCGCGCTGGCTGCCCAGCTCCTTTTCGAGCCATTCGATGGCCGGAAGATCGAGATGGTTGGTTGGCTCGTCGAGCAGGAGGACGTCGGGGCTTGCGGACAGCGCCCGCGCGATCGCCGCGCGTCGGGCCTCACCACCCGAGAGCTGCGCCGGATCCTCCCGGCCGCTGAGGCCCAGCATCTCCAGAGCCGACTGCGCGAGGTAGGCCCCTTCGCCTTCGCCAAGTCCCGACGCCACGAAGGCCGCAACGTTGGCGAAGCCCGAGAGGTCCGCTTCCTGGGGCAGATAGGCGACGCGCGCGCCAGGATGAACAAATCGCTCGCCTTGGTCGGGCGCCACAAGGCCTGCCGCGATCCTAAGCAGCGTTGACTTGCCCGAGCCATTGCGGCCGACAAGACCGATGCGGTCGCCCGCGCGCACGCTGAGTTCCGCGCCGGCCAGCAGAGCCGTGGTGCCAAACGTCAGGTGGATACCGGAAAGGCGGATGAGTTCGATTGCCATTCAGGGAGACTAGCGTGGCACGCCTGCCAGCGACACCCCGTCTCAGTGTCGCCGTGCGATTTTGGCGGTGCCGATCTCAGGCAGACCAAGACGCGCGATCATCAGGGCTGGGGGGACGGCCGGCTCCATGCGGTCGAGCGCGATGACGACATCGCGGCGTGAGTCGGGATGGACGAGGACGATCTCGTGGCGAAGGCCGGAGAGCGTCGTGCGAACGCGATGGACAACACCGTTGTAAGCGTTGAGCGGCTCGTCGAATGTGCGCGAAGCGAAGAGCCCGCGCTCTGCCATGCGCACAATGCCGCGGTCGATCTCGACGCTGCCGCCGCGACCGACCCTCGCGATCATGCGGCGCACGGGCACGAGAACGAGCGCTGTGAGGAGCATCAGCCCGGCAACGATCTGGAGTGTCGCCAATGGCTGCGCGAGGGCCAGGTTCACGGCATCGGGCTTGCTCAGCGCCTCCGTGGTCGCGAGAAAGATGCCGCCGATAAGCGAGAGGGCCACGGCACATGCTGCGCCAAGGCCAAGGATGCTGGCCCAGCGCGCCTTTGGCGGCTCGATGCGCAGGAGGCATGAATCGTCGCTGGAGGAGTTGATGAACATCTCGTCGGCGGGCGCCAGCATGGCAGTGGTCCAGTACGTTTTTCAGTCTGCAGAGTGTCTAGCTGCGGCGGCTTAACGCCCGATTAAGCATATCGTTACGTTCGTCGTGATCGCGGACGGCGGACGGCGCCGGGCGGAGCGGGGCGGGAAGAGACCGAGACTTTAGGAAGCGAAGCTGTCTCTATGCTTGCGGCGGCCCGTCTTCGTCCGGCTCGGAGGGCTCCGGCAGAACGATTATGATCCTGCCGCCCGCCACATCCACCTCCGGCACGAACCGGTCCGAGAAGGGGAAGAGCTCCGTGCGCCGCGAGGCCGTCAGCGCGACCTCGATCAGGTCGCCGGCCCCAAAGTTGTGCACGCCCACCACGCGGCCGATCTCGCTCCCCTCCGGCGTGACCGCCGTGAGGCCGATCAAGTCGGCATGATAATACTCCCGCTCGCCGGCCGCCGGCAGTTTCGCGCGATCGACGTAGAGATCGGTCCCGGCAAGCGCCTCGGCGCCATTGCGGTCATTGACGCCGGCAACGCGCGCGATGACGCCCTTTGCCGTCACGCGCACGACAGTGAGCTCGATCGGACGGCCCGCCGAAGGCGCGATCAGCGGACCGTAGGCACCGATGGATTGAGGCTCGTCGGCATAGGACCGCACCAGCACCTCGCCGCGCACGCCATGCGCCGCGACGATCCGGCCGAGCAGGATACGCCCGCCGCGAGCCGCTGCGCCCGGCATGCGCGACCTCCCGCGTGTGCCTTACGCAGCAGCCTCGCCGCTCTCGGCCGCCTTCTTGGCAGCTTCGGCAGCGGCCGCCTCGCGCTCGAGGCGCTTCTTGCCAGGCTTGCCCTTTTCGGGGTTGTTGCGCGGCGTGCGCTTCATGAGCCCGGCCGCGTCGAGGAAGCGGGCGACGCGATCGGTCGGCTGGGCGCCGACGGACAGCCAGTGCTTGGCGCGCTCCAGATTGAGCTTCACCCTGTCCGCGTGGTCCTTCGGCAGCATGGGGTTGTGGGTGCCGATCTGCTCGATATAGCGGCCATCGCGTGGCGCGCTGCTCTCGGCAACCACGATATAGTAGTAGGGACGCTTCTTGGCGCCGCCGCGCGACAGGCGGATCTTCACGGACATGACTTCTCTCCTGCTTTCGATTCGATGGTTGGATCTTCCGGCAACGTCACTTCAATTTACATTCGCCGGGTGCCGCCAGACGTCGACGACGGCCCCCCGCAGTTCGAATTTCCCATCCGGCCTGGCGCCGAGGCGCGCCGCAACGGCACGCGACGGCGCATTCTCCGGCGCGATGTAGCTGACAATCGTTGGCCAGCCGAGTTCGCCGTAAGCATAGGCCCGCGCCCGCGATGCCGCCTCGGTTGCATAGCCGAGCCCGCGAAAGGCCGGGACGAGCCCCCACATCAGCTCGGGCTCGGGCCAGCCTTCCGGATACCAAAGCCCGCCATAGCCAACGAACGCGCCGCTGCGCTTGTCCTCGATCGCCCAGTTCCCGAAGCCGCGCAGCGTCCAGTGCCCGATCAGCGTCGCGATCCGCCGCCACGCGTCCTGGCGCGACAAGGGCCCGCCGATGAACCGCGCCTCAGCGCCGTCCGCCAGGAAGCTCGCGAACGGATCGAGGTCGTCGCCGCGCCAGGGCCGGAGCCACAGGCGCTCGGTTTCCAGTGTGGCCGCCTGCATGACTACTTCTTCTTTCCAGGTAGGCCGGGCAGCCCGGTGAACCGCGGGGCGCCGCCACCTGAGCCGGGCAGCCCCGGCAGGCGCGGCACGGCCTTGGCGCCGAGCCCCGGCAAGGCCGGCGCGGGGCCGCGACCCGCGCCGAGTTGATCGCGCACTTCCTTCGGCAACTGCTCGATCGCCTTCGGATCGAGGCGCGCGAGTTCGGCCTGCATGCGCTCGACCTCGGCGGCATTCGGCACGGCGCCCCCACCGAGCCCGAGGGCGCCAGCCATGCGCTGCATCATGCCCTTGTTCTTGCCCATCATCTTCATCATGTCCGCCATCTGGCGGTGCATCTTGAGCAGGCGGTTCACTTCGTCCGGCCGCGTGCCGGAGCCGGCGGCGATGCGGCGCTTGCGCTTGCCGTCGAGGATCTTCGGATGGCGGCGCTCGTAGGGCGTCATCGATGAGATGATCGCGCTCTGGCGTTTGATGACCTTATCGTCCATGGCGCCGGCAGCCATTTGCTGCTTGAGCTTGCCGATGCCGGGCAGCATGCCCATGAGCCCACCCATGCCGCCGAGCTTCTCCATCTGCTTGAGCTGCTCGGCGAGATCTTCGAGATCGAACTCGCCCTTGCGCATCTTCTGCGCGATGGCCTGCGCCTTCTCCGCATCGATCGTCTGCGCTGCCTTCTCGACGAGGCTTACGACGTCGCCCATGCCGAGAATGCGGCCGGCAATGCGCTGCGGGTGGAAGTCCTCGAGCGCGTCCCAGCGCTCACCGACGCCGATCAGCTTGATGGGCTTGCCGGTGACGGCGCGCATGGAGAGCGCCGCGCCGCCGCGGCCATCGCCATCGACCCGCGTCAGCACGATGCCCGTTATCCCGACACGCTCGTTGAAGTTCTTGGCGAGATTGACCGCGTCCTGGCCCGTGAGGCTGTCGGCGACGAGCAGCGTCTCGTGCGGCTGCGCAATGTCGCGCACGTCCGCCGATTCCTGCATCAGCTCCTCATCGATATGAATGCGGCCGGCCGTGTCGAGCAGCACGACGTCATAACCGCCAAGCCGAGCGGCCTCGATCGCGCGCGCGGCGATCTGCTTCGGCGTCTGGCCGGCGACGATGGGCAGCGTCGCAACGCCCGTCTGCTCACCGAGCACGCGGAGCTGTTCCTGGGCCGCCGGCCGCCGCGTATCGAGCGAGGCCATCAGCACCTTCTTCTTGTCACGGTCGGTGAGGCGCTTGCCGATCTTGGCACAGGTCGTGGTCTTGCCGGAGCCCTGCAGGCCGACCAGCATGATCGGCACGGGCGGTGTCGCGGCAAGATCGATCGGCTCGGCGATCGAGCCAAGCATCTCCACGAGCTCGTCATGGACGATCTTGACGACCATCTGGCCGGGCGTGACCGACTTGATCACGTTGGCACCGACGGCCTTGGCCCTCACCTTGTCGGTGAAGGCGCGCACGACATCCAGCGCGACGTCGGCCTCGAGCAGCGCCCGCCGCACCTCGCGCATGGCCTCGTTGACGTCGCTCTCGGTCAGCACACCGCGCCGGGTGAGCCGGTCGAGGACGCCGGAAAGCCGGTCAGACAGAGATTGGAACATGGCCACTCGATTCTCTCTTGGGGAAGGCGCCGCCGGCGGGCCTGCCTCGGATGTTCAGCTCTCAGGCCCCCGGCACCATCATCGGTCTGAAGTCCACCATGACGTGCGCCTGGTAGGCGGGCCGCTGGGTGAGCCGCTTGTACCAAACCTCGACATTGGCGAGCGGCGGCCGCTCGATCGGGAGGTTGAAGTAACGGTACATCTGCGCCCCGATCGCGATGTCGGCGATCGTGAGCTGCTCTCCCATAATATAGGGACGCTGTGTGAGCTGGCGATTGAGGATTGCGAGTTTTTCGCCCACGCGCCGCGCCGCGCTCTCGACCAGCTCGTTATCGCGCTCGGATGCGGGCGTGCGCACGAGCTGGATGAAGCAGGTCGAGATGATGTCGGGGTAGAGCGTCGAAAGCGCCCAGTCCATCCAGGCATCGGCTTTGGCGAACGTCTGCTCGTCGCGGGGTGAGAGCGTGCCCCGGCCATACCGCTGCGCGAGATGGCGCACGATCGCGTTCGACTCCCAGAGGACAAAGCCGTGATCGTCGATGGTCGGCACGAGGCGGTTCGGGTTGAGCTGGATGTACTCCGGCGTGTCGAGCTTGCCGAACTCGCCGCCGTAGTCGAAGCGCTGGTGCGCGAGGCCGAGCTCGCCCACGGCCCACATGACCTTCTGGACATTCACCGACGTCTTGCGTCCCCAGACCTTCAGCATCCACGCATTCCTTGTCGCTGAGCCAATCTGCCCCCGCTGACCGCACACGCGCCTTCCAAACACGAATGCGCCCGTGAGCGAACCCTCGCTGACGGACGTTGACCGCATCTGCCGCCACCGCGTCCCCCTGCTCGGGGGCCGGCACGTCCAGACCGGTGGCTCTGGGACCCAGGGCCTGCTTGCGATGGCGCTTTCATGGGGGAAGCGGTGCTGCGTGTCAACCTTTGGCCGCGGGCAGACGTTCCCGCCGCCTCTTTACCTTGTCGAGGCGCACCGCAGCCCCCGCGGTGCTGACGGCGGGCTCGCCCTTCTGCTCGGCGGGCGGTCGTCTTTCTCGCCAGAACTTGCCGGAACTTGCCGGGCCATAGCCCCCCGACGACGGCGCTTTCCGCACTGGCTGGAGCGCAGCCCAAACTGCCATTAATTGGTCATCTGCCGGCGCTGAACTCGGTTTTGCCCTTCCGAGCAGAACGTGCCCGGACCGGCCCCGTTCCTCGCGCTCCGGGATGTACCCCCATGCCCTTCTCCCGCCCGATCGCTGTCGTCCTCGGCCTCCTGCTCCTTGCCAGCCTGCCGGCCCTCGCCCAGCAGGCGCAGCCTCTCTTCTCGCACCCCGTCATCAGCAAGGACGCCGAACGCTACGAGAGCTACCTCAAGGGGGCCTTCAAGCCCGGCAGGCAGACCGCGCGCCAGCAACGCGAGGCGGGGCTCAAAGTGCTCGCTGACGGCGGTGACGCCCGCGTCGCGGCGCGCCATCTGGCGACCGCCGTGGTGACGGATGCGAAGGATGCGGCGGCCTGGACCGGCCTCGCCAGGGCGCTCCTGGCCATGACGCCCGACCCGGCGCGCCCCGGCGAGCGCTACTCGATCCCGGTCAATGCCTCGGGCGCCGCCTACCGCGCACTCGAGCACGCGAAAACCGACCGGCAGCGGGCCGAAGCCCTCGCCGTGCTCGGCGAAGCCCTGAAGGCCCGCTCCATGTGGCGCCCGGCCATTGAGGCGCTGGCGTCAAGCGTCCGCCTCGTCGATGCCGAGGAGGTCCGCGACAAGCTTGAGGCACTGCGTGCCGAACATGGCTTCCGCGTCATCGACTACAAGACGGAGTCCGACGCCGTCGAGCCGCGCCTGTGCATCAACTTCTCCGAGCGCCTGCCGAGCGCCGTCGGCGACCTGCAGAAATTCGTCGCCGTCGATGGGCGCGAGCCGCAGAACATGACCGTCGAGGGCCAGCAGCTCTGCATCGACGGCCTCGAGCATGGCAAGCGCTACGAGATCCAACTGCGCGCCGGCCTCCCATCGACAGTCGGTGAGACCTTGCCCAAGGCCTCCGAGATCGCCGTCTACGTGCGCGATCGCGCCCCGTCGGTGCGCTTCACCGGGCGGGCATACGTGCTGCCGCGCCGCGGCCAGCAGGGCATTCCAGTCGTCTCGGTGAACACGAACAAGGCGGCCATCGAGATCCTGCGCATCGGCGACCGCGCGCTCGCCGGCGCGACCTCGCTCGATGGCTTCCTGAAGCAGGTGCAGAGCTATGAGCTCGAGACCATCCGCGAGCGGAGCGGTCAGCGCGTCTGGCAGGGCGAGCTCGAGATTGCGGGCCGCCTCAACGAGGACGTAACGACAGCAATTCCGGTCAGCGAGGCCGTTCCCGATCTCGCACCGGGCGTCTATCTGGTCATCGCCTCCGCCGCCGATGGCAAGCGCAATGAGTATCAGGCGCCGGCGACACAATGGTTCATCGTCTCGGATCTCGGCCTCACAGCACTTTCCGGCGATGACGGCCTCCACGCCTTCGTGCGTGCACTCGGCGCGGCGACGCCGGTCGCGGATGTCGCCGTTCGCCTCGTCGCGCGCAATAACGAGGTGCTGGCCACCGGCCGAACGGATGCGCGCGGCTATGCGCGTTTCGACGCCGCCCTCATGCGCGGCACGGGCGGCCTCGCGCCCGCCCTCCTCGTCGCCGAGGGCAACAGGGACTATGCCTTCCTCGATCTCGCCACGGCCGCCTTTGACCTGACGGACCGCGGCGTCAAGGGGCGCGAGCCGCCGGGCCCCCTCGACGGCTATGTCTATGCTGACCGCGGCGTCTATCGACCCGGGGAGCCTGTTCACCTCGTCGCCCTGCTGCGTGACCGCGCTGGCGCAGCCTCTAATGCGCCGGCCACGCTGATCGTCACGCGGCCGGACGGCGTCGAGCACCGCCGCATCGTCCTCAATGACCCACAGCTTGGCGGGCGCGCCGCGACGCTCGCGCTTCCCCCGACCGCGATGACGGGAACGTGGCGTGCCCGCCTCTTCATAGACGTGAAGTCAAGAGCCCTCGCGCAGACCTCATTCCTCGTCGAGGACTTCATTCCCGAGCGTCTTGCCCTGACGCTCGAGCCGCAAAGTAGGGCGATCGCTATCGAGGAGACGGCCTCGATCGCGGTCATCGGCCGCTACCTCTATGGTCCTCCGGCTGCCGGTCTTGCCATCGAGGGCGACATCCATGTGCGTCCGGCCACGGCCGATCTCCCAGGCCTCGCCGGCTATAAGTTCGGGCTTGCGGGCGAGCAGGTCATGCCCGTGCGCCAGCCGCTGGAGAATCTTCCGTCAACCGATGCCGATGGCCGCGGCCTCATTGGCGTGCGCCTCCCGCCGGTCCCGAAGACGGCAAAACCCCTCGAGGCAGAGATCATCGTCCGCCTGCGCGAGCCGAGTGGGCGCACCATCGAGCGCAGCGTCCGCCTGCCGATCGACACGCGCATGGCGCGCGTCGGCATCAAGCCGCTCTTTACGGGCAGTCAGATCGGCGAAGGCGAGACCGCGCGCTTCGAGACCGTGCTCGTCGACAGCGATGGCAAGCCGCGGGCTGGCGCGGCGCTCAAGTGGGAAATCGTGCAGCTCAATCAGCGCTGGCAGTGGTACAGCCGCGATGGCCAGTGGAACTATGAGGCCATCACGACGACGAAGCGCATCGCAAACGGCACCGTGAAGGCGGATGGCACCTCGCCTGCACGCATCGAGGCGCCGGTGCTCGACTGGGGTCGCTATCGCCTCGAGGTGACGAGCGCTGATCCGAAGGCGCCCGGTGCCGCCAGCATCGCCTTCAATGTCGGCTGGCACGCGAGCGAGGATGCCGAGAGCCCCGAGGTGCTCGATGTCGTGCTCGACAAGCCCACCTATAAGGCCGGCGACACGGCGCGCGTGCGCCTCAACACGCGGGCGGCCGGCAAGGTGCGCCTCGCGGTCCTCTCGAACGGGCTCCTCGCCATGCAGGACGCGGACATCCCGGCCAGCGGCGGCGAGATCGCGCTACCCGTCGAGGCGAGCTGGATGCCTGGCGCCTACGTTACCGCCATGTTCTATCGCGCCATGGACGAGGGTGCAAAGCGGATGCCAAGCCGCGCGATCGGCGTGCGCTGGCTCGGGCTCGATACGACGGGCGAGACGCTGAAGCTGACACTCGGTGCGCCTGCCAAGGTGAAGCCGTCGAGCACCCTCACTGTGCCGGTCAAGATCGATGGTCTGATGCCGGGTGAGGCCGCGCGTCTCACGCTCGCGGCGGTCGACATCGGCATTCTGAACCTCACGCGCTTCGAGGCGCCCGCGCCGGACCGCCACTTCCATGCGCAGCGCCGGCTCGGCGTTGAGATCCGCGACTTCTACGGTCGTCTCATCGACGGCATGCGCGCAACGCGCGGCACGCTACGCTCGGGAGGCGACGAAGACGGTGGCGGCATGTCAATGCGCGGCAGCCCCCCCGTCGAGAAGCCGCTCGCCCTCTTCTCCGGGATCGTCGAGGTCAAGGCGGATGGCACGGCGGATGTGAAGTTCGACCTGCCGGACTTCAATGGCACGGTACGTCTGATGGCCGTCGCCTGGAGCGCCGGCAAGGTTGGCTCGGCCGGATCGGATGTCCTCGTGCGCGACGTCCTCGCGCTCACGGCCACAGCCCCGCGCTTCCTGAGCCTCGGCGATGAGGCGAGCATCGCCATCGATGTGCACAACATCGAAGGCCCCGATGCGGCCTACGTCATTGGGGCCGAGCAGGAGAACCCGCAGGGATTGGTGATCTCGCTCGCCCAGCGCTCGCCGCGCCTCGCGCCCAACCAGCGGCGCTCCGAGCGCGTTGCGATCAGGCCCGCAAGCCTCGGGCGCCATGTGTATAGCGTACGCGTCAGTGGTCCCGACGGTATCGAAGTGCGCCGCCGCGTCGCGCTCGAGGTCATGCCGCCAGCGAACGATATCCGCCGCACGGTGGTTGCGAGCCTTGCAGCCAAGGGGGGGCGCCTGAACCTATCGCCCGACCTTCTCGCCGACCTGATCCCGTCGACTGCACGCATTGCCCTCAATATCGGTCCCTCTGCGGGCATGGACGTGCCAGGCCTGCTCGCGTCACTCGACCGTTATCCCTATGGCTGCGCCGAGCAGACGACGAGCCGCGCGCTGCCGCTGCTCTATGTCAACGACGTCGCGCGCCGCATCGGCCTGGCCGAGGAGAGCCAGCTCCGCGAGCGGGTGGACAAAGCCATCGCGCGCGTTCTCGAGATGCAGGATGCGTCTGGCGCCTTCGGCGTCTGGGGACCGGGCGAGCCCGATCTCTGGCTCACGGGCTACGTCAGTGACTTCCTGACACGCGCAAAGGAGCTTGGCTATGCCGTGCCCGAGCGCGCGCTCACGCAGGCCCTCGACCGGCTCGCCAACTTCATTTCCTATGCCCAGGACTTCGAGAAGGGCGGCGAGGCACGCGCTTATGCGCTCTACGTCCTCGCACGCAACGGCCGCGCGCCTGTCGGCGAGCTGCGCTACTACGCCGACACGCGTCTCGAGCGCTTCTCGACGGCCCTTGCGCAGGCTCACATCGGCGCCGCGCTCGCCATGACCGGCGACAAGCCGCGCGCCGAGCGCGCCTTGCGCGCGGCTCTCGCGCGCATGGGTGACGACACTGCCGAGGAAAGCCGTGCCGACTACGGCTCGCGGCTTCGCGATGGCGCCGCGGTGCTGACGCTGGTCTCCGAGACGCGCACGCTCGTCAGCGAGGCACCGCTCCTCGCGCGCATTATCGAGCGGGCGCAGGCAGCGCGCACGTATACCTCGACGCAGGAGCAGGCGTGGATGCTGCTCGCCGCCCGCGCGCTGAGCGATGCCGCGGCCGGCACGCGCCTCACGGTGAACGGCGCCCCCCACAGCGGCGAGCTGACGCGCGCGCTCGCCGCATCCGATCTCGGGCCCGGTGGGCTCGCCATCGTCAATAGCGGCGAGGTGCCGGTGTCGGCGGTGGTCTCCGTCACCGGTTCTGCGCTGACAGCCGAGCCCGCAGTCTCCAAGGGCTTCACCATCTCGCGCAGCTATCACACGCTCGACGGTACGCCTATTGTGCCCGCAAATGCCCAGCTCTCCGTCAAACAGAACGATCGCGTCGTCGTCGTGCTCAAGATCGAAGGCCAGCACACGGGCGGGCGGGTGCTGCTCGTCGATCGCCTGCCAGCAGGCTTCGAGATCGAGAACCCGCGCCTTGTCGACAGCGGGGACACCAAGAGCCTCGCCTGGGTGCCGTCGGCCGGCAAGCCCACGCACACCGAATTCCGCGACGACCGTTTCGTTGCGGCCTTCGACTATTTCGAAGGTGAGGACCGCCGTAGCGGTACCCAGCCCGTGGCGGCGGTTGCCTACATTGTGCGGGCCGTCACGCCGGGCCGCTTCGTGCACCCCGCTGCATCCGTCGAGGATATGTATCGGCCGGACCACCACGCACGCACATCTGCCGGCACGCTCCTCGTGACGGCCGCGCAATAACGGGAACACATCTCCGCTTCGCGCGTTCGAACACAAGACGACGGCCATCGCGGCAGGTTTGCCTGCCGCGGCAGCACCGCACTGCGGTTGCGTGTGCTGATCCCTGTGAGGCCCGCTCACTGAGAGCGCGCTGAGGCATCGTCGTCATCTTCGATGCGCGAAAGGAGACTCCCGATGTCTTTGAGACTTGCGGGCGCAGGTTCTGCTTTGGTTGTTGCCGGCGCTCTCTTCACGAGTGCTCAGGCGGCTCCGGTTACCGGCGGCAGGGCGACCAAGACCCTGATCGACCCTCATGCGATGGTCCAGAAGACGCAGATCATCGTCTTCCGCGGGCGGCGGTGGTGCTTCTACTGGGATGCCTGGAATGGCCCCGGCTGGTACTGGTGCGGATATGCCTGGCGGCGTGGATATGGCTGGGGTGGCGGACCGGGCTGGCATGGCTGGCGCTATCACAGCCGGGACTGGCATCGCCGCAACCGCGGTTGGGACCGCGGTGGTCGGCCGCGCATCGAGCGCGGCGAGCGCCGTCGTTGGGACGGCGACCGGCGCGGGCGGGCGGTCGAGCCTCGGCCGCGTTCGCAGCACCGCACCTTCGATGGCCGCTCCGGTGGCCGTGAAAGCATGAGCCGTGGCCGCAGTGGTGGCCGCGAGAGCTTCGGCGGCCGCTCGGGCCGTTCCGATAGTGGCCGCGGCGCCTCGAATGGCCGCGGCGGCAGGGGCGGCGATGGTCGCGGCGGCGGCAGCTTATAGGCATCCGCCATACACCCACGCCTCATGAGCAAACGACCGCTTCGGGCGCGTCGGAGCGGTCGTTTCTGAGGCTGAGACGCGATGAGTATGCCGGCCGCCCTATTCTGCCGCGACGGCACGCGCCGCGCGCGGCGTGAGCACGAAGCCCTCGTAGCCTTTGGCTGCGATCTCGGCGCACTCCTCGCGATACGTTCCGACGCCGCCGATATAGGGCATGAACACGCGCGGCTTGCCGGGAACGTTTGCCCCCATGTACCAGGACGCGGCCTTGACGTAGAGCGTGCGGTGACCGGCCTCGTTGACATGCTGTCCCCAGGCCGCCTCGGCTTCGGCCGTCGGCTCGATCGTCTCAAGACCGTTCGCGCGCATGTGCGCCAGTGCATCGATCAGCCAGTCCACGTGCTGCTCGATGGACAGGATCATGTTGCTCAACACGGACGGACTGCCCGGTCCCGTGATCATGAAAAGGTTGGGAAGCCCGGCCGACATCAGGCCGAGATAGGTCTGTGGGCCAGCCGCCCATTTCTCGCGGAGCTGGACGCCATCCCGGCCGCGGATGTCAATGTTCATCAGCGTGCCGGTCATCGCGTCGAAACCCGTTGCATAGACGATCGCGTCGAAGTCGTATGCGCCCGCGCTCGTACGTATGCCTTTCGGCGTGATGGACACAATCGGCGTCTTGCGCAGATCGACGAGCGTCACGTTCGGCCGGTTGAATGTCTCGAAGTAGCCGGTATCGATGCAGATACGCTTGGTTCCGATCGGGTAGTCATAGGGGCAGAGCGCCTCAGCCGTCTCGGGATCCTTGACGGTTGCGCGGATCTTGGCGCGCACGAAGTCGGCTGCCGTATCGTTCGCGGCTTGGTTGGTGATGAGGTCGTTGAACGCTGCCATGAAAGCGGTGCTGCCAACCGCCCAGCGCTCCTCGTAGATGCGCTGGCGCTCCTCAGGAGAGACGTCAAGCGCGGAAACATTGTTGAGACCCCAGGTCTCATCCTCGACACCATAGAGGATGCCCGTGCGCATGGTGCGCGCCTTGGCACGCCGCAGCTCGTAGTTCGCTTTCCACGGCCCCTCGTAGTCCGGCGTCATCGGGCCGTTGCGGGCAGGGATCGAATAGTTGGGTGTACGCTGGAACACGGTGAGGTGCGCGGCCTGCTCGGCAATCACCGGAATGGCCTGAATGGCCGATGACCCGGTGCCGATCACCGCGACCTTGAGGCCGGTGAAGTCGACGCCCTCGTGCGGCCAGTAGCCGGTGTGGTAGGTCGCCCCCTCAAAGGTCTCCCGTCCCTCGATCTCAGGCAGCTTCGCCGTCGAGAGGCAGCCGGTGGCCATCACACAGAACTGCGCAGAGAGCCGATCGCCGCGGTCTGTGATGATCAGCCAGCGGTGCGCCGCCGCATCGTAGTGCGCCGCGGTGACCCGCGTCTCGAGCTGGATGTCGCGGCGCAGGTCGAAGCGGTCGGCGACGTGGTTGGCATAGGCGAGGATCTCGGGCTGGGCGGCGAAGCGCTCGCTCCACGACCACTCCTGCTGCAGCTCCTTGGAGAAGGAGAAGGAATACTGCATGCTTTCGACATCGCAGCGCGCGCCCGGATAGCGGTTCCAATACCATGTGCCGCCCACACCCGTTGCCGCGTCAAGGACGCGGGCGCTGAGCCCCAGCTCGCGCAGCCGGTGCAGCATGTACATGCCGCCAAAGCCGGCACCGACGATCACGACATCATAGCTCGTGACGCGACCGTCACTTTCCTGCGATTGCGGCTGCCCGCCCAGTTGCGTTCCCGTGCCCGACACGACCGGCTCCTTCCCTTGAGCGACTCCAGGTGATCACGCGCGTTGCTGCGCATACGGAGCCTTAGGCTGAGCTGAGCGCGCTGCCGCGGCAAAGTCAATATCCCCGCATGCGAGAGGGCCATGCAGGAACCGTCGTGCGGTCGGCGATCCCGGGCAATACCCTGTGACGATGGAGGGAGCCGGCGTTGTCTTGATCGTGTTGCCGCGGCGGTGCTTAGATGCAGTCCGGATGCGATTCTCCGGGAGGTTCCTCCATGAAGTTCCTCGCAATTCTTTTTGCGATGGCATTGTCAATCGGCCAGGCCGCCGCCCAAGCCCCCTCGTCCTGCACCAACATTGTCGACGGTGGTGACCCGGCCCGGATCTTCCATCTTGCACGCGGCCACGGCTCCGCGGAGATCGGCACCGACAATCGGGGTGATCCGAAGATCGACGGCCGCATGCACGGCGTGCGCTACCAGATCTATTTCTATGGCTGCAAGAACGGCGAGCAGTGCAACTCCGTCCAGTTCCGCGCGGGCTTCACCCAGCAGGTCAAACAGACCATGGAGCGCATGAACGAGTGGAATGTCACCAAGCGCTTCGGCAAGGCGGCGATCGACAAGGACGGCGACGCGACAGTCGAGATGAACGTCAACCTCCGTGGCGGCGTCTGCAGTGCCAACTTCGACGAGACGATCGGCTGGTGGTCGACCGTGCTCCGTGAATTCATCACATTCATCAACTTCAAGGTCTAGAACTTCAAGGTCTAGCGGGGCGCGCAGCCCGTCCGTCGGCGCGGAAAGCCGCCGTGGACCGAGATTCCACCCGGTCGGCGCAGGGGTCTTTGACTCGGCTCGCGCCGAAGGCGCGCCTAATTCGCGATCCGTGCGAGCCCATTGTTGAGGATCACAACATCGCGCTCGACGCAGCGCGAGCGGAAGGAGATCTCGGCGCCATGGCGCCAGATCTCCGTCCGGATCGTCTCGCCCGGATAGATGGGCGAGGAGAAGCGCACCTGCATGTGCTTGATCCGGCTCGCATCACCATCACAGACGAGCTTCGCGAGGGCGCGCCCGGCCACGCCGAATGAGCAGAGCCCGTGGAGGATCGGCGCACGAAACCCGGCAACCGCAGCAACCTTGGGGTCGGCATGGAGCGGGTTCATATCTCCTGAGAGCCGGTAGATGAGCGCCTGACGCGGCAGCGTCGGGATATCGAGTGTGCCATCGGGCGCCTTCTCGGGCAGTGTATGTACGGGGGGCGTCGGCCCGGAGGGCCCGCCGAAGCCGCCGTCGCCGCGCAGAAAGCTCGTCGAGACGAGTGTGGCAATATGTGTGCCGCTCTGCTTCTCGATGATGTCGCGCTCGGAGATCAGCAGGGCGCCGCGATCCTTGCCCTTGTCGATGAGGCCGGTGATGCGTGAGCGGCCGATGAACGTCCCCGAGGTCGGCACGGGTGCGTGGATGGTGATCGCCTGCTCGCCGTGGACGACCTTGCGCCAGTCCACACCGAGGCCGCTATCCTTAAGCCAGAAGCCCTGATAGCCAAGCACCGTGACCATGGTCGGCAGGGCGACGAGGTTCTCTTCATAGACGTACCGAAGGTCGCTCTCATCGAGCGGATCGCTGCCGCAACCAACGCCCAGCGCATACAGCATGGTGTCGCGCGTGGTGAACGTGTGAATGACATCGTCGAACTTCCAGTTGCGCAGCCGTTCGGCGTCCATGGCCATAGGCGGTGTCCTCCCCGTGGGCGATTGCTCCGGCGC
Source organism: Hyphomicrobiaceae bacterium (assembly GCA_046293075.1). GTDB lineage: Bacteria > Pseudomonadota > Alphaproteobacteria > Rhizobiales > Hyphomicrobiaceae. The sequence continues at coordinate 21,850 of JBKBPL010000007.1, read as the reverse complement.
CAGACTGCCACGCCCTCTCCGGCGCGGTCAAACCGGCAGCGCGCCGCCGATATTGACCACCGTCAATGCGCTTCGAAGAGGAAGCGATCAGGGATCACGAACGTCCTGTATTGTCGCGACGAGAAGGAGTTGCCCCATCGGATCGGACAGGCGAGCGGCAATGACGCCAAGCGAAGCGGAAATCAGCGCCTTCCTGGCCGATCCGGCGTCCTATCCGGAACGCCCGGAGCGCGTTGACGTTATCGAAACGCACGCCGCGCGCGTCTTCCTGGCCGGCGGGGATGCGATCAAGGTCAAGAAGCACGTCCGCCTGCCCTATCTCGACTTCACGACGCTCGCCCGGCGCGAAGCGGCGCTGGCGCGTGAGCTGGAGCTGAACCGGCCCGCGGCTCCGGACCTCTACCTCGGGCTCAAGCGCATCACGCGCGAAGGCGGTGGCAGCCTCGCTTTCGACGGTGCCGGCGAAACCGTCGAGATCGCCCTGCACATGCGACGTTTCGCGCAAGACGATCTCCTGAGCCATGCCGCCACGCAAGGACGGATCGACCGGCAAATGGCAAAGGCAATCGCAGACGTCGTCCTTGCCGCACACGACTGCGCGCCCGTGGTGACCAATGGCGACGGCGTGGCGCCTTTCGAGAAGATCATCTCCGACATCGCCGCAGCATGTGCTGCCTCCGCAGATCCCGCGATCGGCACACATGGCGCGGAGTTTGCCGACCTCGCGCGTGCACATCTCGCGCGCGTGCGATCGCTCCTTGCCGCGCGGGCACGGGCGGGTTTCCGTCGACGCTGCCATGGCGATCTGCACCTGGGCAACATGGTGCTGTGGCATGGGCGGCCAGTACCGTTCGACGCCATCGAGTTCGACGAGGGGCTCGCGACGATCGACATTCTCTACGATCTTGCCTTCCTGCTCATGGACCTCGATCACAAGGGCTTGCGTGCGATAGCAAACGAGGTGCTCAACCGCTATCTCTGGCGCGCCGACGCGCGTAACCTCGAGGGGCTGGCCGCCCTGCCGTTGTTCCTGGCGCTGCGCGCCGGCATCCGCGCCATGGTCGATCTCCATCGGATCGCCGGCGCAAACGAGGCACTTCCGGGCGTGCTCGATGATGCCCGCCACTATCTGAGCCAGGCCTCCCGCTATCTCGCGCCGGCACGGCCGTGTCTCGTCGCGGTCGGCGGCCTCTCGGGCAGCGGCAAATCCACGCTGGCGGCTGCGCTCGCGCCCGGGATCGGCCGTGCCCCGGGGGCCGTGCACCTGCGCAGTGATATTGAGCGCAAACGGCTCTTTCAGCTCGGGGAGACCGAGCACCTGCCGGACGCGGCCTATACTCGGCCGGTCACCGAACGCGTCTATGCGATACTGAGTGACAAGGCGGCGGCGGTACTCGCCACGGGCTACGCCGTGATCGTCGATGCCGTCCATTCCGCGCCGCATGAGCGGGCTGCCATCGCGCGCGTCGCCGAGGCCGCACACGCGCCCTTTGTCGGGCTCTGGCTCGAGGCCCCGGACAAGGTGCTCAAGAATCGCGTCACGGCGCGCACGGGCGATGCCTCTGACGCCACCGCGGAGGTCGTCGCACGCCAGCTTGAGTACAATCTCGGCGACATCACGTGGCACCGGCTCGATGCCGCCGCCAGTCTCGACGCCACGCGCTCCGAGGCCGCCGCCCTGATTGCGGCCACGCTCAACGCCTCCAAGCTGCAGGAGCACCCGACATGACAATGCGCAACCTCGACGTGCTGCTGGAGCCACGGTCGGTCGCGCTCATCGGCGCGAGCATCCGGCCCGGCTCGATCGGCAACACGGTCGCACGCAACCTGCTCGCGGGCGGCTTCAAGGGCCCCATCGCCTTCGTCAATCCGAAGCATAGCGAAATCGAGGGGCACCTCTGCCATCAAACCATCGGTGCGGTGCCGCAGGCCCCGGACGTCGCCGTCATCGCAACACCACCATCGACAGTGCCCGGGATCATCGGCGAGCTGGCCGAGCGCGGCACCCGCGCCGCCGTCGTCATCACCGCCGGGCTCAGCGACGAGCAGAAGATCGCCGCCCTTCAGGCCGGACGCGAGAAGATTTTCCGCGTACTCGGGCCAAACAACATCGGATTGATTCTGCCGCATCTCGGGCTCAATGCCAGCTTCTCGCACAGGGCGCCAGCGGCCGGCGATATCGCGCTGCTTTCCCAGTCCGGCGCGCTCGTGACGGCCATCATCGACTGGGCCGCAGCGCGCAGCATCGGTTTCTCGCATGTCGTCTCGCTCGGCGACATGAGCGATGTCGACTTCGGCGACATGCTCGACTATCTGGCTGGCGACACGCGTAGCAGGGCCATTCTTCTCTACATGGAAGCCGTGACACACGCGCCGAAGTTCATGTCGGCGGCGCGCCGCGCCGCCCGCGTGAAGCCCGTGGTCGTCGTCAAGGCCGGCCGCCACGCGGCCTCTGCTGCGGCCGCAGCTTCCCACACGGGCCGCCTGGCCGGTGCCGACAATGCCTATGAGGCCGCCTTCCGACGCGCGGGCGTTCTGCGCGTCACGGATCTCAGCGAGCTCTTTGAAGCCACTGAAACGCTGACGCGCGTGCCGCGCCTTGCCAGCGAGCAGCTCATGATCCTGACCAACGGGGGCGGTGCCGGTGTGCTGGCAGCGGACCGCCTCGCCGACTATGCCGGTGAGCTGGCCCCGCTCTCCGAGGCAACACGCGAGAAACTTTCTGCCGTGCTGCCGGCAAACTGGTCAAAGGCCAATCCCGTCGACATCATCGGCGACGCAAACCCAGAGCGGTACAACACCGCTTTCGAGATCCTCCTCGAGGATCCTGATCCATCGGCACTCCTCGTCATCAACTGCCCGACGGCGCTCGCCTCCAGCACCGACATTGCAGCCCGCGTCGTCGATACGCTCGCCAAGCGCCAAGCCGCGGGCAAGATCAACAAGCCGGTGCTGACGAACTGGCTCGGCACACCTGCGGCAGAGGAAGCCCGCCGCATTTTCTCTGCGGCGCGTATCGCAACCTACGAGACCCCGGCAGCCGCCGCCCGCGGCTTCATGCAGCTCGTGCGCTACAACCGCGCCCAGATGGAGCTGATGCGCGCCCCGCCGGCCATGGATCGCAGCGCCAAAACCGACCGCGTAAAAGCCCGCGCCATTATCGAGCAGGCGCTTCGTGAAGGCACGGCCACGCTCAATGAGGTGGATGGCAAGGCGCTGGTGGCAGCCTACGGCGTTCCCATCGTCCCGACCGACGTGGCCGCTGATACTACAGAGGTCCGCACTATCGCCGAGCGGATCATCGCCTCAGGAAGCACCGTCGTGGTGAAGATCCTCTCGCCCGACGTGATCCACAAGTCGGATGTCGGCGGCGTACGCCTCAACATCGCGACGGCGGACGACGCCGTCCGCGAGGCAGAGCGCATGCTCGAGCGCGTCCGCGCCGCCGTCCCGCATGCCCGCTCGCTGCGCTTCACGCTCTCGCCGATGATCCGACGCCCGGGCGCGCATGAGCTCATCCTCGGCATGAGCGTCGATGCGACCTTCGGACCCCTCATCATGTTCGGCGCCGGCGGGGTCGCCGTCGAGGCGGTGAACGACACCGCACTCGCCCTCCCGCCGCTTGACCTCGGCCTCGCAGATCGGCTCATGCGCCAGACGCGTATCGATCGCCTTCTGCATGGCTACCGCGACCGTCCTCCCGCAGACCGCGCGGGCATCGCCGCCGCGCTTGTCCGCATCTCGGAGCTGATCGCGGAGAACCCGGAGATCCGTGAGCTGGATATCAACCCACTGCTTGCAGACGCCAACGGCGTACTCGCACTCGATGCGCGCGTCATGCTCACGTCCGAGACGGCGGAGCCACGCGTGCCGATGGCCATCGCGCCCTACCCGTCCGACTGGGAGAAGGCGGTCACCATCGGCGACCACGAGGCAATTCTTCTGCGCCCGATCAAGCCCGAGGACGAGGCGCTCTACGCGGAGTTCATGGCACATGTCACGGAAAGCGACCGGCGGCTGCGCTTCCTTGCCCCGATGAAGTCGCTTTCCTTCAGGCTTCTTGCGCGCCTTACACAGATCGACTACGCGCGTGAAATGGCCTTCGTGGCCCTCGATCAGCAGAGCGGCGCCCTGCTCGGGGTTGCCCGCTACACCGCCGATCCTGATCTCGCGCGGGCCGAATACGCCGTGCTCGTGCGGTCCGATGTCAAGGGGCGCGGCCTCGGCTGGGCGCTGATGAGCCATCTCATTGCGCACGCCCGCGCGCGCGGCATCGGCGTCCTGCATGGCGACGTGCTCGCCGAGAACACGACCATGCTCAAGATGTGTGCCGAGCTCGGCTTCGAGATCAACGTCGTCGCTGATGATCCCACGATGCGGGAAGTGGTGCTGCCGCTGAGGAGCGACGCGCAAGCGGGGTAGAACGGCCGGCTCAGGCGGCGCGCTTGCGAATGAGATAACGCTGCATCCCGTCCATCACGAGCGCGCCATCCTGATTGTGGATCGTGGAGGCAAGCCCAACGACCCCGGTGGTGCGCTGCGGCGTCAGCTCCGCAACGGTCAGCAGCGGGTAGAGCGTGTCGCCGACGTACACGGGCGCGAGAAAGCGCGAGGACTGCTCGATGAAGGCGCGAAGGCTCTCCTCGACGAGAAAAGGAAAGACACCGGCGCCCGCCGCCGACTGGATCAACACCTGCAGCCCGTGCGCGAGCAGATCACGATGGCCGTGCGCCCGGCAATAGGGCCGGTCGTAATGAATGGGGTGGTTGTCGCCTGACGCCGCCTGGAATGCCGCGAACTGCGCATCGGTTACCGTACGCGAGGGGATATAAAACGTCTCGCCGATCACGAAGTCCTCGAAATAGCGCTGCGGACCGAAGTTCTTCGTTGCGAGGCGGTGATGCTCTTCCGGCGTCATGGTTCAGCGATCCTCGCCGGCCTGACGTGCGCGCTTCGACGCCAGCAAAGCGTCGATCGCCTCGCTCTTCAAGCCGGCTTCGGCAAGTAGCGCGCGCGTATGCTGGCCGATGGCCGGTGCTGGCGCCTCGAAGGCAGCGTGCCCTGGCAGATGCGGCAGCGGCACCGTGCGCCCGTCCGAAAGCGGGTGCATCGGCGCCGCAGTGATCGCCTGCACGTGCGGATGCGCCAGCCAGTCGCCGTAGGAATTGATCCCGCTTGCAAGCGCCCCCTCCTTCTCGAAGGCGGCCGTCCATTCTGCCGTCGTTCGCTTTGCCAGCGCCTCATCGAGGATGGCCCGCAGCGCCACGACATTCTCTTTGCGATCCTGCACGGTCACGAAGCGCGCGTCCGTGATCACGTCGACGCGGCCGATCGCGCGGCAGATCGCCTCGAACTGCGCCTGGCTTACGAGAGTAATCAGGATCCAGCCGTCGCGGGTGCGGTAGTTGCCGGCAGGCGGATTGAGCAGGCCCGGCGGTCGCCCAACGAAGCCGTATTCGAGAATGTTCGGGGCCTGCATATGGGCAGAGGCCTGCAAGAGCGAGATGTCGATGTGCCTGGCACCGCTGCCCTTCGCCTTCCCCCACAGCGCCATGATGGCAGCCTGAAAGGCATAGAGACCCGTGATGGCATCAATGAGCGTGGCGTCGATCTTGACCGGCGCACCCTCGCGCGACTGGATGACGCTCATCAGGCCCGAAACCGCCTGCGCGACGGCGTCCACCATCGGCCGCTCGCGGTTCGGTCCGTGCTGTCCCCAGCCCGAGACGGACACATAAATGATATCGGGATTGCGCGCCTTGAGCGCCTCGAAACCGAGGCCGAGGCGCTCGAAGACACCCGGCCGCGCACTCTCGATCGCGACATCGGCGCGCTCGGCGAACTTCAGCGCGACATCGCGGCCCTCGGGCTTGCGAAGGTCGATCGCGAGACTCTCCTTGCCCCGGTTGTAGACGATCGTCTGTGAGGACATGCCATCGATGCGCGTCCCGAGATGGCGCATCCAGTCCCCCTCGGGCGGCTCGATCTTGATCACGCGGGCGCCGTGCTCGGCGAAATAGCCGCCGCAGGAGGGTCCGGCGATGCCCTGGCTCATGTCGAGCACAGTGATTGAGGAGAGCGGGCCGGCGGGAGCCGTAGGTCGCGTCATGGCGGGTACTCGCGCGGGAGCAGTGATGACATGCACTCTACGGCCAAAGCCCCGCTTTGCAAGGCGTGGGGGCAGAAAGCCCGCCACCTCTCACTCATAGGTGACATGCCGTCCCCTCGCGCTATAAGCATCTCCATCAGCATCACGGCGCCCCTGCGACCCCTCTCACGCCGACATCCCTCAGGTTGCTCATGCGCCGCATACATGCCGATCTCCTCCTCGTCCTCGCTGCGGCCGTCTGGGGCGTCGCCTTCGTCTTCCAGAAGACGGCCATGGACCACGTCGGCCCGCTCCTGTTCGTTGCTGCACGCTCGACGGTCGCCGCGCTGGCGCTCGCCCCGCTCGCACTGCGCGAGCGCCTTCGCGCCGGCGGCCAGCCCGCGCACGGGCTCCCGTCGATCGCGACACTCGGCGGGGCGGTATTCTTCCTCGGCGCGGCCATCCAGCAGGCCGGCATTGTCACGGCGACGGCGACCAATGCCGGCTTCCTGACGGCGCTCTACGTCGTGATCACGCCGTTCCTCGTGTGGATCGCGATGCGCCGCGCGCCGGTCTGGGTTGTCTGGCCCGCCGTCGTAATGTCGTTCGTCGGCGTGTGGCTGCTCGGTGGCGGCACGCTCGGCGCCTTCGCCCGCGGCGACCTACTCATTGCCATCTCGGCGTTCTTCTGGGCGGGGCACGTTGTTATCGTCGCGCAGGCCGCGCGACACGCCCGCCCCGTGACGTTCAGCGCCATCCAGTTTGCCGTCGTTGCGGCGCTCGCATTGGCTGGCGCGATCCTCTTCGAGCCCATCTCGCTCGCGGCCCTCGCTGCTGCCTGGCGCGAGATCGCTTATGTCGGCCTCCTTTCGAGCGCCCTGACGTTCACGCTTCTCGCCATTGCCTTGAAGCACACCCCACCGACCGAGGCCGCCATCATCGTCTCGAGCGAAACGCTGTTCGCCGCGCTGGCCGGCTATCTGCTCCTCGGCGAGCGCCTTTCGCTCTCCGCATGGTGTGGCGCCGGGCTCATTCTTGGCGCTGTCCTGCTGGTCCAGGCAGGCCCGCTGATCCTGCAGTGTCTGGGGCACCTAGCGGGTCGATTACGACATTGATATTGATAAATATTTCGGCGCATCGATTTGGCCTCAAAGTGGGCGCTTTCGCGCCATTGCCGCGGCCCGCCAGCGTGCTATACCTCTGCCCAAATTCAGGAGGCCACGTGACCGATTCGGCGGATCGGCACGTGTTTTTTGCGCCTCCATCATCTCATGCAGCGGGTGAGCAGACGTGGTAGACAAGGACAAGACCGGCGAGACTGGCGGCGGCCAGGGCCCGAGCGACATCCGGCCGGTCATGATCTCAGATGAGATGCGGCGCAGCTATCTCGATTACGCCATGAGCGTGATCGTGTCGCGCGCGCTCCCAGATGTGCGCGACGGCCTCAAGCCCGTGCATCGCCGCATTCTCTACGGCATGAGCGAGCTCGGGCTCGACTGGAACAAGAAGTACGTCAAATCCGCCAAAGTCGTCGGCGAGGTGATGGGCAACTATCACCCGCACGGCGACACCGCGATCTACGACGCCCTCGTGCGCTTGACGCAGGACTTCTCGATGAGCGTGCCGCTCGTCGACGGGCAGGGCAACTTCGGCTCGGTCGACGGCGATCCGCCGGCGGCCATGCGCTATACCGAGTGCCGCCTGCACAAAGTCGCCCAGCACCTCCTCGACGACCTCGACAAGGACACGGTCGACTTCCACGAGAACTACGACGGCACGCGCAAGGAGCCGTCGGTCCTGCCGGCCAAGTTCCCGAACCTGCTCGTCAACGGCGCCGGCGGCATCGCCGTCGGCATGGCGACCAACATCCCACCGCACAATCTCGGCGAGGTGATCGACGCCGCGATCGCGCACCTCGACAATCCCGACATCACCATCGACGAGCTCGTGCAGATCGTCCCGGGGCCGGATTTCCCGACCGGCGGCCTCATCCTCGGCCAGGCGGGCGCGCTCGCGGCCTATCACCGTGGGCGTGGCTCGATCATCATGCGCGCACGCGTCGAGGTCGAGGAACTGCGCCGCGACCGCGAGGCGCTCGTCGTCACCGCCATTCCCTACCAGATCAACAAGCGCGTGCTGATTGAGAAGATCGCCGAGCTTGTGCGCGACAAGCGCATCGAGGGCATCTCGAACATCTGGGACGAGTCGAGCCGCGAGGGCATGCGCATCGTCATCGAGCTGAAGCGCGATGCCGTGGCCGATGTCGTGCTCAATCAGCTCTGGCGCTACTCCGACCTGCAAACGACGTTCGGCGCCAATATGATCGCGCTCAACGGCGGCAGACCCGAGCAGCTCAATCTCAAGGACATGATCCAGGCGTTCAACGCCTTCCGCGAGGAGGTCGTGAGCCGCCGGACCAAGTTCCTGCTGACCAAGGCGCGCAGTCGAGCCCACATCCTCGTCGGCCTGGCCATTGCCGTCGCCAACATCGACGATATCGTCAATCTGATCCGCCGCGCGCCGAGCCCTGCGATTGCCAAGGAGCAGCTCATGGAGCGCGACTGGCCGGCAAGGGACGTCGCGCCGCTCGTCGAGCTGATCGCCGATCCGCGCCACCGCGTGTCGCATGAAGGCACGACCAGGCTCTCCGACGAGCAGGCGAGCGCGATCCTCGAGCTGCGCCTCGCGCGCCTCACCGCGCTCGGCCGCGACGAGATTGGCAATGACCTCGCCAAGATCGCCGAGGAGATCAAGGAATACCTTGCGATCCTTTCCTCGCGCGCCCGCATCATCGACATCATCAAGGGCGAGCTGACCGCGATCCGCGACGAGTTCGCCGTACCGCGCCGCACCGAGATCGTGCCCATGGAGGGCGAACTCGAGGACGAAGACCTCATTCAGCGCGAGGACTGCGTCGTCACAGTCTCGCTCAAGGGCTACATCAAGCGGGTGCCGCTCTCGACGTACCGCGCCCAGCGCCGCGGCGGCAAGGGGCGCTCCGGCATGACGACGCGCGAGGAAGATGTCGTCACGCAGCTCTTCATTGCCTCGACGCACACCCCGCTGCTCTTCTTCTCCTCGCGCGGCATGGTCTACCGCTTGAAGGTCTGGCGGCTTCCTGCCGCGACACCCCAGGGCACCGGCAAGGCCCTCATCAATCTGCTGCCGCTCGAGCAGGGCGAAGTCATCACGACCATCCTCCCGCTGCCCGAGGACGAGAAGACCTGGGCCGATCGTGAGCTGATGTTTGCGACACGCTCCGGCACTGTCCGCCGCAACAGCCTTGCCGACTTCGAGAACATCCAGCGCAACGGCAAGATCGCGATGAAGCTCGACGATGGCGACCAGATCGTCGATGTCGCACTCTGCACGCCGGGCGACGACGTGCTGCTGACGACCGCCGGCGGCCAGTGCATCCGCTTCCCCGCCGATGATGTCCGTCTCTTCAAGGGCCGCGAGTCGACGGGCGTGCGCGGCATCCGTCTCGATGACGGCGACCGGGTGATCTCGATGGCCATTCTCGCCCATGTCGAGGCGACGCCGGCCGAGCGGGCGGCGTACCTGCGGCAGGCGAGCGCCATGCGGCGCGCCACCGGCGAGGGCGCGGAGAACGGCGCCGAGGAGGCCGCCCCCGATGCCGAAGCCGAGGAGGCCGCAGCCGGCGAGGAGCTGACGCCCGAGCGCTACGCCGAGCTTGGCGCGCGCGAGCAGTTCGTGCTCACCGTCTCGAGCCGCGGCTACGGCAAGCGCACATCCTCGTACGAATACCGGGTGAGCGGCCGCGGCGGCAAAGGCATCGTCGCCATGGTCGTCAACGAGCGCAACGGGCCGCTCGTCGCCTCTTTCCCGGTCGAAGACAGCGACCAGATCATGCTCGTCACCGGCGGTGGCCAGCTCATCCGCTGCCCCGTGAATGATGTCCGCATTGCCGGGCGGAACACGCAGGGCGTGCGCATTTTCCGCACGGACGAGGATGAGACCGTTGCCTCTGTCGAGCGCATTCCGGACGACGGCAGCGAGAATGGCGACAGCGGCGAGGATGGTGCGTCGGCCGGCAAGTAGGCCCTCCACCACGATTGGAGCGCGTCCTCATGCGCACGAACCACATGAAGGCGCTGCTCAAGGCCGGCACGCCGGCACTCGGCTGCTCGATCATGATCCCCTCGCCGCAGATGGTCGAGATGGCGGCGCACGCCGGCTTCGACTGGGTGCTCATCGACATGGAGCACGGCACGATCGGGCTCGAAACTGCCGAGCTCATGATCATGGCCGCCGAAGCATGCGGCATCGCGCCCATCGTGCGTCCGCGCAGCCATGCGAGCGCCGAGATCACGTCCGTCATGGATCGCGGCGCCGCCGGCGTGCAGGTTCCGCACATCAATACGGCCGATGATGCACGCCGCGCGCTGGCCGCCGTCAAATTCGGCCCCGGCGACAACCGCGGCCTCGCCGCCGGCACCCGCCCCGACAACTATGGCCTCGGCAAGACCATGCCGGACTTCGTGCGCGACGCGAATGCCGAGAGCCTTCTCTGCATCCAGCTCGAGCACGCCCAAGCTATTGCGAACGTCGATGCCTTGCTCGCCGTGGACGATATCGACGTCTATTTCATCGGCCCATCCGATCTTTCCCAATCCATGGGACACCCGGGCAATCCCAAGGCACCAGCAGTGAAGGACGCCATCGAGACGACGCTCGCGCGCATCATCGCGGCAGGAAAGACAGCGGGAATGCCTGCGACGACCGAAACTCTTGAGCAGGTCATCGCCAGCGGCGCGCGCTACATTTATACGCACCTGCCCAAGCTCTTTGGCGCCGGCGCGCGCGCGTTCATTTCAAAGGCGGGGCGGTAACCGGTCGCGCCGACGGCGCGCACACGCCTACGGCACCAGGATCTGCCGCACTGTCCCGCCGTCGGCGAGTTTGTCAAACCCCTCGTTGATCTCGTCAAGCGTGATGCGTTCGCTCATGAGGCGATCGACCGGCAGCATCCCCTGCTGATAGAGCGAGATGAAGCGCGGGATATCGCGGGAAGGAACACACGAGCCGACGTAGCTGCCCTTGACTGTGCGCTCCTCCGCAACGAGGTGCGTGCCCGGCAGCGGCATGGTGTGCGACGGATGGGGCAGGCTCGCGGTGACGGTCGTGCCGCCGCGCTTGGTGATCTTGTAGGCGAGCTCGAGTGCCTTGATGGAGCTCGCCATCTCGAACGCGAAGTCGACGCCGCCGCCGGTGATGTCCTTCACGTGCTCGACCACATGGGGATCGCGCGCATTCACGGTGTGCGTCGCGCCGAGCTGCTTGGCGAGCTTCAGCTTGTCGTCGAGCATGTCGATGGCGACAACCTGCCGGCAGCCGGAGAGCCGCGCGCCGAGCATGGACATGAGGCCAACGCCGCCAAGACCGACGATGGCGGCCGTCGTGCCGGGCGGTACCTTCGCCGTGTTGATGACGGCACCGGCGCCCGTGATCACGGCGCAGCCGAAGAGTGCGGCCTCCTCGAAGGGCAGCGACTGGTCGATTTTCACGACACTGCAGCGTGAGACAACGGCGTATTCCGAGAAGGCCGACACCCCGACGTGGTGATAGACGGTCTTGCCGTTGCGCGAGAGACGCGTCACGTCGTTGAGCAGCTTGCCGGCGCTGTTCGCCTTGAAGCCCGGCTCGCAGAGCGCAGGGCGGCCTTCCTGGCAGGGTGCGCAGCGGCCGCAGTTCGGCACGAAGACGAGGATCACGTGATCGCCGACGGCGAGATCCTTCACGCCAGGGCCGAGTTCCATGACCTCGCCAGCCGCCTCGTGGCCAAGCACCATCGGGAGGGGGCGTGGGCGGTCGCCGTTGATGGTCGAGAGGTCGGAGTGGCAGAGGCCGGCCGCGCGGATGCGCACCAGGATCTCGTCCTCGCCCGGCGGGTCGAGATCCAGCGTCTCGATGACCATGGGCTTGGATTGGGCATAGGGGCGCGGCTTTTCCATCTCATAGATGACGGCGGCGCGGGTTTTCATGGTCGGCTCCCTGGGCGTTCAACTTGTCTGTTGGCGCGGATGATAGCCGCCTGTGGCCAAGGGGCAACCGGTACTTGTCGCCTCAGCACTGGCGCGGCATGATGCCTCCGCTGGCGGGCCTCGTGGGAGCAGCCAAGGGGGATATGACATGCGCATCATGACGATCGGACTGGCGGTTGCGCTCGCGCTCGGCATGAGCGCGCCACTGATGGCCCAGGGCCAGCCCAAGGCGAAGGCAAAAGCAGCCGAGGCCGCGCCCAAGGTCGGCAAGGACGAGAAGGTGTGCCGGCACACGCATCCGAATGGCCAGAAGCGCGTTTGGGTATGCAAGAAGGTCGAGCCCTGCTGCGCCTGGGACCTCATCAACTATGTGAAATGCGGCTCGACGATCACGGGGTGCCTGTAGGCGCCTTGAGCCGGCGGAGTAGGACCACAGCATGCTGCGACTGGGATGTGGCGCCGGCTTTTCGTCGGACAGGCTGGAGCCGGCGATCGATCTCGCCGAGAAGGGGGCGCTCGACTATCTCGTCTTCGAGACGATCGGCGAGCGCACGCTGGCGTTCGGTCATCGCGATCGCCAGCTCGATCCCAAGCGCGGCTACAATCCGCAGCTTGCAGCGCGCATGCGCGGCGTGCTCGGCCACTGCAAACGCAATGGCACACGCATCGTCACGAACATGGGCGTGGCGAACGTTGCTGCGGCCGCCGAGGTCGTGGCCGAGGTCGCGCGCGCAGAGGGTCTCAGCGGCGTGACGGTGGCCGCTATCGAAGGCGATGACGTCTCCGATCTGATTGGGCCCGATACCATCCTCTTCGACAATCACGACGAGACGGTCGCCGACGTCGGGCGGCCGGTGGTCGGCGCGAATGTCTATCTCGGCATTGACGCGATCATTCCGGGCCTCGAAACCGGCGCCGATGTCGTGATCACCGGGCGCGTCGCCGACCCATCGCTCTTTCTATCGCCCTTGGTTCACCACTACGGCTGGCCGCGCGACGACTGGCAGCGCCTTGGCCAGGGCACGCTCGTCGGGCACCTCATGGAATGCGGGATGCAGATCACGGGCGGCTATTTCGCCGATCCGGGGCGCAAGGACGTGCCCCGTCTTGCCGATTGCGGCTATCCCATTGCCGAGGTGGACGAGCGAGGACGCTGCGTCATTACCAAGCTCGCCGATGCGGGCGGGATGGTCACGCAGCGTACCGTCAAGGAACAACTTATGTACGAGGTCCATGACCCCACCGCCTACCTCACGCCGGACGTAACCGCCGACTTCAGCCACGTCACCGTACAGGAAGTGGGCCGCGACCGCGTGCGCGTTGACCAAGGCAGCGGCCACAAGCGCCCCGACAAGCTCAAGGTGACGATCGGCTTCGACGGCGGCTTCTTCGGCGAGGCAGGCATCAGCTACGCTGGCCCCAACGCCACGGCACGCGCCGGGTTGGCGCGCGACATCCTGCGCGAACGCCTCGCGCGGCGTCCCGGCTTCGAAGCGCTCCGCATCGACCTCATTGGCATCAATTCGCTGCACGCCACGGCGCACGGTCCGCGCGCAGAGAGCGCCGACGTGCGCGTCCATGCGGCCATGCGTTCGCCCGATCGTGATGATGTTGCGACGCTGCTCTGGGAGGTCGAGGCGCTCCTTTGCTGCGGCCCTGCCGGCGGCGGCGGCTTCCGCGGCCAGATCACGCCGAGCGTCATTACCCATTCGACGCTCATCGATCGCGGCGCCGTGCGCCCGAGCGTGAAGGTCATCCGCGCATGAGCCGACGCATCAAGCTGCACGAGATCGCGCACGCGCGCGCCGGCGACAAGGGCAATACGTCGAACGTCTCCGTATGGGTCTATGACCCTGGTGATTACCCGCTGGTGAAGGAGCAGCTCACGCCCGAGCGCATCAAAGCGGCCTACCCCGACCTGATCCGGGGGGTGGTCAAGCGCTATGCGCTCGACCACCTGCATGGTCTGAACTTTGTTATGCACGATGCGCTCGAAGGCGGCGTGAATACCTCCCTCGGCCTCGACAGCCACGGCAAGTCCTGGAGCTTCCTTATTCTGGATCTTGATGTGGAAGTCCCGGATAATCGGGCGGATTGAGCCGCCCGACCGGAGGCCGGGCGGAAGCCTGAGGCCAGTGCCCCCATGTCTGTGGATAGCGCGGGGCCGGGCGGCGGCAACCGTTCCGCAATCTGAGGCCTGGACATACTTGCGTCGTAGTGCTGTTGAACATCGCCGCCCGTTGTGGGGGCGCGGCGCCGCGCACTGCAGGAGTACTGAATGAGACGAGCAGGCACCATCCTCGCGGCCCTCTGGTTCGCCGCCGTGGCCGCGACCGCCGCGCGCGCCGACAGCAGCGCGGCCGATTGCCTGAGCGATGACAACGAGCGCCGCATCATCGGCTGCACGATCATCATCGACAACCCGGCGACACCGCCCCTCGAACGCAGCAACGCGCTCGCCATCCGCGGCCTCGCGCTGTCGATCAAGGGGCAGCTCGACCGCGCGATCGAGGATTATGACGCTTCGCTCGCGATCAATCCCAACTCGCCTTCGGCGCTCAACAACCGCGCCTGGGCCTATTTCCGCTCCGGTCGCGGCGTCGAAGGGCTGCCGGACGTCGAGCGCTCGCTGCTGCTCAACCCGGACAGCGAGCACTCCTGGGATACGCGCGCCCACATCCGCCAGCTCATGGGCAATATCGAGGGTGCGATCCGCGACTATGAAATGGCGATCCACCTCGGCGGCGAGCGCATGATCAAGCTCTACCAGTGCGGCCTCGCAGAACGCGGACTGTACCGCGGGCAGATGGATGGCATCTATAGCGCCGAGACCAAGACCGCGCTGCACACGTGCGTGCGCGATCGCGACTGCGATCCGCTGCCTGCTGACGAGCAGTGCCGGCCGCCAACGTCGTAGTCAGGTCGCATCTGCCGCCTGAACGCGGCGGCCGCCCCGGCGTCACCCGAGCTGCCCAGCTCTTCTTCCCGAGCGAAACGTCGCAGGCGCTTGCCATGCGCAATGCGCCCCTGCACCGAAGGGGCCTCGCGCCCCCTGCGCCGGAGGTGCTAGGCTCCCCCCATTCGCCAGCCCCCGCTCGAATGGAGCCGTGAGCCCCATGCCCAAACCCTCTGAAGCTGCCGCCTCCGGCGCCATCTCGGCTGCCGTGGAGAAGACGCTCAATGCCGCGGAAGCCGCCAACAAGAAGCTCCATGCATTCACCCGGATCACACGCGAAAGCGCGCTCGCGGAGGCCCGCCTCGCCGACGTGCGGGCAGCGCAAGGTGCGGCGCACGGTCTCCTGCACGGCGTACCCGTCGGGATCAAAGATATCGCCGATGTCGAGGGGCTTGTATCGGGCTGCGGCTCGCTGACGCGCAAGCAGGCTGCGCCGGCCGAGCGTGACGCCCACGTAGTCACTAGGCTGCGCACCGCCGGCGCCATCGTCGCAGGCAAGACTCATACGGTCGAGTACGCCTTCGGCGGCTACGGCACCAATGTCACGGTCGGCACCCCGTGGAACCCGTGGGACCTCAAAGTCCACCGCATCCCCGGCGGCTCGTCGAGCGGAACCGGCTCGATCGTCGGCGCAGGCGTGCTGCCGGGCGGGCTTGGCACCGATACGGGCGGATCGGTGCGCATTCCGGCGGCCCTGTGCGGCTGCGTCGGGCTCAAAACCTCGATCGGCCTGATTGGACGCACAGGTATTGCGCCGCTTTCGCAGACGCTCGATACGGCTGGACCGCTCGCCCGTGACGTGACGATGGCGGCGCGGATGTTCGCCGCCATGATCGGGCCTGACCCTGAGGACCCCTCGACCGAAGATTTCCGCCCGATCGATCCTCTGCGCGATCTCGAAAAGGGCGTGGCGGGCCTCAGGATCGGGCGCGTCGTCGACGAGGACCTCACGCTCACCGACGACGAGGTCAAGGCCGATCTCGCCAAGGCCGCCGGAACGCTCGAGAAGCTTGGCGCGCGCGTCGAGCCTTTCAAGATGCCGCAGCCCTTCGACAGCTTCTCACGATTGAACGGCATCATCATTGCGTCCGAGGGATATGCGAACTGGCGCCCGCTCATCGATGATCCGATGTCGGGCATGGCTGATCCCATCCGCACGCGCTTCCTCGGTGGCAAGACGATCTCCGCCGCCGACTATCTTGATGTCATGCGGGCGCGGGAAAAGCACATCGATGCGTTCCTCTCGGCCATGGATCGGCTTGATGCGATCATCCTGCCGACGATCCCGTTCCCGGCCATCCCAGTTGCCGAGGTCGACGAGTCAAAGTCGCCGATGGCGCATTTCACCCGCTGGGCCAATTACCTTGCGCTCGCGGGCCTCGCCGTGCCGACGACGCTCAGCAAGGCGAAGCTGCCGATGAGCCTGCAGATCGTCGTCCGCCGCTTCGACGATGCGCTGGCGTTGCGCATCGGCCGCGCCTACGAGACGGCGCGCGGGGCGTTTCCGACGCCCAAGATCTGAGGCGAGGCGGCATGACGGCGGCAAGCGACGAGGTCCTGATCCGCGTCGAGGGTACGGCCGGGCGCATCACGCTGAACCGCCCGAAGGCGCTTAACGCACTGACGCTCGGTATGGTTCGGGCCATCTGGCCGGCTATGCTGCAGTGGCGGGACGATCCGGCGGTCGAGCTGGTCATCCTCGACGGCGCTGGCGAACGCGGGCTTTGCGCCGGTGGCGATGTGCGCTGGCTCTATGACAGCCGCGCGCGCGGTCTCGACGATGCGCTCGCCTTCTGGCGCGAGGAGTATGCGCTCAACGCACTGATTCACCGCTACCCGAAGCCGTTCGTGCCCATCATGGACGGCATTGTGATGGGCGGCGGGATCGGACTTTCCGCGCACGCGCAGGGCGGCACGCGGATCGTCACCGAGCGCTCTCAGCTCGCCATGCCGGAGACGACCATCGGGCTCATTCCCGACGTCGGCGGCACTTGGCTGCTCGCCCGCGCGCCGGACTCCTTTGGCGAGTACCTGGGGCTCGTCGGCGAGCGGATGCACGGCGCCGGCACCATCTTCTCGGGCTTCGCCGATGTCTTCGTGCAGTCTGCGAAGCTCGATGAATTGCGCGCTGTCCTCAGCAAGACACACGCCGCAGACGTGCGCCGCGTGATCGCACGCTTTGCCGAGCCGCCGCCGCATTCCAACCTGGCCGATCACACTGATGAGATCGGGCGCGCGTTTTCGCACGCTACGGTGCCCGCCATCCTTGAGGCGCTGGCGATCGAGGACAGCGCGTGGGCAAGCAAGACGCGCGAGGCCCTACTCGTGCGCTCCCCGAAGGCGCTCGCGGCAACGCTCGCCGCCGTGCGCCGCGCGCGAAAGCTCGGGTGCCTGGAGGAGGCGCTGAACATCGAGCTCAGGCTTTGTCTTCACCTCTTCGAGGATGGTGAGTTCGTCGAGGGGGTGCGGGCACTTCTCGTCGACAAGGACAAGAGCCCGCGCTGGAACCCGCCGACGCTCGCGGAACTGAGCGGTGAGACGGTCGAAGCGCTCTTTGCGCCCCTGCCGGCCGATCAGGAGCTGGGCTTGCGGCCTCCCGCTTGATCGGGCAGGCTTCGCGCCGAAGAGTGCAGGGCGCACGAGGAAGCATCACGGAGGAACCATGTCTGAGCGCGCCGTATCCCGACTTGAAAGGCGCGGCCCGCTCACGGGGATGCGTGTCATCGATCTCTCGCACGTCATGGCGGGCCCGACCGCGGCGCGTATGCTCGCCGATATGGGCGCCGACGTGATCAAGGTCGAGAAGGCGGATGGCGGCGACGATACGCGGCGGATGCTCCCGCCCGACATCAATGGCGAGCCGGCGGCCTATATGATGATGAACCGCAACAAGCGCGGCATTGTCCTCGACCTGAAGAAGCCGGCGGGACGCGTGGCCTTGAAGCGCCTGCTCAAGGACGCCGACGTGCTGATCGAGAACTACCGTCACGACACGCTGGACAAGCTCGGGCTCGGCTATGAGGCCCTTCACAAGGAATTCCCAGGCCTCATCTACTGTGCGGTTTCCGGATTCGGCCGCACAGGACCGCTCGCCGAGCAGGGCGGCTACGATCTCATCGCGCAGGGCATGTCGGGCCTCATGGCCATCACCGGCGAGGGGCCCGGGCGGCCGCCGGTCAAGGTCGGGGCGCCGGCCTGTGACATCGTTGCCGGCATCCTCGCCGCCCTCGGCATCTGCGCTGCCTACGCGCACAAGCTCAAGACGGGCGCGGGCCAGTTCGTGGACACGTCGCTGTTCGATGCCGGCGTCACGCTCACCTACTGGCAGTCGGCGATCTGCTTGGCGACCGGCATCTCCCCGGGGCCCATGGGCTCCGCCCATCCGCTGAATGCGCCGTATCAGGCCTTCGAGACGAAAGACGGCTGGATGAACGTGGGCGCCAACACGCAGAAGATGTTCGCCGCGCTCGGCCGCATACTCGGCTGCCCCGAGATCGCGAGCGACCCGCGCTTCGAGCAGCCGCAGGGCCGCATGGCCAATCTGCCGGCGCTCGTCGAAACGCTGACGCCCTATTTCAAGCAGCGCGCGACTGGCGAATGGCTCCCCGAGCTTGCGGCTGCAGGCATTCCCTCAGGACCGGTGCTGTCCATCAA
Source organism: Hyphomicrobiaceae bacterium (assembly GCA_046293075.1). GTDB lineage: Bacteria > Pseudomonadota > Alphaproteobacteria > Rhizobiales > Hyphomicrobiaceae. Next base: position 3,147 of record JBKBPL010000007.1, on the reverse strand, counting down.
GGACATGCTGAGCCATCCGCAGACCATCGCCCGCGAGATGGTGCCGACACTGGCGCACCCGGTTGCGGGAAACGTCACGACCATTGGTCTGCCGGTCAAATTCTCGGAGACGCCCGGCGCGGTTCTGCACGCGGCGCCACTTTTCGGCCAGCACACGCGCGAGGTGCTGAGCGAAGCCGGATTCTCGCCGTCCGAGATCAACGGCCTGATCGCCGAGGGTGCCGCCAAGGAAACGGCGGTGCCCAAGGCCGCAGCCGAATAACGCGCCCGCGTCGATATCAAGGAGCAAGGAGGCAACGACCATGCCCACGAACCGCCAGGTGCGCCTCGCCAAGCGGCCGTCCCCCGGCCTCGTGACGCCGGACGTTTTCAGGATCGACGATGCGCCGCTCGCCGATCCGGCTGAGGGCGAGATCCGCGTCAAGATCGCCTACATCTCGCTTGATCCGGCCATGCGCGGCTGGATCAACGAGGGTCGCTCGTACGTGCCACCTGTTGCGATCGGCGGCGTGATGCGCGCCTTCTCGGTCGGCGTTGTGGAGGCCTCGCGCAATCCGGCCTTCAAGGTCGGCGATGCCGTGCAGGGCATGCTCGGCGCCCAGCAGTACGCGATCTCGGACGGCAAGGGGCTCGTCAAGGTCGATCCCGCCCTGGCGCCGCTCGAACGCTGGGTTGGCGGGCTTGGCATGCCCGGCTGGACGGCGTACTTCGGCCTCCTCGAAGTCGGCCAGCCGAAGGCCGGTGAGACGGTGGTCGTCTCGGCCGCGTCGGGTGCCGTCGGCTCGATCGTCGGCCAGATCGCCAAGATCAAGGGCTGTCGCGCCGTTGGCATTGCCGGAGGTCCTGACAAGTGCCGTTATGTGGTCGAGGAACTCGGCTTCGATGCCTGCATCGACTACAAGAGCGGTCATCTCGCCGACCAGCTCAAGGCGGCCTGCCCAAAGGGCATTGACGTCAATTTCGAGAACGTCGGTGGCGACATCCTCGACACCATTCTCCTGCAGATGAATGTGCACGGGCGGATCGCGCTCTGTGGTCTCATCTCGGCGTACAATGCAACCAAGCTGCCGGAGGGGCCGAAGAACCTGCGCGCCGTGCTGACCCAGCGCCTGCGGATGCAGGGCCTGATCGTCCTCGACTGGCAGGATCGTGTGCCCGAGGCGATCGCGCAGCTTGGGACCTGGCACCGTGAGGGCCAGCTGAAGATCCGTGAGGATGTGCGCACGGGCGGGCTCGAGGCCTTTACCGAGACCCTCAATCTGCTCTACACCGGCGGCAATAACGGCAAGCTGGTCCTCAAGGTCTGATTCGTGCTCAAGGCTGGTCTTACCCTTTATTTCGTCCGCCACGGCGAGACGGACTGGAATGCCGTGCGGCGCTACCAGGGCCAGACAGATACGCCGCTCAATGATCGGGGCCGCGAGCAGGCCGCGCGCAACGGCCGCGAGCTCGCGCGCATCCTCAACGGGCGGGCGGCCGCCTTCGATTTCGTCGCGAGCCCGCTCGCGCGCACAGCCGAGACCATGCGCATCATTCGTCGCGAGATGGGGCTCGATCCCGACGCCTTCGCCCGCAATGACCTTCTCAAGGAGATCAATTTCGGTCACTGGGAAGGCCAGATCTGGGACGAGCTCCCGAACACCGATCCCGAAGAGTTTGCTGCCCGCAAGGCTGATCCGTACCGCTGGCGCCCCCGAAATGGCGAAAGCTACGAGGATCTTGCCAGGCGGGTCGGAAACTGGCTCACCAGCCTTGAGCGCGACACCGTGGTGGTCTCCCACGGCGGCGTCAGCCGGGTCGTACGCGGGCACGTTCTCGGCCTCGACTGGGGGCAGATCCATACCCTCGACGTGCCCCAGGACCGCATTCTGCAGCTGCGGCGCGGCGAGCAGGAATGGCTATAGGCCAAACCGCGACGATCGGCTCCTTCCTGTCGCCCCGGCGCCACGGGCGGTGGGTAAGATATGCCGCGCGCGGCCCTAATTGCGGCGGATTGTGGTAGTCAACCGACGCTAGGCGATACGATCGCCGAGGGATTCTACCGGCGGTCTCCGCAAATCGGAGCCAAAGTACGATGACGACCATATCGGGCGCCACAAGCGTCGATACGCGGCCCTTCGCGCCGTTCGAATGGCTGCTCGCCCGCCGCTACCTCAGGGCGCGGCGCAAGGAGGGCTTTATCTCCGTCATCGCCGGCTTTTCGTTCATCGGCATCATGCTCGGCGTCGCGACACTGATCATCGTCATGGCCGTCATGAACGGCTTTCGCAGCGAGCTGGTTCAGAAGATCCTCGGCGTCAACGGCCATGTCATCGTCTACCGCGTCGCCGACCCCTTCACCGACTACGACGAGGCGGCCGCACGCCTCTCGACCGTGCCCGGCGTCCGCGCCGTGCTGCCGCTCATCGAGGGACAGGCCATGATCTCGTCGAGCTCGGTGACGCTCGGCGGGCTCATCCGGGGGGTGAGCGAGGGCGCGCTCCGCCAGATGCCGCTCGTCGCCGACAATGTCCGTTTCGGAACCCTCGATGGCTTCGACGCCAGTGAATCCCTGGCGATCGGCATTCGCCTCGCCAACATGCTGCGCGTCACGGCCGGTGATGCGATCACGCTCGTCTCACCGCGCGGCGCCGCGACCCCCTTCGGCACGGCCCCGAGGATCAAGCGCTATACGGTCTCGGCAATATTCGAGCTCGGCATGTCCGAGTACGACAAGGCCATGATCTTCATGCCGCTCAAGGAGGCGCAGCGCTATTTCTCGCGGCCCGATCAGGTCGATGTGCTCGAGGTGCTTCTGAACGAGCCGGAGAAGGTGGGCGATGTCCTCGCACCGCTGCAGGCTGCTGGCGGGCAGACGCTGCACTTCACGGACTGGCGCAAGCGCAATGAGACCTTCTTCACCGTCCTTGAGGTCGAGCGCAACGTCATGTTCATCATCCTTTCGCTGATCGTCCTGGTGGCCGCGCTCAACATCATCTCCGGCCTGATGATGCTCGTGAAGGATAAGGGGCGCGACATCGCCATCCTGCGCACCATGGGCGCGACCAAAGGGGCGATGATGCGCGTCTTCCTGATCACCGGCGCCTCGATCGGCGTTGTCGGCACCATTGCCGGGCTCATCCTCGGCGTCGTGTTCTGCTGGAATAT
>JBKBPL010000006.1:0-139847 GCA_046293075.1 Hyphomicrobiaceae bacterium | reverse complement strand
AGCGCGCGCGCGGATTTCCGCGCCGGTGTCGAGAATGACGCCGGCGGCGTACCCGCCGGCCATGCGCAGCCTGGCGACGCGGGCGCCGGTGTGTATTTCCGCGCCGGCCGCGCGGGCAGATGCCGCGATCGCCTGCGAGATCGCGCCCATGCCGCCGACCGCATGGCCCCACACGCCGGGCTTGCCGTTCACCTCGCCGAAACAGTGATGGAGCAGAACGTAGGCGGTGCCCGGCGTCTGCGGTGAGGCAAAGGCGCCGACGATGCCGTCGAAGGCGAACGCCGCTTTCACGATCTCGCTCTCGAACCACTGGTCGAGGAAATCGGCGGCGCTTTTCGTGAAGAGGTCAGTGACGAGCCGCCAGCCGTCCACATCGAGGCCGCGCAGCCGGCGCGCCAGCCCCACGCCCCGGATGATCTCGGCAATGCCGCCGCCGACATTGGGTGGCGTGCGCAGCACGAGGTCGCGCAGCAGACCCGCGGCGCGTTCAAGCGCAGCGTCGTACGCCGGCAGGCGCTCGGCATCGCGGGCCGAGAACTGGGCGATGGCGCGCTGCCGGTTGGCGAGGCCATAGGGCAGCAGCAGGCCGCGGTCTGCATCGACCGGCCAGAAGTTCGCGGCCGGTCGTTCGACGACGCGCAGCCCGTGACGGGCGAGCTCCAGGTCGCGGATCACCTTCGGGTTCAGCAGGCTGACCGTATAGGCGGCGACGGAGTTGCGGAAGCCCGGCGCGAAGCTTTCGGTCACGGCCGCGCCGCCCACCACGTCGTGCGCTTCCAGCACGATCGTGCGGAGGCCCGCGCGCGCGAGATAGGCGGCACAGGTGAGGCCGTTGTGTCCCCCACCAATGATGGCAACGTCGTAGGCGTGATCCGGCATGAGCGCGATTTCCTCGGACCAGAGTGTCAGCAGGAATCGTGCCCATAAACAACAAGGTCCTCCCTGTTACGGAAGGACCTTCCTGCCCGACTCGCCACGCACTCGGCCCCGCACCAAGTGCCCATCGGGCCCCTCACGCAGCGATCGATATGCTCAATTAACCATAACTGAGGCGGCGTGCGCAACCGCCATCAACGCCAAGACAGGCCGCATCACGGCTGCCGGGAAATGAGGCGGCCCGCACATTTGCCTGGTGGGTTGTCACCCCTGCACGCCGATGCGATGCTGCGCGTGGTCGCGTGCCGTTTGAGCCCCCTTTTCACGTCAGGAGCCGAAGCCTTTCCATGCCCAAGCCCGTACTGCTCTCAACCGGCTGGATGATGCCGCTGGTCACCCGCCAGATCGAGGACGCCTTCGAGGTGTACTGGCTGAACAAGGTTTCGGACTGGGACCGCTTGTTCGCCGAGGTGGGACCTCGCATCGAGGGAGTCTGCACGGGCGCGCTGACCAACGTCGCGACGACTGCCGACATGATCAAGCGGATGCCGAACCTCAAGATCATCAGCAACTACGGGGTCGGCTACGACAGCATCGACGTCGCGGCGGCCAAGGCGCAGGGCGTCGTCATCACCCACACGCCGGATGTGCTGAACGAGGAGGTCGCCGACATGGCGGTCGGCCTGCTCATTGCCACCGTGCGCGAGTTCAACCACGCAGAGGCCTATTTGCGTGCGGGCGAGTGGACCAAAGGTGAGTTCCGCTACACCGCCTCGCTTCGCGACCGCCATATCGGCATGGTCGGCTTCGGGCGCATCGGAAAGGCCATTGGGCGGCGGCTCGAGGGCTTCGGCGTGCCGCTCAGCTATTTCGGCCGCCGGAAGCAGCCGGATGTCCCCTATCCCTTCTACGACGATCTCGTCGCGATGGCGCGGGACGTCGATACCCTGATCGCCATCCTCCCCGGCGGGCCGGCGACACAGGGGCTGATCAATAAGCCCGTTCTCGAGGCGCTCGGCTCGCGCGGCATCGTGATCAACGTGGCGCGCGGCACGGTGGTCGACGAGCCTGCGCTCATCGAGGCGCTGAAGAACCGCACGATCCTGAGCGCCGGCCTCGACGTCTATCTCAACGAGCCGCGGATCAATCCCGCCTTTCTGGAGCTCGACAACGTGACGCTCCTGCCGCACGTCGGCTCGGGCTCGCAGCACACGCGGGACAAGATGGGCCAGCTCGTGGTGGACAACCTGCTGGCCTACAAGGAGCGCCGGCCGCCGCTGACGCCGACGCCGGACACGCCCTTCAGGGGGTGGTGAGCGGGAGCATCTTTCCCTACCGCCTGAAAAGGCTTGCCGCCGCGGCCTCGTGTGCCTTCTTGCGCGCAATCTCGGCCCGGACGCGGACGATCTCCGCCTCGAAGGCGGCAATGCGCGCCTCAAGCTCACGGATCGACAGGGTCTCGAGGTTGTCGCCGACCTGGATGCCCTTGACCGTCTGCTGCTTTGCCTCGTCCCAGTCCATCGACATGGCCGCATCCTTCAGCTGCTGTCGCCCCGGCGGCGTCCTTGTCCCCGCCCGCGCGGCATGGCGCATGATCGGGCGATGGGCCAGCCGCCGCGTCATCTCCGCGCTCTGCCTTGGCTTATCGCCGCAGCGCCGGCCGAGCTCTCAGACCGCTCATTCTATGGCCGGGCGGCCCTGATCGCCAAGCTCGCGCGCGTGCTCGCGGCCGAGCGCAGGCGTGGGCTCGCCGGACACTGGACGTACCAGCTCGCGCGGCACCGGGCCCTCCTTGCCGCCTACCATCACGAGAAGGCAGCATTCCGGCGGGAGTTCGGACGGGATGCCCCAGAACACATGAGGATCGGCGATGCGCACGTGCGGAAACCCTGCGGCCCGATTGCGACTGGTCCGCCGCGCACGGCCTCGCTAAGCTCGCCGGCAACCGAACAACATGTGCCCGGCCGCCGAAGCCGCGGCAGGGAGTGAGGCGGATGCCCAATGACGACGCGGGCGGCGCGCCGCCGCCGCAGGGGTGGCAGAGCGAGCTCGATGAGCTGAGACGGCGCGAGCACTTCGCGAAGGAGATGGGCGGCACTGAGAAGGTCGACCGCCAGCATCGCGAGGGGCGCCTCACGATCCGCGAGCGCATCGGCCGCCTTGTCGATCCGGGCACGTTCAGCGAGGTCGGCACCCTCACCGGCCTCGCCGAGTATGATGCCGCCGGCAATCTCGTCCGCGTCACGCCGTCGAACCGGGTCACTGGAAGGGCGCGGATCGACGGCCGCCCCGTTGTCGTCAGCGGCGACGACTTCACCGTGCGCGGCGGCTCAGCCGATGCAACAATCCCAGAAAAGACCGTGCTCGGCGAGCGGATGGCCAACGAGCTGCGCCTGCCGATCGTCCGCATCATTGAGGGCTCGGGCGGCGGCGGCTCAGTCAAGACAATCGAGACGACGGGGCGAGCCAACCTGCCCGGTGGCCTCGGCGGCTCGTCCATGCGCTACAAGTACCTCGCCGACAACCTCGGTCTCGTGCCCGTCGTGGCGCTGGGGCTCGGCTCGGTTGCGGGGCTCGGTGCCGCGCAGGTCTCGGCGAGCCACTACTCGCTGATGACCAAGAATACCTCGGCGATGTTCGTGGCCGGTCCGCCCGTGGTCGCGCGCATCGGCGACAAGCAGGCGCTCTCGAAGCAGGCACTCGGCGGCTGGGAGATCCAGTGCGCGGCGGGTGCCGTCGACGATGCTGTTGACAGCGAGGAGGAAGCCTTCGAGCGCACGCGCCGCTTCCTCTCCTATCTGCCGTCCTCCTGCTATGAGGTCGCGCCGCGCGGGGCCCGCGTCGATCCACCGGGGCGGCGCGAGGACTGGCTCTTCAGAGCCGTCCCGCGAGACCGCAATCAGCCCTACAAAATGCGCCCGATCATCGAAGCGCTGGTCGATCGCGGCTCGTTCTTCGAAATGGGTCGCATGTTCGGCCGGCCGGTGATCACCGGCTTCGCGCGTCTCGACGGTCTGCCCGTCGCGATCATGGCGAGCGATCCGTTCCATGTGAGCGGTGCATGGACGGCAGATGCCTGCAGCAAGGTGATCCGCTTCGTCGATCTCGCCGAGACGTTCCATATGCCGATCGTGCATCTCGTGGACTGTCCTGGCTTCATGATCGGGCTCGAGGCCGAGCGCGCGGCGACAATCCGCCTCGGCGTGCGTGCCATGGCGGCGATCAACCAGACGACTGTCCCGTGGTGCTCGATCATCATCCGCAATGTGTTCGGCGTCGCGGGGGCGGCGCATGTGCCCGCCGGGCGCTATGCCATGCGCTACGCGTGGCTGTCGGCCTGGTGGGGCTCGCTGCCGCTCGAAGGCGGCATCGAGGCGGCTTACCGCGCCGAGATCGACGCCGCCGCCGATCCCAAGGCCAAGCTCGCCGAGATCGAGGCGCGCCTCAATGCGCTCCGCTCGCCCTTCCGCACGGCGGAGACGTTCGCAGTCGAGGAGATCATCGATCCGCGCGACACGCGCCGCCTGCTCTGCGACTTTGCCAATCTCGCCGAGCCCTTGCGCACGCCCGGCCCACGCACGTTCGGCATGCGCCCGTAGGCGCGCAGTCAAACGTCGGGCATCGGGAACCGGGCTTCCGGATCGAGGAACCGGTCGAGCACATTGCGCAAGAGCCGCGAGACGTTGTTGTCGCCCCCATTGTGCAGCAGCGACCCGCAGAACGTGATCGATCCCGTCGAGAAGACCGCGCCATTGTTCGGTGTCTCGAAGAAGGTCAGATCCGCGCGGATCAGCTCATCGGCCGGCTTGCCGGCCCACGTCGTAATGTGTGTGAGCTGCTCCTCCGGCACCAGCACCCATGGGGCATCGGGCTCATGACCTTCGGACGAGGCGACGACGACGGCGTGCGATGGCGTACCGAGCCGCTTGTCGGCGCGGTCGAGCTCGAAGCCCGCGGCGCCGTGTCCCGATAAGCCGAACCCGCCGATCAGCTCGTCGGCGCCGATGCCCTCAAGGATCCACGCCGCGCGCGACGAACGGCCATCGGGAGACTGCCGGTAGTGCGAGCCGACGAAGTTGCCCTGCGCTGTGAAACCGACGCCGACAAGTCGCTGAGGCGGACGCCCGTTGCGGCGCCACAGCCCGCCATACTCGCCATCAAAGGCGTTGTAGTATTCACCCGGCTCGGCAGCCCAGGCACGAATGCCGCCCTCGCCGCGACGGATCTCGATCGCCGCAGGCGCTTCCTTGTGGCGCGCAACCTTCCAGTAGAAGCCATTGCCGCCGAGGTACATGAAGCGCCCGCCACCGTCGCGATAGGCTTCCAGCGCATCGAGCATGGCGCCGGTGTGATACTCGGGGTGGCTGCCGGTCGTTACAACACGATAAGGCCTGAGCAGATCAACGCCCTCCGTGTCCAGCTCGAGATCGGTGATGATGTCGTAGGCAATGCCCTGCTTTTCGAGCCAGGTGATGAGGTGGGAGTCGGCGGGATAGTGGCGCAGGCCCGAGGCACGCACGGAGGGATGGGGATACGTGATGTAGCCGACACGCACGTTCAGCATCGGCCTCAGCCACGAGGCGTGGCAGATGCCGCTCCCATCCGTATGGAAGTTATACGTTGAGAGCCCGTAGTCGCGGTGCTCACCGGGATTGTAAGGGTAGCCCCCCCAGTCCTTGGCGAGCGCCTTCCACGCAGCGAGCCACTTCGGATCCGCGGACTCCGGGCGCGCGTGATTGCTGTAGACCGTGTAGGTGTAGGTCGACACGAGAACGGCGAGGTCGGCCGTCCTGGTGCCCCTGGGCGGCACCACAAAGAACGGCACGTTTTCTTCGCCAAGCGCGCTCGAAAGCCGCACTGCATAGGTGCCCGAGCGCGTGCCAGCCGGAACAGTCCACGTAAAGTCCGTCTCCCAGCCGCAGTCCGAGACGTCATCCTCGTGGAAGTGGATGGCGCCGTACTGTTCGGGCGCATGGCGGAAGCACATCTCCCGCCCTGTCCAGGCCGCGCCGGTCATGGCACGGGCCGGGAGATTGACGAGGCGTCCATGATGTCCGCCGGGGCCCGCATCGACGATGCCGATCGTCGATATATCCCGCGAGAAGTCCCAGCGTGCGATGACACCGTGGGCCGTTGGGCTGGCTGTGAGCCCCTCGACCATCGCGGGATCGGCCGCGCAGGCGGCGATCATCGGGCGCTCGATCTTGCCGTTGAAATGGCCCTTCACAGGCGAGCCGCCGAGCGCGCCGATGATCCAGGGCATGCCGGCCGCCGGCGGCGCGACGCTGCCGGCCTCGAGCTTGACGCTTGCCGCGCGCGGTTGGCCGATCGGGCGCCCCCCTTCGAGCCGCACCTGCCCTGCGGTGAGGGTCGCCGTCGCGGCATCGTAGACGGCAAACACGCGATACCAATGGCGCTCTTCGAGCGGGGCGCGGGTTTTCACACGTGTTGCCCCGAGCATGGCTTCGACGCTGCCGTCCTCGCCGATGGCAAGGGCGATGCCGCGCCGGACGGCCGGATCGTAAACCGAGAGCACGCCCTGGCGCCGCCCTGAGCCTGGTCGCGTTGGCCAGATGGTTGCGATGAGGCTCAGGCTGCCGGCCGCGCCAAGGTCGATGCCTTGTTCGACGATCCCGTAGGAGCCGGCGTGCACCGGCTGGAACCGTCCCCTGTAACTGCGGGCGAAGTCGGCCTCCACCGGCTCCTCGAGGATGCCGGGGCCGGCGGGGTTCGGATCGGCTGAGATCACGCGCACCAGCCGCGCCGTGTAGGGTGCGTCGTCCATGCTCGAGACCTTGAACGCGATGGTTTCCCCCGGCCGGACGGACATCCTGTCGGCATAGGCGGCAAGCGGCAGCATGGTTCATTTCCCTGATAGCGATGCAGTGGTCGGGTGAGTGGGGAGCCGATGCCGGGCGAAGTCAAGGAAATCGCGTCGCACATCCTCACCGCCTGATTTGCAGGTCTCAATGCGCAGCAGGTTGGGAGGCGTGATTTAAGTCCAGATTGCCAAAATGCGCCCGAACACCCCATACTCGCGACGGACACCGTCCAATCGAGGGCGGTTTCGGGGTTCATCCGCACACGTCCGCTCAAGTCCAGGGAGAAACAGAGAAATGGCAGACGCACCGAAAATGTTGAAAAGGCGCCAGTTCCTCAAGGGGGCTGCGGTCGCTGGCGCCGCCGCAGGCACCTCGGCGATCGTGACGCCGGCCATCGCCCAGTCGCGGATCGAATGGAAGATGGTCACCACATGGCCGAAGAACTTCCCAGGCCAAGGCACGAGCGCCGTCCGGCTCGCCGAGACAGTCGAGCGGGCCACGGAAGGCCGCCTCAAGATCCAGGTCTTCGCGGCTGGCGAGCTGGTGCCGCCCTTCGAAAGCTTCGACGCCATCACGCGCGGCGCCGCCGACGCGATGCACGCAACGCCCTACTACTGGCCGAACAAGAGCAAAGCGCTGATGTTCTTCTCGACGGTGCCGTTCGGCATGACGACGAGCGAGAAGGAAGCCTGGATGCAGTTCGGCGGCGGCCAGCAGATCTGGGACAAGATCATGGACCAGTTCGGCATGAAAGGGTTCCATGCGGGCTCGACCGGCGTCCAGATGGGCGGGTGGTTCAACAAGGAGATCACCAACGTTGAGAGCGTCAGGGGCCTCAAGATGCGCATCCCGGGTCTCGGGGGCGAAGCCCTGAAGAAGCTCGGCATGACGGTCATCAACCTGCCCGGCGGTGAGATCTTTGCCGCCTTGCAGTCGGGCGCGATCGACGCAACGGAGTGGGTCGGCCCCTGGAACGACCTGACATTCGGCTTCTACAAGGCCGCAAAGTATTACTACTGGCCCGGCATGCACGAACCCGGCACGTTCGCCGAGTTCACGGTCGACAAGAAGAAGCTGACGGCGCTGCCGCGCGACGTCCGCCAGATCCTTGAGGCGGTCGTCTATGCGGAGAGCCTGAGATTCACGGCCGAATTCAATGCGCGCAACGGCCAGTCGCTCGAGACGCTGATCCGCACGCACAATGTGCAGCTGAGGCGCTTCCCGAACGACTTCCTTCAGGCCTATGGCACGGCCTGTGGCGAGGTCATTCAGGAGCTGCGTGACGGCGGCGATGCCGTGACGAAGGAGACGATCGAGTCGTTCCTCAAGTCACGCCGCGAGCTTGCCGCGTGGAACCGGATCGCCGAGCAGGGCTTCATGAATGCCCGCCTGCTCGACTACAAGTTCCCGAGCTGAGGGAGCTGCTGCGCCTGACGGATGAGGAAATGCCCGCGGCCGCCATCTGCCGCGGGCATTTCTTGTTGGCACTGGTTCGATGGAATGGATGAGGCGTCAGTCCATGATGCCGAAGCCCTTGATCAGGAAACTTCCGCCCGCCAGAAGGGAAAAAATGCTCATCAGCATGAGGCCCTCGACCACGTAGTGGTTCTTGAGCTTGCCGGCGCGCGACTTGCGATCGACAAGAAGCCACAGCGCGATCAGCGAGCCCAGCCAGAGGGCGATGAAGAGGGCGCCGAGCTCAAGCTCCTGCAGATCGGTCATTGGCGGTTCCCTGTCACGTTCCTATCCAGAGCGTTGCTAGTGTGGTTCAGATTCCGAAATCCGCCTCCGACACTTACCGCGAAGGGGTGACGAACTTCGCGATCGAGACACTAGCGTCGCTTCGACAGTCCTGTCGGATCATCATCTTCCTGGGGGATGCCTTCTTCACTGAAGGTGGCTTTGCCGCCGGTGATGCCTGTAGTTCCAAGCCCGGCGGGCGGTAGCTGCAGGCCGCGTCCGGCGGGCGCATCCGGTGTTGGTCCCGCGGGTGTCGTCGCGATGGGCGCCGCGTCCCTGAACAGCGCCTTCGGCAGCCACGTCGCTGTGTGCGGAAATGCCCACACGATGCTGAGGACGAAGATCTGCATGGCGACGAAGGGAATGGCGCCAAGCCATATCTGGCCGGTAGTGACGCTGGGCGGCGCGATCGAGCGCAAGTAGAAGAGCGTGAAGCCGAAAGGCGGCGTCATGAAGCTCGTCTGAAGGTTGATCGCGATCATCACGCCGATCCAGACGGGGTCCAGGCCGAGAATGATCAAGGGCGCGCCGCAGATCGGCAGCATGATCAGAATGATCTCGAACGTATCGAGGAAGAAGCCCAGGATGAACATGACCACCATGACGGCGAGCATGGCCCCGAAAGGTCCGCCGGGTACATTCTTAAGGGCTTCTTCGACGAGATGTTCGCCGCCCAGGCCGCGGAAGACGAGGGAGAAGAGCGAGGCGGCGAGCACGATCACGAAGATGATCGACGTCGTCACCATCGTGTTGCGTGCTGCATAGTATACGGTCGAGAAGGAAAGCTTGCGGTTCAGTGCAGCCAATATCATGGCACCGATAGCGCCAACTGATGCCGACTCGGTCGGCGTGGCAAAGCCCGCGAGAATGCTTCCGAGGACGGCGACGATAAGGATGAGCGGCGGAATCAGCGCAAAAAGGACGCGCCGAGGCAATCCGCGCCTTTCCGCGTCGGTCATCTCGATCGCGGGGACTGAGTCCGGTTGGAAGATCGCCTTGTACACGATCCAAAGCAGGTAGACGCTGACCATCACAAAGCCCGGGATCAGCGCACCGGCGAACAGGTCTCCGACTGAAATGGGGTCCGGCGTGAAGTTGCCTTTCCTGAGCTGTGCGGCCTGGTTCACGCCCGCCAGGATGTCGCCAATAAAGATCAGGATGGTCGAGGGCGGAATGAGCTGCGCCATCGTGGATGAGGCGCTGATGGTGCCGGTCAGGACCCTGTTGTCATAGCCTGCGCGCATCATCGCCGGCAGGCTGATGAGACCCATGGTCACGACGGTGGCACCGACGACGCCAGTCGATGCTGCGAGCATGGCGCCAACGAGGATCACAGAGAAGGCAAGACCACCGCGCAGCTTGCCGAAGAGCTGCCCCATCGTTGTGAGCAATGCCTCGGCAATTCCGGATCGTTCGAGTATGAGCCCCATGAAGATGAATAACGGCACGGCCACGAGGACCTCGTTGAGCATGCTCCCGAGGTAGCGCGACGGCAGGCCATGCAGAAACGAATAGTCGAACGTTCCGAACTGGTGGCCGATGAAGGCGAATATAAGCGACACGCCGGCCAGGGTTATCGCGATCGGATAGCCGATGAGCAGCGTGCCGAGAACGGAAAGGAACAGCAGGATCGAGAGGAGATCGCCGATATTCAGGGAGCTCAGCATTGGCAGCTTTCAATCCCGATCGATTGCTGAAGACGGTTGGCTATTCGCCGAGACCGGCGACGGCGCGCGGTGGCGCCAGATGGCCCTGATCGTTGAGGGTAAGGATACTGCGTCCGCATATCGCGAGACCCTGCAGGAACATGAGGCCCGCAAAGACCAGGATGATCGTCTTCATGACATAGAGACCTGGCATGCCGCCGACCTGCGCCGATGTTTCCCACAGTGCCCAGGAGTTCATGACATAAGGCCAAGCGAAATAGGCGAGCAGGATCACCCATGGGAAGAGGAACAGAAGCGTTGAGAGAAGATCGAGCCACGCCTGTTTCTTGGGGCTTGCCCGGGCGTAAAGGATATCGACCCGGACGTGCTTGTTGGCCATGAGCGTATACCCGGCGCCGAGCATGAAGGCGGCCGCGTGCGTCCAAACGTAAAGCTCCTGCATCCAGATGAACCCGGTCTGGAGGGCATAGCGGGCGAAAACGACGGTGGCGCAGATCAGCACCGTCGCGAGTGTCAGCCAGGCGACAATGCGGCCGACATAGTCATTTACGGCCTCGGCGAAGCGCACGAAGCCGGCCAGCGCTCCCATCAATCACTCCCTCCCAGAGTTCTCTTGTCCGGGCATGTAATATGGCTGTCTAGCAGCATATTTATGCCGGGAGAACCGCTAATTTCAGGCACAATTGGCCGCACAGCGCCACTCAGTCGCCCAGCTCAGGGTGCATGGGGCCCCAACTCGAGATGGCGCAGCAGATCGGGCATCCGGTCGATCACGAGATCGGCGCCTAGGTCCATGACGGGGCCGTGTGGGTACCCGTAGCTGACCGCAATGACCGGGCAGCCGGCGGCGCGGGCGGAGCCGACGTCGGAGCGGCTATCGCCGACGACAAGGGCTTCTGCCGGCCGGGCGCCGAGGCCGGCCAGGGTGGCGAGCAGCATGTCCGGTGCCGGCTTGCGGGGGAGGTCGTCACGCGCCCCGACAACGGCTGTAAAGAAACCCGCAATCCCGAGCGCCTCGAGTGCGATCGCGGTGATCGGGGCGGCCTTGTTGGTGCACAGCCCGAGGGGAACCGCCTGCTTCCTGAGCGCCGTCAGCGTCTCCATGACGCCGGGATAGAGGCCGTTGCCCGCTTTCGAGACCTCGGCATAGACCTCGTAAAACACTGCCAGCACGGCCTTGAACGCCTGTTCGTCGAGATCGACGCCGCGGCTCGTCAAGGCGCGCCTGAGTGCGACGACCGCACCGCCGCCGACGAAACCCTGGACGTCCGCCAAAGGGAAGGGATCGATCCCGATCGGTGCCACGGCCGCGTTCAGTGCATTTGCGATCTCGGGTGCGCTGTCGACGAGCGTGCCGTCGAGATCGAAGACGATGGCCTTCGGTCGGAACTTCCCCGCAAGGCTCTTCATCGGGCCAGTGCCGCCACGCCGGGGAGCTCGCGCCCCTCGAGCCACTCGAGAAAAGCGCCGCCGGCCGTCGAGACGTAGGTAAAGTCGTCCGTTACGCCGGCGGCATTGAGCGCGGCGACCGTATCGCCGCCGCCGGCCACGGAGACGAGCCTACCGGCCTTGGTCATGGTTGCCGCCTGGCGGGCAAGCGCGAACGTGCCCTCGCCGAAGGGCGCAATCTCGAAGGCCCCGAGCGGGCCGTTCCAGAGCAATGTGCGGCACTGCTCGAGAACCGTGGAGAGGTGCGCAATCGATTTCGGTCCGACATCGAGCACCATCTGGTCGGCCGGGATCGCCGCCACATCGACGATGCGGCTTGCGGCACCGGCCTTGAACTCGGCCGCGACCACGCCATCGACCGGGAGGGCGATCGTGCAGCCCTTCGCCGCCGCCGCATCCATGATCTCGCGGGCGGTGCCGACGAGGTCCGGCTCGGCCAGCGACTTGCCGATCGCGTGGCCCTCTGCGAGCAGGAAGGTATTGGCCATGCCGCCACCGATGATCAGGTGATCGACCTTGGCCATGAGGTTGGTCAGAACTGGGATTTTGGTCGAGACTTTGGCGCCGCCGACGACCGCTGCTGTCGGACGCTGCGGGTGCTCCAGCGCCGTCCTGAGCGCGTTGATCTCCTCCATGAGGAGCGGCCCTGCATACGAGGGCAGCAGGCGCGTGATGGCGTCGGTCGAGGCGTGGGCGCGGTGGGCACAGGAGAAGGCATCGCCGACGAAAATGTCGCCGAGCTTTGCGAGGGCCGCGGCGAATTCGGCATCGTTCTTCTCCTCGCCCTTGTGGAAGCGCAGGTTCTCGAGCACCAGGAAATCGCCGTTGGCGAGGCCCGCGACGGCCTTGGCCGCCACCTCGCCGATACAGTCGTCGGCGAAGGCAACCGGCCGCCCCAGGGCCCGACCGAGCGCCTCCGCGACAGGCCTCAGCGACATTTCCGGCACCGGCGCGCCCTTGGGGCGGCCAAAATGGGAGAGCACGATGACCTTGGCACCCCGTCGGGCAAGATCCTGAAGCCCAGGCACCAGCCGCGTCAGCCGCGTCGCGTCCGTGACGCGCCCCTCGGCCACCGGCACGTTGAGGTCCGCCCTGACGAGCACGCGCTTGCCGGCTACATCGAGCCCATTCGTCGTCTTGAGTTTGTCGAGTTGCATGGTCGTTATGCTCGCACCGGTCCGAGGTTCGTGCCAGTTCCCAGTCCAGATCTGGGGGCCAGTTGGGGCCTCGCATGCCACGCTCGGCCACGTTTACGCAACTGCTCCGCGCGGCGGATGGCCTCGGCGCCGCATTGCACTCGGATGGCGATCGACTACATTGAGGGGCAAAGAGCGCGCGCAACGGTCGTTGGCTCCGCATGGGGGCTCGATTTCGCTGCGATATCCGGATACAGGTGTCAGAATGTCCAATCTTGAATACGCGCGCGCGCAATCACGGCGCGACGGCCAGATTCCGCTCCATGGGCCAGAGGCATTCGCCGGCATGCGCCGGGCGGGGCAGCTCGCCGCGGCAGCGCTCGACATGCTGACGGCATTCGTCAAGCCGGGCGTGACGACGGAGCGTCTCGACGAGCTCGCGTTCGAGTTTGCCATGGATCACGGGGCGATTCCGGCGTCGCTGAACTACCGGGGCTTCACCAAGTCGATCTGTACGTCGGTCAACCACGTCGTTTGCCATGGCATCCCGGGCCCGAAGCCGTTGCGCGACGGCGATATCCTCAATATCGACGTGACGCTGATCGTCGACGGCTGGCATGGCGACACCAGCCGCATGTATGGGGTCGGCGACATTTCGCGCAAGGCCGAACGGCTGATCGAGGTGACCTACGAGGCGCTCATGCGGGGGGTCGCGGCGGTGAAGCCCGGCCATACGACCGGCCATATCGGCGCCGCCATCCAGGCCTATGCGGAGGGCGAGCGGTGCAGCGTCGTTCGCGATTTCTGCGGCCACGGTCTCGGCCGCGTTTTCCATGACCGCCCGAATATCCTCCACTACGGCACGCGCGGCGAGGGGCCCGTCCTGAAGCCCGGCATGCTCTTCACCATCGAGCCGATGATCAACCTCGGCAAGTCGACCGTGAAGATCCTGGCCGACGGCTGGACGGCCGTCACCCGCGATCGTGAGCTCTCGGCCCAGTTCGAGCACACGGTCGGCGTCACCGAGGACGGCTGCGAGGTCTTCACGTATTCGCCTGCGGGCCTCCACTGCCCACCTTACAAGACGAGCTGATCCGCGCGCGATCGGGAGGAGCGGGGCTCACCGATGGCACGTCGCAGCAGGCCATCCCAGCCGTCGCGTTCGGCGCTCGATCGTGAGTGCGAGCAGGCCCAGAGCGGGCTCTGGGAAACAGCCGGCGCGGCGCCGCCGCATCACGTAGGGCACCGCAAACGCCTGCGCGACCGCTTCCGCAAGGGTGGGCCGGATGCGCTTGCGGACTACGAGCTGATTGAGATGATCCTCTTCCGTGCCCTGCCGCAGGGGGATACGAAGCCGCTCGCCAAGGCGCTGCTCGCCCGCTTCGGCTCCTTCCCCGAGGTGATCAATGCGCCGGAAGCACGTCTGCTCGAGGTCCCGGGCGTCGGTGAGCGTGTTGTCGATGAGCTGAAGCTCATCAGGGCCGCCGCGCTGCGCCTCATGCGCAGCGAGATTGCCGCACGGATGGTGCTCGGCTCGTGGCAGGCGGTGCTCGACTACTGCCGGGCGGCTCAGGGTTTCGGCGATAAGGAGCAGTTCCGCATCCTCTTCCTCGACAAGCGCAATCAGCTCGTCGCCGATGAAGTACAGCAGACAGGCACGGTCGATCATACGCCCGTCTACGTCCGCGAGGTGGTGAAGCGGGCGCTTGAGCTTTCCGCGTCCGCGCTCATCCTCGTCCACAACCACCCCTCGGGCGATCCGACCCCCTCGGCGGCCGACATCGACATGACCCGGCAGATCATCAATGCGGCGCGACCGCTCGGCGTGCAGGTGCACGACCATATCATCGTCGGACGCACGGGCTACGTCAGCATGAAGGGTGAGCGGCTCATTTGATGCGGCGCATTGGTGAAGCCGGCGCGGAGGCGTGCGATTGCCAGCGGCTGTGCGTGCGGCGACCTGACGTTGCCGGGATCGCTTCTTTACGACAAGCCGTCGGGTGCCAATCCCATCTATCGTGGCGGACGCACAAGGCACGTTGCTGGGACGGACGCGGCGGCCAACGCCGCCGTCCTCCCGATGGGCCAGCGCGCTCTTGGCGAAATGCTTGCCGCGCGACGTGGCCGCGAGGTGGGCCGATTACTCCGCCGCATACCGGGCCAGCACGCGGCGCGCCTCCACCACGACAGCATCCGCGATCGCGGCCTGGCCTTCGGCTGTCGGGTGGAAGGCGCCGGAATAGATGCTCGCGAGCAGGAGCTGGAACGAGGAGAGGCTCTGCAACTTGAGCACCTTCTGGATGAGCGACTCGCTCACATGGAAGTTGCCGGTCATGAAGGCGTCATTGGGTGTGCGGAACCAGCGCTGGCGCGGGACGTAGGCCTGCCAGTCCGCCGGGTTGAACGGTTCCCACTTGCGCCCGGTCCAGCGCGGCAGGCGCAGGTCGTCGGCGACGGTGAAAGCGTGGTCGGTATAACCGGCGCAGATGCCGCGGCCGCGGAACTGCTCGCGGTGGCTCGAGACGTACGTCCAGCCGTTCTGCTTGCTCGTGTCCTCCATGACCGCGTCGAGCCGCTCGCCTGCCGCCATGGATTCCCGTGCCCGCACTTCGCTCAACTGAAAATCCGGTGCGACGGTCATGCCCGCGCGCCCGTCCGGACAGATCTGACGGCCATCGGGCAGCAGCGCCAGGCTCGGGTAGGCGACCAGCAGGATCCTGTCGGCTTCGCCCCAGGGTACGTGCAGCAGACCGTGAAAGGCGCGCTTCAGCGCCAGGAGACGCGCCTCGAGCCCGTCCAGCAGCTCGGCTGCGGCGAGAAACCCGTGGACCTGCCCGAACCAGCCGCCGAGACGGCGCAGCGAAGACTCATCCGCGAGAATTGCATTGGCGAGCAGGCGTGCGAAGCCGACGTCATTGCCGCCGATCGAGACAAGGACCAAATCGATTTTGCGGGCGTCGCCGCTGTCGCAACGGCGCAGCACCAGCCCCCCCCGCAGCTCGGGTATGCGCCCGCGCATGTGGTATGCCTCGGGCAGCTCCACCTCTTCGGCTCGATTGGGGCCGCACTGCGCCTGCGCAATCGCGGATAGCTGCGGGATGTCAGGCGGATTTGGCACCCACTCGTGGCCCTTGTAGCGGCGAAACAGCCCGTCGACGATCTCGGCGCCGGAGCAGGCATAACCAACGAACGTCACGGCCCGGTGCGGGTCCTCGACGGCGAGCTGCAAGGCCGCCCGAAGCTGGTGCGAGTACAGCGAGCGGTGGCAGGCCTGGTCAATCCAGCGGGCGTTGTTCTTGATGAACGCGGAATCGCCGATCGTGCGCCACGGACCGACACGAGCCGGATAGCCGGTGAGCGGCTCGTTCCCGAGGCCGAAACCATAGTCGGCGCGGCGCTCGCGCGAGAAGCGGACGGGCACGTCGGGATTGCCCTCGCCCGAGGCAAAGCTGTCGCCGAGCCCGACAATGAGCAGGTCGGTGACTTTCGCAGTCGTCGCAGCGACCTCGCGGCCGCCGACCTCAACGCTCACGCGCGCGCCTGCAGGATAGGGGATGGAGAGCGCGACCGGCTGATCGCAAGGTGCGGTGATCGCGCCGCCAAGGCCGGCACGCGCCAGCGGCGCCGTGAGCCACGTGCAGTTGATGCGATCGGCATCGGGCACTTCGCGCAGTTCTGCGCGGATGCGGTGCGTGCGGGGATGCAGATAGTCGGGTGCCTCCCGGCAGCCGTAACGGTTGCGCTCAGCCGACCAGCAGATGTGGTCCATCATGCCGGCAGCCCAGCCGTCGCCCGGATGGCGCCGCGCCAGTGCCCGCTCGGCAGCCAGCACCGGGGTCGTGCGATCGGCATCGCCCAGATCGCGGAAGGTCGCGCGATGAACCTCCGTATCGGACGGGCGCTTGAAGAGGCGGAACGGGTTCTCGACCTGCCAGGTAATGCGGGGCTCGGCGACAGCATGAACCGGGGACAGCGCGAGCACGCCTGCAATGGCCGCGAGCGCGCCGAGGACGCGCGGCGCGCCGTTCAGGGCCTTCTTGGTGCTCAGCTGCCGGCGTGGTTTCATGGCCTCACCAGATCAAAGGCGCCCGCTCGCGTGCGCCCATGTGATACGGAGCAGTCGGCCGATCTGGAGTGGCTCGATCGATGCCGCCTCGCGCCGCCTCGACCATGTTTCTAAGGCGCGCAAGTTGGGCCTAACCATGGCCAGGGGCAGGAAGGGCAGGCGCTTTGCCCGTGACATCTTGGCGAGCTGCGGGGCGACCTCCGAGAGCGCGGCGTGCGCGAGGCTGCTGAGCGCCTCAATCGACGGGCTCGGCAGCGGCGGCTCATCGTGGTCGCCGGCCTGCGCCGCGGCCTCGTCGGCGCGCCATGAGCGCAGGAGGGGGAGCCGCGCACCACCCGCCGGAAGCCGCAGCAGCGCGCGAGAGAGACCATAGGCGAGACCGGCAGCACGTGTGAGGTGCCCAATTTCAGCGATCTCTTCCGCGGCACAAATGCGCGCCGCAAGCCGGAAGAGGCCGCCTTCGCCCGCCGCCATATGGGCGCGGAGCGCCGCTTCGTCCGCAGGCCTGTCGCCGTAGAGCACATCTGCGAAGGTATCGATCACAGCGTCGATGATCTCGGCCGGCAGCGTGTGCCGCGTGATGCTCGCCCGCATGGCGGTCGCCACCGGGTGGCCCGCGGCCACATCATGGCCCCCAGGCGCGAGCGCATCGCGCCACCATTGCAGGCGGATTTCGCCGGCGAGCGGCTCGCGCACCTGCGCCGGGATGTTGGCGAGCTCGGCGGCGAATGCCGCGAGCACGATGAGGTCGTAGCGGACGGTCACAGGCGCCAGCGTCGCTGCGAAATAGCGGTCCGGCTCGCGTGCAACCGCGGCGTCCCGCAACGCAGCGATCGGCGTCTCCGCCATGGGTCAAAAAAGATGCGCTGCGGCGACCATGAGCACGGTCACCGGCATGGCCAGCAGCAGATTGGCGCGGGCATAGAGCGCGACCTTCGCGCGTGCCGCGGCCTTGGCCTCGGCATTGCCGGGCCGTGCGCCGAGCACGATCTGCAGGTTCGGCCAGATGATCATATGCACGAAAGCCCACATGACCACGGCGCCGGCCACCGCGCCCCACAGCAGCACGACCTTGGTCAAGGGCATGTGGACGGGCGCGCCGAAGACCCAGGGGGCCAGCAGATAGCCGGTCGGCAGCAGGAGCAGCACGCCCGAGAGCATGACGAGATGCGATGCGTGCCGAAAGATCGTCGCGACGCGCGGCACGACGAGGCGAAAGAGCGTGCCCCGCCCCACATCGTCGGCGCCGACGACCGCGGGATGCTGGACGAAGTTGACGAACCAGATCATCCCTACCCAAAGCACTGCCGCAAGGACGTGGACCGCGCGCGTCGCGAAGGAGGCGAGCCCGAGCATGTCAACACCCTCTACGAGGAGCGCCGCCGCGATGGCCGCGAGCGCCAGGGCAATACCGGCGAGAAGCGCGTTGCGGGCATTCGAAAGAAGGGCGGTCATGAACGGCTCCGGGAAGTCTCCGCCAGCAGCGCCCCATAGAGCACGATTCAGGCACCGCGCGAAAGCGTCGGCCAGGGAGGAAGTCGTCAGGGGACGGCGATCAGCGCCGCACCAACCTGGCGGCCTTCGGCAAGCAGGACATTGTAGGTGCGGCAGGCCGCGCCCGTATCCATCGGCTCGATGCGGATGCCGGCCTCACGCAGTCCCGAACGCAAGAATGGTGACGGCAGAAGGAACTCGCGCCCTGTTCCGAGCAGCAGCAACTCGACGCCCCCCGGTTCCGCGAGCAGCAGCGCAAAATCGTCGAGCGTGAGACCCTCCGCAGAGGTCGGCGCCCAGCCGACGATGGCCTCGCCGAGGCAGAGCAGCGAGCCGCGATGGCTCATCCCGGCAAAGCGGAAGCCGCCATTGCCGTAGGCCTCGATCGGCGCTCGCCCGGGATAGCGGGGCGGCGCGGACTGCATCGGCTCACTCCTGCCACTGGGGTTGCCGGGCGATCAGCCGCGGGCGCTGGCCGCCGCCTTCTCGGATCCCGTTACGCTCTCGCTCTTGACGCCGAGGAGCTCCAATACCGGGGCGGCGATGTAGATCGACGAGTACGTTCCGATGATCACGCCGAGCAGCATGGCGAGCGTAAAGTACCTCAGAACCGAGCCGCCGAAGATGAAGAGGGCGAGCAGCACGACAAGCGTCGTGAAGCCCGTCAGGATCGTGCGCGAAAGCGTCTCGTTGATCGACAGGTTGAGCAGCTCGCGGATCTCCATGCGCTTGTACTTCCGCAGGTTCTCGCGGATGCGGTCCGAGATCACGACGGTGTCGTTGACCGAATAGCCGAGAATGGTCAGGAGCGCCGCAACGATACTGAGATCGAACTCGAACTGAAACAGTGCGAAAATTCCGACGACCAGCAGCACGTCGTGCGTGAGTGCGAGAATGGTGCCGACCGCGAACTGCCATTCGAACCGGAACCATACGTAGGCAATGATGGCGATGATGGCGCACAAGACG
The DNA here is from genome assembly GCA_046293075.1 of Hyphomicrobiaceae bacterium. Classification (GTDB taxonomy): domain Bacteria; phylum Pseudomonadota; class Alphaproteobacteria; order Rhizobiales; family Hyphomicrobiaceae. Next base: position 120,628 of record JBKBPL010000006.1, on the reverse strand, counting down.
GCAATGATGCCGGTGCGACGCAACTCGGCTGAAACGGCGGGACCGACGACCTCGACCCGGCGCTGGATGAAGTCGGAGCCGAGGGCGTCAACGATCTTTCTGAGGGCCGCCTGTTGGGCTTCCTCGCCGCCCGGTTGCTGCTCGATGCGAATGAGCACATCGTTCGACGTGCCGAATTCCTGGATCTGCACGGCGCCGAGGCCGAGACCACCGAGCTGGTTGCGCATGGCCTGGATGTTGGCCGGCGCTCCCGATTTTGTCTGCACCTCGACCATGGTGCCGCCCTTGAAGTCGACGCCGTAGTTGAGGCCCACCGTGAAGAACAGCCCCACGCTGACGAAGATTGTGGCAATCGATGTCCAGAAGCAGGCGTGCCAGTAGCGCATGAAATCAATCCGCGTGCCATGCGGAAAGAAATCAAGGCCTTTGAAGTTCGGTAAGAAGCGCATGGTTCGCTTGCCTTTCAGTCGCTTGCGGCGCGACTAGATCGGGACCGCGATGCGGCCGGGCCTGGCGCGCTCGCTGCGCAGCCAGAGCGCGACCAGCAGGCGGGTCACGGTGATCGCCGTGAAGATCGACGTGAAGATGCCGATTGACAGTGTGACGGCGAAGCCGCGGATCGGGCCGGATCCAAGCCAGAACATGATCACAGCCGCAGCAAACGTCGTGAGCTGGCTGTCGAGGATCGTCGTGATTGCGCGGGAGAAGCCGGCGTCGATGGCGCTCACCGCCGACTTCCCGGCGCGCAGCTCTTCGCGGATGCGCTCATAGATGATGACGTTGGCGTCGACGGCCATGCCCACGGTCAGAACCAGACCGGCAATGCCGGGCAATGTCAGCGTCGTGCCGACAGCCGACATGAGCGCGACCACCATGGTGCCGTTCATGATCAGCGCGAGGACCGCGAACACGCCAAACGTGCCGTAGGCGGCGATCACCATGGCAACGGTGGTCAGGCCGCCGACCATTGCCGCGAGCTTGCCCGCGGCAATGGAGTCGGCGCCGAGCGAGGGGCCGACCGTGCGCTCCTCGGCAATCGTCAGCTTGACGGGCAGGGCACCCGAGCGGAGCTGGACCGCGAGCGTATTGGCGCTCTCGACCGTGAAGCTTCCCGAGATCTGGCCCGAGCCGCCGAGGATCGGCTCACGGATGACGGGCGCCGAGAGGACCTTGTCGTCGAGGACGATGGCGAAGGGCCGGCCGACGTGATCCTGCGTGAAGCGGCCGAAACGGCGCGCGCCCGACTGATCGAAGCGGAAGGAGATGATCGGCTCATTCGTGCGCTGGTCGAACGCCGGCTGTGCATCGACGAGGCTTTCGCCCGGAACCACCGGCGTCTCGCGCAGGAGGTAGGAGACCCCCTGCTCGTCACCGCGCTCGCTGGCCGGATAGATTCGGTAGCCAGGGGGCACACGACCCTGCCGCGCCTCTTCCGCGGTCATGGTTGGATGCACCTCGTGGAAGGACAGCTTGGCGGTCTGGCCGAGCAGGTCCTTGAGCATCTTGGTGTCGGTCAGGCCGGGATACTGCACGAGAATGCGGTCGGCGCCCTGGCGCACGACCGTCGACTCTGCCGTGCCGAGCGCATTGATGCGCCGGTTGACGGTCTCGATCGCGGCACTGGCGGCATTGATCACGCGCTGGTGGAGGCCCTGCGGCGTCGGGGCGATGAGAATTGTTCCGCCCTCGCCCTTCGTGATCGCGAGATCCTCCCCGCTCGTGCCGAGCATGGCGCTGCCGAGCGGCTGAATGAGCTTGCGCAGCTCGCGCACGGCCGCGTCGGCTTCCTCCGGCTTGGCCAGCCGCACCTGCACCTGGTTGCCGACGATGCCGACGCCGGTCGGGAAGATCTTGGCATCGCGCAACGTGCGGCGCGCGTCGTCGCGCAGCGTCTGCAGCCACTCGCGTCTCAGCTCCTCCGTATCCATAGCGAGCAGGAGATGCGCGCCGCCCTGGAGATCGAGGCCGAGCGGCATCTGCTTCGTGGGCAGGAAGCGCGGCCACGACGCCAGTTGCTCCTTGGTGAACAGGTTAGGCAGCGCGAACAGGATGCTCGCCAGACAGGTGAGCGCAATCGCGATGATCTTAAGCCGCGAAAAATGGAGCATCTCGTTCCCGAACCTCTGGCCCGAACCTCTGGATTGAGGGGCGGCGAGCGATCGCGCGGCCTCTCAGCTCGCCTTGGCGACCTCGCCCTTGACCCGCACCTCGGCGACAGTGCCGCGCATAAGGCGGACGCGGGTATTCTCGGCGATCTCGACCTCGATCTCGGCGTCGCCCTCCTTCACGCGGGTGACCTTGCCAATGATGCCGCCGCCGGTCACGACCACGTCCCCGCGCCGGATGTTCGCGACCATCTCGCGGTGCTGCTTCGCGCGCTGCTGCTGCGGCCGCAGCAGCAGGAAGTAGAAGATCACGAACATCAGCAGGATCGGCAGCAACTGAATCATGAAGTCGCTGCCGCCGGCTTGAGCGTAAACGAGAGAAGTGGACATGCGCAGTATTCCCAGGGGTCGTGGATGCTGAACGGGCGCGGTGACTGGCTTCCGTCGGCCGCCGCCGCCATCGACCGTCCGCCGTGATTTCGGGCCGGACTATAGTGTGCCCGCCCCCGTTTGCAACTGAATCTACCGCTGAAATGCCGCAGGATGACGGATCGGATCAGGGTAGCAGGCGCGCCTCGCGGTAGCGCTGGAGATGGGCCAGGATCCGGGCTTCGGTGTCGATCGTGTCATGGAAACCGGCGAGGCGGATCTTGGTCATGCTCGAGACGACATCGTGCTCGAGACCCCATAGGAAATCGCCGAAGTTCCAAGTGACCACGGCGTCCATCGGCTGCGCGATGAGCCCGTGCCGCTTGACGATCGCCGCCCACACCGGCCCCTTGTCGGCCATCCATTGAGCGAGGGGCAGCGGGCGCGGGATGCCGCATTCGAGGCCATAGAGACGCGCGATCTTCGGCCAGAGCCGCGACCAACGAAAAAGGCCTCCGTCCGTCAGATTGAACGCTTCGTTCCGTGCCGCCGGCGCCGTCGCCATCCACTTGAGGCCGCGGGCGAGCTGGGTCGCGTCGGTCGCCTCCATCAGGATGTCGTAGCAGGCCGGCTTGCCGGGAAAGTCGAGCGGCAGGCCGAGCTCGGCGCAGATGCCCGCCCAGGCCCCGATCAAGGGCACGAGATTGCGCGGCCGCTCGGGCGCGAAGTCATAGAGAAAGCCGGGGCGCGACGCGGACCACGTCCAGCGCTTGCCTTGGGCGCGCGCGCTCAGGAGATCCTGCTGATCATAATAGAAGTTCGGTGGCATGTGGCGCGGGTCGTCCTCGCGGCACGGGAGCCGCATGGGCCCAAGGTGCAGCCCGTACCACTTGGTGCCCTCGACGAGGTGCACGTGCTGCAGGCCCGGACACGCGGCCTCGGCACCATCGAGCAGGTGGGCGAGCATGGCGCGATTGCCGGCCACATCCTCGACGCCCGCGGTTGCATCTGAGAACTGCGCGCGCGCCGTGTAGAAGAGATGGGTCGCCTGCGGGCAGCGGGCAAGTGCCTGGCGCGTGCTTGCCGGATCGGTGAGATCGCACGGGATGAAGGTGAGCCGCTCGCGCTTCAGGTCCGGCGGCCGGCGGGAGAGGCCGACGACCTCCCAAGCCGGATCGGCCAGAAGTTCTTGGACGAGCTGCTTGGCTGCGGCGCCGGTCGCGCCGGCAACAACGGCAACGTACGGCGCCATGGCCCCTCCCTATGCGGCGCCGAACACGCGCCTGAAGATCGTGTCGACATGCTTGAGGTGATAGGCGTCGTCGAACATGGCGTCGAGATCGGCCGCCTTGAGATGTGCGGTGACGTCCTGATCGGCCTTGAGGCTTGCGAGAAAATCCGCACCGGTTTCCCAGGTCTTCATGGCATTGCGCTGGACGAGCGCGTAGGCGTCCTCGCGGGAGGCGCCGGCCTGGGTCAGCGCCAGGAGCACGCGCTGCGAATTGTGCAGCCCGCCGAGACGGTCGAGGTTCTTGCGCATATTCTCGGGATAGACGACGAGCTTCTCGACCACGCCGGCGAGGCGGTTCAGAGCAAAATCGAGCGTGATTGTTGCATCGGGTCCGATGAAGCGCTCGACGGAGGAGTGCGAGATGTCGCGCTCGTGCCAGAGGGCGACGTTCTCCATCGCTGGCGTCGCGAAAGCGCGCACCATCCGCGCAAGGCCGGTCAGGTTCTCGGTCAGCACGGGATTGCGCTTGTGCGGCATGGCCGAGGAGCCCTTCTGCCCCGGCGAGAAGTACTCCTCGGCTTCGAGGACCTCGGTGCGCTGGAGATGGCGGATCTCAGTGGCCAGCCGCTCAATCGACGAGGCGATCACGGCGAGCGTCGCGAAGTACATGGCGTGACGGTCGCGCGGGATGACCTGCGTGGAGACCGGCTCAGGCGAGAGGCCCATGGCCTTGGCGACGTGCTCCTCGACGCGGGGATCGATGTTGGCGAATGTGCCGACGGCGCCGGAGAGCGCGCAGGTCGCGACCTCCTTGCGTGCGGCAGCGAGCCGCTCGCGCCCGCGTGCGAACTCGGCATAAGCATAGGCGAGCTTGATGCCGAAAGTCGTCGGCTCGGCGTGAATGCCGTGGCTGCGACCAATCGTGATCGTCATCTTGTGCTCGAAGGCGCGTCCCTTGAGCGCCGCGAGCACGCGATCGAGATCGGCAAGCAGAATATCGCTCGCGCGCACGAGCTGCACATTGAGGCAGGTGTCGAGGACGTCCGATGAGGTCATGCCCTGGTGCACGAAGCGCGCCTCGGGGCCGACGTGCTCGGCGAGGTGCGTCAGAAAGGCGATGACGTCGTGCTTGGTGACCGCTTCGATCTCGTCGATGCGGGCGACGTCGAACTTGGCCTTGCTGCCCTTCTCCCAGATGACCTTGGCGGCCTCCTTCGGGACGATGCCGAGCTCGGCCATGGCCGTCGCCGCGTGCGCCTCGATCTCGAACCAGATGCGGAAGCGGGTCTCGGGCTCCCAGATCGCCCTCATCTCAGGGCGGGAGTAGCGCGGGATCATCGGCAGCCTCTGGATTTGCCTGTTACGGCGCAGCCTTAACAGAAGCGCCGACCGCCATCAATGCAGCCGGCGCCGAACTTGGTTGAGAACGGTTGGGGGCTTGGTTGCGGCTCAGAAATCGACCTTGTCGCCGCCCTTGAGGCTCAGGATCTCGCGGGCTTCGTCGGGCGAGGCGATCGAGAGGCCGAGGCCCTCGATGATCTGGCGCACCTTGGTCACCTGCTCGGCATTGGACTTGGCGAGCTGGCCGGGGCCGATCCAGAGGCTGTCCTCCATGCCGACGCGGACATTGCCGCCCATCGCGGCGGCCATGGCGGCAATCGGAAGCTGGTTGCGCCCGGCGCCGAGCACGCTCCAGCGATATTGGTCGCCGAATAGGCGGTCCGCCGTGCGCTTCATCATCATCACGTCCTCGGGATGCGGGCCGATGCCGCCGAGGATGCCGAACACCGACTGGATAAAGAACGGCGGCTTGATGATGCCGCGGTCGGCGAAGTGGCGCAGCGTGTAGAGGTGGCCGATGTCGTAGCACTCGACCTCAAAACGCGAGCCGTTCGCCGCACAGGTCGTCAGGATGTACTCGATGTCGGCGAAGGTGTTCTTGAAGAAGCCGGCGCGCGAGCCTTCGAGGTAGGGTTTCTCCCAGTCGTACTTGAACTCCTTCTGCCGCTCGAGCATCGGATAGAGGCCGAAGTTCATCGTGCCCATGTTGAGCGACGCGATCTCGGGCTTGAACGTCGCGGCCGGGCGCACGCGTTCCTCGATGGTCATCGTCATGGCGCCGCCCGTGGTGATGTTCACCACGCAGTTCGAGCGCTGCTTGATGACCTTCAGGAAGGGGGCGAAGGCCTCTGTCGATTGGTCCGGCCGACCATCCTTGGGATCGCGTGCGTGAAGGTGGACGACGGCGGCGCCGGCCTCTGCAGCACCGATCGCGGCGTCAGCGATCTCCTCCGCCGTCACCGGCAAATGCGGCGACATGGATGGGGTGTGGATCGAGCCGGTGACGGCGCACGTGATGATGACTTTGCGGGGTGTCCTGGCCATGGGGCGTTTCCGATGTTACTTGTTGCTGCAATAGTGAGCCGTCAGCCGGCGCCGAGGCGGCCAAGCCTGGCTTCGACTAGCCGCGCATAAAGCGCGGAGCCGAGCGGCAGGATCTCGTCATTGAACTGGTAGGCCGGATTGTGCACGGGCACGCCCGTTGGTGTGCCGGGTGCGCCGTTGCCGATGTTGATGTAGGCGCCCTTGCACTTCTCGAGCATGTAGGCGAAGTCCTCGGAGGCCATGATCACCCCCCGATTGCGCTCCACGTGGGCTTCGCCCACCAGCTCGGCCGCGCGATCGGCCATGAACGCCGCCTCGGCCTCGTCATTGACGAGCGGCGCGAACTTCACGTCGAAGCTCACTTGCGCCGTCGCACCGAAGGCGGCGGCCGCATTGGCAGCCGTACGTTTCATTGCCTGCTCGACCTGTGCCATGACCTCGTGGCTGAACGTGCGCACCGTGCCGCGGATGTTCGCGGTCTGTGGAATGACATTGTAGGCGTCGCCGGCGTGGATCGCCGTGCAGCTCACGACGGCTGTCGCGGTCGGCGTGATGTTGCGCGAAACAATGGCCTGTAGCGCCGTGACGATATGGCTCGCGACAAGAACGGGATCGATCGATTCCTCCGGCCGTGCGCCGTGCGAACCGCGCCCCGTGATGTCGATATCGAAGAAGGCGCCGCCCGCCATCATCGCGCCGGGGCGGATCGCGAACTTGCCGACGTCGAGGCCCGGCGTATTGTGCATGCCGAAGACGCTGTCGCAGGGAAAGCGCTCGAACAGCTTGTCCTCGAGCATGGCCAGCGCGCCGCCAATGCCTTCCTCGGCCGGCTGGAAGATGAAATAGACCGTGCCATCGAAGTTCCTCGTCTCGGCGAGATAGCGGGCGGCGCCGAGCAGCATGGTGGTGTGGCCGTCGTGCCCGCAGGCGTGCATGACGCCGGGCCTCGTGGACTTGTAGGGAACGTCCACGATTTCGTTGATCGGCAGGGCATCCATGTCGGCCCGAAGCCCGATCGTCGGCCCATTGCCGGTCTGCAGCACGCCTACGACGCCCGTCCTCCCGACATGGCGATGCACCGTGATGCCGAACTCGGTGAGCTTCTTGGCCACGAAATCGCTCGTGCGGTGCTCATCGAAGCCGAGCTCGGGATGGGCATGCAGATCACGCCGCCAGTGCGTGAGGTCGCTGTGGTAGGCCTTGATCTTCTCGGGGATCTGCATCGCTCGGGTTCACTCTCCAGGTCGCGGAACTGCGAACAATCTAAGCTCTCGCTATGCAATGGCAAGGGCGCGCGCCGGGGATCAGCCTCCAGGCTTCATCGAGCCTCTGAGCGCGGCAATCTCCGCCCTCAGCGCGCGGATCTCCTGCGCCAGCATCTCGTGCTGGCGCGTCTGTTGGATGGCATCGGCGTGGAGCGTCTTGGCATCCGTATGCAGCATCTCGGTGTCCGCCTTGGCGGCTTCCTCCATGGAGTTGACGATGATGGCGATGAACAGGTTGAGCACCGCGAACGTCACCATCAGGATGAAGGGAATGAAGAACAGCCATGCATAGGGATACACCTGCATGATCGGGCGGACGACCCCGCCGGGCCAGTCCTCAAGCGTCATGATCTGGAAGAGCGTGAAGAGAGACTTGGGCAGGGAGCCAAACAGCTCATCGAACTCGCTGCCGAAGAGCTTGGTCGCCATCACGGCGCAAATATAGAAGATGATGGCGAGCAGGGCGATGACGGCGCCCAGTGAGGGAATGGCATTGAGCAGTCCCTCGACCACCCGCCGCATCCGTGGCACCACTGAGATGATGCGGGCTACACGAAGAATGCGCAGCGCCCGCATGACCGACAGGCCGCCGCTCATCGGCAGCAGAGCAATGCCGACGATGGTGAAGTCGAAAAGGTTCCAGGGATCCCTGAAGTAGCCAAGCCGGTAGACGACAAGCTTGGCCGCGATCTCGAGGACGAAGATCGCCAAGGCGACACTGTCGATCATGCCGAGGAGTGGGCCGATCTGTGCGTTTACGCTTGGGATCGTTTCGAGCCCGAGCCCGATCGCATTGATGGCAATGACAGCGATGATGAAGCTCTGGAACCACGGGGCTTCGACGATCCGCTTGAGAAATGGTGCTTCGCTGGAACGATTCTCGGTCGACGTCACGGCCACCCCCTGACGTTGTTGGGAAAAGCGGCGCAACATCTTCCGCAATCGTGGGTTTGGCAAGGCTGACGGTTGGCGTGGCGAACGGTGGTATGATGCCTATGTGACGCGAGGGCGCCGGATGGTCCTGGACCGGCCCGGATGCGGCGGCGAGGCGGCCATGGTGGAACCCGGTGACAGTGATGCAGCGGCGGGCGAGGGAACGGCGGAGCGGCGCGGCGCGATCCGGTGCCATCTTGGCGCGGCGCTCGCCGCCCTCGGCAACGTGCTGGCCCCATCTGTGTGCCTCGTCTGTCACACCCGGACGGCCGCCCACGATGCGCTCTGTGCGGGGTGCTGGCAGCAGGTGGTGTTCATCACCCCGCCCCTCTGCCACCGGCTTGGCCTCCCCCTGCCCTTCGGCGGCGACGGTCCGCAGATTTCGGCCGCCGCGGCGGCCGATCCACCACCCTATGACCGGGCCCGCGCGGCGGCCGTTTTCGGCGGCGTGGTCCGCGAGCTCATCCACAGTTTCAAGTACGCCGACCGGCACGAGGGCCGGCGCCTGCTCGCGCGCTGGATGCGGGGGGCGGGCCATGAGCTGCTCGCCGACGCCGATCTCATCGTTCCTGTGCCCATGACGCGACGGCGGCTCATGCGCCGCCAATTCAATCAGGCGGCGCTGCTGGGGCGGGAGGTCGCCCGGTCGAGCGGCGTCCCGTTCGATCCCTTTGTCCTCGTCAAGACCAGGACCACGCCGCCGCAGGTCGGATCGAGCGCGGCCCAAAGGGCGGCAAACGTCGCCGGCGCTTTCGCGGTCGCCGCCGCCGCAAGGGACCGCATTGCCGGTCGCCATGTCCTCATCGTTGACGATGTCATCACCACCGGCGCAACGGCCGGTGCCTGCGCGCGGGCGCTCAGGACCGCCGGCGCAGCGCGGATCGACGTGCTGGCGGCGGCGATGGTCACCGATCCACGGCGGGTCGATCTCTAGCGGAAATCAAGGGCGCAGCATTGCGTCAGCCGTCGGGCTGCATGGCGCCGCGCGTCGCTCGTGCCGGGGACAACAGCGAACTACATACATGGGCTGCAACGCGTCAGATACTCGAAGGTTCTCCTGCTCATGCCCAAGGTGATCATCTACACGATCGACTGGTGCCCCTACTGCGAGGCGGCGCTCGATCTCCTGTCGTCCAAAGGGGTGCCATTTGAAGAGATCAACCTTACTGGCAAGGCCGCCGAACGGGCGAAGCTTCGGGAGAAGGCCGGTGGCAGCCGGACCGTGCCGCAGATCTTCATCGGCGACACGCATGTCGGCGGCTGTGACGAGCTTTATGCCCTCGACCGTGCCGGCAGGCTCGACCCGCTGCTCGCCGGCTGATATCCCACTGGCGGCAAAGGATCTGCAGCGGGACGACAATGCTCCAACCGATCCAATCGGATGCGCTGGCGCGGCACGGCCGCATTGCGCATGGCTTCTTCGGTCGGCAGGGCGGCGTATCGGAGGGCATCTACGCGGCGCTCAACTGCGGGCTCGGGTCGCGGGACGCGCGCGACAGCGTCGGCGAGAACCGCCGCCGGGTAGCGCACCATCTCGGCGTTACACCGGATCGCCTGCTCACCGCCTACCAGCACCACAGCGTGGACGCGCTCGTGGTCAGCGCGCCATGGACGTTCGAGACCATGCCGAAGGCCGATGCCCTCGTCACCGCGACGCGGGGGATCGCGGTGGGGGCTCTGGCCGCCGACTGCGCGCCGGTGCTCTTTGCCGATCCGGAAGCCGGCGTCATTGCGGCGGCCCACGCCGGCTGGAAGGGGGCCCTCGGCGGCGTGCTCGAGGCGGCTGTTGCAACCATGGAGAGGCTCGGCGCGCGCCGAGCGCGCATCGCCGCGGCGCTCGGCCCCTGCATTGGCCCTCAGGCCTACGAGGTCGGCCCTGATTTCGAGGCCAATTTTTTGGCTCAGGCACTGGAAAACGCGGTATTTTTCCGCCGCCCCTCGGCTGGCGTCCGCCCCCATTTCGATCTTCCCGCCTTCGTCCTGGCGCGCCTCCGCGCCATGGGCCTCGGCACGGTCGAGAGCCGGACCCGGTGCACATACACGCATCCAGAGGATTACTTCAGCTATCGCCGGACGACACATCGGCGCGAACCCGACTATGGCCGCCAAATCTCCGCCATTGTACTGCTTTAGTTTTTCCACAGTTTCCCCCTCAACTGCCTGCTAAGTTTCGAGTCAGAAACAGGAAAGCTGGGGCCGCCATCTGGACGGTAGGGGAGCCAGCCGTTACAGGATTCGCAAGAGGGTACCGAGTCGAGGCACTACCTCGAGACCGCCAAGTCCGTAAGTCGGTCACTGGGTGTCAGCGGCATCACATTCAAGGGGGCGTCACCGTGACCAAATCTGACGCTGAGAGGACATCGCGGAGCCGTATGCGATTGGTCGTGCCGGTCGCCATCGCCGTTATCACCCTGGGCTTGGCGGGGTGTGAGTCGAGCGGTTCGTCACTCTTCAGCAGCTTGTCCTCGGGGCCGGAGACCGCGACGCCGCAGCCGGCGAAGCCTGTGGCGCAGGCCCCGATCGCGCGCATCGCACTTGCGCCCGTGATCGGCGCGCCGGACGCCGTGTCGCGACAGATCGCCGAGCAGATCGTGCAGTCCGCCGAGCGCCAGCGCATCACGATGATCAATGACCGCGATGCGAAGGGCGACTATACGCTCCGCGGCTACATCGTTGCGTCCAAGGATCGCGCGCAGACCAAGGTCTCGTACATCTGGGATCTCACCGATCCGACCGGCAAGCGCGTCAATCGCGTCAGCGGCGAGGAGTTGGCGCCGGCAGGCGCGGCCAAGGATCCGTGGGTGGCTGTCACCGGTGCGGTGACGCAGAGCATTGCCGACAAGACGGCGTCGCAGCTTGCGACGTGGCTTGCCGCCAATCACCGCCCTGCGGGCGGAGCGCCCGTGACCGGCCAGCCGCCGGCGCCGGACGCGACAGGCGCCCAGCAGCCGATCGCCGCGGTGGCGCCGCCAGCCGCGCCGGCCGCTGAGCCCGCTGCTGCGCGCACCACCACGGCCAGCCTGCCGCAGACCGGCGACCTAGCGGCGATCGTTCCCACGGTGACCGGCGCGCCGGGTGATGGCAACACGGCGCTCTCCAGCGCCCTCCAGCGGGAACTCTCGCGCCAGGGTGTGGCCATGGCCAACCGGCCGGGCGCGTCGTACCGCATCGAGGGCAAAGTTGTCGTGGGACCTGGCCAGGCGGGCAAGCAGTCCATTCAGATCGATTGGCTCGTGCGCGATCCGCAGGGCCGCTCGCTCGGCACTGTCTCGCAGAAGAACGAAATCCCCGAGGGTTCGCTTGACGGCGCGTGGGGCAACACGGCTGACGCCGCTGCCGGTGCCGCCGCACAGGGTATCCTGAAGTTGCTGCCGCAGCCTGCCGGCACGCCGCGCGGCTAGTGTCCCGATGGCGAAGTTCGTCACCATCTGCAGCGGGCTCTCGAACGAACTTCGCGATCGAAAGGATGCTCGCAAGCCTCTGTTCTAGTGTGGTTCAGATTCCGAAGTCCGCCTCCGACACCTACCGCGAACTGGTGGCGGGCTTCGCAATCAGCGCACGAGCCGCAACGGCAGTGGCGCGATCCACGATCACAAGCCATGCATCCCGGCCCTGGCGCCGGGATGTTTCGTTTGGTGCCAAGGCCCTCGTGAGCCGAAGGCCGGCTTGACCGGCTTCCGTCGGCCACCTAGCGTCGCTTCTCAAGACGCAAAGCATCGCAACATCTGGGAGGACGCCGTGGCTCGCCACTATCTGAAACGTGCCGCGCTGCAAGCCGGGCCGCGCAAGGTCGAGGTGGAGGAAACCGTCCGGCGCATGATCGCCGATGTCGCGGAGAATCGCGACGAGGCCGTGCGCCGCTACGCGCGCGACCTCGACAAGTGGCACGGCGAGTTCCGCGTGCCGCAGGCGCGCATCGATGAGGTGACGCGCGCGCTGCCGACCACCTTCAAGGAGGACTTTGCCTACTGTCACGCGCAGGTCACCGAGTTCGCCAGGCGGCAAAAGGAAAGCCTTCAGGCGTTCGAGGTCGAGCTGAGGCCCGGCGTGGTGCTCGGCCAGAAGCTGATCCCGATCTCAACGGTCGGCTGCTACATCCCCGGCGGCAAGTATCCGCTCATCTCCGCAGCGATCATGAGTGTCGGCACGGCCAAGGTGGCCGGCGTCGAACGCATTATCGCCGCCGCGCCGCCCCGTGGGCCCGACGGCATCTACCCGCAGACGCTTTATGCGCTCCATCACGCAGGCGCCGATGAGATCTATTGCGTCGGCGGCGTGCAGGCCATGGCGGCGATGGCCTACGGCTGCGTGGGCATGCCCCGCGTGGATATGATCACCGGCCCGGGCAATCCATTTGTCGCAGAAGCCAAGCGTCAGCTCTTCGGCATGGTCGGCATCGACCTTCCCGCCGGCCCGACCGAGATTCTCATCATCGCCGATGACACGGCAGATCCGGCGCTCGTGGCGACCGATCTGCTCGGCCAGGCCGAACATGGCCCCGACAGCCCCGCATGGTTCGTCACGCCCTCGGAGAAGATGGGCGGTGCCGTGCTCGCCGAGGTCGAGCGGCAGCTCAAGACGCTGCCGACCCGCGAGATCGCGTCGCGCTCATGGGCCGACTGGGGCGAGATCGTCGTCGTCGAGAGCGACGACGAGGCCATTGCCGTCTCGGACGAGTACGCGCCGGAGCATCTGGAGATCCAGACGGGGCGCGATGACTACTATCTCGAGAAGCTGAAGAACTACGGCTCGCTGTTCGTCGGCGAGGAGTCGACCGTTGCCTACGGCGACAAGGGCATCGGCACGAACCACACGCTGCCGACGGCCGGCGCCGCCCGCTACACAGGCGGCCTCTGGGTCGGCAAGTTCATCAAGACCGTCACCTACCAGCGGCTGACGCGTCGTGCGTCCCTCGAAGCCGCGCCGATCATGGCGCGGGTCTGCCGCGAGGAAGGCATGCTCGCCCACGAGATCACCGCGACGGTGCGCGCCAAGCGGTTCGCCGGGGCGAACTAGGTGGTTCCCTCTCACAAATAGAGGCAGTGGAGAGCCAGAGTTAGGGAAAAGCACCATGGCAACGAACCCGTCTCGTCCCGTCCTCGCGCTGGCGATGGGCGATCCGTGCGGCATCAGCCCGGAGCTCACCGCGAAGGTCATGATGGATGAAGAGGTCCGCGCCGCGGCCGACCTGATCGTGATCGGCGATCGGCGCGTGCTGGCCGATGGCGAAGCCGTTGCCGGGATCACCTGCGACTGCCGCACGTGGGCGCCCGCGACGCCCATCGCTTTCGCCGGGGCGCCCGTCTTCGTCGATCTCGGCCATCTCGACCCGTCGCGCGTCGTGCGCGGGACGGCGTCGCGCGCCGGGGGCGTGTTCGCTCTGACGAACTTCCGCGCCGCGCTCCGTCTCGGGGCTGCCGGGGCCGTCGACGCGGTGACGTTCACGCCCTTCAACAAATACGCCATGAAGCTCGCCGATCCGTCCTACGAGGACGAGATCGCGGTGATCACCGCAGAGAGCCGCGCCGAGCGCCCTGGCCGCGAGTTCAACATCCTCGACGGCCTTTGGAATGCGCGCATCACGAGCCATGTGCCGCTGAAAGACGTCGCGCACTACATCACGCGTGAGGCGGTGCTCAATGGGCTCACCCTGACCGACCGCTGCCTGCGCGATGCCGGCGTTGCGCGCCCGCGCATCGCGGTCGCCGGCCTCAATCCGCACGCCGGCGACAGCGGCAATTTCGGCCGCGAGGAGATTGAGATCATCGAGCCCGCGGTCGCGGCGGCGAAGGCGCAGGGGATAGCGTGCGAGGGACCATTCCCATCGGACACCGTCTTCCTGCGCGCCAGGCGCGGCGATTTCGACGCCGTGCAGACGATGTATCACGACCAGGGCCAGATCGCGATGAAGCTCATGGGCTTCGAGCGCGGCATCACGCTCATCGGCGGCTATGCCTTCCCCGTCTGCACGCCTGCGCACGGCACGGCGTACGACATTGCGGGGAAGGGCGTCGCCAATCTCGGCGCGACCCGCAATGCCCTGCTCATCGCCGCGCGCATGGCAAAGCCGCAGGCGCTCGACGCCGCCGAGCGCGGACGGCGCTTGGGGGCGATCCTCGCCCATGCCGCCGCTTGAGCGGGTGATGCGTGATGAGTGACGATCGCGATCTGCTGATCATCGATGCGCACCACCACTTCTGGGACCTGTCGATGAGGGCCCATCCGTGGCTCGTTGCGCCGCCGCCGATCCCATTCCGCTATGGCGACTATTCAGCGATCTGCCGCGACTACCTGCCCGTCGACTACCACCGCGACAGTGGCGCGCACAATGTCGTCGCCACCGTGACCATGGAAGGGGAGTGGGACGAGGCGGACCCGGTCGCGGAGAGCCGCTGGATGAGCACCATTGCCGCGGCCAACCTGGGCTTTCCAGCAGCGCACGTCGCGCGCGCGATCCTGCATCGGGCCGATGCGGAGGACGTGATTGCCGCCCATGCGGCTTTCCCGCTCGTGCGCGGCATTCGCCACAAGCCTGTTGCTGCGCCGGCGCCGGATCGCATCGAGGCAGGCTGCGCCGGCAGTATGAGCGATCCGGCCTGGCGGCGGGGCTATGCGGCGCTCGCTCGGCATGGCCTCCATTTCGAGCTGCAGGCGCCATGGTGGCACGTCGATGAACTCATCGACCTCATCGCGGCCCATCCAGCGGTACCGGTGGTGATCAATCACGCCTTCCTGCCGGCCGATCGCTCGGCGGAAGGTCTTGCCGGCTGGCGCGCCGCACTGCGGCGGGCCGCGAGCGCGCCACAGGTTGCGATCAAGATCTCCGGCATCGGCATCAAGGGCAAAGCGTGGTCGCTCGCCGACAACCGCCCGATCATTCGCGAGATCATCGAGGTGTTCGGGCCCGCGCGCGCGATGTTCGCGTCGAACTTCCCCGTTGATGGTCTCACCGGCACCTTCGACACGATCTATTCAGGCTTCAAGGCGGCGACCGCGGACCTCGATCCTGCCGCGCGCCGCGCCCTCTTCAGCGGTACGGCGCGCCGCATCTATCGACTTCACGCGGCGTAGGCGCGCCTACATCCTGAAGACGCCGAACTTTGTCTTCGGGATGGGCCGCTCGAAGCACACGGCCAGTGCGAGGCCCAGCACGCGCCGCGTTTCCGATGGCGTGATGATGCCGTCGTCCCACAGCCGCGCGGTGCCGTAGTACGGGTGCCCCTCGCGCTCGTAGGCATCGAGGATGGGCTGCTTGAAGGCGGCCTCCGCTTCCTTCGACCAGGTCTTGCCTTCGGCCTCGAGGTTGTCGCGGCGCACGGTCGCGAGTACGCTGGCCGCCTGCTGGCCGCCCATGACGGAGACGCGCGCGTTGGGCCATGTGAAGAGGAAGCGCGGCCCGTAGGCCCGTCCGCACATGGCGTAGTTCCCCGCGCCGTAGCTGCCGCCGATGATCAGCGTGATCTTCGGCACATCGGCATTGGCGACCGCCATGACCATCTTGGCGCCGTGGCGTGCAATGCCGCCGGCTTCCGCGTCGCGCCCGACCATGAAGCCGGTGATGTTCTGAAGGAACAGCAGCGGCGTCCTGCGCTGGCAGGCGAGCTCGATGAAGTGGGCCGCCTTCTGCGCGGTCTCGGAATAGAGAATCCCGTTGTTGGCAAGGATCGCGACCGGCTGTCCTTCGATATGCGCAAAGCCGGTGACGAGCGTCGTCGCGTAGTTCTTCTTGAACTCGTGCAGCTCGGAGCCGTCGACGATGCGCGCGATCACCTCGCGGGTGTCGTACTGCGTCATGAGCGAGGCGGGCACGACGCCATCGAGCTCGACGGGATCGTAGGCCGGCGGAACGGGGGCGCGCGTCGCCACGTCCGCGCGCTGGCGGGCCGGCAGCGTCGCAATGATGCTGCGTGCGATCTCGAGCGCGTGGCGGTCGTTGATCGCGTAGTGATCGGCGACGCCCGAGAGCCGCGCGTGCACGTCGGCGCCGCCGAGATCCTCGGCTGAGACGTCCTCCCCCGTCGCGGCCTTCACGAGGGGCGGCCCGCCGAGGAAGATTGTGCCCTGGCGGCGCACGATGACGGTCTCGTCCGACATGGCCGGAACGTAGGCGCCGCCGGCCGTGCACGAGCCCATGACCACGGCGATCTGCGGGATGCCGTCCGCCGACATCCGCGCCTGATTGAAGAAGATGCGGCCGAAGTGCTCACGGTCGGGAAAGACCTCTGTCCAATGGGGCAGGTTGGCGCCGCCCGAGTCGACCAGATAGAGGCAGGGAAGGTGGTTCTCCCACGCGATCTCCTGCGCGCGGAGATGCTTCTTGACGGTCAGGGGATAGTATGTGCCGCCCTTGATCGTCGCGTCGTTGCACACGATCATGCATGGACGCCCCGCGATCCGCCCAATGCCCGTGATGACGCCAGCGCCATGGATGTCGCCGCCGTACATGTCGTAGGCGGCGAGCTGGGAGAGCTCGAGGAAGGGGGAGCCGGGGTCGATCAGGCTGAGCACGCGATCGCGCGGCAGCAGCTTGCCGCGGGCGAGATGCCGCTCGCGCAGCCGTTCGGGGCCGCCGGCGGCGGCGATCCGCCGCTTTTCCGCGAGGTCGGCAACGAGAGCAGACATGGCGGCGCGGTTCGTCGCGAAATCCTCGGATGCGGTGTTGATCGCCGTTTTCAGCCGCGCCATGAGTCCCTCTGCCGTCCCTCAGCGATGATCATCGGTCGTCGTATTGCCGTAACGCCGTCATAACTACGGGGCCAGACCCTGCATCGGCAAGGTTCGCCTTCAGCGGCAGTTTGGGAATTCTGTCCTGATTCATCCGCGGATTCGGTGAACTGCAGATGCCATGCCGCATCAATTAGTTGACGAAACCGAAGCCCACACCTAGGAATTGCGGAGGCTCGCGTGGGCACGAGGCGGGCCATCGGGGTTGAGGACAGTTGCTTTAGGGGGATGTCATGGTTGATCCGGCGGACGACGGCGAGGCGCTGGAGCGGGGAACGCGCCGGCCGAACCCGATCGACGTCCATGTGGGGAATCGTGTGCGGCTGCAGCGGATGCTGATCGGGATCAGCCAGGAGAAGCTCGGCGAGCGCCTTGGCCTGACCTTCCAGCAGGTACAGAAGTACGAGAAGGGCATCAACCGAATCGGCGCGAGCCGCCTTTTCGAGCTGTCGCGCGTGCTCGGCGTGCCCGTGCAGTTCTTCTACGAGGATGCGCCCGTTGGCGGCGCACAGCAGAGCCAGACGCCAGGATTTGCCGAGCGTCCGTCGGACAGCCACGTTTTCGAGTTCCTAAGTAGCCGCGAAGGGCTCGAGCTCAACCGGGCATTCTCGCGCATAACCGACCCAAAGGTGCGCAAGTCCGTGCTCGATCTCGTGCGCTCGCTCGCCGACGAGGCGAGCGAAGGCAACTACGAGGCGCCTTCCGACTGAGGATGGCCGGCTCATGTTCGTGGGCAGTGCCGGTCCACCCGTGCCGCGCATCGCCGCATCATTCGCGGAGCAAACCATGGCCGCCACCGCCTCGCCGACCGCAAGCGGCGCGATCGCCCCCGACACCACGGGGCTCAATTTCTTCCGTGCGGATCCCTCGCTCATGGACCTGCTGCGCATTCACCTGCCGCAGGATCTGCTCGCCCACATCGAACCGCATCTGGACCGCCTCGGCGCACTCGCCGGCGATCATCTCGACAACTGCGCCCGCCTCGCCGACCGCCATCCGCCGATCCTTCATGCGCGCGACCGGTTCGGCAATGACGTGCAGCACATCGAGTATCATCCTGCCTATCGCGAGCTCGAGCGCGTCGGCTTCGGCGAGTTCGGTATTCACGCGATGTCGCATCGCAAAGGCATCCTCGGCTGGCTGGGGACCTATCCGGCGGCGGCCAAGCACGCCTTCACCTACCTCTTCAACCAAGCCGAGTTCGGCATGGGCTGCCCGCTCAATGTAACCGACGGCGCGGCGATGCTGCTCTCCCGCTACGGCGACGAGGCGCTCAAGGCAAAGTATCTCGACCGCCTGACCGAGACCGACATGAGCCGCCTTACGCAGGGCGCACAGTTCATGACGGAGAAGGAGGGCGGCTCCGACGTCGGCAGTCTCACGACCATCGCGAAGCCCGAGGGGGACCACTGGCGCCTCTACGGCGACAAGTGGTTCTGCTCGAACGCCGATGCCGGCATCGCCATGCTGCTGGCGCGGCCCGAGGGCGCGGTGAGCGGTACGCGTGGCGTCGGGCTCTTCCTCATGCCGCGCCACCTCGACGATGGCACGGTCAACAGCTACCGGATCGTGCGGCTCAAGGACAAGCTCGGCACGCGCTCCATGGCCTCGGGCGAGATCACGCTCGAGGGCGCCATCGCCTACGCCGTCGGCCGGCTCGACCGCGGCTTCGTGCAGATGGCCGAGATGGTCAACTGGTCGCGGCTCTCGAATGGTGTCAAGTCGACGGCGCTCATGCGGCGCGCGCTGCACGATGCGCTCACCGTCGCGCATAACCGCCGTGCCTTCGGGCGCCGCATCATCGAGCTGCCGCTGGCCCGCCGCCAGCTCCTGAAGCTCATGGTGCCGCTCGAGCAGGCACTGTCAATGAGCTTCATCACGGCAGACGCGCTCGATCGGGCCGAGATCGGCGGCAGCCAGGAGGCGGCGGCGCTCGTCCGGATGCTGACGCCGGTGCTCAAATTCCGCTCGACGCGCGATGCACGCAAGATGACGGGCGACGCGCTCGAGTTCCGCGGGGGCATTGGCTATGTCGAGGAGTTCGCCTGTGCGCGCTTGCTGCGCGATGCCCACCTCGGCTCGATCTGGGAGGGGACCGGAAACATTGTGGCGCTCGATGCACTGACCCGCGCGGTCGCCCGCCATAGTGCCGAGGCGGCGCTGGCTGCCGATCTTGCGGCGCGCCTCGATGAGAGCCCGAGCGTGCTACAGGCCTTCCGCGATCGTCTGCGCCGTAATGTCGACGCGGCGATCGACTTCGCGCAGCGCGTCGCGCGCGAGGCCAGCAACGAGGCCGATGCCCGCCGCGCGACGAGCGTGCTCTACCACGTGGCGAGTGCCGTCTATCTGACCTGGGAGGCCGCGCGCATCTACCAGCACCGCGGGGATGCCCGTCGCCTGCTGCTTGCGCGGCTGGTTCTCGACCATCGTCTTGCGGCACGCGATCCCTTCGCGCTCGAGGCCGGGCGCGGCGAGGACCGGATCGCCGATCTCCTGCTTGGGGACAGGCCGGCGCCCATGCGCGACGTCGCGGAGCTCTTGACGGCTTGAAGGGGCGGTCAGCACGACCGCGCAGGGCTCGGACACAATGCATGGAACAAATGCTGCGGGTGCGTTCCAAGCGCATCGCCTTGGCGCGGGCGCGAGGG
Organism: Hyphomicrobiaceae bacterium; assembly: GCA_046293075.1. GTDB lineage: Bacteria > Pseudomonadota > Alphaproteobacteria > Rhizobiales > Hyphomicrobiaceae. The sequence continues at coordinate 100,968 of JBKBPL010000006.1, read as the reverse complement.
TATAAGCGGCAGTTCGCTGCTTCGCGGCGTGCTTCCCCGTCATTCCTGAGATCGGCCTGCCCCGATGTCTGCCCAGTTCCAACCCGGCCCAGGCGTGGAGGCGCGCGCCGTGGCGGCTGCCGCGCTCGGCTCCTCGCTCGTCGGCACCGTGCCGTACTTTGCCATCGGCCTCTATCAGGCGGGCATGGACGTCGCGTCGGTGTTGTTCTGGCGCTACTGGATTGCGCTCGCCGTTCTGATCCCCATAGCCTGGTGGACGAGCCCGAGCCTCAGGGCCGAGTGGGCGAGTGCGGGACGCGGGTTGTTTCTGAACGGCCTCACGCTCGGCGTGGCACAGACCTACACCTACTTTCGCGCGGTGCAGACCGTCCCCTCCAGCGTCGTGATCACGGTTTTCTTCGTCTATCCGATCATCACGCTGGCGCTTGACCGGTACCTCTTCTCGATCCCCGTGCGCTGGCCCTCGATCGCGGCGGTCACGCTGATCTTCATCGGCGCCCTATGTGCAGGCTGGCCGAGCCTCGGCCTCGGCAATGCCGACCCGGTCGGCATCTTCTGCGCTCTGGCAACGCCTTTCGTTTATGCGGCCTATATTGCGATTGCCTACCGGTATACGCGCCAGGGCTCGCCGTTTGCCGGAGCGAGCGCCATCTATCTCGGGCTCGGCACGGCCTATGCGCTCGTGCTCGCGATCTTCGGAATGCGTCTGCCAGCAGGGTTAGGCGAGTGGCAGAGCCTGCTCATGATTGCGCTCGTCGGCGGCGTAATTCAGGTGGCCTCGTTTGCCTATGCGCTGCCACGGCTCAGCGCCGGCCGCTATTCGATCATCGTCAGCCTGGAGCTGGTGACGGTGGTGCTGATCGGCGTATTGCTTCTCGGTGAGCAGCTGACGCACGTGCAGTTTGTCGGCATCGGCCTCGTCGCCATCGGCATCATCGCCGACCGTCTCGTGCGCGCAAAGCACTGAACGAGCGGCCGCGGCGCTGGCCTGCGATCTCATTGCGAGAGGCATGAGGTTGGCCCGCGTCGGGCTCGGTGCTCTCGGGAGCACCACGGATTTCTCCGCACTAGTGATGCGCGCAGAGCATCGTGGTCCGGCGGCGCCGCCGGCCATGGGCGCTGCAGGCCTCTCCCGCGGATGTCCGACCGATGATCAGCTGATCGTCCCATGTTCGGACACCCGCGGGATAAAGCCAGCCATGACCGAGCGGCACCAGGAGAGTGCTCCGGCAAGGGAAGCAAGGAGCCCTCCGGAGACGAGGCGCAGCGCCACTGCGGCCGCAAGACTGGCTCTCGTGCGGGAGCCGCCACCCCCGATGGCGGTTCCGCGGCGGATCCGGGTGCGTTCATGCCTCTTCGGCATCGGATCCACATGCTGCCGAGCCTCGGCAAGCACGAAAAGAGACAACTAATGTTTACCTGTAAAGTCAAGTATAATCGCGCGACGTGGTTAGGCCCAGTTTAAGGGCCGCCGTGAGGTCGATGCTGCGGCAATCTAAAACTAGACTGCGCAAGTCATCAATTGTAGCAAGGCGCCGTGGGGGGCGTGGCGGGCCGCGCTCGAGGGCCCGATCTGACAGCGTGGTTCTGGCGGGCTAGCGCGTCGCGTCGCCCGCCATGGCGCATGAGAGGGAACGCTGCGTGAGGACTGCCATTTCCAGAGATCCTTGGGTGGGAGCCGACACCATCGGTGCGGCGCGCCGGATCGGGCGCTCATTGTCGATCAGCCTGGTCCTGGTGCTGGCTCTCACGCCGGGTGCGGGACTGGCGCAGGGGCCGCAGGAGAGGGTAGCGCCGCCCATGCGGGCCGAGATGCCGTCCTCGCCCTCGACGCCGTCGGCACCGGCCGGCGAGGAGCGCGAAGCTCCGCCGCCTGCAGCCGGGGTTCAGCTGCGGACGCTGGAGCCGGCTGCCCCGCCGTCCGGTGGGCCAACGGAGGCCGCGCCGGCGGCCGTCCCTGGGACCGATGCGCGCCCTGCCGCGCCCCTGCAAGGCGGCATCGAGCGGTCGCATCTGCCGCACGACCTCTCGCCCTGGGGCATGTTCATGGCTGCCGACGTTGTCGTGCAGGCGGTGATGATCGGGCTTGCGCTTGCCTCGCTAGCTGTCTGGACAGTCTGGCTCGCCAAGCTCATGGAGCTCATGATGGCGCGGATAGGCTTGCGGCGCGGGCTCAGGGCGCTCGCGGCGGAGTCGTCGCTCGATACCGCCGCCACGCATCTGACGCATCGCACGCCAGTGGCGCGCGGCATGGTGGCGCTCGCGCGGCGGGAGATCGCGCTTTCCGAGGACGTCCTCAACGGCGCCGGGCTCAGAGAGCGCGTCGCCTCCAGGCTCGCCGGGCTCGACGCGGCGCTCTCCCGGCGGATGCGGCGCGGCCTGAGCCTGCTCGCGACGGTCGGCGCGACGGCGCCGTTCATCGGCCTCTTCGGCACCGTCTGGGGCATCATGAACAGCTTCATCGGCATCTCGAAGTCACAGACGACGAGCCTGGCCGTCGTCGCGCCGGGCATTGCCGAGGCGCTGCTGGCGACCGGCATCGGCCTCGTTGCGGCAATACCCGCAGTGATCCTCTACAACCATCTCGGCCGCTCGATTGCCACCTATCGCGCGCTCGTGCGCGAGACGCGCGACGAGGTCGAGCGGCTTGCCTCGCGCGACATCGATCGCCAGATGGCGCACCGACCGCCGGCGGCGCTCGCGAGGCGAGGGTAGCTGCGATGGCCGGCGGCATCCGCGAGCGCGGGGATGATGATGATGACGATGCCGATCTGCACGAGATCAATGTCACGCCGTTCATCGACGTGATCCTCGTGCTGCTCATCGTCTTCATGGTGGCGGCACCCCTTTCGACGGTGGACATTGCCGTGCAGCTTCCGGCCGCGACAGCCAAGCCGCAGCCGCGACCGGAGAAGCCGATCTACGTCACCATCAAGGCGAACCTGGAGATCGCCGTCGGTCAGGATACTGTTGCACGGTCGATATTCCTTACGACTATCGCACGCGTGACCCAAGGCAACCGCGATACGCGCCTGTTTCTGCGGGCCGACAAATCCGTGCCCTATGGCGAGCTGATCGGCGTGCTCGATCAGCTCCGCGCTGCAGGCTATCTCAAGGTGGGTCTGGTCGCGCTCGAAGCCGTGCGGCCGCCTGCTTCCGCTGGACAAACCACCCAGCAGGCGCCGGCGGCCCTGCCCGTCGGCGATCGCTGAAGCTCTACCTGTCGGTCCGCGCCCGCTTGATGTCCGGCGCCTCGGCTTCGTCAGTGAGCAGCGCCGTGACCTCGGCGAGCGACAGCGTCGTGCTCTCGGTGCTGCCAAGCCGGCGCATGGCGACCTTGCCTTCCTCGGCCTCCCGTTTGCCGACGACGAGGATGACCGGCGTCTTGGTCAGCGAATGCTCGCGCACCTTGTAGTTGATCTTCTCGTTCCGGAGATCCGTCTCGACGCGCAGGCCCGCGCGTCGCAGCGCCGCCGCAACCTTCAGGGCATATTCGTCCGCGTCCGAGACGATCGTCGCGATCACGGCTTGCACGGGCGCCAGCCAGAGCGGGAAATGCCCCGCGGTCGACTCGATAAGGATGCCGATGAATCGCTCCAGCGAGCCGAACATGGCCCTGTGCAGCATCACCGGCGTGCGCTTCTCGCTGTTGGCATCAATGTAGAAGGCGCCGAAGCGTGCCGGCAGGTTGAAATCCACCTGGTTCGTACCGCACTGCCAGGTCCGCCCGATGGCATCGCGCAGGTGATATTCGAACTTCGGCCCGTAAAACGCGCCTTCGCCCTCCGCGACCGATGTTTTCACGCGCGGATTGGCTGCTGCGATCTCCTCGAGGACCGCGCGCATGGCCGTCTCGGCCTTGTCCCAGAGCTCGTCTGCGCCGACCCGCTTCTCGGGACGCGTGGCGAGCTTGATATGAATGTCCTCGAAGCCGAAGTCGCGGTAGATCGACAGCATGAAGTCGTTGACCTTGTGGCTCTCGGCCGCGATCTGATCCTCCGAGCAGAAGATGTGCGCGTCGTCCTGAGTAAAAGCGCGCACGCGCATGAGGCCATGCAGCGCGCCCGACGGCTCGTAGCGATGCACGCACCCGAACTCCGCGATCTTGATCGGCAACTCGCGGTAGCTCTTCAGGCCGTGCTTGAAGATCTGTACGTGGCCCGGGCAGTTCATCGGCTTCAGCGCGAATACCCGCTCGTCCTCAGTCTCTGTGACGAACATGTGCGCGTGGTAGGTCTCCCAGTGCCCGGACGTCTCCCACAGCGAGCGCTCGAGGAGCTGCGGCGAGTTCACCTCGACGTAGCCTTCGGCCTGCTGGCGGCGGCGCATGTAGGCAATGAGGTTCTGGAAGAGCGTCCAGCCCTTTGGGTGCCAGAAGACGGTGCCGGGCGCATCATCCTGGAAGTGGAAAAGGTCCATCTCCCGGCCGAGCTTGCGATGATCGCGCTTCTCCGCCTCCTCCTGCTGCTTGAGGAAGGCCGCGAGCTCCTTCTCATCGGCGAAGGCGACACCGTAGACGCGCTGGAGCTGCGGCCCCTTGGCATCACCGCGCCAGTAGCTGCCCGAGAAGCGCGTGAGCTTGAAGGCCTTGCCGATCTGACCGGTCGAGGTCATATGCGGGCCGCGGCAGAGATCGAGCCACTCGCCCTGGCTGTAGATCTTGACATCCTCCCCCTCCGGGATCGCGTCAACGAGCTCGACCTTGAACAGCTCGCCCTTGGACCGGAAGAATTCCTTCGCCTTGTCGCGGCTCCAGACTTCCTTCTTGAAGGGGGCGTTGCGCGCGATGATCTCGTGCATCCGCTTCTCGATGACCGGAAGGTCCTCGGGCTTGAAGGGCTCTGCCTTGGCGAAGTCGTAGAAGAAGCCGTTCTCGATCACCGGCCCGATGGTCACCTGGGTGCCGGGCCACAGCTCCTGGACCGCCTCGGCAAGGACATGCGCGCAGTCATGCCGGATCAGCTCGAGGGCTTCCGGATCGGTCCGCGAGACGAATTTGATGCAGGCGTCGCCCGTGATCGGGTCGGTGGCATCGCTCAAGATCCCGTTGAGGACCATGGCGACCATGCGCTTCGCCAGCGATGGGGCGATCGACTTTGCGACATCGAGGCCGGTGGTTCCCGCAGGAACCTTGCGCTTGGCGCCATCCGGAAATGTCAGGGTGATCTCGGGCATGGGCGGGCTCCTCTCACTCACTGCCAACCACGCAGGTAAGACGGATGTCTTGCGGAGGGGGCTTGTGGCAGCTCCGCGGGGCTCATGTCAAGCAAGCCTGGCGGGGCCGACCGCATCGGCGCGACGACGCAGGCCGCGTCCGCGGCTCACGGGGTGCTGGAGCCCGCGAGGTCGCCGGATGACGATCTCATGCCAGCATCGGGACTGTCTCTGCATGCGTCGTGCAGACAGGCTGGCTGAAGAGAGGACGGCTGCCACGTCGTGGTCGTCGGACCGGTTTCTGCGCGATGGTGAGAGGCGAATGCCTCCGGCCGGCCTGAATTTTCCAGAACCTCCGCCCTTCGGGTGCGAACGCCATCATGGCGGGCGAGGGTCCAGCCGACACGCCCGCGGCACAAGACGGCTGGCGCCAAACCGGCCGCCCATGTAATAACGTACGGCTGCCGACGCGGGCGGACCCCGCCGCCTCGGCAAGGATAGAAAGGCCGCGATCGACGCGATGAATCGTTTTGAACGCCTGTTCGGCTTCCGGGGCGAGGCCAAGCTGAAGTATCTGGACGGAGAATTCCAAGTCGTCTCCCCTGGGGACTATGTCCTTTGCGCGGTGACCGGCGAGCCGATTCCGCTCGCCGAGCTACGCTACTGGAGTGTGGAATTGCAGGAAGCCTACGCCACCGCCGAGGCGTCGCTTCGCCGCCACCTGGAGACGCACCGTCGCCCGGGCGGCGCGCGATGAAGCGTCGCGCCTTCGGGGATTTCTGCGAGGTCTGACGGCCGTAACCGGCTCAACGTGAGCCGCGCGGCGCCAAGGGATTAGAATTGGGTTGATTTCAGTAGCGATCGACTGGCCAAGATAGTGCCGCACTTGTTAGGCTAGTTGCCCGAGCCGGGCGTGATCTGATCGGCCCGACTGTTTCAGGACCGCGCAGTGCCGAAGTGTGCGGCCTGTGGAGAGACAAGATGCTTTTCGCGCGCGCCGCGCTCATCGCCGCCCTTGTGGCCTGCCCGCTTTGCCAGAGTGCGAACGCGCGCGGTGAGGACGGCCAGAACGAGGTCAGACCATCGTATGGCGGCTACCTCGCGGGGCGCGTGGCGCGCAGCCAGCACGATACGGAGTCGGCGGCGCACTTCTTTAGGCGGGCGCTTTCGCGGGATCCTTCGAACGAGACCCTCATCGAGCAGTCGCTCCTGATGGACCTGACGGAGGGGAGGATCGCGGAGTCGGTTGAGTTGGCGCATCGGCTCCTGGCGATCCACCTGTCGCACCGCATCGCCGGATTGGTTCTCGGGGTCGATGCGGCCAAACGCTCGGATTTCGCGGAGGCCGAGGAGAAGTTCAAGCGCGCGGCCGTCAGTGTCGTTGGCGAGGTGACCAGCACGCTCGCCGGGGCTTGGGCCCGGTTCGCGCGCGGCGATGTCGATGGGGCACTGGCTCAGCTTGACGGGCTCAAGCAAGCTGACTGGGCCCAATTCTATCTCCGCTATCACAGGGCGCTGATCGCCGATCTCGCAGGACGCCATCAGGAAGCGGGGCGGCTCTTCGAGCGGGCATTCCGCAGCGAGCAGCGCCTTGTGCGCCTGACGCTGGCCTACGCGCAGCATGCTGCGGCGCGCGGCGACCGCAAGCTCGCCCGCTCGATCATTGCCGAGCATTCACGTCGCGCGGCCGGCACCGTCCATCCCTACGTCGCGGCCCTCAGCGAGAGCCTCGACGACGGCAGCAAAATTCCGCTGCTGATCACGAATGCGCGCGAAGGCCTCTCCGAGGTTTTCTTTGGGCTCGGCGAGGCGCTCTCGAGCGAGGGTGGGATCGGCTTCGGGACTGTCTACCTGCAGCTCGCGCTGCATCTGGAGCCATCGTCGCCCTTCGCGCTTGCCGCCTTGGCGTCGGTTTATGAGACGACGAAGCGCTACGAGAGTGCGATCCGGACATACGAGCGCATTCCTGACGGCACGCCCATGCAAAGCGCCATCCGCGTCCGCAAGGCGCTGCTGCTCAATCAGCTCGAGCGCCTGGATGAGTCGCGGACGCTGCTCGAGCGTATGGCCGACGAAGACGAGTCGGATATTCGGGCGCTCGATGCACTCGGCAATATCATGCGGTCGAGAAAGCGCTATGAGGAGGCGATCAGCTACTACGATCGCGTGATCGAGCGGATCGGCCCCCCGCAGAAGCAGCACTGGACGCTCTTCTTTGCGCGCGGCACGGCCTATGAGCGGTCGAAGAACTGGCCCAAAGCTGAGGCCGACCTTCAGCAGGCGCTGAAGCTGTCACCGGAACAGCCGTCGGTGCTCAACTACCTCGGCTATTCGTGGGTCGATCAGAACAAGAATTTGCGTCAGGGCATGGAGCACATCCGCAAGGCCGTGCGGCTGCGCCCGGACGACGGCCATATCGTCGACAGTCTCGGCTGGGCGCACTATCGGCTCGGCAACTTCAAGGAGGCCGTCCGCTATCTCGAGCGGGCCGTCGAACTGATGCCGCAGGATCCGATCCTCAACGACCATCTCGGCGATGCCTACTGGCGTGTCGGGCGGCGACGCGAGGCGCGCTTCCAGTGGAATCAGGCGCTGACCCTGAACCCGGAGCCCGAGGATCGCGACAAGATCAAGGTCAAGCTGGCCGAAGGTCTGCCGGCGCGCGCGCCGCCGCGGACGGTGAAGCGGCCCAACCAAGCGGCGCGGGGCGATGTGCAGCGCAAGAAGCGGACCGAGAATCAGGTGGCACCTGCTTTCCCGCAGCTTCGGTAGATGCCTGCGATCCTGACCGAGACAGCGCGCGCAAAGATCAATCTGACGCTGCGCGTGCTGGGACGCCGTCCGGACGGCTACCACGAACTCGAAAGCCTGGTGGCGTTCGCCGATTTCGGCGACGAGATCACCCTGTGCGCCGGTGCGCCCGTGGGCGTGACCGTGCGCGGCCCCTTCGCCCCTGCAATCGACGGCGAGAATATTGCGGCCCGCGCACTCCAAAGGCTCGCCGAGGTCGCGCCTGCTCTTACGCTTGGCGCCATCGAGATCGAGAAGCGGCTGCCGGTGGCCGCCGGCATCGGTGGTGGGTCGGCCGATGCTGCAGCGGTGCTGCGCGCTGTTCGCCGCGCCAATACAAGGGAGGCCGCGGCAGTTGACTGGGTAGCACTCGCCGCTTCCCTGGGCGCTGATGTGCCGGTTTGCCTTGCGAACACGGCGCAGTTCATGTGGGGGATCGGGCGCGAGACGGCACCCTTGCCGGCGCTGCCGGCGCTGCCGGCCGTCCTCGTCAATCCTGGCGTACCGCTGGCCACTGCCGCCGTTTTTCGGGCCCTGGGCGCGCCGCCGGCGGCCGCACGGAACGCGCCGCCCGAGGTGCCGGCTCAGTTCGCGGACATGGCAGCTGTCGTTGCGTACCTGCGCGCGCGTGGCAACGACCTCCAGCCAGCAGCGATGGCGCTCTGTCCCGCGATCGGGACGGTACTGGCCGCGCTGGCCGCCGAGCCGGGCACGCTCGCGGCCGGCATGTCTGGCAGCGGCCCGACGTGCTTTGCGATTGCCGAGACAGCCGCCACCGCCGAGGCGGCGGCGCGCAGTGTGCGCGCGCGTCATCCCGGCTGGTGGGCCGTGGCGACAACTCTCCGCTGAGGGCCGCGCTGCTGGGGGTCCGGTTGTGCTCGGACGGCGACATTTACCTTCTCAAAAGTTCGGTGGAACTGCGTAAAGTTGTTCATTTTGGTTTTACGCGGCGGCAGACATGCGCTGCCTATCGTCGGCCTCGCGCGGGGGTGAGGAGGCTGACGATGAGGGAAGTTAACAGGCAGGGGTGCCGCGCGGTGCCACGGAAAGGCTTCGCGCCCTTCGTGCGGCGTTTCGCGGGTGACCAGCGTGGGGTCTCCATCATCATCTTCGCCATTGCTTTCTCGGTCGTCGGCCTCGCAGCAGCGATCGCGATCGACTACGGCCGGGTCGAGATCGAGCGCGCGCGTATGCAGCGGGCGATCGACGCCGCCGCGCTTGCGGCCGCGCACCGGCTCGGCAGGGAGGACCAGGACGAGACGGGCCCAGCCGCCGCGGAGGCCTTCTTCAAGGCGAACGTGCCAAAGGGCAGCAAGCTCGCCATCACGGACTTGCAGATGGATGCTGCGGCCGGCGAGGTGAGGATCACCTCAGGCGGCCGCCATCCCACGACCTTGATGAACGCCTTTGGCGTCAGAGACATGGGCCTCGGCGCCGGAACGCGGGTCGTGCGCGGCGACGGCACGGTGGAGGTGGCGCTGGTGCTCGACAACTCGGGCTCGATGGCCGGGACGCCGATGGCCGAGCTCAAGGACGCCGCCCGCAATCTCGTGGATGTGCTCTTCACGGGGGCGATGGGCAACGACAAGGTTCGGGTCGGCGTCGTGCCGTTTGCGGCGTCAGTCAACGTCGGGGCCCACCGCCGCGATGAGGCCTGGATCGACACCGAGGGCCTTTCCCCGGTCCATCACGAGAACTTCGCGGAGCCGCGGACGCGCTTCCAGCTCTTCGACCAGCTCGGCACGCCGTGGCAAGGCTGCGTCGAGGCACGCCCGGCGCCCTACGATGTGAATGACACGCCGCCGTCGCCGTCGAACCCGGCAACGCTGTTCGTGCCCATGTTCGCGCCCGACGAGCCGGACAGCGTCAACGCCGACGGTGGCACATATCCGAACAACTATCTCGACGATTTCGGCGGCAGTTGTCCTGCTCCTGAGCAGATCTGCGTCACGTACAACAAGACCAAGGGCACCTGCACCAAGTATGGCCCGAAGCCAATGACGCCCGCCGAGGCCCAGGCGCGCATGTGCAAGTACGAGGGAGCGGCGACACCTTCGGGGCTCGGCCCCAACTACGGCTGCACGACCGCGCCGCTGCTCGAGCTCACCTCGTACAAGGAGGATGTGACCGCAGCGATCGATGCCATGGTCGCGAGAGGCCTGACGAATATCGGTGAGGGCCTGATGTGGGGATGGCGCGTGCTCTCGCCCGAAGCGCCGTTCACGACCGGGCGTCTGTGGAGCGAGCCCAAGAACCAGAAGGTTATCGTTTTGATGACGGATGGCGAGAACACGTACAACCGCTACTCCGGCAACCACAATTGGACGGGCTATTGGGCGTTCGCCTACGGGGCCAAGGGCCGGCTCGGGACCACCAACACGTCATCGGCGCTTGTCGGCGCGATGAACACCAAGATGCGCGCCGCGTGCACAAACGCCAAGGACAGAGGCATCATCATCTACACGATTGCCTTCGGGCTCGATATCGGCGCCGCGACCCGTGCGCTGCTGACGGAATGTGCCTCGGACAGCAGCAAGAGCTTCGGGGCAGACGATGGCGCGGCGCTCTACCAGGTCTTTCAGGCGATTGGCCGCGAGATCTCGAATCTCCGCGTGGCGGGCTGAGCTGGTCGCCGGATTGGCCGGCTCGTGATGGGCCGTCCGCCGCTAAATCCGGACTCTTGCTCCGGCTACAGCAAGCTTATGCACAGTTCGCTGAGCGGCTGCGGCTCAGGCCCGGGGGATTCTTTCAGACGGGAAGAGACTCGCGGTCCCGCGCCCGTATCATCGCTGGAAATCGCGCCTGGAGGCTGCGCCGAAGCAGGAAATCACCGAAAGGCGCGAGCGATCCGGCGCCTGGGACAAGCTGTGGATCGGCCTGGTACAGGTCACACAACTGGCGCAGAGCCGGCTGGCCCTGCAGCGCGGTTTCGTGGTGACCTTCTTGCGTGGGGTAGGCAGGAGCCTTGTGGCCGATGTCGTGCCTGCGGCGCGTGCATGGCAGTGAGCGCCGCCGGGCTTGGCGGGAAACGGGGTCGTAGCGCCTGTCAGTGTTCATCATGTCTCGATTGTGGCTCCAGGGGCAATGGAGCCGGCGAGCCACGAGGCACGACACGGCCGGCGCGTGGTGTGCCTGCCCGGCCGGGGGCCAGATGTATTGCGTCGCGTGGGTCCTCCGTTTCAGCGGGGGCATGTGACCGTGTTCGAAAGTATGTCCAATCCCAGGGGCGGCATCCGCCGGCTGGCTGCGCATCTCCTGGTGGCGGTATCCATCGGTCTTGGCGGTGGCGAGGCGTTTGCGCAGGGCCGGGATGCGTCGATGCTAGGGGGCGAGCCGGGGCATCGCTCCTATCTCAGGCTGCCGGCGAATGCGCCGTTGCCGGCGACGCGCCGGATCACGATTGGTGTCGACAAGTCGATGCTGATCGAGCTGCCGGTCGATCTCGAGAACGTCCTCGTATCGAACCCCGAAATCGTCAACGCCGTTGTCAAGACACAGCGCCAGATCTACCTGCTGGGCAAGGATCAGGGCGAGGCGAACGCCTTCTTCATGGGACCCGACGGGCAGAAGGTCCTGCTGCTCGAGATCGTGGTGGCGCGCGATCTCTCGGCGCTCAGCGATGCACTCCACCGACTTCTGCCAGGTTCGAAGATCACTGTCGACACCATGGGCGATCACGTCGTCCTCACCGGCAGCGTCATGACGCCGGTGGACGCCAACCGGGCAGCCGAGCTCGCGCAGCGGGCGATGAAAAAGAAGGACAGTGTGATCAACATGCTGACCGTCGCGGAGCCTGCCAAGGAGCAGGTCCTGCTTAAGGTCACGGTGGCGGAGATGCAGCGCGACGCGCTGCGCCGCCTCGGCGTGGATGTTCCCAATGCCATCCTGAACTCTGGGAACTTCACCTTTCAGAAGATCATCGCCAATGCCTTTCCTGTGACCGGGTCGGTGGCGCCGACGATCGCATCAGGTGTCGTGGGCTCTGCCGGATCGGCTGGGGTGATCGCCTGGCAGACGGGTAATCAGTCGGTCACCGCGATCATCGAGGCCCTCGAGCGGACCGGCCTGATGCGTACGCTCGCCGAGCCCAATTTGACGGCGCTCTCCGGCGAGACGGCGAAGTTTCTTGCGGGCGGCGAGTTCCCGATTCCGATGGCGGGGCGCGATGGCGAGATCAAGGTCGAGTTCAAGCAGTTCGGCGTGAGCACGACCTTCAAGCCATTGGTGCTGAGTGACGGGCGCATCAGTCTCTCGATCGGCGCCGAGGTGAGCGAGCTGACCAGCGAGGGCGCGGTCACAACCGCGGGCATTTCCATTCCCGCGCTGAAAGTGCGGCGTGCCGAGACGACGCTCGAGATGCCAAGCGGCGGCACGCTGGCAATGGCGGGGATGCTTTCCGATGATACCCGCCAAAGTGTGGAAGGCGTTCCCGGGCTCAAGAATGTGCCTGTGCTCGGTCAGCTCTTCCGCTCGAACGACTATCGCCGCCGCGAGACCGAGCTCGTAATCCTCGTCACGCCCTACCTCGCCACGCACATGACAAAAGCGCAGGCCGCGCGGCCGGACAAGGGCTTTGCCCCGACGAGTGATCTGAAGAGCATCTTCTTCGGCCACCTGAACCGCCTCTATGGTCCGATCGGGGGATCGCTCGAGGGCGAGTTCGGTTTCATCATTGCTTATCCCGAGCCGGGCACGAAAGGCTGATCCCGATGTCCAGGACTGCGCCGAAGTCTCGCATCATGGGTGCTGCTGCAGTGGCGGTAGCCGCCGCAGTGAGCATCGCTCTTGCGGCTTGCGAAGAGCGCCAACCCCGCCTGCCCGACTACATGGCGGTCGCGTTGAACGATGCGGACGCACGCCACCCGATCGGCTTCGAGGATCGGCGAGAGGTGCTGCACATCGACGTGCCGCCACGTGCCCGCGGCCTCAGTCACAACCAGTCTGCCGACATGCACCGCTTTGTGGCCCGCTACAAGGCAGAGGGGACAGGGCGCCTGACGGTCTCGGTCTCCCGCGAAGCGGACGGGCAGGCCGGCGCAGCGCAGGCACTCGCCGAGCTGGGGCGCATCCTGCGCGATGCTGATATTGCGCCGTCGCAGGTCGTGCGAACGCGGCACAGCGACACGAACCGCTCGCGCTCGATGGTGCGCTTGAGCTACATGACGCCGCACGCGATCGCGCCGGAATGCGGCCACTGGCACCGGGACGTGGGACGGGACCGGGAACGTGTCCACTATCCGGAGTTCGGTTGCGCGACACAGCGCAATTTGGCCGGCATGGTGGCAAACGCCCGCGATCTCCAGCGGCCACAGGACGAACAGCCGCGTTCGGCGGAGCGGCGCACGCAGACCTGGAGCAAGTATATCGCGCCTGACAATGCCCAGTCGGCCGACTCCAAAGCCAAGGCAGAGGACACGACTAAGAAGTAGCGCACGGCTCAGGCGGACTTGACGTCGGCCCACTCGGGGTGACGGTCGAACCGCGACTTCACGTAAGGGCAGAGCGCGAAGATCCTGAAGCCTTCACTGCGCGCATCGGCGATCAGGCGATCGACCAGGGCCTTGGCGACGCCCATGCCGCGCATGGAGTGCGGGGCGAGCGTGTGGTCGGCGATCACGAGCGTCGGGCTCGCGCGCGAGAACGTCAGCTCGCCCTCGCCTTCAACGCCGTCGATGCGGGCTACGTAGCGGCCTTTGGTCGGCGTGAGCTCGCGCTCGATTCTGATATCGGTCATCCTGCTTCTCCAGAAAGCGTCAGGGCGTTGCATGAAGTCAACGCTGATCGCGCGCGGCCGCAATTCTGCGTTCGTCCGTTGACCGGCGGACCGCGCGTGCCCGCCGGTCACACTCGCGGTCAGGCCGCCTTCAGCTTGGCGGCGAGGCTGGCCACGTGGCGGCCCTGGAAGCGGGCCCCGGCAAGCTCGTTCTGCGAGGGCTGCCGCGAACCGTCGCCATCGGCAATGGTGGCGGCGCCGTAGGGCGAGCCCCCTGTCACTTCCTTTACGCCCATCTGTCCCTGGTAGGCGTATGGCAACCCGGCGATGACCATGCCGTGATGGAGTAGGACGATATGCGTCGAAAGGATCGTGCTCTCCTGGCCGCCGTGCTGCGTGGCGGATGATGTGAACACGCTGCCGACTTTACCGATCAACGCGCCCTTCATCCACAGGCCGCCGGTCTGGTCGAGGAAGCTCTTCATCTGCGCCGGCATGTTCCCGAAGCGGGTCGGCACGCCGATGATGATGGCATCGTAGCCCGGCAGCTCATCCACGGTTGCAATCGGCGCCGCCTGATCGAGCTTGAAGCCCGATTTCCTGGCTAGCTCCTCCGGGACCAGCTCGGGTACCCGCTTGATGGTCACGTCGGCGTCCGCCTCGCGGGCACCCTCGGCGACGGCCGCAGCCATCTTCTCGATGTGGCCGTAACTCGAATAATAGAGAACCAGAACCTTGCTCATGATGTTTTTCTCCAGTGGCGCGTGTCAAACGGGCGTGGTCGGCTTCCGTCAGGCACCGAGATCGAACAGCAGGATCTCGGCGTCATCGATGCCTTCGAGCTCCAGTGTGCCGCTGTCCCGGAGTGCGGCGCCGTCGCCGGCGTTGAGCGGCGTGCCGTTGAGTGTTGCCGCGCCGCGCGCCATCTGCACCCAGGCGCCCCGGCCATCGGCGATGGTGTGCGCGACGGCTTCGCCGGCCTTCAGTACGGTTGCGTAAAGGTCCGCGTCTTGATGGATCGTGACAGAGCCATCGCGGCCGTCGCGCGAGCCGATCAGCCGCAGCCGGCCGCGCTTCTCCTCGATGCCGAACGACTTCTGCTCGTAGCTCGGCGCGAGGCCTTCCCTCTCAGGGATGATCCAGATCTGCAGGAAGTGAACCGGCTCCGTCCGCGAGGCATTGAACTCGCTGTGGCGGATCCCTGAGCCGGCGCTCATGCGCTGCACGTCGCCGGGACGGATGATCGAGCCCGTGCCGAGGCTGTCCTTGTGCTCAAGAGCGCCCTCCAGAACGTAGGAGATGATCTCCATGTTGCTGTGCGGGTGCGTGGGAAAGCCCCCGCCCGGCGCGACACGATCCTCGTTGATGACGCGCAACGGCCCGAAGCCCATGTGCGCCGGGTCGTGGTAGTGGCCGAACGAGAAGCTGTGCCGGCTGTCCAGCCAGCCGAAGTTGGCCCTACCTCGGGTTTCTGATTTGCGGAGTGCGAGCGCCATGTTGACCTCCTGGGTTGCTGCCGGCAGCCGAGGCCGCCGGCTGATGACGACTAGGTATGTGCTGGCCGCCGCTGCATCAATCCGCTATGTATCGGCCGCACTGCATCCAATATGGATACAATTGCCGTGGACAAGCTCGAAGCGATGAACGCCTTCGCCAAGGTGGTCGCCCTTGGCAGCTACGCCGAAGCCGGCCGCGCGCTCGGCCTCACCCGGTCCGCCGTCAGCAAGGCCGTCATGGAGCTGGAGCAGATCCTCGGCGCCCGGCTCCTCGATCGGACGACCCGTCGCGTCAGCCCGACGGAGGCGGGGCTCTCCTACTACGAGCGCTGCCTCGACATCCTCGCACGCATCGAGGAGACGGAGCTGCAGGTCTCGCGGCTGCATGACGAGCCCAGAGGTCTGCTCCGCGTCAACGCGCCGATGTCCTTCGGGATGCTTTATCTCGGTGAGGCAATCGCGGCCTTCATGGCCACCTATCCCGATCTCAATGTCGAAATGACGCTCAATGACCGCTTCATCGACCCGGTCGAGGAAGGCGTCGATGTAACGATCCGCATCGCGGCGCTGGCGGATTCGAGTCTGATCGCAAGGAAGCTCGCGGCCACTCGGCGGGTGCTCGTGGCATCCCCGGCCTATCTTGCCGCGCGCGGCACGCCCAAGACGCCCGAGGATCTGGCCAGCCATCGCTGGCTCGGCTATGGCACCTCGGTGGCGCTGCAGCAATGGTCGTATGAGAGGGCCGACGGCAGCACGGGCAGGGCGCCGCTCAGGCCCGTTCTCAATTCCAACAACGGGCATATCCTGCGCATTGCGGCACTCGCCGGTCAGGGCATCGCCGAGCTGCCGACATTTCTCGTCGGGTGCGACATCGCCGCGGGAAGCCTGACGCACGTGCTGCCAGAACATCCGCGCGGCGCGCTCGGCGTCTACGCGCTCTATACGCCGAACCGATATCTTGCGGCGAAGACGCGGGTGTTCATCGATTTCCTGGCGGCACGGTTCGGCGCTTGCCCGGAATGGGAGCGTTTCGGTGCCCAGATCTGACGGATCGCCAGCCGTGCGCTAGACTGCCGGCTCCGAGGTGCCATGCCACCATGCGCAGGGAGGAAACGAGCCATGACGGATGGCGCACGCGCGCTCGATCTCATTCTCGCCCGGCGGTCCGTTTCGCCGCGCTTCCTGGTCGCGCCGACGCCGACGGCCGGCGAGCTCGAGCTGATGCTGCGCGCTGCCGCCGCGGCGCCGGACCACAAGAACCTCAAGCCCTACCGCTTCATCCTCATACCGCCCGAGCGCCGTGGCGACCTTGCCGCCGCGTTCCGCGAAGCCAAGGCCGAGCGCGATCCGGGCGCGCCCCCCGCTGAGATCGAACGGGCGGGCGAGAAGGCCTACCGCGGCGCGATGCTCCTTGCGGTCGTGCTGCGGATCGTCCGCGATCATCCGCGCGTATCGGCCAGCGATCAGATGCTTGCGGCCGGCGCGGCGATCGAGAACCTGCTGCTTGCGGCATCGGCGCTCGGCTATGCTGGGTGCCTGCGCAGCGGCCATTCGGCGACGTCGCGCCGGGTGCGCCTCGCGCTCGGCCTTGCCAATGAGGAAGAGCTGGCCGCGTTCCTGATGCTGGGCACGCCGTCCAAAGCACCTCCGCCGCGCGAGGATGCCTCTGCTGCCCTGCTCAGTGTGTGGGAATAGCGCGCTGGGCGCGCTCATGACATCCACCGACCGTACCTTATGGACGCCGTGCCGCAAGCAGCTATAGTGGCGGTGTGGCGATCGGCGGGTCCGATGCGCGGTCAGCGCTCAGGCCCCGAATTGATGGCGGGTTCCGCCTGCCGCGACGCAAAGCGCGGCGTGATCGCGGCTGTGGGGCACACGATGCCCCGGAGTGCCGCCGACGCTCACCTCAATCGCTGAGTTCTGGCGTGTGATGCGGCGTGTGCCGCTGCAACTTGCTGCCTGCATCTTGCCGGCGGCGCGCTGCCGTTGACCTCGCGTCCGCATTCAAGGAAGCCGAAGGAGTCCGCGTGCCTGCATCACTTGGCCCTGTCCGTCGGCATTTTGGCGCGCTCATCCTTGGCGGCGCACTCCTGCTTTCGAGTCCGCTGCCGCTGCGCGCTGATGAACTGGAGATCTGGCGTCCCTCGACCGTGCCAGCTTTCAACCTGCCGACGCTCGATGGGGCGATGGAGCATCTCGGTGCCGGGGCTGGCAGGCTCACCATCGTGCACTTCTTTGCGACGTGGTGCGAGCCGTGTCGCGATGAGCTCAAGTCCCTCGAACGCCTCGCTGTGGCCCTTGGCGCGCGCCGGTTGCGGATCCTCGCCGTCGATGTGGGCGAGCCCGGCGATCGCGTGCGGCGGTTTCTCGAGCGCCACAAGATCAGCCTGCGCTTTCCGGTGCTCCTCGATGTCGAAAAGCAGGCAATGCGGGCGTGGGCTGTGGAGATGCTGCCGACCTCGTACGTGCTCGATGGCGCGTTCTGTCCACTCTGGAAAGTCGCAGGCGCGCTTGATTGGGACGTCGGGGCGGCGCTGGCGGGGCTCAAGGCCGAGCTTGCGCGCCTCGAACAGGGCGCAGGTCGCGGAAGTGAGCAAGACTGCATCGTCAAAGGAGGAAACCAATGACAATCGATCGACGCGAGCTGCTGAAGTACGGTGCATCGGGTGCCGCCCTGGCTGCCGTTCCTGTCGCGGTATGGGCTCAGGCTGGCTCGGGAGCACTTTTCGCGCCCACGCCGGGCGACTGGCGGACCTACGAGCTCACGACGCGCGTGGAGATCCTCAATCCGCAAGGCGAGACGCAGGTCTGGGTGCCGGTTCCTGCCTTCAGCGGCGCGGGCTGGATCAAGCCGGGGGAGACGACGTTCCAGACGAAGAGCGGCAAGGCCGAGATCGTGCGGGATGCGAAGTCCGGTGCGCGCCTAGTGCACGTTGCCTGGTCAGCGAACGAGCCGCAGCCGGAGGTCACGGCGGTAAGCCGCTTCACCGTGCGCGACTTGAAGGTCGATCCGAGCAAATCCGATCCCGCAGTCAAGCTCAGTCCTGAGCAGCGCAGATACTACACGTCCAGCACCTCGACCCTGCGCCTCGCCGGCATTGTCACCGAGACCGCGACGAAGATCACGGCCGGCGCCAGCAACGATCTCGACAAAGCCAGGCGGATCTACGAATGGATCGTCGATAATACCGCCCGCAACCCAAAGACGCGGGGCTGCGGGACCGGCGATATCGAGTCTATGCTGAAGAGCGGCAACCTCACCGGCAAGTGTGCGGATCTTAACGCCCTTTACGTTGGTCTGGCCCGCGCAGCGGGCCTGCCGGCGCGCGACCTCTATGGCATTCGCGTCGCTCCCTCTGCCTTTGGCTACAAGAGCCTCGGCGCCGGCACGGCGAATGTGACGCGGGCGCAGCACTGCCGTGCCGATGTCTTCGTCGATGGTATCGGCTGGCTGCCGGCCGATCCGGCGGACGTACGCAAAGTCATGCTGGAGGAGCCGCCGGGCAACCTTGCGGCGGACGATCCCAAGGTGAAGGCCGCCCGCGCCGCGCTCTTCGGCTCGTGGGAGATGAATTGGCTTGCCTATAATGACGCGCACGATGTCGCGCTGCCCGGCTCCAAGGGTCCGCCAGTGCCGTTCCTCATGTATCCGCAGGCTGAGACGGCGCGCGGGCGCCTCGACGAGCTCGATCCCGATACGTTCAAGTACACAATCACAGCGCGGCAGATCCGGGCTTAGCGCCCGAATAGTTTGGGATGGTGCAGGTGCGCGGTTGCGTCGGGGGACCGCCTCCCCGACGCAGGGACCTGTGGCCGTCGTGCCCCCTCACGCGGCGCATCTCTCTCGACGCCATCGCAAGCACGCCGATCCGCCATGGCGCGCATGGCGCCAACGCACCCTATCTCGAGCGTGCCTTTGGAAACCCATCGCGCTTGCATGGGGCCGGCCAGCCAGCGCGCACCGCCACTGAGGAGGCGCGTGAGGCCGCTGCGGCAGTGCTCGGGGCATCCACGGGCTATGTCATTCCCAAGAGCGCTGGGAGCGCGCCCAACAATCAGGACATCAAGGTCAAGACGCCCTCAAGCGCGCGCCAGGTCGGCATATCTTGCGGAATATGAGCATCGGTTCCGTCTCCTTCGGGAGCGCCGCGCGCGTTGATGGCAGGAAGGCCACGATAGGTTGCGGCGAACATGTCAGGTGCGCGATAGTGCTCATGCTGTGCTATGTCGGGCGAGGCAGCCAGGCAGCGTGCTCAGCAGCAGCATACCCAGCCGGGACGTGACATGACGCGGCTTACGATCCGCATTGATTTCGACGGCGGCCGCCAGGTCGGGCATGGCAAGATCCGCCTCCTCGAACTCATCGGCGAGCACGGCTCGATCAGCGCCGCCGCGCGCGAGATGAAGATGTCATACCGGCGCGCGTGGCTGCTCGCAGATGAAGTGAACCGCATGTTCAGCGAGCCGGTTCTCGAAACCCAGCACGGCGGCGCCGGCGGCGGCCATGCCCGGCTCACCTCGTTCGGCCACGCCCTCGTCGGGCACTACCGCGCGATCGAAGCGCAGGCGCTCAAGTCGTTCAGCAAGCAGATCGCGGACCTTGAGCGGCGGCTGCGCCCCGCGGAGAAAGCGACATCACAATAGGCTGCCGCTACCACGGCCCTCGCCTTCGAGCGATGTGGCCGCCGGTACCGGGCAACATATCCGAGCCGGAACAACGCGTGCCCCGCACGCGGCGCGTGCTGACGGCCGCTGTATGACCCAGGACATTTCGGGGGCACGGCTGCCCCGCGCGGAGGGGTCGTCGCTCCCGTCCTCGAGCGAATGGCGAGGAGACAAAGAGCCCCCCTCAATCGACGATCCGCATGATCGCCTCGATCTCGACGGGGATGTTCGCCGGCAGCGAGCCCATGCCGACGGCCGAGCGGGCGTGCCGCCCGCGCTCGCCGAGCACCTCGACGAAGAGATCCGAGCAGCCGTTGATGACCCTCGGCTGCTCGGTGAAGCCCGGCACCGCATTGACCATGCCGAGCACCTTCAGCACCTCAACTTTGCCAAGGTCGCCGGCCGCAAGCTTCGCCGCGGCCAACAGCCCGAGACCGATGAGGCGGGCGCACTCGTACGCCTGCTCGATCGATACATCTTCGCCGACGCGGCCGGCAATGCGCGTGCCGTCCGGCCGGCGCGGTCCCTGGCCTGAGAGATAGATCGTGCGCCCGTCGAGCTTGAACGGCACATAGGTGCCGACCGGCGTCGGTACCTTCGGCAGCTCGAGACCGAGCGACTTGAGCTTCTCTTCCGGTGTCATGGTGGCTCTCCCTCAGCCGGTTTTGAGCTTGGCGAACTTCTGCGAGCGCTTGGGATGAAACCAGCGCCCGCCGACGACCGCACCCTCGGAGAGGATGCGCCGGTCGCCGATCAACTTCTCGCCCATCACGTCCTCATACTCGAAGCGGCCCTCCTTGACGGTCAGGATCGTCGCATCGCCCACCGAGCCGGGCTTGAGGCTGCCGAGCTCCGGCCGCTTCAGCGCGTGCGCGGCATTGATCGTCGACTGCGCGATCACGTCGTTGAGCGGCACGCCGAGGCAGAGGAACTTCGACATGGTCGTCACCTGGTCGTAGGCGGGGCCATTGATGCAGAGCGCGTGCACGTCGGAAGAGATCGTGTCGGGGTAGAAACCATTGGCGAGCATCGCGCGGGCGGTCTTGAAGGCGAAGGAGCCCTTGCCATGCCCGATGTCGAACTTGACGCCGCGTGCGCGCGCGGCCAGCACGGACGACTTGACCGTGCCCTGGGGTGTGCAGGGCGCATTCGGAAAGGGGCGGAAGGCGTGCGTCAGCACATCGCCCGGTCGCAGCATGTCGAGCACCTCCTCATAGGAGGGCGGCGGATGGTCGATGTGGCACATGAGCGGCAAGCCCACTTCCTCGGCGACCTGCAGCGCGATGTTCAGCGGTGCAGCGCCCTGCTCGCCTGACGCGTGGGCCCCGACGCGCACCTTGATGCCGACGATCACGTCGCGGTTGGCATCGGCCACCTCCGCCGCATCGCGCGGGGCCATGAGGCGAATATTCTCGCTCTCGCCGACCATGACGGTCTTGGAGAAGCCGAAGATGCCGGCGAAGGAGATGTGCAGGTAGGCGAGGATCCGTACCGCCGAGGGCTCGATGACGTGCTTACGAAAGCCGGCGAAGTTGCCGGGCCCCGCGCTGCCGGTGTCGATCGCCGTCGTCACGCCCGAGGTGCGGCAGAACTCCTCGGCGTCGATGCCGAGCGAGGTTCCGCCCCAGTAGACGTGCGTATGCATGTCGATGAGGCCCGGCGAGACGATATAGCCTTTGACGTCCCGCACTTCGGTGCCCGCATCGCCTTTGAGGTTGTTGCCGATGGCTGCGACCTTGCCCTCAGCAAAGGCGATGTCCGTCACGCGATCGAGGTTCTGCGAGGGGTCGATGACGCGCCCCCCTTTGAGTATGAGATCGTAGGTGCTCATGAGTCCCCAAGGGTTCTTTTCACCCTGGCCCGCGCCAGGATACGCATCAAGGTTGCGCGATCGCAGCTCTGGCGCAAGCACGGCGCCGCGGGGCGGCTCTGCGCGATCGCGGTGCATCGGCCGTGGACAGGCGAGGCCGCGGCGGCGCCGGGGCAACGCACACCGACGTGCGCGGAAACGGATAAGCGATTGATAAATAGATCAGATTCTAGCTCTCGCGTGTCCCTGGCCGGACACCCGCTGGTACCGGAGCGATTGCGCGGAAAGCACCTCAATTTTTGCCGCCGGAAGTGCTAAGGGCAGAGGTTGCGCCCCGATCCTGGCGGCGCAGCTCAGGCCTGACCCTGAAGAGGGTGCGCGGAGGGAAGGGGGCGGAATGCTCTACGAGCTTGTCACGTTCAGCGATCAGTTCGGCCCGCTGAACGTGTTTCGCTACATCACGTTTCGAACGGGCGGCGCGATCATGACGGCGCTGCTGTTCGTGTTTCTGTTCGGACCGGCCATCATCGACCTTCTGCGCATCAAGCAGGGCAAGGGCCAGCCGATCCGCGAGGACGGCCCGCAGAGCCATTTCTCCAAGAAGGGCACGCCGACCATGGGCGGGCTCATGATCCTTGCCGGCGTTACGGTCTCGACGCTGCTTTGGGCCAACTGGTCGAACCCCTATGTGTGGATCGTGCTCGGCGTCACGCTTTCGTTCGGGGCCATCGGCTTCTATGACGACTATCTCAAGGTGACGCGGCAGACGAGCAGCGGCTTCGGCGGCAAGGGGCGGCTCGCTCTCGAGTTTGCGATCGCGGGCGTCGCGACCTTTGCCGTGATGCGGCTCGGCGCGCCGGGCTTCGCCGATGCGCTGACGGTGCCGTTCTTCAAGAACGTCGTCATTCCGCTCGGCCTTCTCTTCGTGATCCTCGGGATGTTCGTGATTGCCGGGGCCGGTAATGCCGTCAACCTGACGGACGGCCTCGACGGCCTCGCAATCGTGCCGGTGATGATTGCGGCGGCGACATTCGGCCTCATCGCGTATCTGGTCGGCAACGTGCGGTTCTCGCAGTACCTGCAGATCCACTACGTCGCCGGCGTCGGCGAGCTTGCCGTGATCTGCGGGGCGCTGCTCGGCGCCGGTCTCGGGTTCCTGTGGTTCAATGCCCCGCCGGCGATGATCTTCATGGGCGATACGGGCTCGCTGGCGCTTGGTGGTGCACTCGGGGCCATCGCGGTCGCGACCAAGCACGAGATCGTGCTGGCGATTGTCGGCGGTCTTTTCGTGCTCGAGACGCTCTCGGTGCTCATCCAGGTTGCATCTTTCAAACTTACTGGACGGCGCGTCTTCCGAATGGCGCCGCTCCACCATCACTTCGAGCAGAAGGGCTGGCACGAGGCGACCGTGGTGGTGCGCTTCTGGATCATTTCCGTTGTGCTCGCGCTACTCGGCCTCGCGACGCTGAAGCTACGCTGAGGCCTGCCAATGCGAACCGTCACGCCGCGTCGCTGGCTCTGCCTCTCGCTCGCCCTGGCGCTCATCACGTCACCGTCCTTGGCCGAGGGGCCGCTCGGCACGCCGCCGACGTTCACGGACAAGAAGCTCGGGCGGCTGCCGGCTGCGTCGCTTCCCAATGAGGCGGCCTTCTTGCGCCGCATCTGGATGCCGGGGCTCGATCAAGGCTTCGTTCCGCAGGGACTGACGGTCGTCGATGAGGCCATCTACGTCACGGCCTACAAGAGCGTCGAGGGAGCCGGGCGCGGCCCCTGCCGGCTCTTCAGGGTGGATGCCGGGCGCGGGCAGGTCACCGGCACCCTTGATCTGCCGGTCCGGTGCGGGCATGCCGGCGGTGCAGCCAGAGGCGCGCCGGGCCACCTCTGGGTGGCCGACACGCAAGACATTTTCGAGGTGCGGCTCGACAGGCCGGCACGTCCCGGGATCGGCAGGGTCGTCCGTCACATTCGTCTGACCGGACAGGTCAAAGGCTCGTTTGCCGCCGGCACGGGGGACGCCCTCTGGCTCGGGACGTACCAGACTTACGGGGAGCCGCGGCTCTATCGTTTCCCGCTGGCCAAGTTGAAGCCCGAGATCAACGAAGCCGATGCCGATGCCTCTGTCGTCATGCCAGAGCGCGCGCAGGGTGCGGCCTTCGACGCCAAGGGGCAGCTCTGGGTGACCCGCAGCAGCGGCAGCTTCGGCGAGCTTGTCCGGCTCGATCCGAAGACCGGTGCGGTGCGCGCCCGCTTCGCCCTCCCCGCCGGCACCGAGGACATCAGCTTCGACGCCAAAGGACATCTTTGGTCTGTGAGCGAGGCCGGGTCGCAGCGCTGGCTCTCGTGGTCGACGTTCTTTCCCGTAATCTTCCAGGTGGATATGAGCCGCCTGCGCTGACTTGGCCGGCGGCATCCGCGCCCCGCTTCAGGTACGATGCACCCTATGATTCCCGTCACCTCATTCGCGGGCTGCGAGGTTGCCGTGTTCGGGCTCGGGGCCTCCGGCCGATCCACGTGCCGCGCACTGCTGGCGGGCGGCGCGGGGGTCGCGGCGTGGGATGATGGCGAGGTCGTGCGGAACTCGGCCGCGTATGAAGGCTTGCCGATCGTCGATCTCGCCAACGCGGACTGGCGCCGCTTCGCCGCGCTTGTTCTCGCGCCGGGGGTGCCGCTGACCCACCCCGAGCCGCACTGGACGGTGAAGCGCGCGCGCGAAGCCGGCATCGAGGTGATTGGCGATATCGAGCTCTTCTTTCGCGCGCGCACGCGCCTCGCGCCCGCCTCGCAGGTCATCTGCATCACCGGCACGAATGGCAAGTCCACGACGACGGCATTGATCGCGCACACGCTCGCCGCAGCGGGCGCGGACGTGCAGATGGGCGGCAATATCGGCGTACCGGTGCTCGATCTCGCGCCGCCTGACGGCACGCGCATTCACGTGCTCGAGATGAGCACGTTCCAGATCGATCTGACCCCGTCGCTGGCGCCGACCATCGGCGTGCTGCTGAACCTTTCGCCTGATCACCTCGACCGGCATGGCACCATGGAGCAGTACGCCGCCATCAAGGAGCGGCTCGTTGCCTGCTCGCGGGCTGCGGTCATAGGTCTCGATGATCCCTTGAGCGCGGCGATCGCGGCCCGCATTGCGGCGCAAGGCACACGGGTATTGGCGATCAGCAGTCACGGCCCCCGGCGGGACGTTCTACCTCTCTTCTTCGCAGAGAATGAAAGGCTTCGCGCCGCGCGTGGCGATGCCACCCCGACCGATGTGGGCAGCCTCGCCGGCATCGGTTCCCTGCGCGGGCGCCACAACATGCAGAACGCGCTTGCCGCACTCGCGGCGGCCTCATTGGCCCTGCCAGGCGCTGCGCTGACCGATCACGTCGCCGCGTTCCGCTCATTCCCCGGCCTGCCGCACCGCATGGAGGAAGTCGGCCGCAAGGGCCGCGTTCTGTTCATCAACGACAGCAAGGCGACCAACGCCGACTCGGCCGAGAAGGCGCTCACGTCCTGGCCGCGTGACATCTACTGGATTGCCGGCGGCTTGCCGAAGGAGGGCGGCATCACGCCGCTCACCGCCTGCTTCCCGCGCGTTGCCAAGGCCTATCTCATCGGCGCGGCGGCCGAAGATTTCGCGCGCACGCTCGATGGGCGCGTGCCCTACGAGCTCAGCGGCACGCTCGACAAGGCCCTCGCCGCGGCGGCCCGCGATGCGGCAGCGAGCGGTGCGTCGGAGCCTGTCGTCCTGCTTTCGCCGGCCTGCGCCTCCTACGACCAGTTCAAGAGCTACGGCCATCGCGGCGACGTGTTCCGCGCGCTGGTCGCGGACCTGATCCGAGACGGGGAGGGCGCATGAGGCTCGCCCGGGATGACCGCAGCCTTGTCACCGAGTGGTGGTTCTCGGTCGATCGCGTCCTGCTCATTGCGGTGCTGGCGCTGATCGGCATCGGCGTCGTGCTCTCGCTGGCTGCGAGCCCGGCCGTCGCGACGCGCAAGGGCTTGCCGACGTTCTATTTCGTCGAGCGTCACCTTGTCTTTGCCATGATCGGCATCGTGCTGATGCTGATGGTGTCACTCATCGATCTGCGTGGTCTGCTGGCGCTGGCAACCGTGCTCTTAGGCGCGGCGCTCGTGCTCATGGTGGCGGCTGTCCTCTATGGGCCGGAGGTGAATGGTGCGCGGCGCTGGGTGCGCATTTTCGGTTTCTCATTGCAGCCCTCTGAACTGCTGAAGCCCGCGTTCGCGGTTGTCGCCGCATGGCTGTTCGCCGAGGTGCGGGCGCGGCCCGGCGCCGGCATGGTGCTCATGGCCGTCGGGCTCTACGTCGTCGCTGCCGGCCTGCTTCTGCTCCAGCCGGATGTCGGCCAATGGATGCTGTTGACGCTCGTGTTCGGTGCGCTGTTCTTCATTTCAGGTCAACCGATCCTGTGGGCGATTGCCTTCAGTGGCGTTGGGCTTGGTGGGCTTGTCGCCGCCTACGCCGCGTTTCCGCACGTGCGCGGCCGCGTCGCACGCTTTCTCGATCCCTCATCCGGCGACACCTTCCAGACGGACCGCGCCATCCAGTCCTTCGCGGAAGGCGGCTTCCTCGGCCGCGGTCCGGGCGAAGGGACGATCAAGTCCGTGCTGCCCGACGCGCACACGGATTTCATCTTCGCCGTCGTGGCGGAGGAATACGGGGCACTGGCCTGTCTGCTGCTGATCGCCCTCTTCGCCTTCGTGGTCGGCCGCGCGCTGATGCGCTACCGGCACCGCCGCGATCCGTTTACGCACCTTGCCGTCAACGGCCTTGCGTTGCTGATTGCGCTCCAGGCCGCGATCAACATGGCCGTCAATGTCGGCCTTGTGCCGGCCAAGGGCATGACGCTGCCGTTCATCTCGGCCGGCGGCTCGTCGATGATCGCGGCCTCTCTGACGGTCGGGATGCTGCTCGCGCTGGTGCGCCGGCGGGCCGCTCCGCGCGTCGCCAACCGGCCGAAAGTTGCGAGCCCCTTGCCGCCGATTGGCCGCAATGCGCGCTAAGGGTGAGCCCCGGGGAGGAGGGAACATTGGGGGAGAAGTCGGTCATGCTGGCCGCCGGTGGCACGGGGGGGCACTTGTTCCCGGCCTTCGCTCTGGCGCAGGAGCTGGGACGGCGTGGGGTCGCGGTCGACCTCGTGACGGACGCGCGCGGCGATCGCTATGGCACCGGCTTTCCGGCACGCGCCATCCACGCCGTACCCTCGGCAACACTCAGCGGGCGCTCGGTCACGGCGGTGGCGCGGACCGCTCTGGCGCTTATGAACGGCGTGCGCGCGGCCTATGGGCTCCTCGGCCGGGTGCGTCCCGGCGCGGTCATCGGCTTCGGCGGCTATCCGACCTTCCCGCCACTCGTTGCGGCCAAGCTGCGGCGCATCCCTACGGCGATCCACGAGCAGAATGCCGTGCTCGGCCGCGCCAACCGAATGCTGGCGCCGCATGTCTCGCGCATCGCGACATCCTTCGAGCAGACGGCGCTGCTGCCGGAGAAGCTTGCCCCGCGTGTGCGTTTCACGGGAAACCCTGTCCGCGATGCCGTGATCGACTGGAGCGCGCGGCCCTATCGTGCCGTCGCGCCGGACGAGCCCTTCAATCTTCTCGTCTTCGGCGGCAGCCAGGGCGCGCGCTACTTCTCCGAGGCCGTGCCGCCGGCGGTCGCGCAACTGCCGCCCGGGATGCGCGCGCGCTTGCGCATTGTCCAGCAGTGCCGCGAAGAGGATCTGGCCGCGGTGCGCAGCGCCTATGTGGCCGCCGGCGTGACGGCGGAACTCGCGGCATTCTTCAAAGACCTGCCGGAACGCATGGCGAATGCGCATCTCGTCATCAGCCGTGCTGGTGCCTCGAGCATTGCCGAGCTGACTGTTCTCGGGCGGCCTGCGGTGCTCGTGCCGCTGCCGCACGCCGTGGACAACGATCAGCTCCGCAATGCGACGCGGCTCGCCGATGCCGGCGCGGCTTGGTGTCTCGAGCAGCAGGCGCTGACGACGGAAAGGCTATCTGAAACAATTTCTTCGCTGATGGCAGAGCCGGCGGTACTGTCCGCTGCCGCGGCTGTGGCGAAGCAGCTCGGCCGGCCCGATGCCGTGGTCCGGCTTGCCGACCTTGCGGAAGAGTTGATTGGTGCGCGGGCGGCGAATCGCGCGTGAGTAGGCGCAGTGTCGGGCACGTGAGAAGCAAGAAGAAGGCAAAGCGGCCATGCAGATACCGAGCGAACCGGGCACCTTCCACATCATCGGCATCGGCGGCATCGGCATGAGCGCCATCGCGGAGATCCTGCGGGCCAAGGGCCACACTGTCCAGGGCAGCGACCAGAAGGACAGCGCCAACGTCAAGCGGCTGCGCGCCAAAGGCATCCGCGTCTTCGTCGGTCATGATGCGGTGAACCTCGTCGGTGCACGCTATGTCGTGATCTCGACTGCGGTGAAGGACACGAACCCGGAGCTCAAGGCCGCGCGCGAAAAGGGCCTGACGATCATCCGCCGCGCCGAGATGCTGGCCGAGCTCATGCGGCTCTACTCGACGGTCTCGATCACCGGCACGCACGGCAAGACGACGACAACGTCGCTTGTTGCGCACATCTTCGTGGAGGCCGGTCTCGAGCCGACCGTCATCACCGGCGGCATCATCAATGCCTGGGGGTCGAATGCACGTCTCGGCGCGGGACCGTGGATGGTCGTCGAGGCCGATGAATCCGACGGCACCTTCATCAAGATCCCCTCGCAGATCGGTGTCGTCACGAACATCGATCCCGAGCATCTCGACTACTTCGGCAGCGTCGAGGAGATGCACGAGGCCTATCGTGCCTTCTATCGCAACATCCCCTTCTATGGCCTCGCCATGACGTGCATCGACCATCCGGTCGCGCGCGCCATGATCGAGGAGCTGCAGTTGCGCCGCGACGGCCGTCGCCTCCTGACCTACGGCACGGACCCGGGCGCCGATCTCGTGCTCACGCGCGCGCGCGTCGAGGGGGCCGCGACGATCTTCGATGCCAGGCTCGGCGAGCGCGTTGCGGGTGGCGCGCGAGAGATCCGTGATTGGGTTGTGCCGGTGCCCGGCACCCATAATGCGCTCAACGCACTCGCCGCACTCGGCGTCGCGGCCGAGGCCGGCATCAAGGACGAGGTCATCCGCAGCGCCATGGCGAGCTTCTCCGGCGTCAAGCGCCGTTTCCAGCACACCGGCACGTGGAATGGCGCACACTTCTACGACGACTACGGCCACCACCCGGTCGAGATCGCGGCGGTGCTCGCTGCCGCACGCGCGGGCGCCAAGGGCCGCGTCATCGCCGTCGTCGAGCCACACCGCTACACGCGCGTGAAGTCGCTGTTCGACGAGTTCGCCCGATGCTTCAATGATGCCGATCACGTGATCGTTGCGCCGCTCTACGCGGCCGGTGAGCCGCCGCTCGACGGCATCGATGCCAGGAGCCTCGCTGCCGGCATCGCACGTGCAGGGCACCGCAGTGTCGTCGCGGTCGACACGCCGCAGGACCTGGTGCCGGCGCTGCGCGCGCTCGCCGGGCCCGGTGATATGGTGATCTGCCTCGGCGCCGGCAACTCCACCGAATGGGCGCATGCGCTGCCGGACTGGCTAGCGGCGATCCCGCTGCGCGTCGGGAGCGCCGTCTGACCGTGTCGAGCCTCGCCGCCGAGCTGGAGACCCTGCTACCCGAGTTGCGCGGGCGCCTCGTCGCGGACGCGCCGCTCAAGGACATCACCTGGTTTCGCACCGGGGGGGCCGCGCAGGTGCTGTACACGCCCGCTGACGAGGCCGATCTCGCCTATTTTATGCGGCAGGTGCCGGCCGAGGTGCCGGTGTTCGTCATCGGGCTCTGCTCGAACCTGCTCGTGCGCGATGGCGGGATCCGGGGTGTGGTGGTGCGGCTTGGCCGCGGCTTCGGCAGCATTGAGATCCTGGATCGAACGCGCTTGCGCGCTGGTGCTGCCGTTCCCGATGTGAAGATCGCGCGCGCGGCAGCGGATGCCGGGATTGCCGGGCTCGCGTTCTATCGCGGCATTCCGGGCGGGATCGGCGGCGCGCTGCGCATGAATGCCGGCGCCCACGGCCGCGAGACCAAGGATGTTCTGCTTTCGGCTCGCGCGGTCGATCGCGCCGGCCGCGTGCATGAGCTTTCGAATGCCGACATGGGCTTCACCTATCGGCGCAGCGCCGTGCCCCACGACTGGATCTTCACGAGCGCGATCTTCGCGGGCACGCCCGGGCAGCCCGAGGAGATTGGCCGTGCGATGGAGGAGGTTGCAGCCTATCGCGAGAGGCATCAGCCGATCCGGGAGCGTACGGGCGGCTCGACCTTCAAGAACCCGCCGGAGAACAGCGCCTGGAAGCTGATCGATGCCGCCGGTTGCCGCGGCCTGCGCGTCGGCGGCGCCATGGTCTCGGAGATGCACTGCAACTTCCTTATCAACGACCGGCAGGCGAGTGCGGAGGACATCGAGCGGCTCGGCGAGACAGTGCGGGCGCGCGTGCGCGCGGCGAGCGGCATCGAGCTGCAATGGGAGATCGTGCGCGTCGGCGAGGCCCTTCCCGGTCATGCTGTCGGCGTCGCCCTCGTCGAGGAGCGTGCGCCATGACGGCCGCCGCGACGAGGCAGGGCAAGCCGCATGTCGCCGTCCTCATGGGCGGCTGGTCGGCCGAGCGCGAGGTCAGCCTGTCCTCGGGCCGCGAGTGCGTCAAAGCGCTTGACTGCGAGGGCTTTCGGGTGACGCCGATCGATGTGGGTCACGACCTCGCGGCCCGTCTCGTCGAGGTGAGGCCCGACGTGTGCTTCAATGCGCTGCACGGCCGCTGGGGCGAGGACGGCTGCGTTCAAGGCCTCCTCGAAGTCCTGGAGATGCCCTACACGCATTCCGGCGTCCTGGCGTCCGCGATCGCCATGGACAAGGAGCGAACCAAGCAGATCGTGCACGCCGTCGGCGTGCCGGTGGCGAGCGGCGTGCTTGTGACGCCTGACGCGGCGCTTGCCGATCATGTCATGCCGCCGCCCTATGTCGCAAAGCCGGTTGCCGAGGGCTCGAGCGTCGGCGTCGTCATTGCGCGACAGGGTGCGAACCGTCCGCCGGAGGCCATACGCAAGATTCCAGTGAGCCGTGACGGGCGCATCATGGTCGAAAAGTACGTCGCCGGCCGCGAGCTCACCTGTGGCGTCATCGGCGACAGGGTGACCGACATCATCGACATCGTCGCCGCGGATCATCTGGAGTTCTACGACTACGAAGCCAAGTACGCCCCTGGCGGTTCGCGGCACGTTCTACCCGCGCGTCTTCCCGACAAGATCCGCGAAGCCGTGCGGGGGCACACGCTTGCGGCG
The DNA here is from genome assembly GCA_046293075.1 of Hyphomicrobiaceae bacterium. GTDB lineage: Bacteria > Pseudomonadota > Alphaproteobacteria > Rhizobiales > Hyphomicrobiaceae. The sequence goes on along the minus strand of JBKBPL010000006.1, from coordinate 69,994 downwards.
CATCGGGCGCTCGGGTGCCGCGGTGTCTCGCGATCGGATTTCCGCTGGGACGAAGCAACGGGCGAGCTGGTCTTCCTCGAGATCAACACGCAGCCCGGCATGACGCCAACCTCGCTCGTGCCGGAACTTGCCCAGCACATGGGGCTCTCGTTCGGCGCGCTCGTCGCCTGGCTCGTCGAGGACGCTTCGATCGGGCGTTAGGCGGGTTCGCGGCCCGAGTGGCCGGCGCAACCTTTACTGAAAATTAACCGAATAATCGAAATGGTTAACAATGGTGTGCCAGCTCTCGCGGGCCGGCTGCGCCTGCGCGTCAGCGCAGCCGCAGTCGCCGAGACGGGAACGGCGCCGCCAGCGGATGGGACAGCGGTGCGCGAGCGGCTCGATAGACATCGGTTCTGGTGGCGCGGCGTCGAACGCACGCGCCCGCGCTTGTCCACGCCTACTGAGGCCCGCCCATATCAGTCGGCGCCAGACTTGGCTGCATTGCCGGAAGCCGTCGCGGCACAGGTGCCGCCATCTCGTCGCCGTGGGTCCTGGGTGCTGACGACGTTGGGTGCGGCGCTGCTGCTCGCGAGTGCGGCGTTCCTCGCCGTAAGCCGGATCGGCGCGCTTCCCGTCTCGGCGCCACTCAGCGCCCGCATCGATGATCTGATGATCTTGGCCGGCCTCGGCGTGGACGAGATCCACGTCAACGGGCACCGCTACACGCTCGACGGCGATATCTTCGCCGCGCTCGAACTCGATCGCCCGACCTCACTCCTCCGCTACAGCTCGGAGGCGGCCCGCCGCCGCGTCGAGGCTCTCGCCTGGGTGAGCCGCGCGACGGTTACCCGTGTGTTTCCGAACGCTATCGAGGTGCGGATCAGCGAGCGCACGCCGATCGCCGTCTGGCTGAACGGCAAGGGTGCAAGCCTCGTCGATGCCGATGGCCGCGAGCTGGCGCGCGTCCCGCCATCGACCCTGCCGTCATTGCCGCGCATTTCGGGGGCTGGGGCGCCCGATGCCGCTGGGGCGCTCATCGCCGTGCTTCGCGATCATCCGGCGCTTGCAGCGCGCGTGCTCGTTGCCGAGCGCATGGGCCAGCGCCGCTGGTCGCTCGCTCTCGACAACGGCAGCCGCGTCCATCTTCCCGCCGACGGCGAGGCCGCAGCACTTGCCCGCCTCATGCACCTCGCGGACCGTACCGGCCTCTTCACCGAGCCTGGCCGTATTGTTGATCTGCGAATCGAGGATCGGATCGCGGTGGCGCCGCGCGCGGCGCCGCAAGCTTCATCGGCGGCGCCCGTGCCGGCAGGCGCGCCCGCGGCCCGCCAGTCGGCTTCGGCATTGTAGGGGGCGTACGCATGAACAGCATGGATCGCAGCAGCAGCCGGCCGCCGCCACTTCCGCGCAGGGCGCCGGTCATTGCGGCGCTCGACATCGGCACGAGCAAGGTCGTCTGCCTGATCGCGACAGGCGAGAAAGACGGCCGCACGCGCCTGCTCGGCATCGGCCACCAGCGCAGTGGCGGCATGAAAGCCGGCATGGTCATTGATCCCGATGCGGCCGAGCAGGCTGTCCGCGCGGCCGTCGGGCAGGCCGAGCGCATGGCCGGCGTCACCATGGAGCAGGTGAGCGTGGCCGTGGCCTGCGGCCGCCTCAAGTCGCAGCGGTTCGCGGCGCGCGTCAGGACCGAGACCGGCTTTGCGAGCGATGCGGACGTAGCGCGTGCCCTCGCCGGCGGCGAAGCTTTTGCCGCGCGCGGTGGGCGCACACTCATCCAGTTCCACAACGAGGCCTGGCACCTTGATGGCGCCGACGGCGTCGCCGACCCGCGCGGCATGGCCGGGACCGAGCTCAGCGCTGACCTCGTTGCGGTCACGGCGGACGACGGGCCGCTGCAGAACCTGCTGGCGGTCGTCGAGCGCTGCTATCTGGAGCCGCATCAGCTTGCGGCTACACCCTACGCGAGCGCGATGGCGGTCAGCACGGAGGAGGAGCGCCAGCTCGGCGTTCTGGTCGTCGACATTGGTGCGGGCGTCACATCGATTGCAGCCTTCTCCGGCGGCCGGCTGGCCATGGCCGAGGTTCTGCCTGTCGGCGCACAACTCGTGACCTTCGACATTGCCCGCCGCCTTGGCACCCCGGTGACGGAAGCCGAGCGAATCAAAACGCTTTATGGCACACTGCTGCCAGCGCGCTCGAACGATCATGAGTCGTTCTCGTTCGCCGTCAGTGATGGCGTCGACGAGGCGACGGCTCGGATCTCTCGGGCGGAGTTGCGTTCGCTGATCGAGCCGCGGATCCACGGCATCGCAGCACTGGTCAACGAACGGGTGGTCGCCGCCAAGCTCGACAGAAGCATTTCCGAGCGAGTCGTGCTGACAGGGGGCGGGGCCGGTCTCGAGGGGATCGACAGCGTTTGGGGCGGCATGGGGGAGATATCAGGGGGCATCGGGGCCGTGGCGCGCGGGGCCATGGTGCGCGTCGGTCGGCCGAGCCCGATCGAGGGGATGTCCGCTGATATGCTCGGCCCGGCGTTCGCGACCGTGAGCGGGCTGATCGGTGATTCGCTTCAGCAGCATTTCGCGGCGAGGACCGGGGGGCTGCGCGGCTGGCGCGGGAGCGGCTACGTGAGCTGGATTGGCAATTGGCTGAGCCGCGCCAAGGGATGAGCCGGGCGGCGCGCGGTGACGTACTAGGGCGCGAGGTCAGGACGGACACGAGGCATAGATGAGCACACGTCCGCTATCACCGGCTTTGAGCGAGCTGCGCCCCATCATCAAGGTGATTGGGGTCGGCGGCGCGGGCGGCAACGCCATCAACAACATGATCGCGTCCGGCCTGCAGGACGTGGAATACATCGTCGCCAACACGGATGCGCAAGCGCTCGCGGCCTCGGGGGCCGAACACCGCATTCAGCTCGGCGTGAACCTCACGCAGGGCCTCGGCGCCGGCTCGCGTCCGGAGATCGGTCTTGCTGCTGCCGAAGAAGCCAAAGAGGAGATCACAAGCGCGCTCAAGGGCGCGCACATGGCCTTCATCGCCGCCGGCATGGGCGGCGGCACCGGCACCGGCGCTGCGGCGGTCATTGCGCGGACGGCCCGCGACATGGGGCTCCTCACGGTCGCGATCGTCACCAAGCCATTTCACTTCGAGGGCGCGCGGCGGATGCGCGTTGCGGAGGCGGGCATTGCCGAACTCAAGACCGCGGTTGACACGCTCATCGTCATCCCGAATCAGAACCTCTTCCGTATCGCCAACGAGAGGACGACCTTTGCCGAGGCCTTTGTCCTCGCCGACAAGGTGCTGCATGCGGGCGTCGCGTGCATCGTCGACCTGATCATGAAGGATGGCCTGATCAACCTCGATTTCGCCGACGTCCAGGTGATCATGCGCGGCATGGGTACGGCGATGATGGGGACGGGCGAGGCGTCGGGCGAAGGGCGTGCGATCAAGGCCGCCGAAATGGCGCTCGCCAACCCGCTGATCGACGATCTTTCGCTGAGCGGCGCCAAGGGGGTGCTGCTGTCGATCATCGGCGGCAGGGATATGACGCTCTTCGAGGTCGATGAAGCGGCGAGCCGCGTGCGCCAGGAAGTCGATGAGGACGCGAATATCATCGTTGGCGCCTCATTCGACGACACCATGACGAACACGATGCGAATCGCGATCGTCGCATCAGGGCTGTCGCCTGCGGCGGCTGCCCAGCCGGCAGCCGCCGCCAATCAGCCTGCCGCAGCAGTGCGCGCGCCAGCGACTTCGACGGTGTCTCCGGACGCGGATGGGGCGCGGCGGCGCTTCAATCCCGAGGACCTCAATCCGCGCGCAGGCTACCACGAGATGCAGGAGCGCACGGCGCCTCCGAGTGCCCCGCGCGAGCTGTGGCGGGCGCCCGGCGGCGTCGTGATCGAGGAAAGCGGGGGACCGAGCCGCGCGCACGCTGCGGAGCCGTTTGACCGCAGCGAGGCGCCGGTGCCGGTGCCGCCGGCCGTCCGGCACGCGGCAGACGCCGACTACCGGCGGATGCCGACCGTGGACGAGTTTCCGCCCGTCGGACAGCGCGAGTACGCCGCTAAGGCCCCGCTTTATTCGAGCCAGAAGCCGCGCGTCCTGCCCTTGGAGCCGCCTCCGCCGCGGCCCGAGCCGACGCGTGGCGGTCTCCTGCACCGCTTGGTCGGCGGGGGTAAGGGGCGGACGCGCTGAGCACGCCATATTGGTATGCCAGCGTGGGGCCTTGAGGCGTGGCCCATGCAATCGGTGGCGATTGATTGGGCCGGCTGGGCCTGCTCGGGGCCGCGAATCGCGGGGGCGAATCACAAAAGTGACACACTCAAGCCACCAAGCCGCGTTGCGCGCGGCGGTTGTGGAAAAGTCCGCAAAGCGCACTGGTCGGGTTCTGTAAAGTCTTTATAATTCAACAGGTAAGATTGTGAGGCGTCTCGGCAACATTTGGTAAGAAAGCGTGACTTGAGATCGCGACGCGCATCACGTTATCGTCTTAATCAAGACGGGTTCCGGAACGCTTGCACGGGGCAATCAAAAATAGCCCCACCCGGGGTGGCGTAGGCAGGCGACCGGATACGATCTTGGGGGGCTCTCTCTTCCGGCAGTGTATCTGCGACGTGAGAGCCGTAAGGGGATCGAGGGACGGCGCTACATGTCGAAGCGATTCATCGGTGCACGCCAGACAACGGTTGCGCGCGAAATCGAGGTGTCCGGCACGGGGGTGCATAGCGGGGCACCGGCTTCAGTCGTGATACACCCGGCTCCGGCCGATACGGGGATCTGCTTCATCGTCTCGAAACGGGGCCGCATCATTTCCCAGATCGAGGCGGATGTGAGGGCCGTTAGAAACCTGACCCTCTGCACAGTGCTCGGGGATGACCGCGGGGTCACCGTTGGCACTGTGGAGCACCTCCTCGCGGCGCTTCGTGGCCTCTGCGTCGACAACTGCTTCATCGAAATCGACAACAAGGAAGTGCCGATCATGGACGGAAGCGCTGCCGCTTTCGTCGATGCCATCGATGAGGTCGGGGTGAAGGAGCTCGCGGCGCCACGCAAGTTCATCAAGGTGCTGAAGCCGGTCCGCGTTCAGGAAGGGGAGTGCTGGGGTGAACTCACGCCGCATTCGAGCTTCCATCTCGATGTCGAGATCAATTTCGACAGCCCGGTCATCGGTCGTCAGCGCATTGCGCTGGACCTGAGCCCCGGGGCATTCCGCCAGGAGCTGTGCCGCGCCCGTACCTTCGGCTTCATGCGCGACGTGGAGATGCTCTGGAAATCGGGCCTTGCGCTGGGTGCCTCGCTCGAGAACACGGTCGCGATTGGCGAAGACCGGATCATGAATCCGGAGGGGCTGCGCTACCCGCAGGAGTTCGTGCGGCACAAGACGCTGGACGCGGTCGGCGATCTCGCGCTCGCGGGCGCGCCGCTGCTTGCGTCGTACCGCTCGGTGCGCGGCGGTCATCGTCTCAACGCCACGGTGCTCAAGGCGCTGTTCGCTGACGCCGATGCTTGGACCGTGGTGCATGCGCCGATGGTGCGCGAGACGCCGCATGTGGCCGGCTACGACGCTTCGCTCGGTTTGGCGGCGGTCCAGTTCGCCGCGAATCGCAACTGAGACGGGCGAGCTTCCGACGCTCTTCGGGCGCGTCGCCGCATCGGCGCCATATCGGTGGACTAGGCTTCGGCGATCATCGGCGTAAGTGGCTCGTCAGTGCCGGCCATGCTAGTTGATTTGGTAAGGCGCAGGCGCGTTACCGGTCGGGTGGGGTGAGCAGGTCGGGGCGCGGACCGCAGCGCCGTGCAGTGCGGGCCGACACCGCGAGGACCATGGAATGCAGAAGTCGCAGATTGCCGGGGTGGGGCGGGGCCGTAGGATAGGTGCTGCCGCCTTGCTGATAGGGCTCGCGCTCGCCGGCTGCTCGTCCTCGAACACCGATGCGTTGAAGGCGCTGAACCCGGATCCGCCCGGGGTCATGTACAGCGAGGCCGATGCATTGCTCGCCAACGGCCGCCATGAGGCGGCGGCGAAGAAGTTCGAAGAGATCGACCGCCATCACCCGTATGCTCAGGAGGCGCGGCGCGCGATGGTGCTCGCAGCCTACGCTTACTACAAGGCTGGCAAGTATCCCGAGGCAGTCGCAGCGGCGCAGCGTTACGTGGTCATGCATCCGGGCACGAAGGACGCCGCGCTCGCTCACCATGTTATTGCGTCGTCGCACTTCGACGAGATCAAGGACCCTTCACGCGACCAGACGGCGACCCGCAAGGCGATCGCCGAGCTCAAGACGTTGGTCGCGCGCTATCCGGACAGCCCCTATGCTCGCCAGGCCGAGAATCGCATCCGTCTCGGCGAGGATGCGCTCGCTGCGAGCGAAATGACGGTCGGGCGCTACTATCTCCAGCGTTCGAACTACGTCGCGGCGATCAACCGCTTCAAGACCGTTGTCGCCGAGCATCAGACGACCGCACATGTCGAGGAAGCGCTCATGCGCCTTACGGAGACGTATATGGCGCTTGGCATCCAGCACGAGGCGCAGGCAGCGGCGGCCGTTCTCGGGCACAACTTCCCGCAGTCCGCCTGGTACCGGGATGCTCACGCGCTGCTGCAGAAGCATGGGCTGAAGCCGCAAGCCTCGGAGGGGAGCTGGGTCAGTCAGCAGTGGCGGCAGGTTACTGTCAAGCCGGTTGGCCAGCCGGCGCGGCCCGTAGAGACCACGCCGCGTAAGGCGCCGGCGACGCCCGCAGCACCGCCCGCAACCAAGCCGCCGGCCAAGGACACCCCCTTGGTCCGCCGGACCCCGCCCAACGAGATCCCGACAGGCAGCCTCGCGAAGCCCATGGGCGCCGGCCTGCAGTGATCCGCACTGTGCACCCCCCGCCGCCTGATGCCATCGGTCTCGCTGTCGCCGCAATAATGGTCGTGAGGGCTCCCGATTGACCCAGAGCTGGCTGACAGGTCTCGGTTTCTTCCTTCTGTTCTGCAGTCCGGCGCTTCTGCTGTGGTTTCTGTCCTGGAAGACGGCCAGCCATTACCTCGCCATGAGGACGTGGCCGCGCGCTGCGGGCATCGTTCAAGAAGCGCGCACCGTGCCAATGACGCGCGGCAGCGTTCGGATCGAGGTGCGTGCGGCCTTCGAGACGGCCGGCCAGGCAATGGACGTGTGGTGCGGATCGCGCGGCCGGACGGGCTGCGCAAACAAGGAGATTGCTGGTCAGAGGACAGTCCGCGATCTCATGGAGAGCAGGTTCGCCGCCGGGAAGCCCGTGAAGGCCATTTTCAGTCCACAGGATCCGACCGGGGCCTATTTCCAGATGCCGGCGCTCACCGTCACCCTGGCCATGCTCGCCGACAGGGCCATTTGGCTCGCGGTCGGGATTCTTTGGCTGCTGTCCTAGCTGCGATGCGCTGACCATCCGAGGCTGGCGGCAGGGGGCTCCATGTGGCTATTTTGGCGGCCATGAGCAAGAAAGCCGCCAGTCCGGTCCCGCCTGAGCAGCTGTCGCGCCGCGAGGCCGCGGCCGAGCACAAGAAGCTTGCCGCCGAGATCGCGCATCACGACGCTCTTTACTATCAGCAGGACGCGCCGGTGATCTCGGATGCTGAGTACGACGCCCTGCGCGAACGCCTCATGGCGATCGAAGCGCGGTTCCCGGATCTCGCGGGCGCCGAGAGCCCGACGCGGCGCGTCGGCGCGGCGCCGGTCGAGGCGTTCGGCAAGGTGCGCCACGAGGTGCCGATGCTTTCGCTCGGCAATGTCTTCTCGAGCGAGGATGTTGCCGAGTTTGTCGAGCGCGTGCGCCGATTTCTGGCGTTGCGTGCCGACGATCCCCTCGTCTTCACGGCCGAGCCCAAGATTGACGGCCTGTCGATTTCGATCCGCTACGAAGACGGCCACCTCGTCAGGGCAGCAACGCGCGGCGATGGCATCGAGGGCGAAGACGTCACGGCCAACGTCCGCACCGTCCGCGAGGTTCCGCACGTGCTCAAAGGCGCCGGCGTGCCCGACGTGATTGAAGTGCGCGGCGAGATCTATATCGGCACCGACGATTTCCGCAGGCTCAACGCCGCCCAGGCTGAGGCCGGCGGCAAGGTCTTCGCCAATCCACGCAACGCAGCAGCCGGCTCGCTCCGCCAGCTCGATGCCAGCATAACCGCGAAGCGGCCTTTGCGCTTCTTCGCCTATACGTGGGGCGCAGCGTCCAAGCTACCGGCCAAGACCCAGTTCGATGTTGTGCACGCCTTCGGCAAGTGGGGCCTGCCGGTCAATCCGCGCATGGAGCGCTGCGCAAGCGTGGAGGCGCTCTTGGCCTTCTACAATACGATGAGTCTTGACCGCGCGGGCCTCGGCTATGACATCGATGGCGTCGTTTACAAGGTCGACCGGCTCGACTACCAGGAGCGTCTCGGCTTCGTCTCGCGGAGCCCACGCTGGGCGACCGCGCACAAGTTTCCCGCCGAGCAGGCGATGACTAGGCTGCAGGACATCGAGATCCAGGTCGGCCGCACAGGCGCACTCACGCCGGTCGCCAAGCTGCAGCCCGTGACAGTGGGTGGCGTCGTCGTCTCGAATGCGACGCTTCACAATGAGGACGAGATCCGGCGCAAGGACATCCGCATCGGCGACACAGTCGTCGTCCAGCGGGCGGGTGACGTCATCCCACAAGTCGTGAGCGTCGTGTTGAGCCGGAGACCGCCGCACGCCAAGCCCTTCAAGTTCCCGCACAAGTGCCCGGTCTGCGGCAGTCACGCCGTTCGCGACGAGGGCGAGGAAGGCGGCCAGACCGGGGCCGTACGCCGGTGCACGGGTGGCCTCATCTGTTCGGCCCAGGCCAAGGAACGCCTCAAGCATTTTGTGTCGCGCCTCGCCTTCGATATCGAGGGGCTCGGTGAAGAGCGCATCGAGCTCTTCTACGACGAGGGCCTGATCCGCGCGCCCGCTGACATTTTCACGCTCGCACGCCGCGACGCGCAAAGCGACGCCCCCCTCGCGACGCGCAAGGGTTTTGGCGAGAGGTCGGTTCAGAATCTCTTCCGCGCCATTGACGCGCGCCGCCGCATCGGCCTCGAGCGCTTCCTCTACGCGCTTGGCATTCGCCACGTCGGCGAGACGACGGCGCGCGACCTCGCGCGCGCGTTCGGCACCTATGAGGCGTTTCGATCGCAGGTCGCGCTCGCATCCGAGGCACGCCCGGGCCCGGCGTACCGCCGACTCGTGACGGCCAAGGGCATTGGTCCCAAAACCGCCGAGACGCTCATGCTGGCGATCGCGTCGCGCCGCCGCAAGGACCTGTTCGATGGCGAGCCTGCGACCTTCGAGGAAGCCATCGCCGGCATCAAAGGCGTGCGTGCGGGCGTGGCCGAGGCCTTGGCGGCCGCCTTCCCGGACGTTCGGACGTTCATCGAGACGGCGCGTGCGGCCGCCCACGAAATGCCGGGCGACGACTATCGTGCCTTTGCGGGCTTGAGCGGCATCGGCGAGGTTGTCGCCGATTCGCTGATCGACTTCTTCGATGAGCCGCACAACCGGAAGGTCGTCAGGGATCTGCTCAAGGAAATCGAGATCCAGCCCTATGTGCGCCATGCCCCGGTCGCCTCGGCCGTCACGGACAAGACGGTCGTATTCACGGGCACGCTCCAGTCGATGTCGCGCAATGAGGCCAAGGCGCGTGCCGAGCGGGCCGGCGCCAAGGTTGCAGGCTCGGTCTCCAAAAAGACCGACTACGTGATCGCCGGCGCCGATGCCGGCTCCAAGCTCGACAAGGCGCGCGAGCTTGGCGTCACGGTGCTGAGCGAGGACGAGTGGCTGGCGCTGCTCGAAAGCGGCGCACCGTAGCATGACGCAGGAGAACGTCACCCGCGCGCCTTCGGACGAGGCCGCCCCGGCGCCGAAAGGCTACATCCGCACCCAGATCGAGGCGGCGCTCCTGACGCCGATCCGTGCGCTTCGCCTGCACTACCTGCCCTTGCTCATGGTCTACTTCGCCTATGGGGCGCTCGGGATCGTGGCCGTCGCGCAGGACTTCTGGGTCAAAGCCGCGCTGACACTCACACCTGCCGACCTCGCAGCGCTCGCCGTCTGGCTCGGCCTGCCCTGGGCCGTGAAGATGGTCTTCGGGGAGCTGGTCGATGCTGTGCCGCTCTTCGGCTCGCAGCGCCGCGTCTATGTGTTCATTGGTGCCGCGCTCATTGCCTTGGGGCTGCTGCTGCTTGCGGGCGCCGCCGCGGGCGCCTTTCCCTCTGTGCATCCGAACACGATCTACATCGCCTCCCAGCTCATCATCGTCACCGGCGTCGTCCTCCAGGACGTGGTGGCCGATGCGATGAGCACCGAGGTGGTCAGCCGCGTCGACGAGAACGGATCGCCCAGGCCCGAGGAGGATGTGACCCGCGATCTCGGCATGGTCCAGGTGCTCGGGCGCCTCGCGCTGTCCATCGGCATCTTCTCGGTGGCGGGGCTCTCGGGCTTCCTGGCGTACCACCTGAGCTATGCGACGGTGTTCCTGATCGGCCTCGTCATTCCGGCGATCTCGGTGATGGGAGCGTTACTCGTGCGCCTCGAGACGACCGAGACCCGCAACGTCGACTGGCGCATACTTGGTGGCGGTCTCGCGTTCGGCGTGACGGTCACGACGATCGCTTTAGCCGGCGTGCCGGCGGCACAGGAGATCGTCTTCCTCATCTCGATTACGATCATCATCGCCATGCTGAAGCGCGTGATCGCGCACGTGCCACTCGATGCGCAGCGCCACATCGTGATCGCGGCCATCATCATCTTTGTTTTCCGGGCGACGCCGAGTGTCGGCGAGGGCTACCGCTGGTTCACGATCGATGTCCTCGGCTTCGATCAGGCTTTTTTCGGTGTCCTCCAGCAGATCGGAGCGGCGATCGGGCTTGCTGCGGCATGGCTGCTCGCTGACGCCATTACGCGCCAGCCCGTTGCACGCGTGCTGCTCTGGCTGACGATCCTGGGAGGGCTGCTCGCCATTCCCAACCTGATTCTCGTGACGGGGGCCTATGAATGGACCGAGCGGGTCCTCGGCATGGGCGCGCGCTCGATTGCAATCATCGACGCGGCCGCCCAGTCACCGCTTGCGCAGGTGAGCATGATCCCGCTGCTGACACTGATCGCGGTCAATGCACCGCCCGGCCACCGCGCCACGTGGTTTGCCCTCATGGCCTCGCTGATGAATCTCGCGCTGGTCGCCGGCTCGCTGCAGACCAAGTATCTGAACCTGCTGTTCCCGGTGAACCGGGGCGAGTACGGCGAGCTGATGCTCCTCGTTATTGTTGTTTTCAGCATCGGCCTCATCGTGCCGCTGGTGGCCATTCTGACGCTCGGTCCCCGCCTGACGCGCCGCTAGCCCGAACTGCTGCTGTGGCCTCCGCGCTACGGGCCGTCAGCCTCGTGATTCGGGGTGGCTCAGATGCCTTGATCAAGCCTGATTCGGGGTGCGAATGGAGCCATCCGAGGCGCTGTCCTCAGCTTCGTGCGTTTCGCCGGGAATGCTCATGAACGAGACCGTACTTGAGAGCCGGCCCCGAGTCGCAATTTCGGGGCGGTCACTGCTGCTGCGATTGGTGGTCGGACTCGTGACGGTCGCCGCTCTGAGCATCGGCGGGGCATTGCTGATGCATGCGGCGATCGACCCGGCTGCCGACGCGGCCGAGGGTGCGGCCTCCCTTGTCGCGACGCCGGCAGACGCCCGCTAGCGCGCTATTCTGATACTTCCTGAAACCTGCAGGTCCCTGGCGGCGCGCGCCTTCGAGGGCGCTTTACGTCCGGCCCTCGCATGGTATGTCTCGCCTTGAGCACAGACTGGCTCACTGGCAGCGCGCGGCGCCGCGCGGGGCTGCCGGATGCAGACCCTGCCTACCGTCGGAGCGAACTCAATGAAGCTCGTCATGTTGGCGCGCAATCCAGGCCTCTATTCGCATCGGCGGATCGTTGAGGCGGCGCGGGAGCGCGGGCACACGATCGACGTGATCAATACGCTCCACGTGCATATGAACATCACATCGAACAAGGCGCTGCTGCGCTTCGGGGGCAAGACACTGCCGCTCTACGACGCCGTCATTCCGCGGATCGGCGCCTCGATCACGCACTACGGTCTCGCGGTCGTCCGCCAGTTCGAGATGCAGGGGGTGTTCTCGCTCAACGAGAGCGTGGCGATCGGCCGCGCGCGCGACAAGCTGCGCGCGCTCCAGCTCCTGGCGCGGGCTGGTGTTGGCCTGCCGGCCACGGCGTTCGCGCACGGGCCACGAAAGGCGCTTGAGGTTCTGGCAGAGGTCGGTGGCGTACCCGTCGTGATCAAGCTGCTCGAGGGCACGCAGGGGATGGGCGTGATCCTCGCCGAGACCGAGGCCTCGGCGAAATCAACAATCGAGGCCTTCAGCGCAGCCAATGTCGATATCCTGGTACAGGAGTTCATTCGCGAGGCCATGGGCACGGATGTCAGGGCACTCGTGGTCGGCAAGCGTGTCGTAGCTGCCATGCGCCGCATCGGCCGCAAGGGCGAGTTCCGCTCCAACCTGCATCGTGGCGGCCGGGCCGAAGCCGTCGAGCTGACGGCGGAGGAAATCCAGACCGCGCTCAAGTCGACCGAGACGCTCGGCCTCAATGTGGCGGCCGTCGACATGCTGCGCTCGAAGCGGGGGCCGCTCGTCCTCGAAGTGAACTCTTCTCCCGGCATCGAGGGCATGGAGCGCGCGACCGGTATCGATGTCGCCGGCGCCATGATCGCGTATCTCGAGGCACACGCCCGCCCGGGCGATACCGGAACGCGTGGGACAGGTTAAGGCGGGGCGGCGCGCTCAGGCCGCCGGCCAGTCGAAGTGGAGGCTCATGCCGTCATAGGCGGGCTCGACATGGGCCGGCAGCTCCCGCTTCAGCGTTGCGTAGTCGAGATCGATGTGCAGGTGCGTGAGAATTGCGCGCTTCGGCTTCAAAATCTCGATCCATTCAAGCGCCTGAGCCACCGTGAAGTGGCTCGGGTGCGGAATGTAGCGCAAGGCATCGACGATCCAGACTTCCAGATTGCGAAGCTGCTCCTGTGCGTCAGTTGAGAGCCCGCTGATGTCGGGCGAATAGGCGATGTCTCCGAAGCGAAAGCCGAGCGAGAAGGCGTCGCCATGCGCCTGCATGATCGGAATGGCATCGACAGGTCCGGCGGCGCCGTTGATCCGCACGACATTGGGCGGATCGATCAGGTGCCCATTGAGGATGGGCGCGTACATGCTGCCCGGGGGCGTCTCGAAGCAGTAGCCGAAGCGCTCGACGAGCGAGGTGCGCGTCGCCACGTCAAAATGCACATCGACGCGCCGCTTGGCGTTGTAGGCGAGCATCCGCAGGTCATCAATGCCGTGGGTATGATCGGCATGATCGTGGGTGAACAGCACGCCGTCGATGGTCCCAACCTCGGCATCGAGAAGCTGCTCGCGCAAGTCAGGTGGCGTGTCGACGAGAACGCGCGTGCGCCCGCGGCCGGAAATGCGCTCGACGAGGGCCGCGCAGCGGCGCCGGCGGTTCTTCGGATTCGCTGGATCGCACGCGCCCCAATTATTGCCGAGCCGCGGCACCCCGCCGGACGAACCCGTGCCGAGAAGCGTTATCTTGCCGCTCATGCCGCCGCGCCCTCGGCAAGCCTGCGAGGGGCCTTGGCATAGAGGCGGTGGAAATTCTCCGTCGTTACGGTGGCTATTTCTTCACCCGACACGCCCTTGATGCGCGCGAGCACCGCGGCCGTGTGGACGACGTAGGCAGGCTCATTGCGCTTGCCGCGAAAAGGCTCAGGCGCGAGGAACGGCGCATCCGTCTCGACAAGAACCCGGTCCATGGGCACCTCCGCCGCAATGGCCCTAAGTGCGTCGTTCTTCTTGAAGGTGAGGACGCCTGAGAACGAGACGTAGAGCCCGATGGCCACAGCGCGCCGGGCGAGGTCCGCGCCGCCTGTGAAGCAATGGAGGACGGCCGTAAAGGCACTGCGGCGCATTTCATCCTCGAGGATGGCGGCCGTGTCCTCGTCCGCATCGCGCGAGTGTATGACGAGCGGCAGCCCGCTCTCACGAGCGGCGGCAATGTGCTTGAGGAAGCCCTCGCGCTGAGCCGCGCGCGGCGACTTGTCATAGAAGTAGTCGAGGCCCGCCTCGCCGATGCCGACGCACTTCGGGTGCTGGGCGAGCCGGACGATTTCGGCAACCGGGACGTCGAGTTCCTCGTGCGCCCGGTGCGGGTGCGTTCCTACGGTGAAGAAGATCTCAGGATGTGCTTCGGCGATGGCGCGATAGGTGTCGTAGTTGCGGATGAGCGTCGAGATGGTGACCATCCGGCCGATACCCGCCGCCTTGGCGCGCGCGAGAACCTCCTCGCGGTCGCGCGCGAGGTCCGGATAATCGAGATGGCAATGGTGGTCGACGAGCATCGCAGTTTTAGCTTTCGCGCGCGTTCAGTCCGCAAGAAGGGGCCTAGGTGCGGGAGCCGGCATTGGCTGGCGCAAGCAGCACGTGTGTGCTCCTCACCCTGACGGCTTCATTCTCAGCTTTTGACCTTGCCTTTGGGTTTTGCGGCTGCCTCCGCAGGTTCGGACTGGTCGACGTATCGCGGGAAGGCGGCCGTCGGTGGCGGCAGCACAAGGCCGGGCGCAAGCCGGGACTTGGCCCCGAGAGCTGCGAACAAGCGACCCTCTGCCGGCTGCCCGAGCAGATCGAGCAAGTGGCCTGCGGCTCGCGGGGTCGTCGGCTGGGCGAGGATGGCGACCTGACGCACGACTTCGGCCGTGACGTAAAGGATCGTGGCCATGCGTCCCGGGTCCGTCTGGCGCTTGGCCCAGGGTTCCTCAGCGGCAAAGTAGCGGTTCGCGTCCGCGACGACGGCCCACACGGCGTCGAGATAGCGGTTCACGGCCTGCACGCGCATGGCCTCGCGCGCTTTGCCGATCATGTCGTCGGCCGACGCGAGCAAGGCGTTGTCCTCGGGGCTGAAGGCACCCGGCTCCGGCACCTTGCCGTCGCAGTTCTTCGCGATCATCGAGAGCGAGCGTTGTGCCAGATTACCAAGGTCGTTGGCGAGGTCGGCATTGATGCGGTTGATGATCGATTCGCGCGTGTAGTTGCCGTCCTGACCAAAGGCCACTTCGCGCATGGCGAAATAGCGCATCTGATCGACGCCGAACTCGCGTGCCATGTCGAAGGGATCGATGACATTGCCGACCGACTTCGACATCTTCTCGCCGCGGCTGAGCAGCAGGCCATGGGCGAAGACCCGCTTCGGCACTGCAATGCCCGCCGACATCAGGAAAGCCGGCCAGTAAATGGCATGAAAGCGCAGGATATCCTTGCCGACGACGTGGACGTCTGCCGGCCAGAAGGTCGAGAAGCGATGCGAGCTTTCGTCCGGAAAACCCGCCGCAGCGATGTAGTTCGTCAGCGCATCGATCCACACGTACATGACGTGTGTCGGGTCGCCTGGTACGGGGATGCCCCAGTCAAGCGTTGCGCGCGATACCGAGAGATCCTCAAGCCCGCTCTTGACGAAGCTGATGACCTCGTTGCGCCGCTCAAGCGGCAGGATGAATTCTGGATTGGCCTCGTAGTGGGCGAGCAGCTTCTCGCTATAGCGGGAGAGGCGGAACCGGTAGGTCTGCTCCTCGGTCCACTCAACCGGTGAACCGAGCGGCTCGCGCCGCACGCCGTCGGCGCCGACGGTCGTCTCGCTCTCCTTGAAAAAGGCTTCCTGGCGCACGGAGTACCAGCCGGCGTAACTGTCGAGATAAATGTCGCCCGCGGCGGCCATCCGGCGCCACAGCTCCTGGCAGGCGGCGTAATGGCGCGGCTCCGTCGTGCGGATGAAGTCGTCGTTCGAGATGTTGAGGGTGGCGAACAGCTCGCGAAAGCGCGCCGAGTTGCGGTCGGCCAGTGCCTGCGGGGTCAGGCCCTCCTTGGCGGCGCTCTGCTTCATCTTGAGGCCGTGCTCGTCGGTGCCGGTCACGAAGAAGACCTGGCGGCCGTCCAGGCGGGCGAAGCGGGCCATCACGTCGCACGCGATCGAGGTGTAGGCGTGGCCGAAGTGCGGATCGCCATTGGGGTAGTAGATCGGCGTCGTGACGTAGAAGGACGTGCGCCCGCTCATGAGGTCATTGCTCCGTGCGCCCTGCCGCGGGCGAACAACACCCTGCAGCGGGCCGATTTGGTGCGATCGTGGCGCTGGTCTGAAGGCTTCAGGTGGCCTCGGCGGTCCGCTCGACGCGGGCCAGGGTATCGAGGATCAGCATCCTGCGGTCGAGGTTGAGCGCCAGCGTCTCGGCCTTGTCGCGGACGATGGTTTCCCACAGCTCGGCCCATGAGGCAAGCCTGCCTTCAGGAATAAGCTTACGGGCCAGCGACACATCCTCGGGATTGCCCGTGCCGCTCGCGCGGGCCCGCACGAGGCGGGCGATAAGCCCCAGAAGAAGATCGAAGAAAAGGGCAAACCGGGCCTCCGCAGCCGTACTCGCGAGCTCTTCACCGAGAGCGTGCGCGGCCGGCCAGTCGATCCGCGGCAGGCCCTCGAAGAGCGTTTCGATCCGGCGATAGAGACTGAGGCCATCGGTCGCCGACAGCTCGAGCAGGCGGCGGACGCTGCCCGCCGCAAGCGCCTCGAGCGTCCGCCAGTCGGTCTCGGCGGGCGGCGCGGTCTCGGCAGCGGCGAGGGCGGCCGTGGCGGCGCGGCGGAGGTCCGCGGCTTCGAGAGGGGCAAGTTCCAGCGCCCGGCAGCGCGAGCGGATGGTTCTGAGCAGCCGCTGGGGCTGGGCCACGACCAGCAGGAAAAGCGTGCGCTGCGGCGGCTCCTCCAGGGCCTTGAGTAGAGCGTTGGCAGCATTGAGGTTCAGCTCGTCGGCGCTGTCGACGACGACGACCCGCCACGCGCCCTGATCGGCAGTGCGGCCGAGAAAGGTCTTGAGGCTGCGCACTTCGTCGACGGGAATGGTCGCGGGAAATCGCTTCGTCCGCGGATCATAGGCGCGGCGGACGATGGCGAGCCCCGGGTGCGAAAGCGCCCGCACCTGGGCGGCGGTGATGCACTTCTCGGGGATGGCGAGGCCGCTGCCGGCGGCGGCCCGCTCCTCGGGCGAGGCCAGTGCGAAACGGGCGCAGCGATAGGCGAGCGTCGCCTTCCCGATGCCGGTCGGCCCGACCAGCATCCAGGCGTGATGCATCCGCCTGCCCGCGAAGGTTGCGGCAAGCTCGCGCTCGGCTGCGTCGTGACCGAACAGCACGGCCGTCTCGCGGGGATGCGGGAAGCCTTCGAGCCGGTCGATCTCCGGCGCGGCCTCGATCTCGGCAACGGCGGGGCGGCGCGCCATCAGCTAACCGTGCTCAAGAGGCGCGCCTCGACGACGGCCCAGACCTGTGCCGCAACTTCTTCGGGTGATCCGCTGGCATCGATGAGGACACAGCGCGCCGGATCATGCGCGGCAATGGCGCGAAAGCCCTGCCGCAGCGCTTCATGATAGGCGACCTCGCGGCGCTCGAAGCGATCCGAGCCGCTCCCCTGCTGGGGTCGGGCACCGGCGCGCGCAAGTCCGATCTCGGGTGGCAGATCGAGGATCAGCGTGAGATCAGGGCGGAAGTTGCCGAGCACCAGGCGGTGCAGCTCGGCAAGCGTCGCCCGCGGCACGCCGCCCGCAGCGCCCTGGTAGGCGAATGTCGAATCCGCAAAGCGATCGCTGATCACCCAGCGGGCTGCTGCGAGCGCGGGCATGATCGTCTCGGCGACGTGATCGGCGCGCGCCGCGAGAAAGAGCAGCGCATCCGCCATGGCACCCCGTGCCGGCAAGTCCCCGCTCAGCAGCAGGGCCCGGATTTCCTCCGCGAAGGGCGAGCCGCCCGGCTCCCGCGTGAGGAGACAGTCGATGCCAAGCCCTGCGAGGCGGTTGGCCAGCTGCCGGGTCTGGGTGGTCTTGCCGGCGCCTTCGCCACCTTCGAAGGTGATGAACGGCGCTTTCCTGGGGAGCTTGCTCATGTGGATGGTCTGGCGCCTCGTGCCGCCGGCGATGCCCGGCCGGCGCGAGGCAGCGCGCGCCGGGTCACCTCAGCACCCAGCCGAACGCCATGTGCACGAGCGTGTCAAGGCCGCGCCGCATGGCGCCGGCCGCCGGCACGTCCTCGCCGGCGTGCAGGGGCACCTCGTTCACGGACTGCGAGGCCGTCGTCACGCGCAGCCTGGCAATTTCGTCGCCCTTCCTGATCGGCGCCTTGAGCGGGCTCTTGTAGATGATCTGGGCCTGCAGGCGCTGGCCGGACTGCGCCTTGGGGAGGAGCACGGTGATTTCGCCCGCGCCGACCAGCGGCACGAACATGCGGTCGCCGCCCCACACGCGGGCACGGCCGACCACCTCCTCGGCATCGAACAGCTTGAAGTCGGCGAACCCTTTGAACCCCCACTCCAGGAGACGCACGGCCTCGTTGCGGCGGTCCTGGGCGCTTTCCATGCCGTTGATCACGAGGATCAGGCGGCGGCCGTCCTGCTTTGCGGAGGCGACGATGCCGAAGCCGGCCTCCTTGATATAGCCCGTCTTGAGGCCGTCCACGCCGAGATCGAGGGCCAGCAGCGGATTGCGATTGAAGAAGCGGTGCTTGCGGTAGCGATACTCGCGCTCGGCGAAGATCGGATAGTACTCGGGATGGTCCTGAATGAGATGGCGCGCCACGAGCGCCAGCTCGCGCGCGGTCATCAGATGCTCGGGGTCATGCAATCCCGTTGAATTCCGGAAGGTCGATTTCGGCAGGCCAAGCCTGCGCGCTTCCTCCGTCATCATCCTCGCGAAGGCGGCCTCGCTGCCGGCCATGGCCTCGGCGACGGCAATGCAGGCGTCGTTGCCGGACTGGATAATGATGCCCTTAAGCACCTCGCTCAGAGGCTCCTTCGTGTTCACTGGCACGAACATCGCGGAGGTGCCGGATGGCGCGCCGCCGGTGCGCCAGGCATTGACACTGAACAGAATCTCGTCCTCGGGCTTGAGCCGGCCTTCCTTGAGCGCGCGGAAGATGACGGCAAGCGTCATCAGCTTGCTCATGCTCGCAGGCGGCGCGAGCTCATCGGCGTTGTGCTGGAAGAGTACCGCGCCCGTATTGGCATCCATCAGGATGGCCTGCCTGGCGCGCGTCGTCATTTCAGCCGGCGCCGAGCCTTGGGCGAGCGCGGTTCCGGCCAGGGTAATCGCCATCAGGACCAGCGTCGAAATCGCGGGGACGGCGCGCCGATAGCTGAGCCTGGAGAGCCCGAAGAGTACCCTCATATCTCCATCCCAATGTGGGCTGTGCTGTCTAATCGACTATCGTGATTTCAGTGGCGCGAAGTCAACCTGGAGCGGGTTCCGCGACCCTTAACAAGATCAGCAAGCTCAATTTACGACGAAGGAAACGGCTTCGCCGTCTCGGCGAGATATTGCATTGCGGCAGTGACGCCGCCGGCCTTGTGCGGGACCTTAGCAAGGCCGAGCGCCATCTCGATGCCGGCGAGCGTGCCAACGAGCGTCAGGTCGTTGATGTCGCCGAGATGACCGATGCGGAACACGCGACCGGCGACCTTGGAGAGGCCCGTGCCGAGCGAAATATCGAAATGGTCGAGGGCGATCTTGCGGAAGGTGTCAGCGTTGTGCCCGTTCGGCATCACGACCGCCGTCAGAACGGGAGAGAAATGGCGGGCGTCGAGAATGAGGTTCTCGAGGCCCCAGGCCGCCACTGCGCGCCGCGTCGCCTCGCCGTGGCGCTTGTGCCGGGCGAAGACGTTGTCGAGACCTTCCTCGTTGAGCATGTCGATGGCCTCGGCGAGGCCGTAGAGCAGGTTGGTCGCCGGCGTGTAGGGGAAATAGCCGTTCTTGTTATTCGCGAGCATTTCCTCCCAGGACCAAAAGAGCTTGGGTGTCTTCGAGCCCTTGGCGGCGGCCAGCGCCTTGTCCGATACGGCATTGAACGAGATACCGGGTGGCAGCATCAGCCCCTTCTGCGAGCCTGATACGGTGACGTCGACGCCCCATTCGTCATGACGGTAGTCGGCCGAGGCAAGACCGGAGATCGTGTCGACCATCAGCAGGGCGGGGTGGCCGGCAGCGTCGATCGCCTGGCGCACTTCATCGATGCGCGACGTGGCGCCGGTCGAGGTCTCGTTGTGGACGACACAGACCGCCTTGATCTCACGCGCCTTGTCCTCCTTGAGCCGCGCCTCGATGCGCTCGGCGTGGACGCCGGCGCGCCAGTCCGTCTCGATGAACTCCGGAACGAGCCCGAGCTTCAGGGCCATGTTCCTCCACAGCGTGGCGAAGTGGCCTGTCTCGTACATCAGCACCTTGTCGCCAGGCGAGAGGGCATTGACCAGCGCCGCTTCCCAGGCGCCCGTGCCCGAGGCTGGGAAGATGATGACCGGGCCCTTGGTCTTGAAGATGCCCTTGATGCCTTCGAGGACGCGCCGGCCGAGCTTCTGGAATTCGGGCCCGCGGTGGTCGATGACCGGCATGTCCATGGCGCGGAGGATGCGGTCAGGGACCGGCGATGGGCCGGGAATCTGCAGGAAATGGCGGCCGGCGCGGCGCGGCTCGTTGGACATCGGACGGTTCTCCCAGTTGGCGGGCCGAGGGGCGGCACAGCGGCACTTGCGGCCTTGTCCACAGTATGCCACGCGATAGAGGCATCACAGACGGGGCGTCAAGCGAAAGCGGCAGCCTCGGCTGTGCGTACCGTCCATGAGCCCGCCGAGAAGACCGCCCAGAGCGCCCATGAACCAGCATGCTCCCGCCAATCGCGCCCTCGCGGAACGGCTCGCACGCGAGATTGAAGGCGAGGTCCTTTTCGACCGCTTCTCGCGAGGGCGCTATGCAACCGATGCCTCGATCTACCAGATCGAGCCGCTCGGCGTGGTGGTGCCGAAGACGCGCGAGGACGTGCGGATCGCCGCCCAGATTGCGCGAGAGTCCGGCGTGCCGCTCCTCGCCCGCGGTGGGGCGACCTCGCAGTCAGGACAGACGGTTGGCCGGGCGCTGGTCATCGACTTTGCCAAGCACCTGACGCGTGTGCTCGAGGTCGATCGCGAGGCACGGACATGCCTCGTGGAGCCCGGCATCGTGCTCGACGAGCTGAACCGTCAGCTCAAGGCCACGGGCCTCTTCTTTCCTGTGGATGTCTCGACAGCGAGCCGCGCGACGATCGGCGGGATGACCGGCAACAACTCCTGCGGCACGCGCTCGATCCGCTACGGCATCATGCGCGACAACGTGCTCGAGATCGGCGCGCTGCTTCCCGATGGCACGCCGGCGCGGTTCGGCGAGATCGATGCGGCGACCTTCGACAAGGCGCGAGGAAGCTTCGGCGCGCTCGCCCGGGATCTTGTCGCGCTCGGCGCGCGCGAGGCCGATCACATCCGCCGCGCCTTTCCGGGTGTCTCGCGCCGCGTCGGCGGCTATCTCATCGATGCCCTTGTGCCGCGCAATGCGCCGGTCAACCTTGCGACGCTGCTCTGCGGATCGGAGGGCACGCTCGCGCTCAGCGAGCGCGTGAAGCTCAAGCTGTGGCCGCAGCCAAAGAACAAGGCGCTCGGCATCTGCCACTTCCCGACCTTCCGCGCCGCGATGGAGGCCCCGCAGCACATCGTCAAGCTCGCTCCGGTGGCTGTTGAGGTGGTTGATCGGACGCTGATCGAGCTCGCGCGCGACATCGCCATGTTTCGCCCCGTTATGGAGGCGCATGTGCGGGGCAAGCCGGATGCGCTGCTGCTCGTCGAGTTTGCGGAGGATGATCAGGCCGAGAACCTGCGCCGGCTCGATCGCCTCGACGAGCTTATGGGCGATCTCGGCTTCCCCGGCGCCGTTGTGAAGATCGTGAGCGCAGGCGAGCAGGGAGCCGTGTGGGGCGTCCGCGCGGCGGGCCTCAACATCATGATGAGCATGAAGAGCGAGGGAAAGCCGGTCTCGTTCATCGAGGACTGCGCGGTGCCGCTGGAGCATCTCGCGGACTACACCGAGCGCCTGACCGCCGTCTTCGAGAAGCACGGCACCAAGGGGACGTGGTACGCGCACGCCTCGGTCGGCTGCCTGCACGTACGACCGGTGCTCAATCTCAAGCTGGAGAAGGACGCCCATACGATGCGCGCGATCGCCGAAGAAGCGTTCGCCATGGTGAAAGAATACAAGGGTGCGCACTCAGGCGAGCACGGCGACGGCCTCGTGCGCTCCGAGTTCCATGAGATGATGTACGGCCGCAAGACGGTTCAGCTCTTCGAGGTGGTCAAGGATCGCTTCGATCCGGCGGGTCTCATGAATCCCGGCAAGATCGTACGCGCACCGCGCATGAACGACCGCACGTTGTTCCGCTACAAGCCGGACTACACGGTGGCCGACTTCGCGACCGCGCTCGATTGGTCGGCGTGGCCGGGTGCCGGCGGCGGTTTCCAAGGCGCCGTGGAGATGTGCAACAACAACGGCGAGTGCCGCAAACGTGCCGGTGCCGTGATGTGTCCGAGCTATCGCGTGACGTTGGACGAGCAGCACGTGACGCGCGGGCGCGCCAATACGCTGCGCCTCGCCATCTCCGGCCAGCTCGGCCCGGGCGCCTTCACAAGCGATGAGATGATGGAGACGCTGAAGCTGTGCGTCTCGTGCAAGGCGTGCCGGCGAGAGTGCCCGACCGGTGTCGATATGGCGCGCATGAAGATCGAGGTGCTGGCGGCGCGCAACAAGTCGCACGGCCTTTCCCTGCATGACCGGCTGGTCGCCTGGCTGCCACGCTATGCGCCGATGGCGTCGCGCGTCGCGGGCCTGCTCAACCTGCGCGAGGCCATGCCGGGCGCCGCGCGCTTCGGCGAGTGGCTGGCCGGGCTCTCCGCCAGGCGGCCCTTGCCGCGCTGGCGCCGTGATGTGTTCCGACAGGAGTCGCCTCTCGGCCCGGCCGGTGGCCGCGAGGTCGTGCTCTTCGCCGACACGTTCAACACGTACTTCGAGCCGGACAACCTGCGCGATGCCGCCGAGGTGCTTGCGCGTCTCGGGTATCGCGTGATCGCCCCGCGCGCCGACGACGGCCCTAAATGGCACTACGCTTCGGTGCTGATGATGGGGCGGGCCGCGCCGCGCCCCCTCTGCTGTGGTCGCACATTTCTCGCGGCGGGCCTCGTCGAGGAGGCCAAGGCCGAGGCGCGCCGCCTGATCAAGGTGCTGCTGCCGTTTGCGGAGCGCGGCGTGCCGATCGTGGGCCTCGAGCCGTCGTGCCTCTTCACGCTCAAGGACGAGATGCAAGCCATGGGGCTCGGCCCGGTGGCCGCCGTTGTCGGCGCGCGGGCACAACTCTTCGAGACCTTCCTTGATCAGGAAGCGGAGGCGGGCCGGATTAGCGCACCGATTGCGCGATCGGACAGCACGGCCCTCGTGCACGGTCACTGCCATCAGAAGTCGTTCGGCGCTTTCGATGCGGTGGCCAAGGTCCTGCGGCTCGTCGATGGATTGAACGTCGAGATTGTCGATTCGAGCTGCTGTGGCATGGCCGGCGCGTTCGGCTATCGTGCCGACACCTACGAGACGTCCATGGCCATGGGTGAGCTGTCTCTGCTGCCGGCCGTCCGCAAGGCGGCGCCCGAGACCGCCATCGTCGCGGATGGCTTCTCCTGCCGCCACCAGATCCATGATGGCACGGGCCGACCTGCCCGCCACGCTGTCCGCATTCTTGCCGAAGCCATGCGCACCTCAGAAGCCCCGATGGAGCCGCGCCGATGACCCACTTGAGCGACCTCACTGCCACCGAAGCTGCCGCCCGCATGAAGGCCGGGGAGCTGACGGCGCTCGCCTATGCCGATGCCTGCATCGCGCGCGTCGCCGAGTGCGAGGGCGATGTGCAGGCCTGGGTGCATCTTGACCCCGAGGATGTCCGGGCGGCCGCGCGCGCCGCCGATGCGCGCCGTCGGGAAGGCCTGGCCCCGGGCCCGCTCAACGGCATTCCCGTCGGCATCAAGGACATCATCGCCACGGCCGACATGCCGACGCAGAATGGATGTGCGTATTTCACCGGCCACCAGCCCGAGCACGATGCTGGCTGCGTTGCCCAGCTCCGCGGCGCCGGCGCCATCATCATGGGCAAGACCGTCACGACGGAGCTCGCGACGCACGTCCCCAACAAGACGCGCAATCCGCATAACCTCGAGCACACGCCCGGCGGATCGTCGTCAGGCTCGGCAGCCGCGGTCGCGTGCGGAATGGTCCCGCTCGCGCTCGGCACGCAGACCGGCGGCTCGGTGATCCGTCCGGCCTCGTTCTGCGGCGTCTACGGCATCAAGCCGACGCTCGGCCTCATTTCGCGCACGGGCGTCACCCTGCAGTCGCACACCCTCGACACGGTCGGCGTCTATGGCCGCAGCCTCGAGGATCTGGCGCTCGGGGTCGATGCCATGGGCGCATACGATGCCGCCGATGAGGTGAGCTATGCGCGCGCGCGTCCTGGCCTTGCGAGCGCACTTGCCGAGGGTCCCGCCGCGACGCCACGCCTGGCCTTCTTCCGCTCGCCGGCCTGGGAAAGCGCCGAGCCGGCCGCCAAGGAGGCGATCGAGCGCTTCGCCGGCGCGCTCGGCGACCGCGTCGTGGCCGTCGAGATGCCGGCGTTCGACGGCATTGTCCAGCACCACAGCAATATCATGGAAGCCGAGAAAGCCGCCTACTACGGCCCGCTGCTCGAAGCTTCGCCGGAAGGTATCTCGCCGAGCCTCGCCGAGCGCATTCGGTACGGTGGCACGGTGGCGGCGCGTGCCTATGTCGATGGGCTTCGCGCGCGCGACCGCGCCTATGCGGCCCTGGAGGATATGCTGAGCCGGCACGCGGCGATCCTCACGCTTTCGTCGTGCGGGCCGGCGCCCAAGGGGCTCGGCTCGACAGGGAACCCGATCTTCAACGGCATGTGGACCCTGCTCGGCGTGCCTTGTGTCAGCCTTCCGCTGATGACGGTTGGTGGGCTGCCATGCGGTGTGCAGCTCATCGGCTTGCGCCGTGACGAAGCGCGCCTTTTGCGCGTAGCCCGCTGGGTCGAGCAGAACGCGCAGCGCATCGCGGTGTGAGTCCGCCTCAGCGTGCGTCGCGCTTGTGGTTCAGCACATCGGCGCCTGCGCGCGTGGCGCCACGTGCCGGGACGAGCTGCGGCAGGCGCCGCGCCACGGCCGCAGTGCCTATGGGTGAGGTCAGCTCCTTCCGCGCTTCGACGACAATGACACCCGCAAAGACCGGCCAGATCCGCGCGCCTATGCGCTCGATCGCGAAGCTGGTGCGGCGCACGAAGGCACGGTCGACGGGCGCCATGAACAGCGCGCCGCTCCAGTCGATCGGCGAGAAGAGCGCGTCCTCGAGGGCGCGCTCAAGCTGGCGCGGGCTGTAGGGCTGACCATGGCCGAACGGCGTCGTATCCGTGCGCGCCCACACGCCGCGGCGGTTGGGCACGATGATAATCAGACTGCCCTCGGGCTTGAGCACGCGCCACAGCTCGCGCAGGAGCTTGCGGACCTGGCCGCTTCCTTCGAGGCAATGCACCACGAGCAGATTGTCGACGCTCGCGTCAGGCAGCGGCAGCATCTCCTCCTCATAGAGCGCAGTGCAGACGCCGCCCGCCGGTGGCCACATGATCGCCCCCTGCGTTGCCGGCATGAGCGCGCCGATGCGCGCTGCCTCACTTCGGAAGGAGCCGAGGTAAGGCACGGCGTAGCCGACGCCGATCAGCGTCGCGCCGGGCAGGCGTGGCCACCGCGCGCGGATGCGCTGCGACAGAACCCTGCGGACCAGGGAACCGAGCGGGCGATCGTAGAAGTCGCGCAGTTCGAGTATATCGGGCTGCATCGCCTCGACGTTGTCCCTCCCAATTGGAGGCCATGATGCTGGCGCCTTGTGCGCGCCCTCAGGCCGGCTCTGTCGCACCGCAACAACGGCCGAACAAGAAATCAACCCATCATAGCCGCGCGGTCCGGTCTGTGGAGGCCCTAATCGCTGCCCCGCGCTCGGCGCGCTATTCTCGGTTTCACGGGGGCGAGCGTGGGAGGCGGCCGTGAGCGCAATACGTTGTTGATCTGCCGAGCCTCGTTGCGTAGCTTGGCGCACTTTTCCGCCACCAACCTCACCCATCGACTTGCCACTGTCAGGAGCCCCATGCGCCCGTCCAAGCGAAAGCCCGATGAGTTAAGGCGCGTGTCGATCGAGCGCGCGGTATCGGTCCACGCGGAGGGCTCGTGCCTGATCAAGTTCGGCAATACCCAGGTTCTGTGCATGGCCAGCCTTGAGGAGCGCGTGCCCCCCTGGCTCAAGGGCCAAGGGCGCGGCTGGGTGACGGCGGAATACGGGATGCTGCCGCGAGCGACACGCGAGCGCACGCGCCGCGAGGTGACGACTGGCCATCCCTCCGGCCGGACGCAGGAGATCCAACGCCTCATCGGCCGCTCGCTGCGCGCCGTCATCGATCTCACCAAGCTTGGCGAAAGGCAGATCTCGGTCGATTGCGACGTCATCCAGGCGGATGGCGGCACGCGCACGGCGGCGATCACCGGCGCTTGGGTGGCGCTCCACGATTGCATTGCCTGGATGCGCGCGCGCGACATGGTCAAGGACGGCGTGCTGCGCGACCAGGTGGCGGCTGTTTCGGCCGGTCTCTATGCGGGATCGCCGATCCTTGACCTCGACTATGCTGAGGATTCCGAGGCTGATGCGGATGCGAACTTCGTCATGACCGGCGGCGGCGGGATCGTCGAGGTTCAGGGAACGGCGGAGACTACCCCCTTCAGCCAGGAGCAGTTCGACGAGCTCATGGTGCTGGCGCGGAAGGGCATAGGCGAGCTCATCGCGCTTCAGAAACTGACGGTCGCGTGAGCGATCGCTTCATGTAACAGAACAAGATCCGGAGGAGCCCCCCATGTTCGTCGTGATTGTGCATTTCGAGGCCAAGCCCGACAAGATCGATGCCTTCAAGGAGGCGATCATGGGACATGCCACGCGATGCCTCGAGCGCGAGCCCGGATGCCTGCAGTTCGATGCCATGCAGGATCCGAAGAACCCGGCACGCTTCGCCGTCTACGAGATCTACAAGGATGAGGCCGCCTTCGAGGCGCATCGCGCGAGCCCGCACATGGCGGAAACGGCCAAGGTGCTGCCTGACCTGCTGGCCAAGCGTGAACTCTCGACATACAGCCTGATCGCCGGCGGCAAGCCGAAGCGCTGAGCCAATCTACCAGCGGAACTCGAAGGGCGTCACAAGCACGCGGCTCTCCGACGTGCGGGCGGCGGGCGGGCGCGCGTAGGCGACCTCGGCGAGAACCCCGCGGACGGTCGCATGTGCGTCCGCGCGGAAGGCAACCTTGCGGCTTTCGAAGTGCAGCTTTCCGTCGAGCCAGACGCGGACGATGCCGTCGGCCCGGCCGGGGGTGTTGAGGACGACCTCCTGGTCAACGCTGACCCAGCGGCCGCGCGGCAGCTCGGTCCCCGATCTCTCATTGGCGACGCGGGGGGCGCCGGCGGCGGCCAGATGGCTCAGAATGTCGAGTTGGCCCCTGTCGTCCCAGGCGAGGCGCACCGAGAAGGCATCGGGTGCAGCCCGGCTGTCGCCGGAGGAGCCGCCGAGGAGGCCGGGCAGGCGGCCGCCGGGGCCAAACGCGAACTGGCGATCGAGCTTGAAGGCGTACGAAGCGCACGCAGCCGTGACGGGGCCGGCGGACTGGGGTCCCCATTCGAAGCCGGCACCGACCGGTTCTGATGGGATCGCATGGATTGACGCCCGCCTGCCCGAGAGATCGACAGCCAGGGCGCTGCCCGCGCTGTGATCGGCTCTGACCACGGTCACGCGGTCGATGATGCCCCAGTCGGTGGCGCTGAGGCGGGCTTGAAGGTCGGAGGCCGTCAGGAGCTCACCGTCATCACGCTGGAGGGACCATTGGACGGCATTGGGATAGCGGCTGCGGCACGGCTCCGCCGCGTCGCCGACGAGCATCGAGCGGCCCATAGCTGCGACCGAGGCGACCGCGATCAGGGCCACCGCGCCATTGAGCAGAAGTGCCGTGGTGCTCGGCAGGCGCATCGTCATCCGTTCTCCAGTTCCGGCCTCGGGACGTGCCCCAAATGTATTGTCAGACGCCGCGTGGTGCTCCGGCCGGAGGCCCCCCAAGCCGTAGCTAAGCGTGCCACAAAGGTGTCAAGAAACTGATTGCTGGCTTGGCGGATGTTTTAAGAGAATGCCGAGCATTTCAGTCACGATCGGCTAACCGAGGATCGACGGCGGCAGCGACATGCACTGCGCGCATCGCTGCCTCGGCGGCGCCGGGCGGGCATAGACCTTATATTTCCTGACGGGGCCGTTTTTCCCCCGCGATGTGAACGTGTATTCTGCGTTCAAAGGGCCGGTGGCGGAAGCGGGCAGGGAGTTAACGATTGGAATGGACGCAGGGCTGGAAGTAGTCGTGAACGGCGAGAAGGCCCGGACCAGGGCTCGGACGCTGGCTGAGCTGCTCGTCGAGCTCGGCTACGGCGACGCCAAGGTCGCGACGGCGCGCAACGGCAACTTCGTCCCCCTCCGCAAGCGGGAGATGGTCGAGCTTTCCGGCGGCGATACCATCGAGATCGTGTCGCCGAGACAGGGCGGATGATGACGGATACGATGACCAGCATGAAGGCGGGCGCAGCGCAGGAAGCTACTGGACGCGACAGCCTCGAGGTCTATGGCACGCGGCTCACCTCGCGCCTCTTCCTCGGCACCGCTCAATACCCCTCTCCGCAGGTCCTCGAGCGCGCCGTAAAGGCGGCGGGCGTGGATGTCGTGACCGTGTCGGTCCGGCGCGAAGGGGCGCGCGAAAAGGGTGGCCAGCGTTTCTGGGAGCTCGTTGCCGGCCTCGGCGTGCGGGTGCTGCCGAACACCGCCGGCTGCCGCACCGCGCGCGAGGCCGTCACCACGGCCGAGATGGCGCGCGAGCTCTTCGACACGGACTGGGTCAAGCTCGAGGTCATCGCCAACGACGACACCCTTCAGCCGGACCTCTTTGGCCTCGTTGAGGCGGCAGGCATCCTGGCGCGCGAAGGCTTCAAGGTCTTTCCCTATACCACCGAGGATCTTGGCGCCGCCGAGCGTCTGCTGGCCGCAGGCTGCGAGGTGCTCATGCCCTGGGGGGCGCCGATCGGCACGGGGCGCGGCCTCGCCAACCCCTATGCGCTGCGGACGCTCCGCAACTACTTCCCCGGCGTGCCGCTGGTCGTCGATGCCGGCATCGGCGCCCCAAGCCACGCCGCCCAGGCCATGGAAATGGGCTTCGACGCGGTGCTGCTCAACACGGCCGTCGCCAAGGCGGGCGATCCGGTGGCCATGGCCGATGCCTTCGGTGCGGCCGTGCGTGCGGGTCGCATGGCCTTCGTCGCCGGCATCATGGAGGTGCGGGACATGGCTGCGCCCTCGACGCCGGTGGCGGGAACGCCGTTCTTCGATCTTACGTGAGCGAGCCGCATATGGCTGCACTGCTGGACGTCTTCTATCCAATCGTCCCGGACGCGGGGTGGGCGCGCCGCGTGGTCCCGCTCGGCGTCAGGACCCTCCAGCTTCGCTACAAGGGCGAGGATCCGCGCGCGATCCGGCGTGAGATTGTTGAGAGCCTTGAGGTCTGCATTGCCCATGACTGCCAGCTCATCGTGAACGATCACTGGCAGGCGGCGATCGATGTCGGTGCCGATTTCATCCATCTCGGGCAGGAGGACCTCGCGGCTGCCGACGTAGCGACGATCAAGGCGGCCGGCGCACGCCTCGGCATCTCGACCCACGACGAGGCAGAGCTCGCGATCGCGCTCGCGGCCGAGCCCGACTATGTGGCGCTCGGGCCCATCTGGGAGACGAGGCTCAAGGTCATGAAGTGGGCGCCGCAAGGCCTCGAGCGCGTGGGCGTGTGGAAGCAGAAGATCGGCGGCGTGCCTCTGTGCGCCATTGGCGGCATCACCCCGGATCGGGCGCCGGCTGTGCTCGCGGCTGGTGCTGATTGCGTTGCTGTCATTACGGATTTCTTCACCCATCCGGACCCGGAAGCCAGGGTGAGTCAATGGCTTAAGTGGGCCGAGGAGGCGCGCGGCATTTGAGCCGCCGGGCGAAGTTCCGCCCTCGTCGTTGGGCCGCGATGTGCGCTTCTGGCGCGCATATGACTTGTTTGTGACAAGCCGAGCCCCGACAGTGAGATGGCGTCTCAACAAGGGCCTCCATGGCGTACCGATTGAAGTTGAAGGAGCCGCTGGCCAAGGGCGTGCGCCGCATTGCAGGCGAGCAGCTCGGGAATGCGGCTGCCCGACTGCAGAGCCCCTCCGATCCTGAGATCGGTGTGCATGAGGCGCGCAAGAGCCTGAAGCGGACCCGGGCGCTGCTGCGCCTCATTCGCCCAGGTCTCGGCGACGCAAACTTCCGCAAGGCCAATGCGCGACTGCGGGACATCGCCCGGAGCCTGTCGGAGAGCCGCGACCGCGATGTCGTCCGTGCGCTGCTGGCGGAGCTCATGAATGCAAAGCCCTCGGTGGCAAAGGCGGCGCGACACCTCCTCGAGGTGCTCGCTCGTGCGCCGGCTGTCGCCAATGGTTCCGGCGCACCATCGCACAACGTGGCGGAGGCCCTGCGTGAGATCGATGCCATGCGGCGCGAGATCGGCGGGATCGCCCTCCACCCCGCGAACTTCGAAACCATCGTTGCGGGGTTGACGAAGAGCCATCGAGCGGGCCGCAAGGCCCTGGCGCAAGCGCTGCAAAATCCGAATGAGGAGGAGACGCTGCACGAACTGCGCAAGGCAGCGCAGGCCTATTGGCGGCAGATGATCCTCATTCAGCAGGCATGGCCCGAGGCGTGCCTGGCGCGCGCTGCGGCAGCCAAGCACGTGGCCGACTTGCTGGGTCTTGACCACGATGTCGCCCTGCTGGAGGGCGCCTTGGCCGGGCCGGAAGGGCAAGCGCTCACCGCAGCGGAACGGCGAGCCTTGACGCGGTACTGCCTGGCGCGCCATCGCGAGCTGCGGGCAGAGGCGCTGCCGAAAGCCCAGCTCCTATTTGCCGAGCAGTCCAAGCAGCTCGGTGCCCGCATGCGTGACTTGTGGAGTGCCGCGCAGAGGGCTGCTCGCGCGGCCTCGCGCGCCCCCGGCGCCAAGAATACCGGGGGCGAGGCTGACGGCGCCCGGCGATCGTCGTGACGACGCGCCATAACAGCCAAAATTTGGCTGTGGGCACGCATGGCCGTCATGACGCACTGCCGAGAGACAGCACCCGCGGAATCCACTAGATTGCGCACGTTCGCGGGTGCGGCACCACCGGCCTGCGCTGAGGGCTGATGGCCCATCCGCATAATCTGCCACTCCGGCCGCACAGCCGTGATCGTTCACGATCGAGGTCGAGCGGCTGCCGCCCGTTCCCTGTGCCTGCTCTCGGGGGCCTCCCAAGACGTGACGTCCGAAGCCACTCAAACTGCGCCGGTTGACGCGCGCCGCGTTCTGCTCGCCGTCGCGGGCCTCGGCACCACGCAGATCATCGGTTGGGGAACGACGTTCTCGAGTCTGACCATCTTCGGCACCACGATCGGCAGCGACCTCGGCCTTTCCCGCGAGGCCGTGTTCGGCGGCATCACGATCATGCTGCTCGCGAGCGCGCTGGTCGCGACCCGCGTCGGGCGCCTGGCCGATCTCAAGGGCGCGCGGCCCGTCATGGTGACGGGGTCACTGCTGGCGGCGCTGGCCATGATCGCCCTCGCCTTCACGCAGGGAATCGTGACCTACCTGCTGGCCTGGGTCCTCGTCGGTCTTGCCATGCCGATGATGCTGGCCAACACCGCGCTCGTGGGGCTCGTGCAGCTCGTCGGCAGCAACGCGCGGCAGGCGATCACCGGTCTCATGCTGGTGAGCGGGCTTACCGGCACGGTCTTCCTGCCGCTGAATGCGATGCTCATTGCGAGCATCGGCTGGCGCAATGCATACCTGACGTTCGCGTTGTTGCACCTCCTGGTCTGTCTGCCGCTCCATGCGCTGATCCTGCGGCGGCAGGCACCCGAGGCGCCGTCCGCTTCGCGCGCGAGCGATCGTATCGTGGACGGCCTGCTGCCGCCCGAACGGCGCTTCATGGCCTTTGTCATGCTGACCATCTGGTCCTGCGCGGAAGGTCTCATCATCTGGGGCCTCTATATGCAGATCATCGACGTATTCAAAGGGATGGGCCTCAGTGCCGTCGCCGCGGTCGGCGTGTGGGCCGTCGTCGGGCCCGCACAGGCTTCGGCGCGTCTTGGCGACCTCATCTTTGGCGCGCGCTACTCGATTCTGACGACCGCGGTGCTCTCGGCCGCGCTCAGCTGCGGCAGCTTCTTTCTCATTCTGCCGTTCGGAGGCTCCGTCGTGACGGCGGCGGCTTTCTCGATCTGCCTTGGGCTCGGCCACGGCTTCTACGCCATCGCGCGCAACACCCTGCCACTGACGCTGTTCGGCATGCGCGAGTACGGCACCTATCTCGGCCGGATGATGCTGCCGCAGAATATTGTCAATGCCGTCGCTCCCATCGTGTTCGCGACCATGATCGCGCGCCTCGATCCGGGGAGCGCGCTGTGGCTTGCGGGTGGGGCGGCGCTCGCCGGGTTCGCGTCCGTGCTCGTGCTCGTGCGCACCTGCCGGACTTGAGGGCGTCGAAGGTCCGGTGCCGAGGATGCGCGCCTCCTGCTCCTCTCTTGGCTTGATTTGCGCCGCAACTCGTTGCCTCAATGGCCGCGCGCAGTCCACACCGAGCCGGGGAGGCCGAAAATGGCGGAACGAGGAACAGGCAGCCGGCCGGCGGCGATCGTGACCGGTGCCGGCTCCGGGATCGGCCGGGCTACTGCCGGGCTATTGCTCGAGCGCGGATGGTGCGTCGCTGTCCTCGATCGCGACGCGAAAGGATTGGCCGAGATCGAAGCCCACTATGCCGGCGATGATTGTGTAATCGTGCGAGAGATCGACGTGACGGACGAGCCCGCGGTCGAAAGGCTCGTGAGCGAGGTCGTTGCCAAGTTCAGTCGCCTCGATGGCGTCGTCAACTCGGCGGGCATCGCCGCGGATAAGCATGTTTTCGACACGTCTGCCGAGCTCTTCCGGCGAATCCTCGATGTGAACGTGGTCGGCACGTTTCTCGTTGGCCGTGAGGCCGCGCGCCACATGGCGAAGGCTGGCCGTGGCGCGATCATCAATGTGGCCTCGATATCGGGCCTCAGGGGCTCAAAGGGCCGCTCGGCCTACGGCGCCTCGAAGGGCGCCGTGATCAACCTGACGCAGGTGATGGCAAACGATCTCGCACCGCATGGAATCCGGGTGAATGCGGTGGCGCCCGGTCCCGTCGAAACGCCCCTGGCCAAGAGCCTCCATACGGCGGCCGATCGCGCGCTCTATGGCCGGCATATTCCGATGCGGCGCTACGCCGAGCCGAAAGAGATCGCGACCGTCATCCACTTCCTTCTCGATGAGACCCAGTCGAGCTATGTCACGGGTGAGATCATCGCGGTCGACGGTGGATACCGCGGGGCCGGACTCATCACCGACCCGGCCTGACGAACGAGGAAGAATGCCACGCTATCGCGTCACCATCGAATATGACGGCACGCCATTCGTCGGCTGGCAGGTCCAGGCCGAGGGGCGATCCGTGCAGGGCCGCCTTGTCGAGGCCATCCGCCGGCTCGGGGGAGAGACCGTCGAGGTGCGCGGCGCCGGTCGGACGGATGCCGGCGTGCACGCACTCGGGCAGGTCGCGCATTTCGATCTCGTCAGAGCGTGGCCTGCGGACACGGTGCGCGATGCGGTGAATTTCCACCTGCGGCCGGATCCGATCACGATCCTCGACTGTGTCGAGATCGGCCCCGGCTTCGATGCGCGTTTCAGCGCCAGCGCGCGCCACTACCTCTACCGCATTCTCGCGCGCCGCGCGCCGCCGGCGCTCGATCGTGATCGTGTGTGGTGGGTGCCCCGCCCGCTCGATGCGGCGGCCATGGCAGCAGCAGCGCCCGCGCTCATCGGGCGGCACGATTTCACAACGTTCCGCGCCGCCGGCTGCCAGGCGCGCTCGGCGGTCAAGACGCTCGATCGGCTCGCAGTCACCGTCGCGGGCGAGGAGATCCGCATCGAGGCCTCGGCGCGCTCTTTCCTGCACCATCAGGTGCGCTCGATCGTCGGCAGCCTGAAGCACGTCGGCGAAGGGAAATGGGCAGTGGGCGATCTCGCGGCCGCGCTCGCCGCCAGGGATCGCACGCGCTGCGGTGCACTAGCACCTGCGCACGGCCTTTATCTCGTCCGCGTCGACTATCCCCCTGGGCCGTTTCCACCGCGCGAGCGCGGGTGAGGCCCGCGAGTGTCCCGATCGCGAAGTGCGTCACCATCTGCAGCGGGCTCTCGAACGAACTTGGCGATCGAAAGGACATCAGCAAGCCTATGTTTCTCGTGTGGTTGAGATTCCGAAGTCCGCCTCCGGCACCTACCGCGACGTGGTGGCGGACTTCGGAATCACCACACTAGGTCCTGAGCATCCGGTCGATCATTTCGCGGGCCGTGCCCAGATAGTGCGCCGGATCGACGACGCGGGCGAGCGTCGCCGGATCGAGGTGCTTGGTGACGTCAGCGCGCTTCTCCAGCTCTTCGAGGAGCGTCGTCCGGTTGCTCAGCGCCGCCCGGCAGCAGTCGTAGACGATATCATGGGCGGCGCCGCGCCCCGTGTGCGGCGCCAGCGCCATCATCGCCGCCTCAGCGACGATCAGCCCGCCCGTGATATCGAGATTGCGGCGCATGCGATCGGCGTCGACGATCAGGCCTTCCAGCATGAAGCGGGCTTGATGCAGGGCGCCGGCCGTCGCGATGAAGGCGCGCGGCAGCGCGATCCATTCGAGGTGCCAGGGGCCGGTTGCGCGCTCGTGGTCGGCGGCCATGGCATCGAGCAGTAGTCCGGCATCCGAGCGTACGGCCTTGGCGATGGCGAGGATCATCTCACAGGAAATGGGGTTGCGCTTCTGCGGCATGGTCGATGAGCCGCCGCGCCCCTTCACGAACGGCTCGAAAGCTTCCGCCACCTCCGTCTGCATCATCAGCATCACGTCGGTCGCGATCTTCGCGAGGCCCCCGGCGATGATGGCAAGGGCGCTGCCGCATTCAGCAATTGTGTCGCGGGCGGCGTGCCAGGTGATGTCTGGCACGGCGAGGCCAAGCTCTTCCGCGAGTGCCGCCTGCACTTCCAGACCCTGATCGCCGAGCGAGGCCAGCGTGCCGGCCGCGCCTGAGAACTGCACGACGAGCAGGCGCTCGCGCAGCGCCGCAAGCCGCGCCTTGTCCCGGCGCACGCTCGACAGCCAGACAGCGGCCTTGTAGCCGAACGTGACGGGAAGCGCGTGCTGCATGTGCGTGCGGCCAGCCATCACGGTATCGCGGTGCTTGGCTGCGAGGCTTTCGAGTGCGCGCGTCACCGCGTGCAACTCGTCATTGATGATGTCGAGCGCCGCGCGGAGCTGCAGCACCGTCGCGCTATCCATGATGTCCTGCGTCGTCGCACCCCAGTGTACGTAGCGGCCCGCCTCGCCGCATTGCCTAGCCATCTGATGGACGATGCCGATGATCGGATAGCCGACGATGTCGGTCTCGGCCTTCAGCGCCGCAAGGTCGAGTTTGCTGGCATCCGCCTTCGACGCGATTGCCTTGGCTGCCTCAGAGGGAATGACGCCGACGCGCGCCTCGGCCTTCGCGAGTGCCACTTCAACCTCGACATAGCGCGCAACCAGCGCCTCGTCGCTCCATACGGCGCGCATCGCCGGCGTGCCGAAGAAGTCGCGATAAATGGCGGAATCAAAGACAGTCGCGGGCATGGATTTTCGGCGTCCTGTTAAAAGTCGGCGTGCGGGCTCAGCTCTTGGCCTTGCCGCTGAGCGTGCGGTAGACCTGGACAACCTGGCTGTCGTCCTGATCGCCGAGGCCCATGCCGGCAGCAGCAAGATACTGCTGGTGGGCGGCGGCAGCGATCGGCAGGCCTATGCGCAGCGCGCGTCCAGCATCGAGCACGAGGCCAAGGTCCTTCACGAAGATCTCGACGGCACTCGTGACCACATTGTCGTAGTCGATCATGCGCGGCCCGCGCGCCTTGAGCATCCAGCTCCCGGCAGCCGAGCCCGACAGGAGTTCCAGTGCCACCTTGGTATCGACGCCGGCGCGCTCGGCGAAGGCCATGGCCTCGGCAGCGACCGCTAGGTTGGCACCGGCCAGGAGCTGATTGACGATCTTCATCGCCGCGCCTTGGCCGGGCTTCTGACCCAGATAGAAAAGATTCGAGCCCATGGCCTCAAGCAGCGGGCGCGCGGCATCGAACGTCGCCTGCGGTGCGGCAGCCATGATCGTAAGCGTGCCGCCCTTGGCGCCGGTGACGCCGCCCGAGACCGGCGCATCGACGAACCTGCGCCCGCTGGCTTCCACGCGCGCAGCCATGGCTGCGACGCGATCCGGTGCACACGTCGCCATCAAAACGACCGTGCTCCCTGCGGGCAGGGCCTCAAGCGCACCATCTTTGAAGAGGATGTTCTCGGCCTGGTCGGCATTGACGACCATCAGCACCAGGGCTTCGGCGCCGCGTGCGGCCTCCGCCGCACTGGCGGCAGCGTAGCCGCCGTTCTTCACCAGCCGGTCGATCGCCTCGCGGCGGATATCGAAGCCGACGACACGCCATTGCTTGGAAATGAGGGTCTCCGCCATCTCCGCGCCCATGGCGCCGAGGCCGACGAATGCGATGGTACCTGGCATGGTTCCTCCCGGGGGTGTTTGACCGGACTTAAGCCGACCGGCGTGCTCTACAGGGTTCTACTGCGCCGCGTCTGCCGGTGAAAGCCTCGCGTTCAACTGTGCGCCATTGGGAAGACGCGCCGTTTGCGAACAGCCCTTGCGCCGGGCGACACGCCGGTCCAACATGACAATGCCGCGTGGCCTCAACTCAGGCGCGGGGCGCGGCAGTCGTCCTTGCGCCTGAGCGACAAGGAGGAAACCATGGGCCTTGAACCCAACGGCAGTGCAACGCGCAGCGCCCGCGCCGTCGCGATCCTTGGTCCCTATCTCTCCGGCAAGACGACGCTTCTCGAGGCCATACTGGCCCGCACCGGCGCGGTGACCCGCCAGGGCAAGATCGCCGACAAGAACACGGTTGGCGATAACATACCCGAGGCCCGCGATCACGGCATGAGCGTCGAGGTCAATCTTGCGGACGTCGATTTCCTCGGAGACCGCTTCACTTTTATCGATTGCCCCGGCTCGATCGAGTTCCAGGCTGAGACGAACGCGGTGCTCGCCGGTTGCGATGCGGCAGTGGTCGTGTGCGAGCCTGATCCAAAGCGCGTGCCGGCGCTCCAGCTCATTCTCAAGCAGCTCGAGGATCGCGGGGTTCCCCATTTCCTGTTTCTCAACAAGATCGACAGTTTCGATACACCGGTGCGCGAGATCCTGCCGATGCTGCAGCCAGCGAGCGCCAGGCCGCTCGTGCTGCGTCAGATCCCTGTCTGGGAGAACGGCATCGCGACGGGTTTCGTCGATCTCGCGCTCGAGCGGGCCTTCGTCTACCGCGAGCACGCGCCCTCCGAGGTCATCCCGATGCCGCAAGCCCTCGAGGCGCGCAAGCAGGAGGCGCGTTTCCACATGCTCGAGCAGCTCGCCGACTACGATGACGAGCTCATGGAGCAGCTTCTGAGCGATTTGCCCCCGCCGCGCGACAGGGTGTTCGAGGATCTTGCCAGGGAGATGCGCGAGGGCCTCATTTGTCC
This sequence comes from Hyphomicrobiaceae bacterium, assembly GCA_046293075.1. Classification (GTDB taxonomy): domain Bacteria; phylum Pseudomonadota; class Alphaproteobacteria; order Rhizobiales; family Hyphomicrobiaceae. The sequence continues at coordinate 32,247 of JBKBPL010000006.1, read as the reverse complement.
GGTACTGCTTGGCTCGGCCGAGAACGGCAATGGCATCGTTCGGCTCTTGAAGGCGCTCCGTCATGAAGCGCCGTTCGTCTCGGATACGGCCGAGCGCGCGGGCGTCGGCAGCGCCAAATCGGCCGTTCAGATCCTCAAGACGGTCTACACCGCGCACGGTGGCAAGCTGTCGATTGCGCGTGTCCTCGCGGGCGATCTTGCCGACGGCGGTACGCTCTATGGCCCACGTGGGGATGATCGCATCGCCGGCATCTTCTCGATGCTGGGCCAAGAGGCGCGCAAGCTCACGAGTGCCAAGCGCGGCGATACGGTGGCGCTCGGGCGGCTCGAGGCTGCGCGCACAGGTGATACGCTGTCATCGGAGAAGAATGGCATCGCGCAAATCGAGCTCCCCGAGCTGGCCGCGCCCGTGTATGGCGTCGCGATCGAGCTCAAGGACCGCAAGGATGAGGTCAAGCTCAGCGCCGCACTCGCCAAGCTGATGGAGGAAGATCCCTCGCTCCGGCTTGATCACTCCGCCGAAACGCACCAGATGGTTCTTTGGGGCCAGGGCGAGATGCATTTGCGGGTCGCCATGGAGCGGCTGAAGCGCAAGTACGGCATCGAGGCGGGCACGCGCAGGCGCCAGATTCCGTACAAGGAGACCATCCGCAGCAGCATTTCGGTCCGCGGCCGGCACAAGAAGCAGTCCGGCGGGCACGGCCAGTTCGGTGATGTGGTCATTGAGATCAGGCCGCTCGCGCGCGGCGAAGGCTTCAAGTTTGACGACACGATCACCGGCGGCGTGGTGCCGAAGCAGTTCATTCCCTCGGTCGAGATCGGCATCCGCGACTACCTTCAGCACGGGCCGCTCGGCTTCCCCGTGGTGGATGTCGCAGTGACGCTCACTGACGGCTCCTATCACAGCGTGGACAGCTCCGACATGGCCTTCCGCCAAGCTGGGCGCCTTGCGATGTCGGAAGGCATGCCGAAGTGCAACCCGGTCCTGCTCGAGCCGATCATGGCGGTCGAGATCGTCGTGCCGTCGGAGGCGACATCGCGCATCAACGCGATGATCTCGCAGCGGCGCGGGCAGATTCTGGGCTTTGATGCGCGGCCCGACTGGCCGGGTTGGGATGTTGTGCAGGCGCGGGTGCCGGAAACCGAGATCCAGGATCTGATCGTCGAGCTCCGCTCTGCAACGGCCGGTGTCGGCAGTTTCTCGGCGCAGTTCGATCATCTCGCCGAGCTGACTGGACGCCTGGCCGACCAGGTGCTGGCCGCCCATAAGGATGCCGCGGCTTGACTGAGCTTGCCGCGGGCTGCCGGGACGAGGTGCTATCGCTCTCGCTTGCTTGAGGTAAGCCCGCGGCTCCCATCCCAGTGGTGAGGGCGCGGGGCATCGCCGCTCGCCTTCTCTCTGCTTGCAGGGGCGGGGGAAGGACCCGAATGTGTTGGCCCCGAAAGCCTCACCGCATGAGGAACAGCGGACATTCGAGCGCGGCTACGAGATCGCGAAGATCGCCGTGGGCCGGGACGAGAATGCCGCCGAAATGCCCGATGAGGAAACCGGCATCGAGGCGGCGGATCACTTCGGCAAGCGCGGCCGGCGCACCGTGATCGACCTGAGAGTGGAGCAGGCGGACCCTGGCGTGGTCGCCAAGGGCAAGGCGCACCTGCTCGTCGAGCCACCGTCCCCTGCTCGGGCTGTCCGAGAGCAGCATCACCAACACCTCGCCTCCCGTGACGCCGGCCATGCGCTCGGCGGCTCGCAGCATGGGCTGGAGATGATCGGGGCTTTCGACGACGGCGATGACGGGGCCGCGCGTGCGGCGCGCCTTCGGGCCGACGAGCATGAGACCCGTGTAGCCGGCGACGCTGCTGAACAGCTCGGAGAGCCGCGCGCCTTGTCCTGGTGCCAGCACGTCCGCAAGCGCGACGACATTCCACGGACCATCCTCGGCGCAGGCCTTGGCCAGCGCCTGTATGGGGTCGTCACGCACGACGCGTGCCCTCAACGGGACATTGGCGGCGAGCGCCAGCGCCTCCACACGGCGGCGCAGCGCGCGCGCCGCAAGCCGCAGGTCTCGCTCGAGGGCATCGCGCGAGAGTTCCCGTCGCGCGCCAGTGAATGAGATCTCGCGGGCGAAGGGATAGCTCGCCATGTCATAGAGCTGGAGATCCTCGACGAAGAGGCTCTCGATCTCGGAATGGAAGGCCTGGGCGATCCGGACGGCCGCCTCGATAGCCACCTCATTCGGCTGACCGGATGTAATGTGCAGCACCACCCGTCCACGCTGCTCGCCCGCTTCCGCGACGTGCATAATCATCAGGACGTCTTCCCATTGTTATTGCCTGCGGCGCCGTCGCCGCTGCCGTTCTCGCCGCGCCGTCCGAAGACGCGCGCCCGCTCGGCGAAGGCGCGCAGTTTGTCTTCGACGCGCCGGTTGAGGCTTCCTGGCTCGAATTCTCCGTCACTGCTGCGCGTGCCCGCCTTGATCCCGGTCAAAATCTCGATGCCCTGGTCGATCGTGTCGACGGCGTGAATGGCGAACTTCCCGGCCTTGACGGCCTCGACCACGTCCTCGCGCAGCATGAGGTGCTGGACATTGGCGCGCGGGATGAGCACCCCCTGGTCGCCACTGAGCCCGCGCGCCTTACAGACATCGAAGAAGCCTTCGATCTTCTCGTTGACACCACCAATGGCCTGCACCTCGCCCCACTGGTTGACCGAGCCGGTCACCGCGTAGGATTGCTTGATCGGCACTTCCGCGAGGGCCGAGAGGAGCGCGTAGAGCTCGGTCGAGGAGGCACTGTCCCCGTCGACGCCGCCGTAGGACTGCTCGAAGACGAGCGTCGCCGCGAGCGACAGCGGGACATCGAGCGCATAGCGTCCGGCAAGATAGCCCCAGAGGATCATCACGCCCTTGGTGTGGAGCGCGCCGCCGAGCTTGGACTCGCGCTCGATATCGGTGACGCGCCCCGGGCCCATGCGCACGCGCGCCGTGATGCGGTTCGGGCGCCCAAAGGCGAAGTCACCCAGCTGGAGGACGGCAAGGCCGTTGATCTGCCCCACCTTCGCGCCCGTCGTGTCGACAAGCACGATCTGGCGCTCGATTATTTCCTGTGCGCGATCGCGCAGGCGGTCCGAGCGCTGGACGTGCTCGTCGATGGCCTGGGTCACATCCGCGCGCGTCGTGACGGAGCGGCCGGCCTGGGACGACCAATAGTCGGCCTCGCGCACGAGATCGGCAATGCGGCCGATCTCGATGGTGAGCTTCTCGCGGTCGGAAGCGAGGCGCGCGCCTTCCTCGATGACGCGGGCGACGGCCGCCGCATCGAGCGGTTTCAGCTTGTGCTCCGCGACGATGGAGGCGATCAGGCGCGCATACGCGTGGTCATTCTCGGCCGAACGCTCGATCGAGTCGTCGAAGTCCGCCTGGACCTTGAAGAATCTGGCGAAGTCGGGATCATAGGCCGCGAGGAGATAGTAGAGTTCGCGGTCGCCGAGCAGCACCACCTTGGTCTCCAAGGGAATCGGCTCGGGGTCGAGCGTCTGAGTCGACATCAGGCCCGCCATTTCCCAGGGCTGCTCGATGCGGATCTCGCTCGCCTTGATCGAGCGCTTCAGGGCCTCCCAGGCGAAGGGTGACATCAGCAGCTTGCGGGCGTCGATCATCAGGTAGCCGCCGTTTGCCTTGTGCAGCGCGCCCGGCTTGATGAGCAGGAAGTCCGTAACGAGTGCGCCCATCTGGGCGATATGCTCGACACGGCCGATGAGATTGCCGTAGGTCGGGTTCAGCTCCTCCACAAGCGGGGCCACCGGCGGTTCGTCGCCATCGTGGGAGACCATCGGGTTGACCATGTAACGACGGAAGCGAGCGTCGCGCGCGGTATCGACAGGCTGCTTGACGATCTCGTTTTCCTCGCCTGCGGATATGAGGAAGAGAGCGACATTGCGAATGAGATCGCGCCCGACGGCGTCGAGATAGCTCAGCACCTCGGGCTGGTCGGCGAAGGTCGCGGCGAGGTCGTCAAGCGCCTCATGCACGGCAAGCGAGGCGATTTCCTCATTGAGTTCACTGATCTTTGCGCGGCGCAGCTTGTCGGACTTGGGCATCCGCTCAATGATCTCGGCGAGTTCCTTCTGCAAGGCCTCGATGCGCTGCTCGATCTGCTTGCGCATGGCCTCGGGCAGCGTGTTGAAGACCTCGGGCTTTACGATCTTCCCTTCGTGCATCGGCGCCATGGCGAAGCCGGTGGGCGTGCGCAGGATGGTGATATTCTGGCTGTTCGCCTTGTTGTTGAGGGCCTCGAAGGCCTGCTCCTGGCTGGAGCGGAACTCTTCATCGATCGCGCGCCGCCGTGCCTGATAGTCCTCGCCTTCGAACATGGCGGGGAGCGTGTTCCGCAGCTCGTCGATGGCGCCAATCATGCCCTTGACGAGCGCGCGCGCCCGCCCGGGCGGAAGCTTCAGAGCGCGCGGACGGTTCGGCGCCTCGAAATTGTTCACGTAGACCCAGTCGGGGGGCGTCGGCAGCTCCTTGAGCTTGCGCTCGAGGTGCTGGCGGACGGCCGTCGTCTTGCCGGAGGCGGGGGGGCCGAGCACGAAGATATTGAAATCGTGACTCGCCATGTTGGCGCCGAACTGGATCGCCTTGAGCGCGCGGTCCTGACCGATGAGGCCGCGGGCCGGCTCGAGCTCCGAGGTCGTCTTGAAGCCGAGCGCGGCAGGATCGACAGTCCTGCGGAGCTCCGTGACCTCGAGCGGGGCCGGCGTCGGTGCCGCCGAAAGTCCCGGGGCATTTGGCGCAGAGTTCCCAGGCGTAACGGCGGGCGTATTCTGGTTCTGCTTGGCGGGTTTGGAAGATTGGGATTTCCAGAAGGCCATGCAACTTCACTCCTCGCCAACTCGGCTTCCGCCCGCTCTCGCCCCGAGGCGCCCCGGAGAAGAACGCACGGGCGCCAGCCGGTCAAGCCATTGTCTCGACGACGTGTTACCTAGGCCCGCTGGGCGGCGGCCGCCGCGCTTGCGGTCGCCTTTTCGGGGTCGGTCCCCCGCTCATTGCGGCTTTCGAGGTATGCTTCACTGCGCATCTCGATCAGCCGGCTCACGGTGCGCTCGAAGAGTACGGCGGCGTCACCGGCCGGGTAGAGCTCGTGAGGCTCCGCCTCGGCCGAGGCGATGAGCCCGATGCGCCCATCGTACAGGGTGTCGATGAGATTGATGAACCGGCGCGCCTCGTTGCGCTTCTCAGGCGGCAGCTTGGGAATGCCCTCGATGATGACCGTGTGGAAGGCGTGGGCAATGTGGAGGTAGTCGAGCGCGCCGAGCGGCTTGGCACAGAGATCGTCAAAGGAGAAGTATGCGACGCCGCGAGCGGCTTCAGGGACGTGGAGCGGACGGCCTTTGACGTCGAGCGTGATCGGCTTGCCCTTCCACACGCCCGTGAGGCGTGTGAAGGCGGCACGCAGCGCGCGGCGCGGGTCGGAATTGGCTGGCGTGAAGTAGAGTGGCTGGCCAGCGAGCTTATCGAGCCGGAAGTCCTTGGCCGCACCCAGCTCGACGACGTCCATATGCCGCTCGATGAGGTCAATCGAGGGCAGGAAGAGCTGCCGGTTAAGGCCGTTCAGATAGAGCTGGCGCGGTGGCTGGTTCGACGTCGCAACCATCACCACCTGACGCTCGAACAGGCCCTTGAACAGGCGGCCGAGGATCATCGCGTCGGCGATGTCGGTGACGTGCAGCTCATCAAAGCAGAGGAGCTGCGTGCCATCCGCGATCGCGTTCGCGACGTGCGGCAGGGGATCGCCATGGACGACCTTTCGCGCAGCGCCGATGCGGTCGTGGGTCTCGGCCATGAACTCGTGGAAGTGGATACGCCGCTTCGACGCGAACGGGACCGTGTCGAAGAATAGGTCCATGAGCATGGTCTTGCCGCGGCCGACCTTGCCATGGATGTAGAGCCCGCGTGGTCCAGGCCGTTTCGCGGCGAAGAGGCTCGTAAGCTTCCAGCCGCCGTTCGCCGGGCGCCAGCCTTTCAATTCGGCGGCCAGCGCATCGAGGCGCGCGGCGACCGCCGCTTGGGCACTGTCGAAGCTCGCTTCACCGGCTTCGACGCGCGCAGTGTACCGGGCAAGGGGGCTCGCGCTCATGATCTCAGCGTGCGGGCGGGATCGGTTGGCTTTGCGGACGATCTCGGATTCCAGCCTTCGGCGGCAGAATGCCCGCTTCGGTAGGGTCGATCGGGTGTTCAGCTAGCCGCTCTGGGGGGGCACGGTCAAGCGCTCGCGCCGAGCGCCAGCCACGCAGTCCAGGAAGGGTGGCGTGGCCGCCGCGCTCGGCGGACCGATGGCGCCTGCGTAGGTATGCCAGTCTCATCAGCGGACACAATAAGGCACTGGACGTTCTCGAAGAAACGCGGCAAGCTTTGTAAAAAAGGTCGCGGACGCGCGTACGGGAAGCGGGCGTACAATGACGACCGGACGCTGCCGGCACGCAGGTGTCGCCAATTGAGGGAGGGAATGAGTGGTAGCCGTTGTCGAGCCCGCCTCGGCGCGGCGCGAGGCCGTATCGCCTGCGCCGCCGTTGCTGAGCGTCAAGAACGTCTCCGTCCGATTCGGCGGCATTGTCGCGCTTGACGGCATCAGCTTCGACATTCGCGATGGCGAGATCGCTGGCCTCATAGGGCCGAATGGCGCTGGTAAGACGACGCTCTTCAATTGCCTCTCCCGGCTTTACATCCCGAACGACGGCGACATCCTGTTCGAGGGCCGCTCCATCCTCAATTCACCGCGCCACGGGATCCCGAGCATCGGCCTTGGCCGGACCTTCCAAAATGTTGCGTTATTCGATCGCCTGAGCGTGCTCAACAACGTCAAGGTCGGCTGCCACAGTCAGAGCTCGAGCGGTTTTGTGGCCACGGCACTTCGCCTGCCTGGCGTTGCGGAGGAGGAGCGGCGTATCACCGAGCGGGCGTGGGAGCTCATCGAGTTCATGGATCTGAAGCCCTATGCCGCCATGCCGGCCGGGCCGCTGCCGTTCCCGATCCGCAAACGCGTCGAGCTGGCCCGCGCGCTGGCGGCGAGCCCCAAGCTCCTTCTTCTCGACGAGCCGGCTGCCGGCCTCAACCACGAGGAGATCGGCGTGCTCGAGGCCCAGATACGACGCGTGCGCGACCTCCAGAAGGTGACCGTGCTGCTCGTCGAGCATCACATGAGCCTCGTCATGGCGGTGTCGGACAAGGTCGTGGCGATCGATTTCGGCCGCAAGATTGCAGAGGGCACACCGGCCGAGGTCCAGCGTGACCCCGAGGTGATCAAGGCCTATCTCGGCACGGGGGCCGAGGCATGAGCACTATGCTTGAAGTCAAGGATCTCAAGGCCTACTACGGCCCTTCGCAAGCGCTGCACGGCATCAGCTTCTCGCTGGTCAAGGGCGGCATTACCACGCTGCTGGGTGCCAACGGGGCCGGCAAGACCACAACGCTCAGGGCCATTTGCGGCATGGTGCGCGCCGAGGGATCCGTTGTCATCGACGGGGAGCCGGTGGCCGGCAAGGCGACCGAGGCGGTTGTCCGCCTTGGCGTCGGGCATGTGCCCGAGGGGCGCGGCACATTCACGGAGCTCAGCGTCGAGGAGAACCTGCGCGTCGCGGCCTATACGCGGCGTGACAGGGCCGCGGTCGCGCGCGATCTCGATATGGTGTTCACCTATTTCCCGCGCCTCAAGGAGCGCATGGCCCAGCAGGCTGGCACGCTGTCCGGCGGCGAGCAGCAGATGCTCGCGATCTCCCGTGCGCTCATGCTGGGGCCGCGCCTGATGCTGCTCGATGAGCCGTCCTTCGGCCTCGCGCCGCTCGTCGTGCAGGAGATCTTCCGCATTATGCGGCGTATCAACGAGGAAGCGAAGGTGTCGATGCTGCTCGTCGAGCAGAATGCGGCCCTCGCCCTTGAACTTGCCGACCACGCCTATGTCCTTGAGACCGGACGCGTCGTGATGTCGGGGACGTCCGCGGAAGTGAGATCGGACGAGCAGATCCGCAAGTCCTATCTCGGATACTGAGTTCGGCAGTCGGGAAAAAGAACCTCCATGGAGCAGCTCCTTCAGCAGGTGGCATCGGGACTGGCGAATGGTGCGATCTACGCGCTGCTCGCCCTTGCGCTGGTCATGATCTTCGTCTCTACGAACCACATCAACTTCGCCCAGGGCGAGATGGCGATGTTCAGCGCCTTCATCTGCTGGCAGCTCATCGACTGGGGGTATCCATTCTGGATTGCGCTGCCAACGACGATGCTCTTCTCCTTCATCGTGGGCATGACGATCGAGCGTGTCATACTGCGGCCGCTGCACACGGCGCCCGTCTTGTCGGTCGTTGTGGTCTTCATCGGACTGCTGGCCATCTTTCACTCGCTGGCCGGCGCGATCTGGACGCATACGATCAAGCCCTTTCCCTCACCATTTCCGAACATTGCTTTTGCGGGCTCCGGCATCATCGGGCCGCATCAGATCGGCATGATCCTGGTCTCCGCAGGCATGCTCCTCCTGCTGTTCGGCTTCTTTCGCTTCACGCCACTCGGCCTTGCGATGAGGGCTGCGGCGTTGAATCCAAATTCGGCTCGGTTGGTCGGGATCAATGTCGACTGGATGCTCGCGCTCGGCTGGGGCCTCGCCGCTGCCGTCGGCTCGGTCGCCGGGATGCTGGTCGCCCCGGTCGTCTATCTGGAGCCCAATATGATGGCAGGCATCCTGCTCTATGGCTTCGCCGGCGCGCTTGTCGGCGGCATCTCGAGCCCCGGCGGGGCCGTCGCCGGGGGCTTCATCGTGGGCGTGCTCGAGAATATGGTTGCCTACCTCGGAAACATGCTGGAGCGCGCGACCGGCTTCTATCTGATCGGTAACGGCGAGAAGCTGACCGTGGCGCTGATCATCGTCATAACGGTGCTCACTCTGAAGCCGTCCGGACTCTTCGGACATGTCACCGTGAAGAGGGTCTGAGAATGGCGACGACGATGACAACGGGCGCGAGTGCTGCAAGCGGCGCGGCGGCGGCAGGGCCGCTCGACACGCGCCGGAGCATCCCGGTATGGGTGTGGGGCGGCCTCATCATGGCGGCGCTGCTGCCGCTGATCGGCGGGCAGACTGGCCTCATTTCCAATTTCTACTTCCTCCAGCTCTCGCTGATGATCGTCTATTCGATCGCGGTGCTCGGACTCAATCTGCTGACGGGCTTCAACGGGCAGATCTCCCTCGGGCACGGCGCCTTCTTCGCGGTCGGCGCTTACGTCACCGCGATTCTGATCGATCGCTATGAAGTGCACTACCTGGCGACACTGCCGCTCGCCATGATGGCTTGCTTCATAATCGGCTATCTGTTTGGCCTGCCGGCGCTGAGGCTCGAGGGGCACTATCTGGCCCTCGCGACGTTCGCGCTCGCTATCGCGGTGCCGCAGTTCCTCAAGTACCGTCATTTCGAGCCCTTCACCAATGGTGTCCAGGGCATCAATATTTTCAAGCCGGATCCGCCGTTCGGCCTGCCGCTCAGTCCCGACCAGTGGCTCTACCTCGTCGTTCTCGTGTGCGCGATCGTCATGTTCATCGTCGCGCGCAACCTCGTCGATGGCCGCATGGGCCGTGCGATGATGGCGATCCGCGATCAGCCGCTCGCCGCCGATACCATGGGCATCAACTCGGCGCAGACCAAGGCGATAACGTTCGGCATCAGCGCCCTCTACGTCGGCCTCGCCGGTGCGCTCCACGCCATCATCTTCGAGTTCGTCTCCCCAGATAGTTTCCGCTTCGAGCTGTCGATAGCCATTCTCGTCGGCGCGGTGATCGGCGGCATCGCAACGCTGTCCGGTGCCGTGATCGGCGGCTTCTTCGTCCAGTTCATCGAGAAGTACGCCGATGCCGTCACCAAATGGATCACGCAGACCGTGCACCTGCCGATCGAGCTCGAGCCGTGGACGATCTATGGCACCGTGCTAATCGTGCTGATGTACACGATGCCGATGGGCATTGCCGGCTGGTTGGCCATGATGCGTCACCGGATGCGTTCAGGTTAGCCGGCAAGGGACGTCGAATTATTGACGTGCATAAAGAAGCGAAGAGCCGTTCAAAGGAGGAAGCACATGACGAAGAGAACCCGTAGAGACGTTCTGGTCGGCGGCTCCGCGATAGCGGCCGCACAGGTGATCGGTTTCCCAGCGATCGCCCAGGGGAAGAAGTACGACGAGGGCGCGACTGATGCGGTCATCAAGATCGGCAACACAAACCCCTATTCGGGCAATGCGTCGGCGTACGGCGTGATCGGCAGGACCATCGAAGCCTTCTTCAAGATGATCAACGATAACGGCGGTATCAACGGCCGCAAGATCGAGTTCATCACCTACGATGACGGCTACAGCCCGCCGAAGACCGTCGAGATGGTGCGCAAGCTGGTCGAGGACGACAAGGTGCTGTTCGTCTTCCAGACCCTCGGCACACCGCCCAACACGGCGATCCACCGCTACATGAACCAGAAGAAGGTGCCGCAGCTCTTCGTCGCCACCGGCGCCTCGAAGTGGGGCCAGCCCAAGCAGTTCCCTTGGACCATGGGTTGGCAGCCGGACTATGTGACGGAAGGCGCGATCTACGCCAAGCACATCCTGGCCAACGTCAAGGATCCTAAGATCGGCGTTCTGATGCAGAACGACGACTACGGCAAGGACTATTACAACGGCTTCGTGCAGGGTTTGGGTGACAAGAAGAACCTTGTCGTCCAGCTCGCGACCTACGAGGTCACGGATCCGACGGTCGACAGCCAGATGATCCAGCTCAAGAACTCGGGTGCGAACGCCTTCTTCAACATCACGACGCCGAAGTTTGCCGCGCAGGCGATCAAGAAGGCACACGAGATCGGTTGGAAGCCGGCGCATTACCTCAACAACGTGTCCGCCTCCATCGGCGCGGTCATCAGGCCGGCAGGCTTTGAGGCCTCGCAGGGCATTCTCACGGCGCAATACATCAAGGACGCCACCGACAAGCAGTGGGCCAATTCGCCCGATATGATCGCGTGGTCCAAATTCATGGACAAGTACATGCCGCAAGGTGACAAATCGAGCACCTTCCCAGTGTACGCCTACGCCGTGTCCTCGACGCTCGTTGAGGTGCTCAAGAAGTGCGGCGACACGCTGACGCGCGAGAACATCATGAAGCAGGCCGCGAGCCTGAGGAACCTCGAGGTTCCGCTGCTGCTGCCGGGGATCAAGATCAACACGAGCCCGACGGATTTCTATCCGATCCAGTCCGTCCAGCTCGCGCGTCTCAAGGGAGAGGTCTTCGAGCTGTTCGGTGACATACTGTCGAACGAGAGCAGCTGAGGGTGCACCTTTTCGGCCGGCGCCAATGCGCCGGCCGGCTTCCTAGCGCATTGTGAAGAACTTCGGCCCGGCGCCGACGATGTTGGCGTCGGGCGTGCCGACGGCCTTTGCGTCCTTGCCCTCATAGTCGACGGCATGAAGCACCGTCCGGATCGCCTCGAGGCGGGCGCGGCGCTGATCATTGGCAAGAATGACCGTCCATGGCGCCGTCGGCGTATGCGTGAGGCGGAACATCTTCTCCTTGGCGGCGCTGTAGTCGTCGAAGCGGGCCATGGCAGCGAGGTCGATATCACTGATCTTCCACTGCTTCAGCGGGTCGTGGCGGCGCTCATGGAAGCGCAGGAGCTGCATTTCGCGGCCGATCTCGAGGTAGAGTTTGAACAGGCGGATGCCGTCGCGCACAAGCATGGCCTCGAACTTGGGTGTCTCACGCAGGAAGGCGGCGTGCTGTGCCTCGGTGCAGAAGCCCATCACGGGCTCGACGCCGGCACGGTTGTACCAGGAGCGGTCGAAGAGCGACATGCCGCCGGCCGGCGGGAGGTGCGCGACATAGCGCTGGAAGTACCACTGACCGCTTTCGGTATCGGTTGGCTTGGTCAGGGCGACGACGCGGGCGTGGCGCGGGTTGAGGTGGCGCACGAAGTGATTGATGCAGGTGCCCTTGCCGGCTGCATCGCGGCCTTCGAACAGGCACACGATGCGCTCGCCGGTGCTGCGCATGGCGCTTTGCAGCTTGGCAAGCTCGACGTGGAGATCGTAGAGCTGGGTCTCGAAGTCGCCCCGGCTGAGCTTCTTGTCATAGGGGTAGCCGCCGCTGCCGAGCGCAGCCTCCTCGATCGCCTTCGGGAGGATCGGGTCGTCGAGATTGAAGCGGGCCTCGGCCGGCGGCGCGGCCGTGGTGCCGGCCGCGCTTCGGGTCTTGCCGTTCCTGTTCCTGGTCATGGTCCCTTTCCTGAGCCATCCTGGCGTGCACGGCGCGCAAAGTGCTGCACTGCGAAGCCGACTATGGCCGCGAGCACCGCGGCTTCCTGGTCGCGATGGGGCGAATGTCCGCAGTTCTCGAAGACGAGCCGCTCGATTGGACCGGGAGCCAGCCCGGCGATGCGGTCGATCTGGGCCAGCGTGCCGTATTCGTCGTCCCGTCCCTGAATGAGAAGTGTCGGTATGCTTAACGCGCGCGCCTCCCTTTCCAGTGACCAGTCCCGGAAGGCCGGATCGAGCCAGATGTCGGCCCAGCCGCGAAAAGCATCATCGACACGGGCGTGGTAGCGCGCAAGGCGCGCGCGGAGCGGCCCCTCCGCATAGATCGCTCTGATGCGGGCGATGCTCTCGAGGGAGATCGGTTCGACCATGATGTGCGGCGCCATGAGAACTAGGCCAGCGACCGGCCGGCCGGCAGATGCGGCGTGGATGAGCGCGATCGAGGCGCCGTCGGAATGACCGATGAGCAGTGGTCGCGAGATCCCGCAGCGCGCCAGCAGCGCCGGCAGGACGTCCAGCGCCTCATCGTGCATGAAGCGGGGCGTGCGCGGGCCTTCAAGCCCGGCCGATTGCCCATAGCCGAAGCGCGAATAGACGAGCGCCGGGGCGCCGAGCTCGCGCGCCACCTTGTCCGGGAAGTCACGCCAGAGCGCGGCGCAGCCGAGCCCTTCGTGCAGAAACACGAGCGGCGGGCGGTCTGAGACCGCCCCAGGGATGACGCGGTACTCGATGGCGCGGCCTCCGATGTCCATGAACAGCATGGCGCCTCATACTCCAAGATGGCGGTGCATGAGCGCCTCGTCCGCGAGGAGCGTCGCGGGCGGCCCTTCATGGACGACCTCGCCCTTGACCAGCACGACGACGCGATCGGCGACGCTTGCAAGCTCGCTCACCGACTTGTCGACAATCAGGGCCGCGAGGCCCGTCTCCCGCAGCAGACGGATCGTTGCCCAGATCTCCTCGCGGATGAGCGGTGCGAGACCTTCAGTTGCTTCATCGAGAATGATGAGACGCGGGTTGGTGAGCAGGGCCCGGGCGATGGCGAGCATCTGCTGTTCACCGCCCGAGAGCTGGTCCCCGCGGTTCGTACGCCGCTCAGCGAGGCGCGGGAAGAGTTCGAGCACGCGGGGAATGGTCCACGCCGCTCCGCCATCGGGCCCGGCGCGTGCGGCAATGTCGAGGTTCTCCGCGACAGTAAGTGTGCCGAACACACCGCGCCCCTCGGGCACATAGGCAACGCCGAGCCGGGCGCGCGCAAACGTCGGCAGCCCGGTGGCGTCCACCCCGGCGAGCGCGATGCGGCCTTCGGCGGCGGGGACGAGACCCATGATGGTCCGGATGAGCGTGCTCTTGCCCATGCCGTTGCGGCCCATGAGGGCGACCGTCTCGCCGTGGTGGATATGCAGTGACACGCCACGCAGGATGTGGCTCTGGCCATAGAAGGCGTGCAGACCGGTGGCGGTGAGGATCCCGGCGCGGGCACGCGCCAGCGGCAACTCGGTCCGGCCCGTCATGGTGCTGCCCCGAGATACGCCCGCTGCACGGCGGCATCAGCGCGGATGGCCTCCGGCGGGCCACTCGCCAACAGCGCTCCCTCGACCATCACGGTCATGCGATCGGCAACCGAGAAGACGAAGTCCATGTCATGCTCGATGAGCAGCACGGCGTGGTCGCGGGCAAGGCCCTTCAGCAGGCGGGCCATGGCTTCGGACTCCTCGTGGCCCATGCCGGCGAGCGGCTCGTCGAGCAGGAGCACGCGCGGGTTGCCGGCAAGCGCCATGGCAATCTCGATCAGCCGCTGTTCGCCATGGGAGAGCGTGCCGGCGATGCGCCCCGGTGCTTCATGGAGACCGACGCGCGCAAGCACGGCTGCAACCCGTGCGTCGAGGTCGCGCGCGTGCGCACGCGAGCGCAGCAGCTCGCGTGCGGGTGTATGGATGGCCTGGGCTGCAAGGCGGACATTCTCGAGGATCGAGAGCGGAGGGAAGATGTTCGTGCGCTGAAACGAACGGGCGACGCCAGCCTGCGCCATGCGCGGCGCGGAAGCGCCAAGCACCGGACGGCCGTCGAGGCGGATCTCGCCCGACGTCGGCCGAAGCTCGCCCGAGAGCAGGCTGACCAGCGTCGACTTCCCGGCACCATTGGGTCCGATCAGGGCGTGCAACTCGCCGCGCCTGAGCGCGATCGAGACGTCGCGCACGGCGGCGAGGCCGCCGAAGGACTTGCTCAGCGCCGTCGTTTCCAGGACGCAGGCGGCATTCTCACTCATGAGCGCGCCCGTTCGTCAGTGGAGGCCCCCGCGCCCCAGGCCGGGCGAATGAAGCGCGGCCGGCGCAGCCCTGCGAGCCCACGCGGCAGCGCCAGCACGACCGCGAGAATGACCAGCCCCTCGAGCAGCAGCTTGCGCTCGGCGAGCGCCTGTACTCTAAGCCCGAGATCCGTGAGGCCGATGGCCGCAAAGAACCGCGCAAAAGGTTTGGCGTCGCCCATGAGCTGCGGCAGCTCGCCGAGGCCGGTGAAGGCGAGCGCCCCGAGGATCGGTCCATGCAGCGACTGCAGCCCGCCGAGCAGGATCATCAGCAAGGCTTCTGCCGAGCGGTGCCAGCCGACGATCTCGGGGTTCACGAAGGCGCGGTGCATGGCCCACATATGGCCGGCGACGCCGGCAAGGGCACCTGCGATCACGAACGCCGCGAGCTTGTAGCGGTAGGTATCGAAGCCGAGCGCACGCATGCGATGCTCGTTGACGCGAATGCCTTCCAGCACGCGGCCGAACAGCGAGCGCAGCAGGAAGGCGAGGAAGAGGTACATTGCGACAAGCTGCACCAGCGCGACGTAGTACAGGACCACCGGGCGCTGGCGGCGTGTGTAGGTCAGCTCGAGACCGAGAAATGAGAGCACCGGCCGGGCGAGGTAGGCGCCATCCGTACCGCCGCCAAGCTTGGTGTCGTGGAAGATGAAGAAGATCATCTGCCCGAAGGCGAGCGTGACCATGAGAAAGAAGAAGCCGCGCGTGCGCAGGGAGAGCGCACCGACGACGAGCGCGGCGGCACCGGCCGCCACTACCGCAAGCGGCAGTGTGACCATGATCGAGAGGCCCGCGTCTGCGGGCGTCATGAGGTAGACCGTATAGGCGGCGAGCCCATAGAAGGCGCCATGACCGAGGCTCACCAGGCCTGTGCAACCCACAAGAAGCTGGAGGCTCAGCGCGAGCATCGCCGCGACCAGCGCCGTCGTCGCAAGCTCGACATAGTAGGACTGGGCCATGAATGGCAGGAGCGTGAGCAACATGGCCCCCGCGACGAGACCAGCGGCTCCCTTCGGCGTCGGCAGCATGGGCGAGCGCTCCTCCTCAGCCACGTTGACCGAAGAGGCCGGTCGGGCGCCAGAGCAGGACCGCGGCCATCAGGACATAGATCGCAAGCCCCGCAACGGCGGGGACATAGGCCTTGCCGAGCGTATCCACGAGGCCGATCAGCAGCGCCGACCAGAATGCCCCGGAGATCGAGCCGAGCCCGCCGATCACCACGACCACGAACGAGATGATCAGGAACCCGTCGCCCATCCCCGGATACACCGAATAGAGCGGGGCCGCGAGCACGCCGGCGGTCAGCGCGAGCGCCGTGCCGACGGCGAAGACGGTAATGTGGACGCGCCGCGCGTCGATGCCGATCACGTCGACCATTTCGGGCTTCTCGGCGGCGGCGCGGATGATCGCGCCCATGCGCGTCCGCTCGACCCACAGGAAGAGCGCGACGGCGAGCGCCAGGCACACGCCGATCACCGCGAAGCGGTAGGCCGAATAGGAGAAGCCGGCTGTGATCGGCACCGAGAAATCGAATGCGGCAGGGACCGGCACCGAATAGAAGTCATTGCCGACGAGGATCGAGCGCGCTTCCTCGAAGAGCAGGATGAGCGCGAAGGTCAGGAGCACCTGATCGAGATGATCGCGCCCATAGAAGTGGCGGAAGAGCCCCCTTTCGAGGAGGGCGCCGAACGCCGCGCCGCCGAGGAGGGCCGCCGGTAGCGCAAGCCACGCCGAGCCGACACTGCGGGTCACGAGGAAGGCGATGTAGGCGCCGACCATGAACAGCGAGCCATGGGCGAGGTTGATGATGCCCATGACGCCGAAAATCAGGGTGAGGCCGCTGGCGATCAGGAAGAGCAGGAGCCCGTACTGCACGCCATTGAGGAGCTGTGCGAGAAAGCCGGCGAGACTCATTAATGCCCCTCTGCGACGCGAGCGGAGCGCCGGCGCCTCCCCAGAATGATCTTTCGGAGTTTTGTAGTGCATTCGGGGCACGACCGGAACCCTGTTGCCGCCGGGACGGCCAGTTGCCGGGTCCCCTAAGGCGCGTCCGGCGCCATTCAGCATTCGACGAACGAGGCAGTTGCCCCCGCCGCGCCGCGTCCCGATAATGCGGCCCAAGAGGGGCCTCGTGATGGGAGCGAAACAGATGTCCGAGAAGGTCTACGCCGTGCCGGCCGAATGGGCGAGCCGGGCTTGGGTCGACGAGCAGAAATACCACGCGATGTATAGGCGCTCGATCGAGGACCCCACCGGATTCTGGGGCGAGGCGGGCAAGCGAGTCGACTGGATCAGGCCCTATACGAAGGTCAAGGACGTCTCGTACGGGCCCGGCAACGTCTCAATCAAGTGGTACGAGGACGGCACCCTCAACGTATGTGCGAACTGCGTCGACCGCCACCTGAAGACACGCGGCGACCAGGTGGCGATCATCTGGGAGGGTGATGATCCCACCGTCGACCAGCAGATCACGTACCGCCAGCTTCACGAGCGGGTGTGCAAGTTCGCCAATGTGCTCAAGGCGAACGGCGTCAAGAAGGGCGACCGCGTAACGATCTACCTGCCGATGATTCCCGAGGCGGCCTACGCGATGCTCGCCTGTGCGCGCATCGGCGCCATCCACTCGGTCGTTTTTGGCGGCTTCTCGCCGGACAGCCTCGCCGGCCGTATCGAGGATGCGTCCTCGAAGTTCGTCATCACCGCCGACGAGGGCATCCGCGGCGGGCGGCCGATCCCCCTCAAGAAGAACACCGATGAGGCGCTTGCCAAGGTGGGCAAGGGCGATGAGAAGGTCCTAGTCGTCAGGCACACGGGCGGGGAAGTGGGCTGGCAAGCCGGCCGCGACATCTGGCTGCATGAGGCGCAGGAGAAAGTCGGCGTCGATTGCCCACCCGAAGAAATGAGCGCCGAGGACCCATTGTTTATCCTCTATACCTCGGGCTCGACGGGAAAGCCGAAGGGCGTGCTGCATACGAGCGGCGGCTACCTCGTCTACGCGTCGATGACGCACCAATACGTTTTCGACTATCACGACGGCGACATCTACTGGTGCACGGCCGACGTCGGCTGGGTCACGGGCCACAGCTACATCGTGTATGGTCCGCTCGCCAACGGTGCGACGACGCTGATGTTCGAGGGCGTGCCAAACTACCCGACGGCGTCGCGTTTCTGGCACGTCGTCGATAAGTGGGGCGTCAATACGTTCTACACGGCGCCGACCGCCATTCGCGCGCTCATGGGGGCTGGCGACGACTTCGTCAAGCGCACGAGCCGCGCTTCACTCAAGCTGCTCGGGACGGTCGGCGAGCCGATCAATCCGGAGGCGTGGGAGTGGTACAACCACGTCGTCGGCGAGGGCCGTTGCCCGATCGTGGACACCTGGTGGCAGACTGAGACGGGCGGCATCCTGATCACGCCGTTGCCGGGCGCGACGAAAACCAAGCCGGGCTCGGCAACGCGGCCATTCTTCGGCATTCAGCCGGCGCTCGTCGATGAGAAGGGGGTACGCATCGAGGGGCCCGGTTCGGGCAACCTTGTCATCCTCGACAGCTGGCCCGGCCAGATGCGCACAGTGTTCGGCGATCACGAGCGGTTCGTGCAGACCTATTTCTCGACCTATCCGGGCATGTACTTCACCGGCGATGGCAGCCGACGTGACGAGGACGGCTACTACTGGATTACGGGCCGCGTCGACGATGTCATCAATGTCTCTGGCCACCGTCTTGGCACGGCCGAGATCGAGAGTGCTCTCGTCTCGCACCCGAAGGTGGCCGAGGCGGCTGTCGTCGGGGCGCCGCACGATCTCAAGGGTCAGGGCATCTACTGCTACGTCACGCTCATCCAGGGCAACCAGCCGAGCGATGAGCTGAAGAAGGAGCTCATCGCGCACGTCCGCAAGGAGATCGGGCCGATCGCGTCACCGGACTTCATCCAGTTCTCGCCCGGTCTGCCAAAGACGCGTTCCGGCAAGATCATGCGCCGGATCCTGCGCAAGATCGCCGAGGATGATTTCTCCAACCTCGGCGATACTTCGACGCTGGCTGAGCCGGCGGTGGTCGATGATCTCGTCGCCAACCGTCAGAACCGCCGGGCGGCGAGCTGAGAGAACGCAGGGAAAGCCCGAGACGCCGGCGGCCAGCCCTCGTCGCGGGCGGGCTGCCAGTATGCTGCTTCTCTGCTCCGAATGTCTGCTGACCGTTCGCGATCGGCTATCACGCCGCGGTGTCCTCGGCAGGACCTGGCGGAACCGATCGCACCTTCGATATTTTGCGCTTCGAGATGCGGGCGATGAACTCGATAGATCGCTCCGCAACGACATCGCGCTGCCGGTCGGCCGTGATGATGTGGTAGGAATCCTCAAGGATCACCGTGTCGACGCGCGCGGAGAGGTGTCGCTGAAGATACTCAGCATTGTCGAGGTCGGCATAGTCGTCCTCACGCGAATGCATGATCAGCGTCGGTTGCTGGATGGACGCAAGAGACGGCAACGTGGATTGCACCAGGCGGCGATGCTCGAGGACGGCCCCGCCGGGCGTTACGGGCACGCCGGCTGATGAGCCTTCGCCACTATGCAGGGCCTCGTGAATGCGCCGCCGGATGAGGGGATCCTTGACGCCATGGGGTGGCAGATCGGGAAAGTCGAAAAGGTTGGCGAAGATCTTGTGCCGGACCAGCCGGAACAGGCGAGCGTGCGGTGGGATGACCCAACCGTTCAGCCAGAGTGTGGGCGCATATAGAAGCAGACCATCGACCGAATGGGGATGCTTGGCTGCGAGGTGAAGGCTCAAGATCGCGCCCGTCGACAAGCCCCCCACGGTGACGAAATCACACCGCGCCCGCAGCCGCGCGAGCGCTTCTTCGGCGCTTCCGGCCCAGTCCGTCCACCGTGAGGCCTTGAGATCATCATAAGTGCCGCAATGTCCTGCTAGCCGTGGGCACATCACGGTGTAACCGGCATCGTGCAGGCCTTCGGCCACGTCCCGCATTTCGTCCGGCGTTCCGCCCAGGCCATGCAGTAGCAGCACGCCTGTCTTCCCGCCCTTCAACAGAAAAGAGCTCGAATGGTCGCGGTTCCGTGTGGCGCTCTGCGAGTAGGCCTCGGGCATCTGCGAGCTGCCAAGAGCCTCGGGCATATGCCCCCAGGCGTACTCGAGAACGTAGTCGTTGAGAGCGCCCGCGGCGTGATGGCGGCGAAGGCTGGCCTTCGGCACGGATGCGAGATCGCCGATATGGCCGCGGCATTGCGGATCTTTGCACGCGCACGCGACCTGCCGGAACGGCGACCAAGTGGCAGGAACGCGGGTTATGGCATAGTCGAATGTGATCTCCGCGCCCCTGGGAATGTCCACAAGTGCGACCAGATGATTCGAGGCGCGGAGAGCCGCATTGGGATTGCAGCTGTGATTGAAGCGGCGTGAATGTGCGTCGAGGCGGAGATACTGGTTGGCGCGGACCTGCAGCAGATCGCTGCCGCTCAGCCGACGCGAAAGGATCCGAGATGCACATTTCAGGCGGGATATCTTCGGACCGCTCATCCGATGGATGGTCTCTCCCGCCTTTATCCCCCTACCCGCAAAGACTCCAGAGCTTCTGATTGCAGAACCCTTTATCAGTAGACTCACTATATACCACGCATCGTTTTTTCTACTAGTTGGGGAGCTAGACGGAACGGGCGCAGCGATACATGAGCCAAATCGTCGCGTGAGCGGGATAGTGTGTCTTAAAGTGTCCCGGTCGCGAAGGTCGTCATCATCTGCAGCGGGCTCTCGAACGAACTCCGCGATTGAATGGACACTGGCAAGCCCATGCTTCTCGTGTGGTTCAGATTCCGAAGTCCACATCCCACACCTGCCGAGAAGTCGTGGCGCACTTCGGAATCGCCCCGCTTAGGGGTGGGCAAGCCGATCACTTCACGAATGGTTGAACGTGTCGGCGGGCGAAGTCGGCACGCCTGAAAGGCACGCAGCGCGTCTAAAGATATGATACCGGTCTGTCGGCGATTGTGACGGATCCGTGTGCGCGCGCTGCGCGCCCGCTGAACCGGAGCGGACACGGATGCTCGACCGACATGGCGCGCTCCCGGAGAGGCATTTAAGCGCTCAATGTGCGTGAAGGGCATGATGCAGGAGAGCCACCTTCCAGAGATTGTCGTTTGCGACGTCGGGGCGGATTTCCCGATGGAGATCGCCGAATGCATTGGCGAGCGGGCCTACGATCTGCTCGATACGGCAACGCGTGATGTCTCTCAGTGCACGCTGCGCCTCGCCGACCGCGTCTCCCGCAGTTGGTTTCTGCGCAACAACTCGGCCTACTTCGCCGAGGTCGAAGCCCTGGCTGAGCGCGCGCGATCGCCCGGCATCTACTATCTCAATACGTCCTACGAGTGGGGGTGCACGACGGCCGCCCGCCCGTCACCCGATGGGGTATCGGCGGTCTTGCAGCGCACGCTTGATTGGGAAGTCAACGGCATAGGCCGTCATATCGTGGCCGCGCGCATTGCTAATCCGCTCGGCACGTGGATTTCGCTTACCTGGCCGGCTTTCACCGGTGTGATACAGGCTGTGGCGCCAGGACGGTTTGCCGCCGCCATCAATCAGCCAACCCTCGCCCGCCGCGTCGGGCTTTTCGCGCTTGATCGTCTGCTCGCGCACTACGAGATCTGGAACTCGAAGCACATCCAGCCCATTCACCTCCTGCGCCGCGTGTTCGAAACGGCGCCCGACTTTGCGGCCGCGCGCGAGATGCTGCAATCGACCCCAGTGTCGACGCCGGTCATCTTTACGCTCGCTGGGATCGCGGCCGATCAGATTGCGACGATCGAGCGGTTACCGACCGAGCACGCCACGACAGGCGATGCCTTCGCGGCCAATGAATGGCGTGCTGCCGCGCGTCGTGCCAGCCATTACTCGGCGTTCGAGAATGATGCGCGGCTGACCGCGATCCGTGCGGCATCGCCGGCGTGGGATCCGGACCTGCAATGGGTCCGCTGGCCCATTCTCAATCAGGACACCCGCCTGGCGATGATGGCGAATCCGGCGCGTGGGGACATCATCGCGCGCGGCTACGAAAGCGGCGCGCCCGCCACGCGAACGCTGATCCTGCACGGAACAGACCGATAGAGAAGGGGCGGGCCCGGGCGTGAGCACGCCGGACACGGGCAGAGATCAAATCTCGACCAGCTGCCGCACGGCATAGTCTGCCGCATCATCGAACGGCTGCAGGATGACGCTCGCCCCCTGCCGCAAGAGGTCCTCTGTATCGGCCACTTTCTGGACCGACAGGAATATCTTGCCCTTGTAGTGTGCGGATTTCAGGCCATGCAGGAGGGCCAGCTGCGGATCGGCTTCGGTCAGCGCGCCGCGTTCTCGAGGGACGGCTGAAACCACCGCCTTCACGTTCGACAGATTGAGGCTGGCGACGAATTCCGGATCGGTGGCGTCGCCATAGGCCGCGTCCAAGCCCATGCGTCGCCAGTTCTCGACGGCTTCTGGATCGAAGTCGACCCCAAGAACCCGGAACCCCCTTTCCTTCAGTCGCTCACCGATCCTGCAACCATACCGGCCGAGACCAAAGACGACGAAGTCGTGGCTGCGGCTGAGGGCACTGTCCTCGAGTTCGTCACCTTCTCTGTGGGGTCTCTTGCGCTCGAAGAGGCCGAGCACCGGCTCGCAGACCTCGTAGAGCTTGTGGGACCATGTGATCATGTAGACGGAGAGAGCGATGGTCACCAACCCGACGAGCGTGACCAGCCCCATGGCTTCTGCGCCGACGTGGCCGAGCGTGATGCCCATGGCCATGAAGATGAGAGAGAACTCCGAGATCTGCGCAACCGTCAATCCGGCGAGGAAGCCCGTTCGCTTGCGATATCCCATATAGCCCATGATCGCCAGAACGATCAGCGGGTTGCCGATCAGCACGAACAGGGACAGCACCATCGCCGGGCCGATCTGGTTGCCCAAAGCCGACAGGTTCAGCGACGCGCCGAGATGGATGAAGAAGAACAGGAGGAGGAAGTCACGCAGGCTGCTCAGGCGCGAAACGATCGCCTCACGATACTGCGTGGAGGCAAGGGATACGCCTGCGAGCAGGCCGCCGAGCTCCTTGCCGAAACCCAGGGCATCACTTATCGCCGCCAGCCCCGCCGCCCATCCAACGGCGAAAATGACCATCAGCTCCGGCGAGCGCGATATGAGGTTCAGCAGCGGGTCCGCCACGTAGCGGATGAACACCATCACGAGGCCGACCATGGCGGCCCCGCCGGCGAACACCTTCGCCACGTCGATGAGCGAGCCGTCATGGCCGTCCATCCGGACTCCGAAGGCGGACAGCGTGACCATCGCCAGGACAACGAAGATGTCCTGCACGATCAGGAAGCCGAGGGCGATCTTTCCGTGCAGGGCGTCGATCTCCTGCTTGTCGGAAAGAAGCTTGACGATGATGATGGTCGAGGAGAACGTCAGCGCCACGGCGATGTAGAGCGATGCCAGCCAGTCAATGCCGAGGGCGAGGCAGATCCCAAAGCCAAAAAGCGCGGTGAAGCTGATCTGGCCGAGGCCCGTCGCAAGCGCCACCCTGCCAAGACTGCGAACGAGGCTGACGTCGAGCTTCAGGCCGACCAGGAATAGAAGGACCGCGATCGAGATCTGGCTGAGCGTCTCGATGATGCTCGTCGAGCGGACAACGCCGAGAAGGTCCGGTCCAGCCAGAACCCCAACAGCAATGAACGCAACGACCAGAGGCTGCCGGGCCAGCAGACCCAGAAAGCCGACGGCCGACGCCAGCAGGACGAGAGCGGCAATCTCGTAGAATACGCTGGCGAAACTAGTCCCCATGCTGCCTTCTGCTTCCCAGTGGGCCTTGAAACCACCAGCGCCCATTTATGGCACGCGAACGCTGAGCCCGTTCCCAGTACCGGGCGCATCCTTTCGGTGTAAAGTCGATGAGCGGTGGCAAGCGGGTGGCACAATTGTTGATCCTGGTCAAACCGATTTGGAGGCTGAGGATATAGCCTTTCGAAAAATTCAGCATGCGGGAGAGTGTGATCATGCATCACCCCGGGAAGCGCAACAAGGGCACCCCAAAGGATAGAGCCGGAGATCTGGCGGATCCGTTCGGCTTGGGATTCGAAGGGTTGGTGACGCATGCCCCGTTCGCCGTGATGGCCGATTTCAACACCAAGCTCTTTACTGCTTTCGCGACCGCGAGCGAGGAATGGGCGCAATTTGTCGCCGGTCGCCTCCAGGAGGACCTTCGACTCTCGCGGGATCTTGCCGCCTGCCAGTCTCCCCCTGAAATCCTCAACGTGTATCGGGATTTCTATGAGCGGGCCTGCAAGGACTACGGCCGCGGGCTGGCCAGGCTTGCGGAGGTCGGACAAGGTCTTGCGACCGACGCCGCTGAAGCCATGCGCATTCCTGCACCGGAGCCGAAGTGACTGCCAGTCCAATCCATCAGCGCATCGTGATCGGGGCCACGGCGCGGGCGGGGCGAAGCAGGGGCTATCGACTGGCGTGTGCGCTGCTGGCGATCGGGGCTTGGCTTCTTATGAGCGTATCCGCCATCCACGCAACGCAGTCTGGTCCGATCTTCACCCTTGAGGTCAAAGGGCCGATCGGCGTCGCAACGAGCATGCACCTGTGCAGGGCGCTCGACGAGGGGCGCAAGCAGGGCGTTGAACTCGTCGTCGTGAAACTGGACACACCTGGCGGGCTCCTGAACGCAACGCGCGATGTCATTCAGTGCATCCTGGCGTCCGCTGTACCAGTTGCCATCTACATCTTCCCGAGCGGCGCAAGAGCGGCGAGTGCCGGAACCTACATCACGTACGCAGCGCACATTGCTGCGATGGCGCCGGGAACCCACCTCGGCGCGGCAACGCCCGTCGCCATAACCACCCCTCTGACGCCTCGTGAGCCCACGAGACCCGGGGCGCCGAAGTCGGAGAAAGATGCGCAGGAGCCGGCCACCGATCGCAAGGTTCTCAACGATGCCATTGCGTATCTGCAGAGCCTTGCACAGCTTCGCGGCCGGAACATCGACTGGGCTGAGAAGGCGGTGCGTGAGGCCGCCACGCTCACGGCGGAGGACGCAGCGCGCGAGCGGGTGGTCGACATCCTCGCCAACGACGTGCGCGACCTTCTTGCAAAGATCGACGGCCGGACCGTGTCGATCGCCGGAGTCGACCGCCGCATCAGCACGCAAGGGCGTGCTGTGGTGGACTTCGAGCCTGACTGGCGCACGCGATTCCTCGGCGCAATTGCCGATCCCAACATTGCGCTGATCCTGCTCATGATCGGGGTCTACGGCCTGCTCTTCGAGTTCTGGAGTCCCGGGGCGCTCGTCCCTGGCGTCATCGGTGGGATCTCGCTGATGCTTGGGCTTGTCGCCTTGTCCCTCCTGCCCGTGAGCTACGCCGGCCTCGCGCTCCTGCTCCTCGGCGTGGCGCTCATGGTGGCAGAGGCCTTTGCGCCCGGCTTGGGCATCCTTGGCATAGGCGGTCTCGTGGCCTTTGTGGTTGGCGCGCTCTTTCTGTTTGACCCTGCCGCATCCGACATCGACCTGAGCCTGGCCTGGCCGGTTGTGTTCGGCGCGGCCCTGACCAGCGTGCTTCTGCTCAGCGTTGTTCTGGGGTTCGCCATCCGGGCGCGCTATCGGCCCGCCATGACCGGCGCGGAGGAAATGATCGGCCTCGAGGGCCAGGTCGTTGCCTGGCAAGGTGGGCAAGGGGCCGTTCGCGTGCATGGTGAAGTCTGGAGCGCGCGGGGGGCCGTGTCCTTGCAGCCCGGCCAGCGTGTGCGTGTCGCCGGGCGGGAGGGCATGACCCTCACCATTGCGCCCCTTTGAGCGGGAAAGGAACCATCATGTTCGAGTTTCCGACCATTCCCATCTTCAGCCTGCCGGTCATTGTGGTGATCGCGCTCCTGGCAAGCGCGATTCGCATTCTGAGAGAGTATGAGCGCGGCGTCGTCTTCACGCTCGGGCGATTCTGGAAGGTCAAGGGGCCTGGCCTCGTGATCCTGATCCCCGTCGTCCAGCAGATGGTCCGCGTCGATCTGCGAACGCGCGTTCTCGATGTTCTGCCGCAGGATGTGATCTCGCGCGACAACGTGTCAGTGAAGGTGAATGCGGTCATCTATTATCGGGTCATGGATCCGGAGAAGGCGATCCTGCAGGTTGAGGACTACAATCTGGCCACCAGCGAGCTGGCCCAGACGACGCTCCGCTCCGTCGTCGGTCAGCACGAGCTTGATGAAATGCTTGCGGAAAGGGAGAAGCTCAACAGGGACCTCCGCGAGATTCTGGACGCGCAGACCGATGCATGGGGCATCAAGGTGTCCAACGTCGAGCTCAAGCATGTCGATCTCAACGAGACGATGGTGCGCGCCATCGCCAAGCAGGCCGAAGCGGAGCGCTTGCGGCGTGCCAAGGTCATAGATGCCGAGGGTGAGCTTCAGGCTGCAGAGCGGCTCACGCAGGCCGGCGAGATCCTTGCCAGATGCCCCGAGGCCATGCAGCTACGATACCTCGGAACGCTGCTCAACATCGCCGGCGAAAAGAGTTCGACGATCGTGTTCCCCATGCCGATGGACTTGGCGAAGATGCTGAGCGATGTCGGCAAAGCGCGCACATAGGCGGATCTCGCGAAGCTGCGCGCGATTGAGGCGGAGCGCACTGCGGACGTCGTGGCGCACTTC
This sequence comes from Hyphomicrobiaceae bacterium, assembly GCA_046293075.1. GTDB lineage: Bacteria > Pseudomonadota > Alphaproteobacteria > Rhizobiales > Hyphomicrobiaceae. The sequence goes on along the minus strand of JBKBPL010000006.1, from coordinate 5,926 downwards.
TGCCAGCGGCAGACCGGAAGGCCAGTCTATCGCTCGAACAGGGTGAGCATGCGAGTGTCTGTCAGCGGACGGACTTCCGGCGTTCCACTACCGAGCAGGCTCGCGACCGCCGCTCATCTGCGGCGGTGCCGATGCCGTCGGCGCGCTGAGTGGCTGGCCCTTCGCGTCAACCAGGGCCGCGCGAAGGGCGCGCGCGAGATCTTCCCGCTCTGCCGGTGACAGGAAGCTGCCGACCGACACGCGCCGGCCGCTTTCGACGAGCGTGAGCCGGCTGGCCACCTCGCGATCGTGGCTGACGACGACGCGCACCCAATGTGTGGTGAAATGCGCGACGCTGTGACGACCATCCGCGCTGATGCGATGGACATGCACATCCCTCGGGTCGATCTCGACGATCTCACGTGTCTCAGCCGCCCGCATGTTGCTCATCAGTGCGATCAACACGACGGCGAATGTCAGCAGGCATCCGCCGCCGATCGGCCAGACCATGCGCGCCGGGCTGCAGAGCGCCACGAGCGCCAAGCCCACGGCGACGGCGCCGAGCAGGCCGATGATGCCGGCTCGTCCAAGCGAACGATGCGGCCAGATCTCAAAGCGCCGCATCGCCAGAGCAGCATCATCGGCCGCCGTGGCAATCTGATGCTCAGTGTGCATCGTCCTTGATCCGGGGCAGCGTCTCGTAGGAATGGAACGGCGGTGGCGACGAGAGGGTCCACTCGAGCGTCGTGGCGCCTTCTCCCCACGGGTTTGCCTCGGCCTTGCGCTTGCCCGAGAAAGCGGCAGCTATGCTGACGAAGAAGACGAGCGTGCCGACGGCCGAGATGTACGACCCGTAGGACGAGATGCTGTTCCACCCGGCAAATGCATCCGGATAGTCCGCGTAGCGTCGCGGCATGCCGGCAAGGCCGAGGAAATGCTGCGGGAAGAACGTCAGGTTGACGCCGATGAAGGTCAGCCAGAAGTGAAGCTTTCCGAGCGTCTCCGAGTACATGTAGCCGCTCATTTTCGGGAACCAGTAGTACCAGCCCGCGAACAGCGTGAAGAGCGCGCCAAGCGACATCGTATAGTGGAAGTGGGCAACGACATAATAGGTGTCATGCAGCGCCCGGTCGACGCCGGCATTGGACAGCATGACGCCGGTGACGCCGCCGATCGTGAACAGGAAGACGAACCCAAGCGCGAACAGCATCGGCGTCGTGAAGCGGATCGAGCCGCCCCACATGGTCGCAATCCAGGAGAAGATCTTGATGCCCGTCGGCACCGCAATCACCATCGTCGCGAAGACGAAGTAGGCCTGTACGTTGACCGAGATCCCGGCCGTGTACATGTGGTGCGCCCAGACGATGAAGCCGACGACGCCGATCGCGACCATGGCATAGGCCATCCCGAGATAGCCAAAGATGGGCTTGCGCGCGAACGTCGCGATGACATGGCTTACAAGGCCGAACCCGGGCAGGATGATGATGTAGACTTCGGGGTGTCCGAAGAACCAGAAGAGGTGCTGGTAGAGAAGCGGATCGCCACCGCCCGCGGCCGAGAAGAAGGCCGTGCCGAAATTGCGATCGGTGAGCAGCATGGTGATCGCGCCGGCCAGAACGGGCAGCGAGAGCAGCAGCAGGAACGCCGTCACGAGGATCGACCACACGAACAGCGGCATCTTGTGCAGCGTCATGCCGGGTGCGCGCATGTTGAAGATGGTCGTTATGAAATTGATCGAGCTCAGGATCGACGACGCGCCCGCCAAGTGAAGTGAGAGGATGGCGAAGTCGACGGCCGGCCCCGGGTGTCCCGACGTCGCAAGCGGCGCGTAGGCCGTCCAGCCAATACCTGCGCCGCATCCGGAGAGGTCCCTGGTCGCTGCATCCGCGCTGATGACGCACGGTCCGGCGCCCTCGACGAACAGTGACAGAAGCAGCAGCACGAAGGCCGACGGCAGCAGCCAGAACGAAATGTTGTTCATGCGCGGGAAAGCCATGTCCGGCGCCCCGATCATGAGCGGCGCGAAATAGTTGCCGAAGCCACCGAACAGCGACGGCATGATCATGAAGAAGACCATGATCAGCCCATGGCCGGTCGTGAACACGTTAAACATGTGTGGGTTGGCGAAATACTGCATCCCTGGCTCCTGCAACTCGAGCCGGATGCCGATCGACAACGCCCCGCCGACGATCCCGCCGACCATGGCGAAGATCAGGTACATCGTGCCGATGTCTTTGTGATTGGTCGAGAACAGCCAGCGCCGCCAGCCATGTGGATGATCGGCCGCGTGGCCTGCTGCAGCACTCGTCATGTCCGCGTCCTCCCCTCGGCACGCCGCGCGCTTCCCGCTTGTGCGGCGCGGCGTCCGGCAGGCTGCGGCAAAGGCGGCCCCCGCGCTTGATCTAGATCAAATGCACTTGCGACGAATTGTGTCTGCCTGAGGGTGCTGCCAGGCGGGAAATCTCGGCACATGATGCGGCGCGCGAGAAAAGAGTCACGTACACAGTGCGACACCAGTCCCACTGCGATCGGTGCGCGGGAGGGGGAACGGTGGATGCCGCGCAACAAGTGCAAGACGTGCGCAATCCGCAACGTCGCGCTGTGTCGGGCGTTGCCGCCTGAGATGCTTGCGGAGGTCAACCGGATCGCGCACCGTCGCAGGATCCCGGTCGGTGGGCGGCTCTTCGATCATGATCAGCAGCCGCCTCTGGTCGCAAATATCGTGTCGGGCGTTGTCCGTCTATCGAGATCGCTGGCCGATGGCCGAACGCAGATCGTCGGCCTGCAGTTCGCTCCGGAGTTTGTCGGGCGGCCTTTTGCGATCCGGGGCCCCATCCTGGTCGAAGCGGCAACGAACGTTGAACTCTGTTGTTTCACGCGCTCGCACTTCGATAGTCTGTTGCGCAGGCACGGGCGTCTCCAGGAGCTGCTGATCGAGCACATCGCGCGAAGCCTCGAGCAGGCGCGCGAGTGGATGCTGGTCCTCGGTCGAAAGACGGCAGAGGAACGCGTGGCGAGCCTCGTTCTCCTCTGCGCCGAACGCATGCGCGAAAGCAACTGTGGGACGGCGGCCGACCTTGAAGGCGCATATATCGAGCTTCCCCTTTCGCGCACCGAGATGGCCGACTTCCTCGGTCTGACGTTGGAGACGGTCGGGCGAATGATTCAGCGACTGGCGCGCTCCGGCATCATTGCGATCCGCCCCCGCCGCGGTCTCATCATCACGGATCCAGATGCACTGCGGCTGCGGGCCGGGCAGGGTGATCCACAATAGTCATGCCATCGGCAGGGCCGCATCCGGACATCGCCCGCACAATCGAGGCGGAACGGAAGCCAAAGCGCGCAGCGCGCGGAGCGGTGTTATCGCGGTGGCGTGGCGGCGCTTGGTCGGACAGATCGTCCGCTCGGATAAGTGATCGTCTCGCTGACCAACGGCACCGTGGCGCCCGAGCATCAGGAGCGTGCGATGACGAGAGGGCTGCGGTGGAGCCACGCGCGGCCTTCCAAAAGGATCACGGCACCCTCATTTCAGCGCCAGCTTGATCATAAGCCCGACAAGAGTGACGGCGAGCACACCGCCCGCCCAGAGCAGGGCGAACCATACGAGGCGCTTACCAAGCGGAGTCGTTTCATGATCGCGCTTCAATGATAGCCTCCCTCGGTGTCGACCTTGCCGCGGAAGACCCAATACGCGTAGGCGGTATACGCGAGAATGATGGGCAGCAGCACGGCCGAGCCGATCAACAAGAAGCGCAGGCTGGTATCTGGTCCTGCCGCGTCCCAGATCGTGATGCTCGGCGGCACGATGAAGGGATAGACGCTGATGCCGAGACCAATATAGCACAGTGCGAACAGACCGAGCGTGGCGACGAAGGGCGCGACCTCCCGGCGATCGTGGACGGCGATGACCAGCCTGGCGGCGATGAACAGTGTCAGCAGCGGTACGGGCGCGGTGTAAAGGATGGCGGGCCAGGCAAACCAACGCGCCAGGAACTGCGGATTGAGGAACGGGGTCCAAAGACTGACGGCCCCGATGCACACGAGCAACGCGAGCGTGAGCACCCAGGCGAAGCCATAGGCGCGGCTCTGCACGTAATCATCCGTCTTCCAGATCAGCCAGGTGGCGCCGAGCAACGCGTAGCCAATGATGAGCGAGAGGCCGGTGAGCACGCTGAAAGGCGAGAGCCAGTCGAACCAGCCGCCGGCATAGGCGCGGCCATCGACTTTGATGCCCTGGATCAGGGCGCCAAGCATGATGCCCTGCGCCAGGGCCGCGACGAATGAGCCGCCCGCAAAGGCCCAATCCCAGAGATGCTTCCTTTGTTCGGTTTTCCAGCGGAACTCGAACGCAACGCCGCGCAGCACAAGACCGAGCAGCATGGCGATGATGAGTGGATAGAGCGCCGGCAGGATGATGGCGTAGGCGAGCGGAAAGACGGCGAACAATCCGCCGCCGCCGAGAACGAGCCAGGTCTCATTGCCGTCCCAGACCGGCGCAACCGAGTTCATCGCGGTGTCGCGATTGCGCGTTCCGTCCAGAAACGGGAAGAGGATGCCGACGCCAAGATCGAAGCCGTCGAGGACGACATAGGCGAGAATGGCGAAAGCGATCAGCAGCGCCCAGATGAGGGGAAGATCGAAGACCATGGTCAACGGCCTCCCCTTGCGGCATCGGCAAGTGTGCGGGGCGGCCCCGGCATGATGCCTGCAGCATGCATAGGGGTGCGCGGGTCGAGGTGATCATCACCCGCATGGGGCGTGATCGCCATCTGGCGCAGGAGATAGTACGTGCCGGCACCGAACACCGCGAAGTAGACGATCACGAAGGCGAGAAGCGAGGCGCCGACGGCAGCGGCATCGATCGGCGAGATGCTCTCGGCGGTGCGCAGGACACCGTAGACGGTATAAGGCTGGCGGCCCACCTCGGTCGTAATCCATCCGGCGAGAACGGCGACGAAGCCCGACGGCCCCATCACGATGGCGGCCATCTGCAGCCAGCGCGCTTCGGCAAGGCCGCCGCGAAGGCGGGCGTAGAGACTCCAGAGGCCGATTCCCAGCATGGCGAAGCCGATGCCGACCATGATGCGGAAGCTCCAGAAGACCAGCGGACCGTTGGGCCAGTCCGACTTCGGCCATTCCTTGAGCCCTTTGACCGTTCCGTTCCAATCGTGCGTCAGAATATAGCTGCCGAGCTTCGGGACCTCGATGGCTGCGTGGACCTTCTCGTTGGCATGGTCGGGCCAGCCGAAGAGGATCAGCGGCGCGCCACTCTTCGTCTCGTAGTGGCCTTCCATGACGGCGATCTTCATCGGTTGATGCTCGAGCGTGTTCAAGCCATGGGCGTCGCCGGCGAGGATCTGGAGGGGTGTGACCACGACGGCCATCCACATGGCCATCGAGAACATGAGGCGGGCGGCGGCGTTCGCTCGGTCCCGCAGCAGATGGTGGGCCGCGACCGCACCGACGACAAAGGCCGTCGTCAGGTAAGCGGCGAGCACCATGTGCACGAGGCGGTAGGGAAAGGACGGGTTGAAGATCGCCGCCCACCAGTCGGTCGGAACGAACTGGCCCTTATCGCTGATGGTGTAGCCGGCGGGCGTCTGCATCCAGCTATTGACCGAGAGAATCCAGAAGGCGGACATCAGCGTGCCGATGGCGACCATCAGCGTCGCAACGAAGTGCAGCCGCGGTCCGACGCGCTTCAACCCGAACAGCATGACGCCGAGGAAGCCCGCTTCCAGGAAGAATGCCGAGAGCACCTCGTAGCCCATCAGGGGGCCGAGCACCGGCCCTGTCTTGTCGGAGAAGACGCTCCAGTTGGTGCCGAACTGGTAGCTCATGACGATGCCGGAGACGACGCCCATGCCGAAGACGACGGCGAAGATCTTGAGCCAGTAGTTGAAGACCTGCAGGTAGAGGTCGCGTCCCGTCTTCAGCCACAGCGCCT
>JBKBPL010000005.1:0-141461 GCA_046293075.1 Hyphomicrobiaceae bacterium | reverse complement strand
ATGAAGCGGCCCATGATGGCAGCCTCACCGGGGCGCGGCTCATGCCCCCGCATGGCGCCGAGCGCTTCGCGAAGAAGAGGGTCGATTGCGACATCGTGATTGTCGATTGCGGTCAGATCGATCTGGCAGAGCGTGCCGGAAAGGCGCTCGCCCGCAGAGCGCATCGCAATGAACGACTGTGGCTGGCGTTCCAGCCAGTGTCGCGCGATCAGGGCGGACTGCTCGCCCTCGCACTGCGATATCAGGTGCAATATGGCGGCATGATCCTGCGGCGTTGCGGGCTCGGCGTAGACATGGCCGATGGCGCGGAACTCGAAGAAGGCCTGCATGATCGGATTGAGGCGGTGCAGATAGACGAGATCCCGCAGCGCTGCCATCCTTTCATTCGACGTGCCTTCACGGTAGTGGCGCAGATAGTGCTGGCGCGTGCGCTGATGGACGTCGCGCAGACGCGCAAAGCTGCGCCAGGCAAGGTCGCGATGAACGATATCGCGGGCGAGGTCGTGCGGCATCAGGCCCTCGCCGCCGGCTTCCATGAAGGACAGTCCCCGCAACCAGTTGAAGATCTCGCCCGCCGCGCGCTCGCCAATGGCGTCGGCAAGCAACGCCTCAGTCGTCACGCGCGCGTGCGCGGCGATTTCGATTGCCAGGCGATGATCGGGACTTGGCGCGTGCTCGATCAATCGGTCGAGAAGTGCGGCGATGATCTCGAATTGCGCGCCGTCGCCGAGCGCGCCGGTTTGTTGGATAGCGTCCGCGGCGATCGCCATGGCCAAGGGGTGGCAATGAGAGAGCCGGAGGATTTCCTCGCGCCTCTCCGGAATAACGCCGCGTCTTTCGAGATACGCCGCGCCTTCTTCCGGCGTGAGGTTCCGCAGTTTGATAGTGCGTACCAGGCCTTCCCAGTCGCTCGTCGTACGCGCAACCTCACCGCGGCGCGCGGCCAAGACCACCAGCGCTTGGCTGGGTAACGTTGGGAGAAGCTCTGCCATGAGCCAATCCCCGAGCGGCGCCAGCATGTCGAAGGCGTCGACCAGGAGGACATAGGATATTTTCTCTGGTGGATGGCGCGGGTCGAAACCGAGCGCGGCGCGCGCCGCGGCAATGAACTGATCCGGCGCCGGCTCGATCTGGCGGCCATCGATCAGGCCCGCGGTTAGCCCTGCCTCATCGGCGATGGCGGCAAACCTGCGCAACAGCGCGCTCTTGCCGATGCCGCCGGGTCCCATCACCCGCAGAAGATTGAAGGGTGGCTCTGGCGCGGCAAGGGCAGCGCGAAAGGCGCCGCATTCCGCGGTGCGGCCGACAAACGTGCCAGCGGCCACGCCCCGGAGGCGTTCTGCGATGGTGCGCGCGCCTACCCTTTCGTCCACGGCATTCACCTATCCGATCGTGCTCCAAGGCCGAGGCTCAACGTAGTCGGAGACGCGGCCCCAGCCAAGGCTCGGATCGGACCGAGACGACCGGCGAGCGCGGCGCGGCCCGCAGCCCCGGCAATCACGGTCTATTCCAATGCAAATCCCGCTCTTGCCTCCCGGGGGTTTTCCGCCATAAAGCCCTTCCGATTGCCATGTCCGTCGCGCTGCCGCTTGTCCTGGGCCTGGCATGACATGCCGTTGGGAGGAATGCTCCGTGACCAACTCCAAAATCGTGCTCATCGACCGCCACCCAGGCCGCTCGTCTCAGACCATCGGGATCGCGCGCGCGCTCGGGACCGATCCTGATCTCATCCACGAGCCCTCGGTCGGCGTAGTGGGCACGAAGGGGGACAGCCAGTGCTATCTTGGCGTCCTCGACAAGGTCGAAGCCGTCCACGCCCGGCTCAAGGCGCGCATCGGCATGGGGCCGGGCCAGCTCAGGCTGCGCCTCGTCCAGCCCGAGTACACGATCGCGACCTCTGATGGCATCCGCAACGGCACGCGCGAGATGCGCTATTCGCTCATCGGCCGCGAGGTCACGAACGACACGCTCTGCGAGCATCTCGAAGCGACCGGTCTCGCCGGCACGATCGCCATCGTTGCCTGCGACAAGCCGCCGGTCGGCACGCTCGCCGCACTGCTCGAGCACAACCAGCCCGCCATCATCATGTCCGACGGATCGATCCATCCGGGCCATGATCCCAAGACGGGCGAGGCGATCGATATCGTCTCGGCCTATCAGGTTGCGGGCCATCCCGATGCCGCATACCGCAATCACGTTGCCTGCCATGCGTGCCCGGGTATCGGCAGCTGCGGCGGCATGTTCACCTACAACACCATGCAGACCTTCATCGGCGTCGTCGGCATGCAGCCGCTGCACATGGTCGCGCCGCCGTCCGACGACCCGCGCCGGGTCGGTGCGTTCGCGGATGAGCTGGTCGGCTATCTCACCAACCTCATGGAGAAGGACATCAAGCCGCGCGACATCGTCGTTCGGGACTCGCTGCGCAACGCGATGCTCGTCGCCATGGCCATCGGCGGATCGACGAACGTGACGCTGCACGCGCCCGAGATCGCGCGCGCTGCCGGCTTCGCGGACTTCTGGAAGGACGTCATGACGCCGGAGGAATTCAACCACCTCTCGCAGCATGTCGTGCCCGTGCTCACCGACGCGCGGCCCTATGGCAAGTACTCCATGGTGGACATCGACAGCGTCGGCGGCGTGCAGGTGATCGTGCGCGAGCTGCTCGAGGCCGGCTTGCTCAACGGCGACGTGCTCACCTGTACGGGCGAGACGCTGGCGAAGCAGGTCGAGCGTCTCGGTGCGCAGCGTCCGGACGGCAAGGTGATCTATCCGGTCGAGAAGCCATTCAAGCCGACCGGCGGCCTGCGCGTGCTCGGTGGCAACCTGTCGCCGGAGTTCTCGGCAATCCTCAAGCTTGCCGGCGTCGAGGGCGGGCTCGAGAACAACATCTTCCGTGGAAGGGCGCGCGTGTTCGAGGGCGAGGCGGATCTGCTCAAGGCGCTCGATACGGCGCCCGGCCAGTTCCAGAACCACGACATGATCATTGTGCGCTACGAAGGCCCGAGCGGCGCGCCGGGTATGCCCGAGATGCTTGATCCGACCTCCCGCATCACAGCGCTGTGCCGCGAGCGCGGCATCGTCGTGGCGCTCATGACGGATGCGCGCTTCTCCGGCGGGTCGGTCGGCCTCGTCATCGGCCATGTCGGCCCGGAAGCGGCGCTCGGCGGCCCCATCGCCTTCATTGAGGACGGTGACGAGATTGTTGTCGATCTCAACAAGAATGAGTTGAACTGCACGGCGCTGGCCGATGCGGCAACCCTGCAGATGCGCAAGGCGGCCTGGGAGAAAGTGGTTGCCGCCAATGGCGGCGTGCATCCGAATTGCGGGAAGGCGGATACGCGCCTCCTCATGCGGGCGCGCCATACGGCCGTGCCGGCAACGCGCGGTGGTGGTTTGCATCCGAATCGTGAGGTCTGGGTGCGCGAGCCGCGCGAGGCCACGCGATCCGGCTTCGTGCCCAAGAACAGGTATCGCCCGGATGTGGCGAAGGCATTCTGAGGAGCCGGGCGGATCTCTCCGCCCGGTGTCTGCGCGATGAAGCCGATCGGCGTCGCCGCGCTCACGATCTGCGGGATCGATGAGCTTCCCGAGCACGGCTCACGCGCGGTGACGCACGTGTTGTCTCTCATTGATCCGAATTGGCCGGAGATCACGGGCTTTCAAGGTTACGGCGCGCACAGGCGCACGACGCTGCGCTTTCACGACGTCATCGAGCCGGGCCCTGGCCTGATACCGCCGACGCAGGAGCATGTGGCTGAGATCCTGGCCTTCGGCGCCGAACTCGCGTCCGAGACTGAGGCCGTGGCTGAGCGCCATCTGCTGGTTCACTGCCACATGGGCATCTCCCGCTCGACGGCGGCGATGCTCACGCTGCTGGCGCAGGTCCACCCGCGAGAGGCCGAGGACGAGCTGTACGCGCGCTTGCGGCAGATGCGCCCGCAGGCCTGGCCGAACTCTCTCATGATCGGCTACGCGGACGAAATCCTCGGCCGGGAAGGGCGCCTTGTGGCCGCGCTCCGCCGTCACTACGGCATTCAGATCCGCGAACGGCCACAGTTCGTCGATTGGATGCGCCGGCTCGCCCGCGCTCGCGAGCTGGATATGGCCGAGTAATCTAGGGCTCAATGAGCTTGGCGCCGTGCTCGCGAAGCAGCGCCCTCAGCACGGAACGGTGGCATCGCGCCTCGTTCGTGCAGTAGCAGCCGACCGAGAAGTTGCTTTCATTTGAGAGCGCCGCCAAGAGGTCGAGCACACGGCTCGCACTTGGGGCCTTCATCTCGCTGCGATACGCGCGCACGAATGCGGCCCATGCCTTCTCGCCGGCGGCGCCTCGGGCTTTGGCTACGAGCGCGTCACTGGGCGCCAGCTCCGGCAGCCAGACATCATACCAGTTCTCGGCGGCATAGCGGTCCTTGCGGACGCCGCGCGGTGGCCGCCGGACAGTGCCGATGCGCGTTCCTTCCTCGGGATGGCGCGAACTGCCCAATTGGACGATCCGGATCGGCATGGCGGCCCCGTATGATGACCTCTCATACGCAAACTAGCACGTCCCGGGCGGTGCGGAGAAAGAGAAGGGCGCGCCTTCGGTACGCGCCTCCGCCCTTGACTAACCCCCCTCCCTCGCGTATCTCCCACGCACCTTGACGCGCCGGGCTCGGCGCGCGTTTTTTCTTTGCGGGCGTAGCTCAGTTGGTTAGAGCGCCGGCCTGTCACGCCGGAGGCCGCGGGTTCAAGTCCCGTCGCTCGCGCCATTGTTTTCAATGGCTTAGTAGAGAAATGGTCACGGTCCGGGAGCCCCGGCCGGGACCCGGGGACTTGCGACCAGCCTTTGTTCATCGGGGACCTGAACCGCCCGCAATTTCGCGCGGCCTTTCTGGCGCGCTCCATCCGCATCGCGCACCGCTGCCAACTGCACCGGCCCATACGTCTTGTGCAGGCGGATCGAGGTCGACAGTACGCGCTGCACCAATCCCCTCGGCCACGGTGTGAGCTGTGCGGTCAGTTTGGCGCGAGCGCGCAAGGCGCGATCAACGCCGATTCAACCCACACCCGCGTGCGAGCGGGTGACCGCCGACCTTGTCGCCGGACCGATCATCGTGTCCACGCCCATCTCCGCGCTGACCACGCCAAGTGCGTGGCGCCCCATAGCGGCATCGTCGGAGCCTGCCGCATAAGCCACTGCGATCGCGATCTTGCCGGACGTCAGATCATCGAGAACACGCGGCACAAGCAGTATCACGCGGCTCTGCACCGATCCGAGCCGGACGAAGCTCGCACGTCCCGCACGAATCTGCGGCCCCCGTCTGCACCGGCCCGGTCGTGGACAGGAGCGAGGGCCTCGCGCCTCCCCGCTTGAGACGCGCAGTGACGCGGTCGGCTCGCTGCGCGAAAGCGATCCGCTCGCCGCCGAATTCGGCAAGCGCGCTCGCGTCGCACCGCCTCGCTGCGGAAGTGCGGGATCATGAGGGGAACGAAATAGGGTACATCGCAAGAGGGCGTGCGCCGCTCGCCCATGGTCTTCTCGGTACCGGCGCCATCTTCGCGTTACTCGCTCAGCGGAGGATAGGGCCCACCGGCCGCGACGACCCGGTCGATTATGCCGAGATCCTCGACGTCGACCGCGCATGGCCGAATGGCGGCTCCGAACGGTCCCAGAAGCCTTGGCCAGCGCCTTCTCCTTCATGCATGGAGGGCAGCACGAGCGTGGCATTCTCCATTGAACGGTCCGCGTCTCACCGCGCGATCACCTGGCCGCGTCCCGCAATCTGACGGCGATCATGGCCAGAGCAGGCATCGCTGGCGTATTCGCGATACTGAAGGGGCTGCGGCACAGCTTCACCATCGCCGCATGCGGCACCACTCCGGGGTTCGGTCATACGCTGGTGCCTCGATCTTGCCCCGACACGACGCCACTGCTCCCGCCGCAGCACCCCCGGCTACGAAACCGGCTCGAGCTTGCTGTCATTCGGGTGTCACCAAGAGACACTAAGCAGATGTGGAAACGTTTCCACAGGGCTGACCATGGCCGTCGACGACACCGTCAAGCACGCAAGCATCAGGCAGGTGGCGACGCGCGCCGGCTGCTCGCTGTCGACGGTTTCACGGGTGATCAACCGCTCGGGACCGGTCAGCGCGAGCGCCATCGCGCGCGTCGAAGCCGCGATCTCCGACCTTGCCTTTCGCCCGAACGCTCTCGGCCAATCGATGCGCAAGCAGCGGTCCCGTGCTATCGGGGCCGTCGTTCCCAGCTTCACGAACCCAGTGTTCGCCGCCTCGGTCGCCGGCATCGAGGCCGTCGCGCGAGAGGTTGGCCGGCCGGTCCTGCTGTCGAGCACCGGCTACGACGCGAGCCGCGAGGTCGAGGTCGTCGAGACACTCCTGAGCCAGAAGGTCGATGGCATCGCGTTGACCGTCGCCGACGCCTCCTCCAGCGCCGCGCTCGACCGGCTCGATCGTGCGGGCGTGCCCTACGTCCTGCTTTACAATCAGCCGCGTCGCGGGCGCCGGCCGGCCGTCACCGTCGACAACTTCGCTGCGACAGCCGAGCTGACGCGTCATCTGATCGGGCTGGGGCACACACGTATCGCCTATCTCGGCGGCCGCTTCGGCACCACCGACCGCTCGCGCGTGCGCTTCGAGGGCTGCACGGCGGCACTCACCGCAGCGGGCCTTCAGCCGCCGGCGCTCCTCGAACTCGACTACATGGGCAGCATCGAGGATCACGCGACGGTCATCGCACGCGCGCTGCCCAGGCTCGGCAATCCCACTGCGCTGCTGTGCTCCAACGATCTCCTGGCCATATCCGTCATCGCGGCCCTGCGCGCACTGGGTCTATCGGTACCTCGGGATGTTTCGGTCGCCGGGTTTGACGGCATCGCCATCGGGCAGATGCTCAGCCCGGGGCTTGCCACCATCGACACGCCCACGGTCGCGATGGGGGAGCGCGCCATGCGGCGCCTGCTCGACCTGCTTTCCGGAGCGGCTCCCGCACGCGATGCGGTCGAGCTTCTTCCCTACGAGTTTCGCCCGGGCGGGACGCTCGCCTCTGTCCCGGACGGAAATGCCAGCGGTCGCGAGCGCCGCCGGCGCTTGTCCCGAACATGATCCTCAGGAGCCATCGATGTTGAAGATGATGCGTGCCGTCGCACTCGGCGCGGCGGTGATTGTGGGCGGCGCGCTGCCGGCGTTCGCGGCGGATGCCATATGCTACAATTGCCCGCCGCAGTGGGCGGACTGGGCCTCGGTGCTGAAGGCATTGAAGACGGAACTCGGCTTCGACGTGCCGCATGACAATAAGAATTCCGGTCAGACGCTGTCGCAGCTCATCGCCGAGAAAGCCAACCCGGTGGCCGACTTCGCCTATTACGGCGTCACGTTCGGCATCAAGGCCAAGGATGAGGGCGTCACGCAGGCCTACAAGCCGAAGGGCTTCGACGACGTTCCCGCTGGCCTGAAGGACCTCGAGGGCCACTGGGTCACAATCCACTCCGGCACGCTCGGCCTGTTCGTCAACGTCGATGCACTGGGCGGCAAGCCGGTGCCGAAGTGCTGGAGGGACCTCACCAAGCCGGAATACAGCGGCCTCGTCGGCTATCTCGATCCGTCGTCGGCCTTCGTCGGCTATGTCGGCGCCGTTGCCGTCAATCGTGCGCTCGGCGGTGACCTGACGAACTTCGACAAGGCGATCGGCTACTTCAGGGATCTGATGAAGAACAAGCCGATCGTCGCCAAGCAGACGTCCTATGCGCGCGTGGTCTCGGGCGAGATCCCGATCCTGTTCGACTACGACTTCAATGCCTATCGGGCGAAGTACACGGAGAAGGGCAAGTTCGAGTTCGTCCTGCCCTGCGAAGGTACCGTCGTGGTGCCGTACGTGGTGAGCTTGGTCAAAGGCGCACCGAAAGTCGAAAACGGCAAGAAGGTGCTGGACTTCCTGCTGTCCGACAAGGGGCAGGCGCTGTGGACCAATGCCTATCTGAAGCCTGCCCGGCCGGTGAAGCTGCCCGACGAGGTCGCCAGGAAGTTCCTTCCCGACAGCGAGTACGCGCGCGCGACGCCGATCGACTACGCTCAAATGGAGAAGGTTCAGAAGACATTCTCCGATCGCTACCTCGCCGAGGTTCGCTGACGCTTGATCGATGCGCGGAGCACGGTGGCGGGCGCCGCCGTGCTCCGCGCTCCATGTCCTACGCCCCACGCCGCGCTCGGCAACCGAGCCATTCAAGGCCACCACGATGACGTCCGCTACGCGGTTCTCCGTCGCCCTGATCCTCCCATTGGCGATCGTCGTGGCTGCGTTCTTTGTGCTGCCAATGGCGGAACTCTTCCTGCGCAGCTTCGTCTCGCGCGGCGGTGGCATCACCTATGCCGAGATCGTCTCCACGCCGCGCTATCTTTCAAGCCTCGGCGCCACGCTCCTGGTCGCCGCCCTGACCACCGCGATCACGCTGGTGCTGGCGACTCTCGTCGGCCTGCTGCTCGCGAGAACGCAGTTTCCCGGCCGGTCGGTACTGCTCGCGGTTCTCACCTTTCCGCTCGCCTTTCCCGGCGTCGTCGTCGGGTTCCTCATCATCCTGCTCGCGGGCCGCCAGGGCCTGATCGGGGAAGTGACGCGAATTGCGACCGGCGACAAGCTCGTGTTCGCCTACTCGATGACTGGGTTACTTTTCGGCTACCTTTACTTCTCGATCCCCCGGGTTCTGCTCACCATCGTTGCCGCCGCCGAGAAGCTCGACCCGGCGCTGGAGGAAGCAGCGCGATCGCTGGGTGCGGGCCCCTGGCGCGTACTTTCCGACATCGTTCTTCCGGCGCTCAGGCCTGCGCTGCTGGCTTCGGGTGCGCTCGCCTTCGCCACCGCCATGGGAGCCTTCGGCACGGCGTTCACGCTCGCGACCAACATCGATGTGCTGGCGATGGTCATCTACACTGAGTTCACGCTGAATGCGAACATCGCCATGGCAGCGGCACTCTCAATTGTGCTCGGCCTCATTACCTGGCTCGCGCTCGCGATCGCCCGCCAGGCGTCCGGCTCCGCGGTCGCGGCTGCGGGATGAGCAGTATGCAAGCGAAACTTGTCCGTTCGGTTCAGGTCCTCGCCACCATCCTGGTCACGGCGTTTCTCGTCGTCCCGATGATCCTGTCGTTGATGGCTGGCGTGACCGTGAACTACTTCCAGGGAGTCCTGCGTAGCGGCGTCACGCTGCAGTGGGTCATTGAGGTTTGGGCACTGTACGCCGACACCATCCTGCTCTCCCTCAAGATTGCCATTGCGACGCTTGCGGCAACGCTGATCATCGGCGTCCCGGCGGCATACGTGCTCAACCGACATCCCTCGCGCCTGTCGCGCGCCATCGAGGAGATCGTGACGTTGCCGCTGGCCATCCCGGGGCTCGCCATCGCACTTGCCCTGCTCATCTCCTATGGGACGCTCGGCGAATTCCGCAAGAGCTGGGCCTTCATTCTCGTCGGTCATGTCTTGTATACACTGCCCTTCATGATCCGCGCGGTCATGGCCGTGTTGGCCTCCATCGATGCACGCACGCTGGAAGAAGGCGCGGCCAGCCTCGGCGCTGGACCGCTGAGGCGCTTCGTGCACGTCATCTTGCCGAACATCGTGCCGGGCATTCTCGCAGGCTCACTGATGGTGGTGACGCTGTCGATCGGCGAGTTCAACTTGACGTGGATGCTGCACACGCCGCTGACCAAGACGCTCCCTGTCGGCCTCGCCGACAGCTATGCGTCGATGCGGCTGGAGATCGCGAGCGCCTACACGCTCGTCTTCTTCGTGATGATTGTGCCACTGCTCGTCGGCTTGCAGTTGTTCGCCTCGCTTCTCGGCGTTGCCGGCCGGTCCGGAAGCTCCCGCAAAGGAACGCACCTATGACCAGTGGCATTGCCATTTCCGTCGCCGGCGTCGGCAAGACTTTCGCAGATGGAACGCAGGCCCTGCGGCCGGTCTCCGTCGACATCGCCGCTGGCGAGCAGCTTGCGATCCTGGGTCCCTCGGGCTGCGGAAAGACGACGCTGTTGCGCATCATCGCTGGGCTTGAGCATCCGGACAGCGGTGGTGCCGTACTGTTCGACGGCCGCGATGTGACCCGCCTGCCGATAGAGAAGCGCAACGTCGGCATGGTGTTCCAGTCCTACGCGCTGTTTCCCAACATGAGCGTAGCCGAGAATGTCGCGTACGGATTGCGCGTGCGCGGTGTTGGACGGGAACAGCGGCTGGCGCAGGCGCGCGGCGTACTCGACATGATGCGGCTCGGCGAACTGTCGCATCGTCGCATCGACCAGCTGTCCGGCGGCCAGAGGCAGCGGGTGGCACTCGCCCGCGCATTGGCGGTGCAGCCTGGCGTGCTGCTGCTTGACGAGCCGTTGACCGCGCTCGATGCGTCGCTACGCGACGAGCTCAGGGCCGAGATCGATGCGCTGCTGCGCTCGCTCCGGATCACGACCATCTACGTCACGCACGATCAAGCCGAGGCCATGGTGCTGGGCGACCGCGTGATCGTCATGGAGAAGGGGGGTATCGCGCAGACCGGGGCGCCGCGAGACATCTACTTCAAGCCGGCCAACACCTTCGTGGCTGGCTTCATCGGCAGCATGAACCGTATCGAAGGCGAGTTCCGCGACAGTTATTTCGAGTGTGCCGCAGGTCGCGTGCCGGTGCGCCATCGCGCCACGGGGCCGGCGGCCGTGCGCTTCCGGCCTGAAAGCGCGAGGATCGTGCCGCCGGGAGAGGGACATCTGCATATGGACGTCGAGCGGGTCCACTTCCTCGGCGCCACGCAGCGGGTCTACCTTCGCCACGCTGGCAGCGCGCTGACGTTGGTCGTGGACAGCCACAGTCGCGAAGGGATCGGGCCCGGTGCACGCGTCGGCGTCTCCGTCGATCCGGCAGATCTCATTCTCCTGTGAGGTGACGTCTCGATGCTCATCGCTCAGCTCAGCGACCCGCACATCCGCAGGAAAGGCGAGCGCGCTTACGGTGTGGTCGATACCGGGGCGCACCTGGCGGCGGCAGTGGACTTCATTGCCGGGAGACTTCCCGGGCTCGATGCCCTTATGATCACCGGCGATCTGGTCGATTTCGGCGAGCCGGAAGAGTACGCGCATTTCCGCGAGCTGATTGCGCCGCTGCGAATTCCGATCTTGCCGATCCCCGGCAACCACGACCGCCGCGAGACGTTTGCAGATGCCGTCGGCGCATGGGTCGAGCTGCCCCGCTCCGGCCATCTCTCCTACGTTCGAGACGTCGGTCCGCTACGCCTCGCCATGTTGGATTCCACCGTTCCCGGAGAACCGCACGGCGACATGAGCGCGGAGCGGTTAGATTGGCTGCAGGGCGTGCTGGCTGAGGCCCCGGCGCGTCCGGCCATCGTTGCGTTGCACCATCCCCCGTTCGTGACCGGGATCCGCCACATGGACGTGCAGAACTGCCGGAATTCGGAAAGGCTGGCCGAGCTCCTCGAAGGGCATCCGCAGGTGCTCGCGGTCGTCGCTGGCCATGTTCACCGCACGGTGCTCACGCGTTTCGCAGGCCGCCCGGCCTCGATCGCGCCGAGCCCTGCGCACGCCGTCAGCCTCGCACTTGAGCCCGCAGCCCCGCCGACGTTCCATATGGAACCACCCGGCCTGCACCTGCATTGCTGGACGCCCGATGCCACCCTCCCCTACGGCCGTCTCGTCACCCATTGCGTGCCGATCGGCGCCTTCTCAGGGCCAAACCCCTTTTTCGATGCCGCTGGGAAGCTCATTGACCAGCCCCTAGGCTGTGGTCCGACCTGAGGTCATAGGCCATGGTCCCTCGGGCGTGCCCGCTTCAGGTCGCTGGCTCCGTGATGGCCAATTATGCGGCTTCGGTATGAGATCTCTGCGGGCGATCCTGCGGGCCAGACATTGTCGAACTGCTCGAGAAATGCGGCGTGGTCGAACTCCACGTGCAGAGCGTCGATGAATACCTCGCCGAATACGAGCCCATAGGCAGTTGGATGGCGGGGCGGGGTCAGCGCAATCCGCGTGACAAGGCCGCGCCGATCATTGGGGAAATTGCTCATGCCCGCGGCGCCATTATTGGCGACCACAAGGCGTCCCGACGGGAGATCGAAGTGCCTCATCACGGCACCACAGGTGTGCGTGGACGCAAAGACGTCTACACCGGACGCCTCCTTGATGGCGCTGAGCCAGCCCGAGGCTGACGGCTCATCAAGCTGATCGAGCGCAAAACGCCAACCGGCGACGGACGTCGGGTCGCCATGCAAAATGCCGATCCGAAGCTCTCCCACGCGGGCGACGAGCGTCTTGGGAAGCGTGCCGGTGCGCTCCCGACAGCGCTGCGGCGCGATCCCCCGAAGCCGTTCCAGGATCGCATTGGATCGAACAACGACACCATCTTCAACATGCCAAGGATATGCACAGCCGCATCCCGCGCCCACATCCAGGTCGCGCGCGATCTCAAGTTCGATGTTGCCGGCAATGCTGGGGTAGCGTGCCAATCGCCCGTCGAGGTCGGCGAAGATCTCCTGGTCTGCATCGAACCAGTGTGCGTCTCCGTTGAATACGAGCTGAGTAGCCTTGTCTTCCGCACAGGCGAGTGCCTCCAAACTATCGAGCGCGAATGCATTGCCGTAAAGTCCTCCGACCACGTAGATGGTTTCCGCAACGATGTCGGCCTCGCGCTGCAGATCGGCAGGGCACGTCGCGTAGTCGAGCGGGCACAATCTGCCTGGCGCCTCGATGAGATCCTGCGTCTCAGGTAGAGGGTTGAGCATTCGGGTGGGGCCTCATCGTTCAGGCGCACTGGCCGGGCCAGCCGGTCATCGTGAGTAATGAGTCGCTGACGACCCATCGATCTCTTCTCTTGCGACACATTGGACGAAGAGCAGTTCGGCCCGCCCATTCTTGCGAATGGCCTCTCTGGCAGGGGCCGACCGCACGAGCGGCGCCGCACAAGCACAGTGCTCATGTGAACCCTCAGAGCGTGGGCACGGTTCTAGTACGCGCAGTAGCGCTGGGTTGTTAAGGCCCTCACCGGATCGTGATCGATGTCCGCGGCGTGCGGCAGCCCGTAACGACTGCGTGATTGCCGTAACGAACGTGCCGCACGCCGCGAATTGCGACGCAAGGGCCGAGAGCTCATTCGGGTTGATCATCAGGAGGACACTTCGTGGAGCAGACAATTGAGGCGAGACGCGATCGAGCAGAAAGCCGCAATCATGAGCCTTCGGTACTCGTATCGCCAGCGCCTCGAAAATTCGAGATGCTTCAGTTCACTGCAAAGGGGGAGCCGCGCGCAAGTGCCCCGCTGCGCAGTCTGGAGACGCTGTGGTTCAATACGGGTACGCTCTGCAATATCACGTGTGGCAACTGCTATATCGAGAGCTCGCCACGAAATGATCGTCTAGCCTACCTTAGTCTCGACGACGTGACGTCGTACCTGGACGAGATCGTGCGCGACAGCCTGCCGACTCGGCTCATTGGATTCACCGGTGGCGAGCCCTTCATGAATGGGAGCTTCCCCGCGATTCTCGAGGAAACGCTGTCGCGCGGGTTTGAGACATTGACCTTGACCAACGCCATGCGCCCGATGATGCGGCGCGCCGCGGTCATCGCCAAACTTGCCAAGCAGTACGGTCACGCCATGCGTCTGCGCGTTTCTCTGGATGATTTCCGCGCAGAAGTACACGACCGTGAGCGGGGGGCCGGCAGTTTTGCCAGGGCGCTGGAGGGTCTGAAGTGGTTGAGTGATGCCGGCGTGGTCGTGGAGGTCGCTGGACGATTTCTGTCGGGCGGCAGTGAGGATGAGATTCGTGCCGGGTTCGCCAAGGTGCTCTCGGAGCGCGGCATTGGGATCGATTGCGCCAATCCAGAGCAGCTTGTGCTCTTGCCTGAGATGAGCCCGATGTCAGACCCGCCCGAAATCACGCCGGCCTGCTGGTCGATTCTCGGCGTGTCCCCGGACGGGATCATGTGCGCCAGCGCCCGCATGGTCGTTCGGCGGAAGGGCGCTGCAAGGGCTGCAGTGATGGCCTGCACGCTTCTTCCTTATGACGAGCGCTTCGAATTGGGACGGACGCTCGCGGAGGCGAGCAAGCCTGTCTATCTCGCCCACAAGTATTGCGCGACATTCTGTGTCCTTGGGGGCGCGTCCTGTGGGCGCGCGCGCCAGAAGGAAGAAGACTGGGCAACGGCATATCGGGTGTGACCAGCTCTCGTGTGCGCCTCGTTCTGGTGTGTCGGGCCTTGCTCTTCGCCGGACAGACATCAGCGATGGCAAATGGCTTGGATGGCGGCTTCTATGATGTGCTTGGCCGCAACGTCGTTGCCAATGCAGATGGCGTGAAGCGAGGCGCCAGCGCACGATGGAAGACCAACTACGCCGGCACGGCCAAGCATGTCCCCTTTCAGGACCTGCCGGACAGGTTGAGCTGACTGGCTAAGAGAGAGCTTCCGGCTGATCGTCGCCCGCCCTCCGGAGGGACACGATCTGACAGCGAGACAAGCAGGCCACTGACCGCGCCGAGGGGAGCGTCAGGGACAGTCGCTGCGCCAGCAGGCGGCGCTTCTCGGCCGAGGCGAAGATGCGCCTGGGGTGGAAGGCCTGCGCGGTGAGGAGAGCTTCGCCGAGCTCTGCCGCAAGGAGGGCCTTGCCCAGAACCTCCACAACCGATGGTCCAAGGAGTGCCTTGAGGCCGGCAAGAAGCGGTCCGCCAATGATCGCGTGGATCTCCCCCCTGTCTTTCTGCTTGTCTTTCCTTGGTATGTGTGGCCGAGGCCCTGTGCCGGAGGTGGCTGACACCCGCGATTAGATGGTTGCCTCGTTTGGTGAGCGGACGACGAGAGACACGTGAGGGTTGACGGACAGGTCCCAGCCTATCGGCACCTTGGCAGCTCTTAACGTCCTGCGTGAGATGACAGTGACAGCGCGAGCCTGCACGCGAGTGCAAGTGCCGCCGTGAGAACCGCGATGGAGGCAAGCCATCCTGCGTGCACGAACACGGCGCCAACCGCGGCGCTTCCGATCAAGCCGCCGAGAAAGTAGGCCGCCAGATAAAGCCCGCTCGCTGAGCCTGGGTCTACGGCTGCCGATAGTCCGACGAGGCCCGTCGCGACAGCTTGCGCAAGGAATAGTCCGACGCCTGCGAGCGCAAGGCCGATCAGTACAACGCCGAGCGAGCCCGACAAGACAAGCGGCATGGCGATCAGAGCCAATGCAAAGCCGGACAGCAGGACCTTGCTCGCCCCCAGTTGCGCGACCAGGTGAGCCGCCAGCGGCGTCACCAGGATGGAGGGTAGAAAGACGAAATAGACGAGCCCGATCCGCATGGCTGAGAGCGACAGGGGCGGCGCGATGAGTACGAAGCTGACATATGAGAACAGCCCGACAAAAACGAACAGTATCAGGAAACCCACCGCGAACATCTTCTGCAGCACGGGATTGGCGATGTGCTTCCGCCATGCAGCGACCATCGACATGTCGACACTGCTGGCCGCGCGAGAGCCCGACCGTGCGCGCAGAGCGTGCCAAGCCAAAGCCGCGCCAAAGAGGTTCAGAATGGCAAAGACGGCGAAGCTGTGCGCCAACCCCCATCCTTCGACGAGCGAAGAAGCAAGCAGACGCCCGAAAAGATTGCTTGCGACATTGCCGGTGATGTAGGCGGCGACGTAGCCGGTCGCGTTGCCATGAGAAGCGCGTTCAGACAGGTGCCCGATGGTGAGAGAGAATGCGGTCGACATCAGCAAGCCCTGGGCGACACGCAATGACGCAAACACCTCAAGCGTTGGCGCAACCGCCAGGAGGAGCGTCGGAATGCTCAGAAGCGCAAGGCTCAATGCAGTTCCCTTCCGACGATCAATGCGGTGTCCGAGTACGCCGACGGCAAGCCCTGCGAGCGCCATGCCGAGGGTGCAAGAATTGACCGCAACCCCCATCTCTGCAGGGGTCGCGGCGTAGTGTGTGGCCAGGGCCGGAAGTATGGCCTGCGCGGCGAACAGGTCTGCCACGGTCAAAAAGGCCATGATCGCGACAATGACGCGGGCCTCGATCTCCCTAAGGCCGCAGCGTTTGCCACCCTGACCAGCAACGCCTGTGCGATCACGTGGCGGTTTCATACTCGTATGCTTTTTGGATCCAAGCGAAACAGATCGCTGCTCGCGATGGGGTTGGACGTCAACAGTTGAGAGGCGAGCGCGCGGGACTTGTGAGAATCCCGCGCATTGGTCTCAAACCGGTGCAGTCTCACATCGTGTGAGGATCGTCCTTCTCGTGAAGAATATCTGCTGAAAGGAGAATGGCGGGCTGCTTGCCGTGATTCTTCCACCAGTGTGAGGTCGCGGATGTCTCGCGAGCGACATCGCCAGCCTTATGCCGGATGGGCACTGCGCATGTGCTCGAATACTCGGTGATCATCCCGGAAACGATGTAAATGATCGCGGGCCGCTCAGCGTGACTGTGCCACGCGACCTCGCCACCGGGCTGGATGACGAGGCGGCGCAAACGGAATTGGTGGTCCTTCAGTGCAACCTTCTCGCGGGCCAACGGGATAGCGGCGAGCACCTTATCCGTGACATGCTTGTGCGCAGTGGCCCCGGGCTTCTGGCCATTGGTCGTAACGTGCTGTGCGGGGCACTCTCCGGCGAAGGCGGTGCCGGCGGAGAGTGCCGTGGCGAGAGCGAGTGCGCACGCCGCAGACGCGGCGCGATGAGTGCGATGGAAAATTGGTGTTCCGTTCATGAGCTCTTGACTCCGGCGAGAAGGAATGGGCTCACGCGACGCGTGGCCTTGGCATGATCAGTGTTACGGAACAGCGCGCGCGCGTGAAGTATCGACTCGCTTCTTGATCGATAGCGTCTCGCTATCTCGCACGGAGGAGACATGTGCGTTGCCCGGGATCTCGGGCATCGCGTGGCGGTCGTGAGAATGCGATAAGGTCGATTGCTGCATCCACCCCGTGGACTCGGGTTGCATCCAATCGAAACACGGGCGTCAATGGGGCGAAGCCTTGTGCGCAGCCCCTCGCATAGGCAGCGGCCTCGACCAATGCGCACGTTCGCGCAATCTTGTTGTGCTTTTCGAGCTTGGCGGCGAGATTTGCCGCCTCGCCGATTACGGTGTACTCGAGCCGCTCGCCGTTACCGAGAGTCGCAAAGACCACGTCGCCTGATGCGATGGCACCGTTCAATTCGAGCTCTGCGCCGCAAACCTCGCGCACAACCTGTTGCTGCCACGGTACCGAGGCGCCAAGAATGGCGTCCAACGCGCGCAAGGCGGCCGCCTCGGGTGCGGGCGCGGCGCTCACAGCCCCGAATGTCGCCATCACGCCGTCGCCGAGAAACTTGTCGATGACCCCGCCCTCCTTTTGGATGAGCGGAATAATGCGCGCGTGCAGTGCACTGAGGTGCCGCACTACTTCTGCAGGCGGAAGCATTGTCGAGAGCCGAGTAAATCCGCGGATATCCAGCATGAGGACCGCAGCGTGGCGGGAAGTCGATCGGCCCGCCTCGATGCGCTCGTGAGCAGTGGAGATGACCTCGGCGACCCCCTTCGACAGGAAGCGTCCGATCTCTCTGGCCGCAGTCTCCTCGCGCACCGCACTCGTCAATGTGCGCTGCGCCCTGCGCACAGCCAGTGCAAGGATGATGGTTACGAGGACTATCGCAAGAATCTTGTCGAGTTCCGCGCCGATGAGTATCGCCTCCCCGAAGATGTAGTCGGCGAGGTTCCTGGTGATGGCCTCCTTTCCCATCGTGGCGACAGCCAACGTCGTGATCGCCGTCCAGCCGATCGCGGCGGCCCCTCCGGTCATCACGACATAGATGGGCTCGAAGCGCAAAGTACGCAGCGCGATGAAGACAAAGATGTAGATGAACGTTGGCACCTTGAGCGAGAAGGCCGCGGACTGCCCATACTGGATGTGAAACGACCAAATGAGGCCAAGAAGCAGGCCGATGTCGGCAAGTATCGAGATACTCAGGAGCCAAGACGGCAGGCGGCCTCTGTAGGACAAGATGAGGCGAACAGCCGTGAAGGCACCGTAAGCGGCCAACGCCAGCGGAACGAGCGACCCCATTCCGGCATCACTGGGTCGCGGTGCGGCGAGATACAGGGCGAACAGCGTTGAAGCGAGGATAAGCTGGATCCAGCCAATCAGTCGCTCGGCGCTCTGTGATTGAGCCTCAATGCGCTGGCGGACACGCGCGGGTAGCGTGGCGGCCAGGTGTGTGCTCAGCGCGCCAGCCAAAATGCCCACACGTCGAGCGAGAGAGATGCGCATCGCCCTCGTTGCCTTTAGCTCTCAACGGGTGTCAGGGGGCTACTGGAACGTATCGACGAGATCGACGGTCGATTCCTTGCCGACCTTGCACCAGTTCTGGTCCAGCCACTCCGCCGCCCTGCACCGCCCGGCATCGCGCAGACGGCACAGGAAACTCCAGTCGGAGGAAAGTTTGGTGGCGACGCCGAGCTCCGCCATCTGTGCGTCATCGCGGATCGAATGCACGAGCATGCGGCTGTAGTGCTGAGCATCGAGCACACCGGTCTCGATCAATCTGGTGACGAACGATACGGCGCGCATCTCCCGCATGAGGGAGGAATTGAAGCTGATCTCGTTGATTCGATCGAAGATCTCGGGTGCCGATCTGGGTAGCTTGGTTCTTTCGAGGGGGTTGACGTGCACGATGACGATATCCCGCGATCCCTGGCGATAGATCAGCGGAAATATCGCGGGGTTGCCCATGTACCCGCCGTCCCAATAGTGTTCGCCGTCGATTTCGACAGCCTGGAACAGGTAGGGCAGGCACGCCGACGCGAGCACGACGTCGGCGGAGAGCTTCGCGTTGTCGAAGATCTTGATCTTGCCCGTGCGAACGTTCGTCGCACTGAGATAGAGACGTATCGTGACGGGGCACGTGCGGAGCCGATCGAAATCGACGATTTCGGTGAGCACGTCGCGCAGCGGGTTGAACTCAAATGGGTTGAGCTGATAGGGCGAGAAGACATGGGTCATGGCCTGGAATGCCATGAATGCGGGCGAGAACTCGGACTTGAAGCCAAAGCTCTGAAGCCATCGCTCCCATGGCATCGCGCGTACTGGATTGTAGGCGCTTCCGGCCCGCGAGATCCTTTCCCAGAAGAGCGCGAGTGCTTCACGTGCCCCATCGGTGCCACTGAGAGAGTAACCGTATGCCATAACCACGGCATTCATCGCACCAGCACTCGTCGCGCTGACCGCCTCGATGCCAATGCGATTGTCCTCGAGCAGCTTGTCAAGTACGCCCCAGGCGAAAGCGCCGTGTGCGCCGCCGCCCTGGAGCGCGAGGCCCACGGGCTTCTGCTCGATCTGACCTGCGGACGATCGACTTGCGTGTGACGCCAGGTAGTTCATTGCGCTGTCCACCCGCCTTCGATTGGAAGTGCTGCACCCGTGATCGAAGCGGCGGCATTGGTGCAGAGAAAGGCCGTCAACGCGCCGACCTGTTCGACGGTCACGAACTGACGCGTGGGCTGCGCATGCAGAAGTACAGTCCTGACGACCTCCTCCTCGCTGATCCCGCGTGCCTTCGCTGTCTCCGGGATTTGTCGCTCAACGAGCGGCGTGCGCACGTAGCCGGGGCAGATGGCATTCACGGTGATGCCATGCTCGGCCGTCTCCAGCGCCACCGTCTTCGTCAGGCCCAAGATGCCGTGCTTGGCGGCCACATAGGCTGATTTGTATGGCGACGCGACAAGGCCGTGAGCTGAGGCGATGTTGACAATTCGGCCCCATCCGCGGTGCTTCATGCCGGGCACCACGGCGCGAATGGCATGGAAGGATGCACTCAGGTTCACCGCCAGGATTAGGTCCCATCTGTCGATGGGGAAGGTCTCGACGGCCTCGACGTGCTGGACGCCCGCATTGTTGACGAGAACATCGACGCCGCCGAAGGTGGTAAAGGCACGGTCCATCATCGCTGCGATCTCCGACGGCTTGGAGACATCAGCAGGCAGATGCGCGACCCTCACGCCGAACTCATCCTCGATGCCCTTAATCGCTGTGGCGATCTCGGGGGGCGCGCCAAATCCGTTGAGCACCACGTTCATCCCGGCGCCAGCGAGGCGGCGGGCAATACCAAGGCCAATGCCGCTGGTCGATCCGGTGACCAGGGCTGTCCTTCCCGCAAGTTCTGCGATTGTACGCGACGAGAAGCGTGGGCCATGTGCCGCGTTCATGTTCTGCATCACACATTTCCTCGATGAGCTGTCGTGGGGTCAGATGCCGCGAGAGCTGAGCTTGCGGTAGATCACAGGGATGAGTGCCAATGCAGCCAGCCCCACAAGAGCAATCACGATTTCGGGTGTGAGCGCGCCCTTCAGCGTGAATGCTTCCATTCGATCGAAGATGGATCCGAGCCCGGCGCCGATCGAAGCAAAGACAAACGTGCCGGGCACGATGCCGATCAATGTGGCAAGGATGTAGATGCGCAGTGGGACACCGAGAAAGGCCGGGACAAGATTGACAACGAAGAACGGAACAGCAGGTATCAGCCGCAACACCAGGAGATATGAGAAGGCATTCTCTCTGAATCCTTCCTCCATGCGCGTAAGCCAAGGCCCGGCCTTGCCACGCAATAGGTCGGCAAGAGCGCTGCGAGCCGCGAGAAAGAGTATGGTTGCGCCGAGCGTGGCCCCAACGACGACAGCAGCAGTGCCGAACCAAATACCGAAGAGGAAACCTGCTGTCAGCGTCATGATGGCGCCTCCAGGAATGGAAAAGGCGACCGCTGCGGCGTACGACGCTGTGAACAGGAGGATGGCCTTCACAGGCATCGAGGCAACATAGGCCATCAGGTCGCCCCGATGCGTGCGCAACTGATCGAATGTCAGGACCTTGTTCAGGCCGCTTGCAAAAAACGCGATGATGCCGGCGACGAGCACGGCCAATGGGACCAACCGCTTCCGTGATCCGGCGCTGAGGCCACGATGGCCTCCGGCATCATCGATGGCGTCCGAACGGTCAATCGGAGCGCTTCGCGGCGAAAGCCTCCCGTCGACATTCTTGGTGCTCATGAGCGCCTCCTTGCAAGGCTTCATCCGCTCGCCGCCTTACCGGGTCAGTCGATTGGCCTGTGTGCTGTCTCAGGGAAGCATCTGCATGAGCCGCACGACCCGCCGCGACCGCTCGGAGAACAGACGCGGCGTATACCAAGCGCCGGCGACACGCTTGGAGATCTCCGACAGGGTAGGATAGGGCGCGATGATGCTGGTCATGTCGCCAATGCCGAGCTGTTTGTGTACGGCGATCACCCAAGGGAGGATCAGCTCTCCCGCATGTTGCCCGACGATCGTGGCGCCAAGGACGCGACCATTGCGACTCACGACCACCTTGGCGAATCCCGCGGTCTCACGTTCGGCTTGTGCGCGGTCGTTGTTCTCGAATGACCAGCGCAATGCTCGGGACCGGCCATCGATCTCCTGCGCCTGCGCCTCATTCATGCCGACGTGGGCCAGCTCCGGATCGCTATAGGTGACCCAAGGCACCGCGCGGGTGTCGACCGATGCAGGCAAGTTGAAGAGAGCGTTCCGTATGACGATCCCCGCCTGATAGCCAGCGAGGTGCGTGAACTGGTAGCCTCCAGCCACGTCGCCAATTGCAAACACGCGTCGATTGGATGTTCGCAGCCGCTTGTCCACCTTGATGCCTGCCGGCGTCGCCTCTATGCCCGCGGCCTCGAGCTCAAGACCATCCAGATGAGGTCTGCGTCCAGCGGCCAGAAGCAAGTGGGAGCCCTCAATCCGGCGCCTGATCCCGCCAATGTCAACATCGAGGTATGCGCCGTTACCAAGCGGCCCGACCGTCAGCACTCGCGCATTCTCGAGGACATCGATTCCCTCCACTCTGAGGCGCTGCCTGACGACGTCCACCGCCTCAGGGTCATCCTTGGGCAGAATCTTGAAGGCCTCGATGATAGTGACTTGAGCGCCGAGACGACGATGCGCCTGAGCAAGTTCGACGCCTATCGGGCCCCCTCCGATGACGACAAGATGCGCCGGCGCCTCCATCAGGTCGAATACCGTCTCGTTCGTCAGGTAGGGCACTCTATCGAGCCCAGGAATTTCGGGGATCAAGGTGCGTGATCCGGTGGCAATCACAATGCGACGCGCTTCGATTTCCGTTTCTCCGGCGGCAACGGTCGAATGGCCCGTGAAACGCCCTGATGCTTTGAGCACATGCACGCCGAGACCTTCGAAGCGTTCTACCGAGTCATGAGGTGCGATTGCGGCGATCACGCCATGGACGTGTGCGTGGACCCTCGCAAAGTCGATCTGCGGATCATGGCCGTTGACGCCAAAGCGGGCCGAGTGTCGCACGGCGTGCGCCATACCGGCTGCGGCGATGAGCGCCTTTGAGGGTACGCAGCCGGTGTTCAGACAGTCGCCACCCATCTTGTGCGCCTCGATCAGCGCAACTTTGGCTCCAAGCTGCGCAGCACCTGCAGCCACCGACAAGCCACCCGATCCAGCGCCAATGATTGCGATGTCGAACTTCACGCGTGCCGCCATTGGGATCTCCATGGTCTGGGCTGGCCGGGTTCCGCGTCGAGCGGATCAGCGCAAGCTTATTGGTAGATGGATGGCAAAGGTCGCCCCTCTCCCGCCGTGGTGCCTCACGGCGGAGACATGGCCTCCATGTCGCTCTGCGATCAGGCGCACGATCCACAATCCGAGCCCCCGTGATGCGTCCTTGTCACCGGCATCCGACGAGAGCGTGGAGAATGGCAGAAACAGGCGTGCGAGATCTCCGTCACCGATCCCTTGACCTTCGTCGGTAACTTCGATGACGACGTCGCGCTTGCCGCCGGTTACTGCACACTGGACGCTCGAGCCAACTGGGGCGTGCTTCACGGCGTTGTTGATGAGATTATCGACGGCCTCGACGAGAAGACGCCGATCGCCACTGACGATATAGGGCCGGACAGTGCCAGTGGTGAGTGCAATGCCGCGGCTTCCGGCAATGGGCGCATTCTGTCGGGCCGCTGTCGCGACCACATCGGCCAAATCGACGAGAGCAGGACGATAGGCGAGTGGATCTCCAGTGTCGCGGGCACGCTCGAGGAAGCCCTGGAGCATCGCATCGAGGTTGGCAATCAGCGCTCGTGCCTTGCTTGCATTGGTGTCGAGACGGTCAAAGGCCTGCATGCGGGCGTAGGTCTCGATGAGCTCGATTAGGACCAGGAGATTGGCAAGCGGTCCGCGCAAATCATGGACGACCATGCTGAGCGCGCTGATGAGAGCGGCATCCTTGGGCTGACGGTGGGAGATTGTGCCGCGCGTCTGCTTGGCGCTTGTCTCCGAAGCACCAGTGCGCGCGCGTCTCGAAATCGCATCTTGGATCTGCATCGCGCCATCCCCTCCGTCTGATGCTGAGCGCTGCCGCCCCATGGCAAGACCCGCTCACGGGCATCTGCCCAACGGTGATCAACGTAGGCAGCGGCCGGGTCGCAAGGAACTATCGATAAGCTCGGATTTTGATAGCCAGGCGCTATTTCGCTCTGGGCGTGATAGGTGGGGGCTATTGTATTGCGAGCTATCCAATATTGGCGTGCTGCACATGGGATCGATTAATCGTGCCGGATGGTCTCTGCGCGCAGCCTGACAGATCCACCCGAGTAGCCGGGGCGCGCCGCGGGTGACCACGCAGACACGCACGGCGGTCACAAGCATCACAGATCGGCCGCGCGCCGTTCCATGAAACGGTCAGAACGATTGGAGGCACCATGTTACGACAGCAGTTGGCATTGCGCCGGTCAGGCGTATCCACTATCGCCACCGCCCTGGCTCTGGCGCTGAGTCTGGCTTCGGGCGTTCCAGCCAAGAATGGCAACGAGAGCGGGATCGTCACCATCGGTAGTGCTTACCCGATCGACGAGACGATCGATCGCCTGAAGAAGGATGTCGAGGGCAAGGGCATCGTGCTCTTCCAGGTAATCGACCAGCATCGGCTGGCCAGGGCAGCGAACATAGAACTGTTGCCGTCGACCCTACTGGTGTTTGGTAACCCGGCACTTGGTGCACATTTCATCACCGCCGAGCCAACGGCCGGACTTGACTGGCCAGTGCGTGTGCTCGTTCATCAAGATGCGGAAGGCAGGGTGTGGGCATCGTTCACCGATTTCCATTGGATTGCGCGTCGCCATCGCATCGAGAACCGCAAGGCCGAGTTCGACATGGCGACAAAAGTGGTGCGCTCCATTCTGTCGAGCGTGGCCGCGAAATAATTCCGACTTGGCGAGATCGCTTGCGGCATCGGCTTGTGTCCGGACGTAGGCGGCGATACATCGGACTCGCAGAGGTACCCGACAAGCCGCGAGAAGGCGCAATTTGATTGCGCATCAGGCTAACTTGGTGAACTGCCATGACGACACCCGAGGTTGCCAAGTCGCTCGATGCTGCGCTGGCCTCCCTGCTTGCATCGGATGCGCCCCTGAAGGTACGCCTTGAGGCCTATGCGGGGATCTTGCGCGAGCGAAATCAGCTGTTTGCAGAGGCCGTCGATCGCCTTGTGGAACGTTTGCTGGCGGTCGGGGCAGGCGCATCGGCACCGCGCGTCGGCGATGCACTGCCTGAGTTTCTGCTCCCGAGCGACGATGACAGGCTCATTTCACTGAGCGAGCTTCTGGCCCGGGGACCACTTGTCCTTGCGTTCAGGCGCGGTCACTGGTGCCCGTATTGTCAGATTGCCACGGACGCCCTGGCGCGGGCCCAGAACACGATTAACTCCGCCGGCGGGCATATCGCGGTCATCACCCCAGATCGAGAGGCCTACACGCGCCAGCTCAAGATGGATAGCGGTGCGCGATTCCCGATCCTCAGCGATCTTGACAACGGCTACGCGCTCTCCATCGGGCTTGCGATTTCTGTTGGCGAGGAAATGCGCGACTTCATGACGGCGAGAGGTCGGGACTTGGGAGCCTATCAAGGCAGCGATGCTTGGCTGCTGCCCATCCCCGCAACTTTCGTTGTTGATCGCCAGGCTGTCATCAGGATGCGTCATGTAGATCCCGATTATCGGACACGCGCTAGCAGCGATGATATCATTGCGGCGCTGGCCGACATCGCATAGCGCGAGGGCACAACCGATCGGTTGTCGCCGTACGATTGCGCCTCTCTCGACGTGGTGCGAGGAGATCGTGATAGGTGCGTGGCGGCCGTGGCATGGCCTCACGCGACGCGAGCTAGGGCTGTCCTTCGAGGCACTCTCTGTGGAGGCGGCCGGCGCGCAGTCTTGATTGTGGCGTCCTGGGTAAGCCCACGGGAAAGGCGCTTCAGTGCGCGATGCAGCGCCACGCGGACGGCCCCCTCTGAGATATTCAATCGAGCGCTCATCTCGCGAGCCGAGCGCCCCTCGACAAGTATGCCCCATACTATTGTCCGCGACCTGGATGGAAGCGTGGGCCACAGTGTTGACAGAAGCTGGTGCCGGTCCGGATCGGCCTCAGCCAGGGGGCCCGCGGAGGCACCAATATCGTTCGTCGGCAGGGTCTCGTAAGCGCGGCGCCGGCGCAGTGCGTCGATCAGCTTGTGGCGCGCGATACCTCGTATCCAAGCTGCCGGTGGCCGCCGCGTGTCCCAGTTGTGTCGACTGAGGTGGATGGCGAGCATCGTCTCCTGAACGATGTCGTCGACGTCATCCATGCTGCGGCGGGCACGGGCCAGCCCATGACGAACAACCTTACGCAGCTCGGGCGCAAGGCGGCGCAACAATTGACCATAAGCCTCGTCGTTGCCCTCATTGGCCGCTCGCAGCAGCGCGGATAGATCAAGAGAATGGCTCGTCATGCACTGTTGCCGGATCTGCCCGCGCTGTGGTTTGGAAGGGGAGTGGAACAAGCCTATGGTGTAGGCTGCCCGACAATGGTTATGAGCAGCCTGTCGCTGCGAAGGACGTCGCGCGCCACGCGATGGACATCTTCAGCGCTCACGCTGTTAATCGCCGCGTTGCGTTCGGCCAAGTACTCGGGAGCACGCCCTTCGAGCCAGAGTTGGAGAAGCGCTGAGGCCGTACCGCTGTTGGTATCGAAATCAAGCGGGTAAGAGGCGGTGAGATACTGCTGTGTTCGATTGAGCTGTTCGCTCGGCACGCCTCTCTCTGCCACGTCGGAGAGTGTCTCTCGCAGGACCCGCAGCGCCTGCGCCATGGTATCGTTGCGGGTTGCGAGACTGCCGACGAGCAAAGGAGTGCCGGCGTCGTGCGTCAGTCGCGCCTGCACAGAGTATGCGAGCCCGCGCTTTACACGGATCTCCTCCATCAATCGCGAGTCGAAATCGCCGCTGCCGAGAAAATGGTTCAGTACCTGCAATGCAGCGTAGTCGGGATGGTGCGGGGAAAGGCCGGGCAACCCGAAGACAGCAGTGGAGAGCGGCTGCGCTGCGCGTGTGATCAGGGGGGCCGCCGACGCGAGCGGCGCAACGACGTTGACTTCTTTCAGGCGCGAGGTGATTGGCAATCCCGCGAAGACCTCATCAACCAGAAGCGAGGCGCGCGGCGCGCGGATGTCGCCGACGATAACGACCCGCAGTCGATCGCGCGTGATCAGGGCGGTGTGGTGACCGGCAATGTCGCCGCGCGTGATCCTGGCGACGGATTGCAGCGTTCCATTCACTGGGCGGCCACTGGGGTGTCCAGGAAAGGCCGCGGCATACCAGCGCTCGAAGGCCGTTGCGCGCGGATCATTGGACGCGATGGCGAGGGTACTTACCAACTGTGCACGTGCCCGCTCCACCGCATCGGCATCGAATCTGGGGGCACTGAGCGCCATACGGAGGAGAGCCGCGGACGCGTCAAGATGGCTCGACAAGACGTCAAGAGCGCCTGAGATGCGGTCGCGGCTTGCGGCGATGGAAATGCGGGCAGCGTGATCAGCGACGTGCCTCGCGAAGTCCTCGGCGCGATGAGGCCCGGCGCCCTCGGTCATCAGGTTGGCCATCAGAACAGCGAGGCCCTCAAGACCAGGCGGATCCTGCAGTGCGCCGCCGGAAAAAGCGAAGCGGATTGCAACCAAAGGAATTCCTGGCTCCTCGACCAACCATACACTCAGTCCGGATGCTGTCGTGATGTGCTTGACCGGCCTCAGCCCTGCGTCGGCCCCAGCGGGGAAGTTGGCCCAAACCATCAGAAGTGCGACCATCATCGCCATCAGGGGTGAGCGAGCTGTCCATGAGCGCCACCAGGAACCGGGCCTGTGTCGGGTCGCCAATCGCTTGAGCATGGGATGTCCTGCGGCTGCTAGGGAGCAACGGGGCTCTTGATGAGCGTGCCAGTCACCGACCGCTGTGGTGTGAGCCGTTGGCGAGCGAGTGCACGCACATCGGCAGCCGACACCTGGGCGAGACGCTGAGCGGTCTCCTCTATGATCTTGATTGGGACCCCAAGTGCGACGCCTTCTCCGTAGCGGGTGGCGAGCGCCAGCTGACTGTCGGTCCCAAATAATCGGTGCGCCTCTAGGGCGAGCTTCGCGCGCGCGAGCTCACGGGCTTCGATCTCTTGATCTCGGACCTCGGAAATGACCTCGTCCACTGCCGCTTCGATTGCGGCAAGAGACAGGTCGTCCCGCGCCACGGCAAGAAGGGCGATGCGTCCACCATCGAGGCCGCCAGCTTGATACTCCGCAGCCGCGTGCACAGCCACTTTCCGTTCGAGGACGAGGCGTCGGTGGAGCCGCCCCGTGTCGTTCGCACCGAGAACCTGCACCAGCACAGCGGCTGCCTCCGCTTCTCCCGTTCGCGCGGTGACAAGGTTTGGCGCGTGGTAGTAGCGCACCAGTAGGGGAGCGCCGACGCGAGGGTCTTCCAGTCTGATGCGACGTATGGCCCGTAACGGGGGCTCTTGCGGGCGCGATCGCGGGCGGATCTCTGGTTGAGCGCGATTGTGTCCGTATGTCGCCTCTGCCAGGGAGCGCACTTCTTCTGCCGCCACGTCCCCCACGACGACAAGAACAGCGTTGTTGGGTGCGTAGTGGCGCTTGTAGAAGCGTGCAGCATCGCCGAGCGAGAGCTGTGGGATTTCATGCGGCCACCCCAGGACCGGCCGGCGGTAGGGATGATTGGCATAGAGCAGAGCGAGCATCTCCTCGCTAAGGAGGCTCAAAGGCACGGCTTCGATGCTCGAACGGCGTTCCTCGGCGACCACGTCGCGTTCCGTAAGGACCTCCGCCTCGACCAGGCGCAAATTGGCCATACGATCGGCTTCAAGTTCCATAACCGACCGCAGGTGGGACTTGGCGACACGCTGGAAGTAGGAGGTTGTGTCATGGGTCGTCAGCGCGTTCTCGCGTCCCCCAAGGCGGGCGACGATGCGAGAAAACTCACCACTTCTGAGGTGGATCGTGGACTTGAACATCAAGTGCTCGAGGAAGTGTGCCAATCCGGACCTGCCCTCAGGATCGTCAGCGCCACCGACCCGGTACCAGACCATGTGAGTGACGACCGGCACGCGGTGGTCCGGCACCACAACGACCTGGAGACCATTTGACAGCGTGAACGCCTGTGCGCGCGGGGCAGCCATTGCGCCGCCACTCGCAATGCTGGCGAGGCAGGCGATCACCGCGCCAAGCACCTTGGCGAAACACCAGATTGCCTTCATGTCCGACCTCATGAGCACGCAAGAGCAGGATCGTTACCGAGACGTGCTGCTAGCGGAATGCCGCGACGCGAGCGGCCTGCTCGCGGATGACACGCGCATTGTCCTGAAGGGCATCGCCGGCATATTGGCCTTTGATCCTGGCGGTGGGCGTCGACCAGACCGGGAGTCGCGGGCAGCCGTTACACGACGCACGGTAGCTCATGATGCTCCGCCAGCTGAGATCGGGCGAAACGAACCCGTGACCGTAAGGAAATGGGCCGGTGCTCATGTCGACAGGCCGATTGTGGCGAGCACCGAGAATGTGGCCGATCTCATGAGCGATCGAGTAGCTGGTCGCCGCGCACTCGTGATGGACGACGGCGTAGGCCTCCTCCGCGTCCGCGGCCACACGGGTCGCGAGTCCGCAGCCCTGAGGATCGTCCACGATCAGGATGACCACGTCGGCCCGCGTCTCGTCGCGCAGTCGAGGGATCTCCTCCATAATGCCATCACCTCGATCAACCATCCGCCACAGGTGGGTGAAGTGCTGGCCGTTCTCTTCGTAATCGGTGAGGTGCGTGTGGACGAGCCGCAACTCGACGTTGTCGATCTGGCTGTCGGCGAATGACCTGTTGGCTTCCTCGATTGCAAGCTCGATGAGATCGGTGCGAATCTGATCGTAATGGCTGGCCGCTCTGGACGTGTAGGCCACCATAACATCGATCTGGTGCTTTCCGCGCACGTGGTTCGGCGCGGCGCGTCCTGCGGTGCTTAAGGAGGCTGCGGCCCGGCCCTCTCTCGGTGGTGCCGTCTCGCGTGCCGCTCGCGTGTCGCCGATGGCGCCCGCATCCTCGGCATCCCGGTGATGCTCGATCCGGCTGCGCCGTGGATGAGGGGCAGAATCGGAGCGACCGGAGTGCGGTTCAGTGCTTGATTCACCAGTAGGCAACGCATCGCCTTTCGGTGCATGTGGTGCGCGAGGCTCCGGCTCCTTTCGGCCCAAAGCAGGCGTAGGCGGCGTGCTGACTCCTGCGCGCCGGCGCATTTCCTGCATCTGAGCTGGCGTCATGGGGGCGTGCTCTTCGGGGATCTTATCGAGCATCGTCTCGACGATCCCGATCATGCCGCCACCCAAGTATTTGAGCTGATAGACGCGGTTCTCATGCTGGAACGTGCCCGTGATGCGGCCCGAACCCCACCACACGATCGTGACGGGCTGCTCTGTGCCTTCGACCACGCCATGCCAAGTGCATCGGTTGCCGACAATCTCTACGTGCCGACGGATCGCAGTGACTGTCGCGCCTTCCTTGAGTGCAATGTTGAGTCTCGCTGGTGGTGTCTCGCTCCCCCTCTTATCCATATCCTTTGTGAGGGCGTACTCGACCATGCTCGCATTTGGCGCCGACATCATGCTGACGGCGGCCGCCGCCGGGGATCGCATGACGCGGTCCAGCATTTGCTTCTGCTTTGCATCCATCGCGACGTGTGCCATGGGCTGAAGCACCTCATTCCATGAACGATCAAGGATCTTGATCGAAATGTTTCGGGCCCGGGCTGCGTTCATCAGCGCCGGCAGGCGCGATCGGCGCACACGCCAAACCTCGCACTTCGTTATTGGTAGCTGGTGCGGCGTCACGTCGCCCGCAATCGATCTAAGCGCCTCGTAGTCGTGGGAACCGGAGGGCGGCAGTTCACCCAAGATCAGTTCCACCTGATCGTCTTGCTTCTGAGCGAGCAGAGGCGGCGCTATCAGGAACAGTGTTGCCATTGCCATCAGCAGGGCGATGACTAGCACTGCGGTAAGATGCCACGGCCGGATGATCAGGATTGATATCTGCCTCACAATCCATCCCCTACATTGCTCAAGAGCCGTCTTAGAAGAGCGCGCGCATCTCGGGGCACCCAATACAGAGGTGGCGTCGCACAACGGCTGAGAGCCTGTGCTGCGCGAGATGCAAATCATCGGAATCGATGGTGTGTAGGGGCGTCAGCCCGAGGCCTGACGCCCACCAATTGCGTACGGCGAAAGGAAGGGCGGCTTCAGCTTGGCCCTACTTCTTCGCGGGACCTGCCTGACGCAGGCTCTCCCAGAAATCCGGACCTTTTGCCGGGCCGGCTTGCCGGAGCTGCTCGAACAGGTTCTTCGAAAAATTCTCGTCGCCCGAGTTGCACGCGTCGTAGGCGCGAAGCCCCTGCCGATTGACGATGGCGATCTGCTCGGCCGACAGGGCCTTTGCCGGACCGCTCTGGCGCAACTCTTCGAAGAAGTCTTTGTACTGCGCAGAGCAGTTCGCTGCGGCGGGTAGCGCCATGGCGCCGAGGAGGGCCAATGCTGTGACGATACGCTTCATGTGAGATCTCCCAGATCTGCTGCTGGAGGGAATAGACACCCGATTGCGCATGAGACGAGCGCCCCACGCTGCAGAAGGTACGGAGCAGGTGGCGCGGATCGATCCTGAGAGGCCCTTGTGTGCGATCAACTGCACGTGATGTCGGCGTCGCGGGCGATGGCAGCGGCGGCGAGTAATGGCCTCGTGCGCCGTATCTACTGCAGGTGCGGCCCTGCATAGGAAGACTCGGCCGTGTGCCGCATCACGCGAGAACACGAGGCGCGAGGGACGAGAGCATGCCTGCAGATCGAGATCGCCTCAACGAGGCCCTGCGAAGGACGGCGCAAAAGGATGTTGAGGCTTTCAGCCGGCTCTACGATGCGACGTCCAATAAGCTCTTCGGGATCGTTGTGCGTATCTTGAAGCGAGATGATCTCGCTGCGGACGTGCTCCAGGATGTCTATCTGCGGGTGTGGCAGCGGGCGGGGGAGTTCAACCCCGATTTGAGCTCGCCGATCACATGGATGGCCACCATCGCCCGCAACCGAGCACTCGATGAAATACGGCGCCGGGCTCTCGCCTCGCTCGACGAGCTGCCATGGCTCGATGATGTTGCCAGCGAAGACGATCTCGCGGGGGCCTACGAGCAATCCGAGGAGATGCGTCGCCTGAACGACTGCCTCGGCGTCTTGGACAAGGAGCACCAGACCATTTTGAGGATGATCTACTTTACGGGGATGACGCGCGAAGAGATCGCGCGCCGGACCGGGCGTTCGGCGGCCGTCTTGAAGAGGTGGCTGCGTCGCACGCTTGCAGGTCTGAAGGAGTGCATGGACGCATGAACGTCGACAGCGACATTGACGGCCTATCGGCCGAGTATGTTCTTGGCTCGCTCAGCGAGGAGGAGCGGCATGCGATCGAAGCGCGCCGTGGCGCTGACCCAGAACTCGACCGGGCCATCCGGACGTGGGAGCGCCGCCTGCAGCCGCTGGTGCTGGGCGTGCCGGACAGGACACCGCCACCGTTCGTGCGAGAACGTCTGCTGCTCCAGATCAAAGAGGTCCAAGCATTGGAAGCCAAGGGTGCTTCCGCCACGCGTGATGTCGCGCGACTGCGCCGACAGGTCGGCCGGCTCAAGACGCAGCTGCTTGTCGCATCAACAATGGCCGCATCGCTCCTTGCGATCGCCGGGTGGCACGTACTCTTCCGGCCGCTCGCGCATCCCCTTGTCGCTATTATTGCGCCAGTTGCACCTGGCTTGGCGGCCGATGAGAGCCTCACCGCGCAATCCCGCAGCTTCGTGCTCGTGGTCGAGCCGGAGTCGCGGAGAGTCTCGCTACGCCTCGCATCGGGTTTGCCGCCGAGCGAAGGCAGAGCGTATCAGCTATGGGTGCGAGCACGATCCGACACGCCACCAAAAGCGATCACTAGGCTCGGTCCAGGTCACAGGGAAGTGCGATCAATCCTGCGCGCCGACGAAATCACCGAGATTGGGGCGGGCGAGCTTATCGTCAGCGAGGAGCGGCACCCCGAGGTGCCGCCGAAAGTTCCCATGAGTGCTGTCCTCGCCCATGGGCGTCTGTCCCGGTAGTGGCGGCGGTGCGCGAAGGGAACTCCAACGCGATCGAGCCAACGGGGCCGTGCGAATAAGCACGCGCCTGCCCCGTCAGCCGATGGTCTCGTGCTGGCAATCCAATCGCGCAGTCCATAGACGCCACGCATTGAACCCCTAGCGTCATGGCATTTCAGTTCGAGCCGGAAACACGATTAGCTGGTGCACGGGAACGCTCACTCAGGAGGCCATCGTGACACTCGACATCGACCACCGCCATGCAGTCGCGCCGCGGCGCGGGCCCGACCCCGCGTGCGGGGCGATGTTCGCACGCGACGCGAAGCGGCGCGCCAGCGATGTGCCGGCATACGAGATCGGCGGGGCGCGCACCACTGCGGATATGGCGGACGTCCTCGGGATGGCCATCGAGCTGTCGCGACGCGATGCACGCGCCAAGGCGCTTCGACTGCAGGCGTTCACCCTGGCACCGCTGATCGTGGCGGGCCACGAGCTGGAGCTCTTGGACCGAGTGGCTTGCGTGCTTGCCGCTGCGATCGGCCACGCGCGTCCTGGCAGCACTATTCGGTGCGAAGCCGGGTACTGGGGTCGCCGAACAGGCTTGCGTATCGGCTTTTCGGTCGACGCCCCGATCTTGCACGCGGTCCAGGGGCTGCGGGGCCGGTGCGGCCTTATGCCGACACGTTCGAGTGAAAGCGCAGTGCGCCCGCGCTCGGGGCCAGCCGCGGACCATGCGTACTGGCTATGGTTTCGATCGCCGTCGAGTATGGAGTCTCGGCCTGAAAGGAGCGTAGGTTACCGGTAGCAGCAGATGCATCGCGCAGGCAAATGAGCCAAGAGAACCGCGCATCGGCCCTTTCGAGGGCTCTTGCACAAGCCGAGGCCTGTTCGCCTGATCTGGGCGAGCAACTCTCTGCATTCGCTCGACTGGCGCGGGACATAGATCCAGACACTGCAGCCATGGTGGATCGGCTGGCCACCCGCCTCGCGAGCAATGGGGTCGGCAGGGGTGCTCCTGATGTCGGGGAGTACATGCCGGATTTCCTACTGCCCGACCCGGAAGGACGGCTGATGTCTCTCGGGGCTCTCACCTCATCAAAAGCCTCAGTCATCGTCTTCCAGCGCGGTCATTGGTGCCCGTTCTGCGGGCTGACCAGAAGAGCGCTCTCAGGAGTTGGCGACGAAATTCGGCGCCTCGGCGCAAATCTTGTGATCATCACGCCAGAGCGCCACGAGTTCACCAAGCAGATGCAGGACGCCAGATCAGAGGTCGTAGTGCTGAGCGATATGGATAATGCCTACGCTCTGT
The DNA here is from genome assembly GCA_046293075.1 of Hyphomicrobiaceae bacterium. Lineage (GTDB taxonomy): Bacteria > Pseudomonadota > Alphaproteobacteria > Rhizobiales > Hyphomicrobiaceae. Next base: position 107,654 of record JBKBPL010000005.1, on the reverse strand, counting down.
CGATCGGACTGGCGATCTGGGTAGGGGACGAAATTCGCCGCGCCATGGAGGCGGCCGGCCGCCAACTGCCGCTCTACAACGGCAACGAAAGTTGGACGCTTCCGATTCCGGCAACGTTTATCGTCGACCGAGAGAGGAAAATAAGGGCCCGCCATCTCGATCTCGACTATCGCAGGCGCATGAGCCCAGCATCGATCCTGGCGGTATTGGCGACCATCGAAGGCTGAGAAACGACGGCCTCACGCCCCCTTCGAGGACGACGGAGCGGCGGCCGCGTCCATACGGCAATCGAGGCCGGACCAGTCTGCCGCCCTGAGAAGCTTGAGTAGCGCTGCCGCTACCGGGGGACGCGGGCGACCAGCCACCGCATAGACATTGACCGATCGCGTCAAAGGGAAATCGCTCAAGGAAATCCGCCGTACAGCTTCGGGCAGGTCGACGGATTGTGGAAGCAGCGATACACCAACATTTGCCGCGATGAGACCGATTGCGTCGCTATCGCTGGCAACCTGATGCACATTGGTGGTGATCGCGCCGTGCTCGCGAAGGAGATGCTCTATCTGCTCTGAACTCTCACAATACGCGCGGGCCAGCAGCCGCTCGTGAGCAAGGCACCCGATGTCGACTGTGTTTCGCTTTGCGAGGTGATGCCCGGCGTTCACAGCAAGGCAAAATTTCTCGCTGAACAAAGGCCAGGTATCGAGCCGATCCCAAGTCGGCATCATAGGCCCCGCAAGCGCGAGGTCCGCTTCGCCGGACTTCAGCGTCTCGAGAATGGTGGCGGCATCGCCACGCAGGAACTTGAGTTCTAGTCCTTTGAAGGTCGCCGCTACGGCGGTGAGCTGGCGCACGATCAGCCCGACGCCAATCGTGTGTGAAAGTCCGAGCCGCAGCGGTGCTATGCCCCCGCTCTTGATGAAACTGGCAAGCGAACGCGCGCTGTTTGCGCTGTCAAAGCACTGCTGGAGCAACGGCAGCATCCGCTGACCGAGATCCGTAAGGTGGGATTGATTGCGCTCACGCCGAAACAGATCACCACCGAGCTCGCCCTCGAGCAGCTTTATCGCGCGCGTCAGCGACGGCTGGGCGACATGGCACTCCTCGGCGGCACGGGTGAAGTTCAGCGTCCGTGCAACCGCCAGGAAATACCGAATCTGATGCATCTCCATGGGTGCGGCACTTCGCAGAAATCGGCCTGTCAGCCACTCGACCGTAACGTCCTCGTTCTCCGGCCTCTAAGCCAATGCATTTCGGCTATCGAAACACGAGCGAGTACCTATTTCTGACTTCGTGAGCTTACCTCCAGATATTGCCTATTGGAAGGGTCGCGGAGCCGGCGGAGCCAAGCCACCCCGGAGGCAATCAGCTGACTGCCGTCCGAGGCGAGGGGGCGTTCGGCCGGGCCAGAGCTTGGCCAGACGGGGGACTTCGATTTGCTCAGTGGCCTCTCGGGCACCGCCTCACCGCAGCACAATCGGTGCAGCCGCAAGGTGGAGCTGGGCATTGCAGGATCGGGACTTCGGGACCATCGGAAACGGACTGATGATCGGACTTGAGGCGCAATCGACATACTGCGGTCTGGTCGACGCACCATCGACGGGGACCAGAGCGCCTGCACGCTCAGCGGAGGCTTTGCGATGTGCTTTGCAGCGTGCCGCCGCCGGTGACAGAGACGCCCTCGAGGAGATCTATGCTGCAAGCGCGGCCAAACTCTACAGCGCGATATTGAGCGTGCTCAAGCGCCGGGACCTCGCCGACGATGTTCTGCAGGAATGCTTCCTGCGCGCTTGGCAGCGTGCCTCCAGCTTCAACCCGTCTTTGGGGTCTCCAATGACGTGGCTTCTGACCATCGCGCGCAACTGCGCGATGGATGAACTGCGCCGTAAGGTCGCCGTTTCAATCGATGATTGTCCCGAAGTTGATAGCTTGTGCAGCACGGATGATGCCGTCGCAGGCTTAGAAGTGTCCGAGGCAAGGGCGCGGCTGGCGAGGAGCCTGCGGCAGCTGGATGATGAGAAACGCTCGATCGTCCTCATGATCTTCGTGGCCGGCATGACCCATCAAGCGGTCGGTCAGCGTCTCGGCAAGCCGACGTCCGCCATATCGCGCACCCTGCGCCAAAGCCTCGCTCAGCTGAGAACGGCATTGGATGCGTGAGGGATGCCGCTTGAGCGGCGGGGGCCCTGCACTGCGGGTCTGCCGGCACCTCCTATCCGCGCATCTACTTGTCTCTCTGTCTCATCGTATCCCTCCTCGGAGGGGCAGTGAGCCGGAAATTCTCTCTTGCGCAATCACATCGACGCGTCCGATAGGGTGTGTCGGGGGTACTTGATCGCCTCATGATTTTGTCTGATGATATTGTAGACAGTAAACGGGGTGGGACATGGAATTCGATGTCTCGGACAAGGTCGAGAGCTTGCGGGCGCGGCTCGTCGCCTTCATGCAGGAGTACATCTACCCGAACGAGGCGCGCTTCTTCGAAGAGTCGGAGCGGCTGGGGCCATGGCAGGTGCAGCCTGTGGTCGAGGAGCTGAAGGTCAAGGCGCGCGCGGCGGGCTTGTGGAACCTGTTCCTGCCGCACTCGGAGTACGGCGCAGGCCTCACCAACAGCGAGTACGCGCCGCTGTGTGAGGTCATGGGGCGCTCGCACCTCGCCCCGGAAGTGTTCAACTGCTCCGCACCTGACACGGGCAACATGGAGGTGCTGGTCCGCTATGGAACGGCCGAGCAGAAGGAGCGCTGGCTCAAGCCGCTGCTTGCCGGTGAGATCCGCTCGAGCTTCGCCATGACCGAGCCGGCCGTGGCCTCGAGCGATGCCACGAATATCGAGAGCTCGATCCGCCGCGATGGGGACCATTACGTCATCAACGGGCACAAGTGGTTCACGACCGGAGCGACGGACCCGCGCTGCAAGATCATCATCTTCATGGGCAAGTCGGATCCCGAGAACCCTGACCGCTATCGCCAGCAATCGATGATCCTGGTGCCGAAAGACACGCCTGGGGTGCGCGTCGTGCGGCCATTGCCCGTGTTCGGCTATTACGGGATGCCGGATCGCGCGAGCGAGGTCATCTTCGAGAATGTGCGCGTTCCGGCCGCCAACCTGCTGCTCGGGGAGGGGCGCGGCTTCGAGATCGCCCAGGGCCGGCTCGGGCCCGGGCGGATCCATCACTGCATGCGCCTGATCGGCCTTTCGGAGCGCATGCTTGAGCAGATGTGCCGGCGTGTGGAGGAGCGCGTTGCCTTCGGCAAGCCCATTGCCGAGCAGACCGTGACGCAGGAGCGCATTGCCGAAGCGCGCATCATGATCGAGCAGGCGCGCCTTCTCACGCAGAAGGCGGCCTATATCATGGACAAGGCCGGCAACAAGGAAGCGCGGGCCGAGATTGCCATGATCAAGGTTGCTGTGCCGAATATGGCGTGCAAGGTCATGGACTGGGCCATCCAGGCCTTCGGCGGTGCGGGCGTGACCAACGATTTCGGGCTCGCTTTGGCTTATGCCACGGCCCGCCTGTTGCGCATCGCCGACGGTCCCGACGAGGTGCATCGCAACCAGATCGCGCGCATGGAGCTGAAGCGCCATCGCGGGACCAACGCGGGCATCCAGCCGTCTGCCTTTTCAGGGATGGTACGGAGCGCGACGACATGACGGCGACGCTAAAGTCGGCGGCGCAGAAGGTCACCGTCCGCAAGCTGGCGACGCCCGCTGCGATCGACACGGTCGAGGCTCGGCCGAAGCAGGAAAGCTCGGCCGACAGGGTCTTTCGCGGCATCGTGCGTGGCCTCTATGATGGCCGCTACGTGCCCGGGCAACGCCTCGTCGAAGCCGACCTCACCCGCGATTTCAAGGTCAGCCGGAGCTCTGTCCGCGAGGCGCTCAACCGCCTTCAAGCTGAAGGCATCGTGACGCTGAACTTGCACCGCGGCGCACATATTCGCTCGCTGACGCGCGAGGAAGCCTTCGAGATCATGGACCTGCTGGAGGTGCTTGTCGGCCTTTGCGCGCGTCTTGCCGCCCGGCGGATCGATGTGCCCGGTCACAGGGCGCTGCTCCGCAACAGCCTGGCGACGCTTTCCGATCACACGCGCCGTGCCGAGTTCTTCGATTTCGTGCGGGCGCGCAACGACTTCTACAGGACACTGCTTCGGATCGCGGGGAGCGGTGAGCTGACGCGCCTCCTTACCAGCGTGCACGTCAATCTCATCCGCATCCAGTCGCGCGTCTTTGAGGTGCAGTCCGGACGCGAGGCCATGCGCATGGAGGATTATCGCGCCATTGCCGCAGCCGTTCTTGCGGGGGATCCGCCTCGTGCCGAGACCGCAGCGCGACGACACGTCAATAATGTGAGAAAGCTGCTCAGCAGTCTGCCGCAACAAGCCCTGCCGGGAGGAGGCGGCTAGGTCGGAGGATCAGCCGCTCTTGCGGCGGACATTGGTGAGCACAAGAGACCGAGAACGGTCCGCGATTGGGAGTACCGACCATGCGCGGGAGGAAACGGCTGCGCGCAATCATTCAGACTGGGCCGTCGCGCCATCGTGGCGGTGGCGATCATGCCATGCGCAGCGCGGGGTACGGCCCGCACGATCGCGTGTTCTCGATCAAGCATGGAATCGTGCGTGTAGGGAGCTGAGGGGGCCGTCATGGAAGGCGCATGGCTCGGCAGCGTGCCGCCACTCCGATACGAGAGGCATTACGGCGACCGCCTCGTGCGGTGCTTCGCGGATCGTCCCCACAATGCCTTTGACCTGTTGCGCAATGCCGTGGACCGCAACCCTGACGGTGAAGCCATGGTCTGCGGCAAGGAGCGCCTGACCTATCGCGAGCTTTATCGCGTCGTGGAGCGCTGCAGCGCCGGCCTTGCGGCTGCCGGCATCGGCAAGGGTGACCGGGTGGCCATGCTGCTCGGCAATGGCGTCCCGTTCCCCGTCGTTCTCTTCGCGACCTTGCGTCTCGGTGCGATCGCCGTGCCCATGAGCGTGCGCGAGCAGACGCCGGCGCTCGCCTATATGCTCTCCCACTCGGGCGCGAAGCTGCTGGTTTACGACGCCGATCTCGCCGACCGCCTGCCGGCTGTGGATGTCTCGCCGGCGAGCCGGCAACGCGTGCCCGTGGATCCGCGCGCATCCAGCGAGGCCATCCCGCTGCTCGCGCATCCGGGCGGTGCCGCTCCGGCCGAAGTGTTCGAGGAGGATACGGCCGTCATCCTCTACACGTCAGGCACGACGGGGCGCCCCAAAGGCGCGATGCTGACGCACCTCGGCATCTGCCACTCGGCCATGCACTACGAATGCTGCATGGCGCTCACCTCAAGGGACCGCGCCATCGCCGCGGTCCCCATGAGCCATGTGACGGGCATCATCGCGCTGATCATGGCGATGGCACACGCGGCGGCGACATTGATCATCATGCCGGCGTTCAAGGCGCCGGAGTTCCTGGAGCTGGCGGCACGCGAGCGCATGACGCACTCGCTCATGGTGCCGGCCATGTACAACCTGTGCCTGCTCGATCCGGCATTCGACGAGACGAAGTACGATACCTGGCGCATCGCAGGCTACGGTGGCGCACCCATGGCGCCGGCGACGATCGCACGCTTTGCCGAAAAGCTGCCGAACCTCAATCTCATGAATGCGTACGGTGCCACCGAGACAACCTCTCCAGTCACGATCATGCCGCCGGCGCAGACGGCCGCACGCTCCGACAGTGTCGGCTGTGCGGTGCCCTGCGCCGATGTGCTGGTGATGGACGAGGCGGGCTGCGAGGTGGCGAGCGGCGAAGTGGGTGAGCTGTGGCTCGGCGGCCCCATGGTTGTTCCCGGCTACTGGAATGACGCGGCGGCGACCGCCGAGAACTTCGCCGGCGGCTATTGGCGCTCGGGTGATCTCGGATCGAAGGACTCTGATGGCTTTGTGTATGTGTTCGATCGCAAGAAGGACATGATCAACCGCGGCGGCTACAAGATCTACTCGGTCGAAGTTGAAAATGCGCTGATGAGCTTCCCCAAGGTGGTCGAGGCCGCGGTGATCGCCCGGCCCTGTCCGGTGCTCGGCGAGCGCGCGTACGCATTCGTCTTCGCGAGCGCAGAAGTTGAGCCCTTAGAGCTCAAGCGTCACTGTACTGACCTGCTGGCCGACTACAAGGTACCCGAGAGCTTCACGATCTGCCGAGAGCCGCTCCCGCGCAATGCGAACGGCAAGTTGCTCAAGCGTATGCTGCGCACCACCTGACGGCCGCTGCAGCCATGGGAAGGGTGCGCACGCCGCGCAGGGCGCAGACATGCCGCTCGGCTATGGCGCGATCGTCTGTGCGAGCCGCCACGCCTGATCCGCGAGGGGGCGTGCCAATCGCCCCACCTGCGATGCCTCGGCGTCGGCAGCGGTGCCATCGAGCGCGCGCTTGGCGATCCCCTGCAGGATCGCTGCAATCCGGAACATGCTGAAGATGAGATAGTAGTCCCAGGCTTCGATATGCTCGCGCCCTGTTCGCCGGCAGTATGCGGCGAGATAGTGCGGCTCGTCGGGAATGCCGAGCCCTTCGAAGTCCACGCCGGCCAAACCTCTGAACAAGTCGGGGGCAATGCGCCAGGACATCATGTGATAGGCGAAATCCGCGAGCGGATCGCCAAGCGTTGAGAGCTCCCAGTCGAGAACGGCGACGACCTTGGGATCGCGCGGATTGATGATCACGTTGTCGAGGCGATAATCGCCGTGAACAATCCGCGTCTCGCCCTCTGCGGGAAGGTGACGCGGCAGCCAGTCGATCAGGCTGTCCATCGAGCGAATCTCCTCGGTTTCGGAGGCTCGATACTGCTTCGACCAGCGGCCGATCTGCCGGCTGATGAAGTTGCCGGCCCGGCCGTAGTCGCCGAGGCCGACCGCTTCGGGATCGAGGCTGTGGAGGGCGGCGATCGTCTCGTTCATCGAATCGAACACGGCCGCGCGCTCGGCCCTCGACAGGTCAGGAAGGCGGGGATCCCAGAACACACGCCCGTCGACAAAATCCATGACGTAGAACGTGCTGCCGATCACGTCCGCGTCCTCGCACAGGCCATGTGCGCGCGGGATCGGGACGCCAGTGTCACGCAGGGCGGTCAACAGGCGATGCTCGCGCTCGACCGCATGCGCGCTCGGCAGCAGGGGGCCGGGCGGCTTGCGTCGCAGGACATAGGTGCCCGAGGCCGCTGTCAGCTTGTACGTCGGGTTCGACTGCCCACCCTTGAACTGCTCGATGCGGAGCGGTCCTTGAAAGCCAGCTATGTGCTCTTGAAGCCAGTGTTCGAGCCGGGCCGGATCGAACGTGTGCTGAAGCGGCCTCGTGCTGCCGTTCGTCGAGGAAGCATTGTTATCCACCTCGTGCTCTCCCGTATCGCCATCCCCAGCCGTCCGCTTCTGCCAGGGGTCATCTGTACGTGGTGTGGTGATTGCGAAGTCCGCCACCACTTCGCGGTAGGTGTCGAAGGCGGACTTCGGGATCTGGACCACACTAGAAACATAGGCTTGCTCGTGTCCTTTCGATCGCGAACTTCGTTCGAGAGCCCGCTGCAGATAGTGACGAACTTCGCGATCGGCACACTAGACGATCTTAGCCAGACGGACCACATGCAGCGAATAGAATTGCCAGCTCGCAAGAGCCAGCGCTTTGGCCTTGGCTGAGTATGGAAAGCAGGGGCTGGCCAGACATCGCCTATTCATGTTGCCACATCGTCTGCGCGATGTTCCGCCGCCGGGGGTGAGGCGCCGCATGAAGTGCGGCGCCTCGTCTTTCGATCCGATATCAGGTGCGGCTAGAACTGCGCCTTTGCATTGAGCAGCAATGTGCGGCCACGCCCTGTTGGGATACCTGTCGCACCCGATGCGCCCGTACTCAAGACTGGCGTGTACGTCTCATCGAAGACGTTCGTCAGGCTTGCGCCGATCTGAAGACCGCTGTCGAACTTGTAGCTGGTGAACAGGTCGAGCAGTTCATAACCCGGCGTCGGGGGGCCGTTGATGGCGCCGACCTCAGCCTCCGAGACGAAATAGCCCCGCGCGCCCACGGTGAGCTTTTCGTCGAAGAACCTCAGGCCGCCGGTGATCGTGGCAACATGATCCGGCAGATAGGCGGTTGCGCCGAAGCCGTTGATCTGTGGCGGCAGGTTCGAGTCGGTATACGTGTAGCTGAGGCCGGCAAAGAAGAATCCGGCATCGTACATGCCCTGCAGCTCGATTCCCTGGACGGTGCTCGTGCCGGGATGGTTGTCATAGTAGGTGGCGAAGCTCGGCGTGAGGAATGCCGTAATGTAGTTCTCGACGTCCAGCGTGAAGTAGGCCGCCTTGAAGCGGAACAGGTCGCGATGGGCAAAGAGACCGCCCTTTTTGATGTTGAAGCCGAACTCCCATCCCTTCGCAATCTCGGGCTCGAGGAAGGGATTGGGGTAGAAGTACTGGGGCACGCCAGTCCCCGGATGGAGGCCTCCCGTAAAGGTCTCATTCACCGTCGGATAGCGCATCGTCTCCGAATAGGTCACATATGGCTGGAGCCATGAGAGCGGGTTCAGAGCAAACGTCACCTTCGGATTGAAGCGCTCCTCCTCCCGGTCCACCGCGTAGGGGCCCGCGGGGAGCCCGATCGGGTTGCCGGCAGCAACCGAGCCCGAGCCCTTCAAAGTGAACATATCGTAGCGAAGGCCCACGATCAGGTCGCCGATCCCGTATGAGGCTTTCGTCTGCGAGAACAGGCCTGCGACGGAGCTTTTTCCTGACGGATTGACGCCTCTATCCGGGACTGCCGCGCTGTTGATGACGTCGAAGTCGTCTCCGAAATACTCGAAGCCGATCTCGGACACGAACCTGACGTCAACGATCTGGAACCGGGAGGTGTTGGATAGGTCGAACCCTTCACCCTGGACGTCGATGACGCGGCCGACAGCACTCCCTGTTCCTTCCAGGTACCTCATCACCACATCGTTCTTGTAGGCATTGAACCTGAAGTCGACCCAGGGATTGTCGCTCGGGCGATAGGCGTAGTTCATCGTGAACGTGTCCGATCGCACGTTCTGCAAGTATGAGTTTGCGGTAAAGTCGCCATCATAGAACACGCCGCCAAACTTGAGGAAGTGCTCCGAGGACGGCTTGAATTCGAGCTTGAAGAGCCCGGAAAGCACTTCGCGATCGGTATTTGGAACCGTCACGCCATCACCATTCTTGTAGCGCCCCTGATCGCGCGTGCTGATGGCGCCGGCAACGCCAACAGAATCCGTCCGGGCGCCGGCTGCTGCCAAGCCTGTCCAGCCGATGCCGTTGCTGCCCCATGTCGTCGTCGTCAGCACGCCCATGTTCTGGCCGGGCTTGATGATGTCACCGACATCGAGCGTACGGAAATTCGCGGTGCCCGCGAGTGCGCCGGCGCCACCGCGCGTCGATACCGCTCCGGAATTCACCTCGATGCCGGCGATCAGATTGGGATCGATATAGGTGAAGCCCGAGGCCTCATGGCCTGTGAAGCGGAAGTTCTGACGGACGCCGTCGATCATCATATTGACGCGCCCGGAACCCTCGAACCCTCGGATGTTGACAGCCACGCCGGCATTGCTGGCGCTTTCGCGGGTGGAAACGCCGGGCATGGCGCGCAGGATGTCATCGGTGCGAATCTGGCCGAAGGTCTCGATGTCGCTCCGCGTTGCTGTGCTGACACTTCCCGGCGTGGCATAGGGCACATCCTGCGGCGCTGTCATGCCAGGTGCTTCGCTTTCGGCGGCTCCGGCCGCAGGCGCAGCGGGCTGTGGCGCGGCGCGGGGTGCCGTTCTCTTGGCCGACTTCGCTTTGGCCTTTTTGGCTTGGACACTCAATGGCGGGAGCGCCGTCTGCGCAAAGACCGGTCCGCACCAGGCGATCCCGGCCAGCAATATGCCCGCGCCGCAAAGAGCCCGTTCCGTACGCGTTGTGCCCCGCATCGCACGAGCGCAAGTAAAGGTAGATTCCGAATAGTAAAGCCGCATGGCCAACCTCCGCTGCCCCGATGACTGGCTAGCTGGCCGGACTTTGGCTTCCGTGCTGGCTGGCTTCCTGAACAGTGCCGAGGGTGCCCGCTGCTGAGCCGGGTCAGGCGCGTCGGCATCTTCTGAGCACTGTATGTGAGGAGAATTCTGAAAATATACTCCGGCGGTCAAGATTAAATCGCCTGCCGCAGGCCGCGTCAGCACCGAGGCGACAAAAATGTCACAATCTCAAGAGGCGGTCCAATTATACGAATTGCAATTCCATTCGCGGGCGTCGTGCGCGTTGCGCAGCGGATGCCGCGCGATGCGCCCAAAACAGGGTGTCTGTGAGCCGCAGCACGACGACGCAAGGGCGACGGCGCTCTCGATCCGTGGGCTCCCGAGCGTCTTCCCATCCCACGCCTCGCCCGCGCCGCTGTAGATACTTTACTTCGCACGTAAAGAATGCTTCAGTGCTGCGCCAAGACGCGGACCGTGAGTGTGAGCGGCGCTCGTCGTGCGCTGCCTGGTGCACCTCCTGAAGCATCTGCAGTCCGTGCTGCTTCCAGCGTGCTCGCGCGCCGACAGGCTGCGTGCCTGCAATGGCGATCGCCGCGTTGTGGCAGGGCATGTTGGACCGCATCAAGATGAGCTGAGGCTTCAAATGACGGCATCCTCGATAAGCATGATGCGCAGATCGCGCGTCGTCACCTGTGTGCTCTTTCTGACTGCGGTGCTCTTTCTGACTGCATTGTGCGGTGCTGCATTCGCTCAGACAGGCCGAGAAGCCGTCACCGGGCCGGCTTCAGCGGCTGGGGATGCCTCCAGGATCGTTTCGATTGGTGGTGACATTACGGAGATTCTCTACGCCATTGGCGCCGCGACGCGGATCGTCGCGGTCGATGCAACCAGCCAGTTCCCACCCGAGGCCCTGCAACAGAAAGCAAACGTCGGCTACATGCGGGCGCTGTCTACGGAGGGCGTGCTATCGGTCGGTGCAAGTCTCATCATTGCCTCGGATCGTGCGGGGCCGCCGGAGGTCGTCAGTGCGCTCAAATCGTCGCCCGTGGCGTACGTCGAGATTGCCGAGGACTTGAGCCCCCAAGGCATTGCCAGCAAGACCAGGCACGTATCGCAGGTCGTCGGTCTCGAGGCCGCGGGCAAAGAGCTGGCCGCACGCATCGAGCGTGACTTCGAGGCACTGGCCAAGCAGCGCGCGCTGATCAAGAGACCACTGCGCACGCTCTTCGTGCTGAATGTGGCCAACGGACGAGCAACGGTCGGCGGTCGCAATACCAGCGCCGATGCGATGCTGAAGCTGGCAGGGGCGGAGAATGCCGCGGCTTCGATCAACGGGTTCAAGCCGATGACCGATGAGGCAATGGCCGAGATCCGGCCGGAGGCGATTGTCTTGATGCACAACTCGAGCGGCGGCCACGATGCCGAGCAGCTCATGACGATGAGAGGCGCGGGCGCGAGCCCGGCCGTGCGGGAGAAGCGTATCATTCGAATGGACGGCCTGTACGTGCTCGGATTTGGGCCGCGTGCCGCCGCCGCTGCGGATGACTTGATGCGCGCGCTCTATCCGGATCTGCCCATCAAGCGTGCCGAGCTTGGCAGGTAATGCGATTGCTCATCTTGCGCCAGGCTGTTGTGTCGATGGATCGCGATCGGATTGGGCAGCGCCTCGTTGCCGTATCCGTTGCGGCAGTGAGCGTTGCCGTTGTCTTGTCGCTGTCCATCGGCGCCACGGGCATCACGTTGAGCGCGCTCGGACGTGCAGTCGATGCCTTCCTGTTCGGCCCTTCGGGGGCCGAGCGTTCCACCGAGCAACTCGTGCTTCTCGGCATCCGACTGCCACGCACGTTGCTCGGCGCCTTTGTCGGTGCGGCGCTTGCGGTAAGCGGCGCGATGATGCAGGGCCTCTTCCGTAACCCGCTTGCGGATCCCGGCATTGTCGGCGTCTCTTCCGGCGCGGCTCTCGCCGCAGTGACGACCATCGCGCTGGGCAACAGCCTTGCCGCCCCATGGACGCGCACCTTCGGCGTTTATGCCCTGCCCTTTGCGGCCTTCTGCGGCGGGCTTCTGACCACGGCAATTCTTATGCTGATCGCCGGCCGGCGCGGGCAGCTCATGATCGGCACGTTGCTGCTCGCCGGCATCGCGATCGGGGCCATTTCCGGGGCACTCACGGGCCTCATCGCCTATGTCAGCGACGATCGCGATCTCCGCGACCTGACACTCTGGTCCATGGGGAGCCTCTCGGGCGCGAGCTGGCCGAAGGTCGTTGCCATCCTGCCATTTGCCGCCGCCCTTGCGGTCGTGCTCCCGCGCGTCATTCGTGCGCTCAATGGCTTCCTGCTCGGCGAGGCCGAGGCTTTCCACCTCGGTATCGATGTCGAGCGCACCAAATGGCTCATCATCTTCACCACGGCCGCATCCGTCGGCGCGGCCGTCGCTGTGGCCGGAATTGTCGGTTTCGTTGGCATTGTCGTGCCGCACTTCGTCCGCCTCGTTGCCGGGCCGGACCATCGCTTCGTGCTACCGTGCAGCGCGCTTCTCGGGGCGACGCTGGTGCTCATCGCCGACGTCATCGCGCGCATGATTGTGCGCCCGGCCGAGTTGCCGCTCGGGATCGTCATGGCTGCGATTGGCGCTCCCGTTTTTCTGCACATCGTCCTGCGCCGGGGTATTGGCGGCCTGGAGTAGTCCATGCTTGAAGCGCGCGGTGTTGTTCTCGAGCGGCGCGGCCGGCGCCTGCTTGACGGCGTCGACCTTAAGGTTGCGCCGAGCCGTGTGACCGCGATCATCGGCCCCAACGGCGCTGGCAAATCCATGCTGCTGAAGGCGCTCGCTGGCGAATTGGCCCTGAGCGCCGGCTCAGTGCTTCTCGATGGGCAGGATGTGCGGAGATTGTCGCCCGTCGCGCTTGCGCGGCGTCGTGCCGTCGTGCCGCAGGCCACGCATCTTTCATTTCCCTTCACGGTGATCGAGGTTGTACGTCTTGGGGCTTCTGTTCCCGGCTTCGACGGCATCGAACCCAGTGCGCATAGGATCGCCGATCAGGCGTTGCGTGCGGTCGACATCGAGCACCTGCGGGCGCGTCTTTACAGCGAGCTGTCCGGAGGCGAGAGGCAGAGGGTGCACATCGCGCGTGCCCTCTGTCAGCTCGACGCCGTCCCGCGGGCGCCTGAAGAAGGCGCCATCCTGATGCTCGACGAGCCTACGGCCAGTCTCGATCTGGCGCATCAGGCTCGCGTGCTTGACGAGGCGCGACACCAGGCGGGACTTGGACGCGCCGTGCTCATCGTCATTCACGACCTCAATCTCGCTGCGGCCTGGGCGGACGATATCGTTCTGATCGGCGCTGGGCGCATTCTTGCGCGTGGCACGCCGGCCGAGATTTTCAACGACGACATCCTGTCGGCGGCCTATGGGTGCCCCATCAGGGTCAATCGGACCCCGCCGGAAGGTGTGCCCTACATGCTCCCGCAGGTGCTGGCTGCGGCACCGCATCCCCGGATGCCGTGAGGGCGCCGCATGAGCTGCACATCATGGCCAATCGTAGAAGGTGAACGCGATCTGCGGCGCGTGCCCCGCGACATTGCGGCGGACGACCGCGCGTCGATAGCGGGCGGGCGGAAGGCCCACGTGCTTGGCGAAAAACCGGTTGAAGTAGGCGGCATCCTTGAAGCCGAGCATGTAGCTTAGCTGCTTGATCGTGATCGCCGAGCGCTCCAGCCGCACGGCCGCCTCGTAGATGAGGCGTTGCTGAATGAGCGCACGTGGCGTCCGCCCGAGGGTGCGCGTGGCAATGGCATGAAGCCGCCCCGGTGTGACCCCGAGGGCCTCGGCATAGCGCGCGACGGGCCACTGCTCGCGGAAGCGTTCCTCGACGAGCTGACGGAAACGCATGAGCAGCGCCGCGGCCCCCACCGTCTCGCCACGTGCGAGCGCGCTGGCCCCCACGTGCCGCCACAACTGCACGAATGCGATCAGCAGGGCCGACGAGATGACTGTCTCCGAGCCCGGGCGCGGCTCGCTCAGCTCGCTGGAGATGAGCGCGAGAAGACGCAGCAGGCGCAGGGCGATATCGGCTTCGATTGCCAGAGCGAGCGGCTGCGCTGCGGCGAGCAGATTGATGAGCTCGCCGGCCTCCGGGATCTGGCGGAAGGTCTGCTCGATGAGATCGCGGCGAATATGCACGATGTGGCCACGCCCGCCGGCCTCAATGACCAATCGCTCGGCGAGATTGGCGGGGCACCAGACGAAGGCGGGGCTCAGCACGTGCAGATGCTCGCCCTTGAGGTGCAGCCAGGCCTCGCCGGTCTGCAGCACCAGGCAGTGATCGAGATCGCATGAGGGGCCCGCGTCCAGCCGCCATTCGCGGGCCGCGAAGTGGCTCTCGACCGCCACCGAGCGAAGGCGCGCCGCAATCACTTCAGCCGGCCGTTCGGCCTTGGCCTGCAAGGGCCCGGCAAAGCTGTCGGAATTGGCGCGCCACAGCTTCGGTGCCGGACCCGCCGGCGATGCTTTGTGCATCTTTTCGACAGTTTTATCCATTTTCGCAGGCGACCACATGATGTTCACTCAGTCAAGCACGGGTCGGATTGAGCGCCATAAGAGCCCGGCTTGAGAGAGGAAGCGCGTCGTGCTTGGGCCGGAGCCCGATCCGGCTTGCCGACGATTGAGGAGGACCTTCGATATGCTGCGGATGTCACTCAGCCGCCTGGCACTGGCTGCGGCCGTGTCGGCCCTCGCGGGCCATGCTGGCCTCGCGCACGCCCAGGACAAGATCCGGATCGGCTACGCGATCTCCAAGACGGGCCCCTTTGCCGGCGGCGCCGGCGTGACGACCCTGCCGAACTACCAGCTCTGGGTGGCGGATGTGAATGCGGCCGGCGGCATCAATGTCGGCGGCAAGAAGCTTCAGATCGAGGTCGTCGAGTACGACGATCGCTCGAACTCCGAGGAAGCCGTGAAGGCGGTCGAGCGCCTCGCCACGCAGGACAAGGTCGATCTCATCTTGCCGCCGTGGGGGACCGGCCTCAATCTCGCTGTCGGCCCGACCTTCAACCGGCTCGGCTATCCGCATCTTGCCGTGACGGCTGCGACCGACCGCGCACCCGAGATGGCGAAACGCTGGCCGAACAGCTTCTGGTTCCTCGGGCCGTCGAAGGCCGGGGCGGCCGCGCTCGCGCAAGTGCTCGGCAAGCTCAAGGCTGAGAACAAGATCGGCGCCAAAATCGCGATGATCTCGGTCGCCGACGCTTTCGGCATCGAGCTCGCAACCGCGGCCCGCGCCGCATTCAAGTCGGCTGGTTTCGAACTCGCGCTCGACAAGACCTATCCCATCGGCACCCAGGACATGCAGGCGCTGCTGAAGGATGCCATGGCAACCGGCGCCGATACGTTCGTCGCTTTCAGCTATCCGCCCGATACCATCGCCATCACCGACGCCGCGCGCGTGCTTAACTACAACCCGAAGGTCTACTACACCGCAGTCGGCACCGCGTTTCCGGTGTTCAAAGGCAAATTCGGCGCGAGCATCGAGGGCGTCATGGGCGTGGGCGGCTGGAATGTCGATAGCCCGGCGCTCCAGGCCTACTTCAAGCGCCACACGGAAGTGATCGGCCGAGAGCCCGACCGCTGGGCGAGCCCGGTGACCTACGTCAGCCTGCAGATGCTGCAGCAGGCCATCGAGCGGGTCGGCAAGATTGATCGCGCCGCCATCATCAAGGAGCTACAGACCGGCACGTTCGACACGATCATGGGCAAGATCAAGCTCGTCGATAACATCATGCCGATCGTATGGTGGGTCGGGCAATGGCAAAAGGGCGAGTTTGTCGGACTTGCGCCGACGAGCTACGAAGGCGCCAAGGCACCCCTGTTCCCCAAGCCAGCCTGGAAGCAGTAGGGGAACAGCCCTGCTGGGGCCCCGAGCACCTTCGGGGGAGAGTGGTCGGGGCTCCAGCCATCTCGTGGCGTGAATGATGCTGCTCATCGACATCCTCATATCGGGCCTCGTGCTCGGCGGCATGTACGCGCTCGTTTCAATGGGGCTCACCCTGCAGTACGGGGTCGCGCGCATCATGAACCTTGCCTATGGCGAGTTCCTGGTGGGTGCCGCGTTCCTGGCCTTCTGGCTTTACAGCACGCTCGGGATCAGCCCGCTGGTCGGGCTCGTCCTCGCGGTGCCGCTCGCGTTCATCGCCAACTGGGCGATCTATCGGTGGCTGCTGACGCCGCTCGTCCGGCGCGCGCGCAGCCGCGGCCAGCTCGAGGTGGATAGCATCCTCGCCACTTTCGGACTTCTGTTCATCGTGCAGGGCATTGCCCTCGTCGTGTTCGGTGGCCAGTACTACAGCTACGGCTATCTGTCCGTGCCGTTGTCCATTCTCGGCACGACGCTCGCGCTCAACCGCGTCATCGCGTTCCTCTTCGCAGCGCTGATCGGCGTCGGCCTCTATCTGGCGCTCACCCGGACCCGTACGGGCACCGCGATCCGCGCGATCGCCGTGAACCCGACGGCGGCCAGCCTCGTCGCGATCGATGTGCGTACGGCGTCGGCCTTCGCGTTCGCCCTTGGCGGGGCGCTGGTTGCCGCCAGCGGCGTGCTGGTCAGCATGTTCCTCACCTTCAATGCGTCCATGGGCGTCGTCTTCACGATGAAGGCGCTGATCGTTGTCATTGTCGGCGGCGTCGGGAATGTGCTCGGGGCGCTGATCGTGGGCCTCGCGCTCGGCGTGATCGAGACCGGCGTGACGCGCCTTGTTGATCCGGGCCTCACGCTCGCCGTTACCTACGCGCTCTTCATGATCGTCCTTCTCGTCCGGCCGCAGGGTCTGTTCGGGAGTGCAGTTCGATGAGCCTCGCGAAGGCACCGCTCATCGCGCTGGGCCTTCTGGCAGTCCTTCTGCTCGTCGGCTTGCCGCTCGTCGCCAGCGGCTATGTGCTCGCACTCGCGATCGGCATGCTCAACTTCGTGATCCTGGCCACGGCGTGGGCGCTCTTCTCGGGCCCGACGCACTACATCTCGCTCGCGAGCGCCGCCTTCTTCGGCATCGGTGCCTATACAGCGGCCGTGATGGCCGAGGCCGCGCCCTGGCCGCTCGTTCTGATCACAGCGACACTCGCCGGATTCGCCGTGGCACTCGTCGTGGGTCTCTCGACGCTGCGTCTCTCAGGCGTCTACTTCGTCATCTTCACGTTCGGCCTCGCCGAGCTGATCCGCCAGCTCGTGACCTGGTACGAGGTGAATGTCAAAGGCACGATGGGCCGCTATCTCTTCCTCGATATGCCCCAGTCCGCCATCTACTGGCAGCTTCTTGCGCTCGCTGTCGCCGTGCTGGTCGCCGGCTGGCTGATCGGCCGCTCGCGCTTCGGCTTGGCGGCACGCGTCATCGGCGCCGACGAGGTTGTCGCGCGCCATAGTGGCATCGATACAACCTGGACCAAGATCGGGCTCTTTGCGTTCAGCTCGGCGATCATGGCGCTCGCCGGCGCCATCATGGCGCCGCGCTGGACCTATATCGATCCGGCGATCGCCTTCAATCCGATGATCTCTTTTCAGGTCGTGATCATGGCGCTGCTGGGCGGCGCTGGCGCGCTCTTCGGACCGCTGCTCGGGGCCGTGCCTCTCGTGCTGCTGTTCGAGGTATTGCAGGCGAACTTCCCCAATGCCTACTCCATCCTGCTCGGCGCAGCGTTCATCCTGATCGTCTACGGCCTCCCGCGTGGGGTGGTCGGCCTCATCGAGGACTGGCGACCCGCAGCGCGCCGGCCAGTCAGCAGTCTGCCCGCAAGATCGCGCCGCGATCCCAATGTCCTGACGATCGTGGATCTCAGGAAGTCGTTCGGGGGCCTCAGCGCCGTCGATGGCGTCAGCTTCGATGTGCGGCCAGGCGAGATCGCTGGTCTCGTCGGCCCTAACGGGTCGGGCAAGACGACGGTCCTCAACCTGATCTCCGGCGCGCTGAAGGCCGACGCAGGCCAGATCTACTACATGGGCCGCGCCATCAATGGCTCCAGTCCCGAGACCATCGCGCGGCTCGGCGTGGCGCGCACCTTCCAGCTCGTGCGCGTGCTGCCATCGATGAGCGTTGCGGAGAATGTCATTCCCGCCTTCGCCTTCCGTGCGCGGCCGGTCACCGGCGCGGCCGCGCATGAGGAGGCCGTGGCCTTGCTCGCGCGCGTCGGGCTCGATCAGCGGGCTGCGATGCCCGCCTCGGAACTGACGTACATCGACCAGAAGCGTCTGGAGCTTGCCCGCGCGCTGGCGCTCGAGCCCAAGCTGCTGCTGCTCGACGAATGGCTTGCGGGCCTCAATCCGTCGGAGCTCGAGGAAGGCATCGCTCTTGTCCAGTCGCTGCGCTTCGACGGTCTCAGCATCATCATGGTCGAGCATGTCATGGATGCGATCCATGCGCTCTGCGACCGCTGCGTGGTGATGAACGCCGGGCGCGTGATCGCGCATGGCACGCCGCGCCTCGCACTCGCAGAGCCCGAGGTCGTCCGCGCCTATCTCGGAGAGGACGATGCTTGAGGTCGCCGCTCTCTCCGTGTCCTACGGCAAACACCTCGCTTTGTCCGATGTCGCGTTGCGGATCGACAAGGGCGAGGTCGCGGTCGTGCTCGGGGCCAATGGGGCCGGCAAGACGACGCTCCTCAAGGCGATCGCGGGCCTCGTCGCGCCGGCGCAGGGCGCGAGGATCATGTTCGACGACCAGGATCTCACCAGGCTCCAGCCGCACGAGATCGTCGAGGCGGGCGTCGCCCTCGTTCCGGAGGGTCGCGGCATCTTTGCCGAGCTGACGGTACGCGAGAACCTGCTGCTCGGAGCCTATGCCGCGCGCGCCCGGGCCGGCGAGCAGAGGATGCTCGCCGATGTGCTCGCGGTGTTTCCACGCCTCGCAGAGCGGCTCGGACAGACCGTCTGCACCATGTCGGGCGGCGAGCAACAGATGGTGGCGATTGGCCGCGCGCTGATGTCGGCGCCGGAGCTGCTTCTGCTCGACGAGCCATCGCTCGGGCTGTCGCCGCGCCTCACGAAGGAGCTCTTCCAGGCCCTTCGCCGCGTGCGCGCGAGCGGTCTTGGGATCCTGCTCGTCGAGCAGAACGTGCGCGCGAGCCTCGCCATCGCGGATCGCGGCTACATCATCGAGAATGGCCGCATCGCCGGCGAAGGGCGCGCCCGCGCGCTCGCTGAGGATGCGGCCGTGCAGCGTGCTTATCTCGGCGGTGGCAGGGCCGGCCTTCAGGCTGCCGCCCGGCCGCTCAAGGCTGAAAGTCTCGTTCTGCTCGACCGGCCAGCCGCCGACGGCTCGCCTGGGGTGTCGCGCCCTTCAATTGCCGAACAACCGCCAACGCCGTCTACGCAGCAAGGGGAGGCAGCCTCCATGAATGCGATCAACCTTCTCATCGGTGGCAAGGACCGCCCCGCGTCCCACGACGCTGTTTATGAGCGCAGCAACCCGATCTCGGGCGAAGTGGCGAGCACGGTCGCTGCCGCGAGTGTCGATGACGCCCTCAGTGCCGCAGATGCGGCGGCGGCGGCATTTCCAGCCTGGTCGACGCTTGGTCCCAGCGAGCGCCGTGCCCGGCTCAACAAGGCTGCCGACATTCTTGCGTCGAAGGCTCAGGAGTTCACCAAGCTCATGATGGCCGAGATCGGCGCGACGGCCGGATGGGCGGGCTTCAACGTCATGCTTGCGGCGGGGATGCTCCGCGAAGCGGCCTCGATGACGACGCAGATCTCCGGCGAGATCATCCCGACGGACAAGCCGAACAACCTCGCCATGGCGTTCCGCGAGCCCGTCGGCGTCGTCCTCGGCATTGCGCCGTGGAATGCACCCGTGATCCTCGGGGTGCGCGCCGTCGCGATGCCGCTCGCGTGTGGCAACACGGTGGTGCTGAAAGCCTCTGAAGTGAGCCCCGGCGTGCACCGGCTGATCGGGCAGTGCCTCGCCGAGGCCGGTCTCGGTGACGGCGTCGTCAATGTCGTAACCAACGCGCCCGAAGATGCTCAGGCGATTGTTGAAGCGCTTATCGGGCATACGGCCGTGCGCCGCGTGAACTTCACCGGATCGACGCGCGTCGGTCGGGTGATCGCGCAGATGGCGGCTAAGCACCTCAAGCGGGTGCTGCTCGAGCTTGGCGGCAAGGCGCCGCTCGTCATTCTCGATGATGCCGATCTCGACGAGGCCGTGAAAGCTGCCGCCTTCGGCGCGTACATGAACCAGGGTCAGATCTGCATGTCGACCGAGCGGATCGTCATCGACGAGAAGGTGGCCGACGCGTTCGTCGAGAGGTTCGCCGCCAAGGCCCGCGCGCTTCCTTCCGGCGATCCGCGCAAGGGTGAGGTGGTCCTCGGCTCGCTGGTCGCCTCACAGGCTGCGGACCGCGTCAACGCGCTCATCGCCGACGCGATCGCCAAGGGAGCGAAGCTTGTCTGTGGCGGCGTCATGCCGGGAACGATCCTGCCGGCCACGATCGTCGATCACGTGACGCCCAACATGCGCATCTATGGCGAGGAGAGTTTTGGCCCTGTCGTGACGGTGGTCCGGGTCGGCAGCGCCGAGGAGGCCGTCCGCGTCGCCAATGACACGGAATACGGGCTCGCGGCCGCGGTATTTGGCAAGGACATCGCGCGCGCGCTCGCCGTTGCGCGACGGATCGAGAGTGGCATTTGCCACATCAATGCGCCCACGGTGCACGACGAGCCGCAAATGCCGTTTGGCGGCATGAAGGCATCGGGTTACGGGCGCTTCGGTGGCAAGGCGGCGATCGACGAGTTCACGGAGCTGCGCTGGATCACCATCCAGACCGGACCGCGGCCCTATCCGTTCTGATTGCAGCGTGCATGCCGAGCGCGCCGCGGCGCGTCGCGGCACGTACGTGCTTCTCGCCGCCTGCGCGGGCTACCGCTTGGCCGGGGAAGTTGGGAGCGAGGCGCCGCTTGAGCCGGCCGCTTCATATTGCTCGTGAAGCTGAGCCTCGTTGTGTCACGCCCGTGCGGCTCACATGCCACGCTGACGGCGCCATTCGAGGAACTCGTTGAAAAGGGCCTCGCCGGCGGAGGGATCACCCGTTCCGACAGAGGGCACCGCGCTGCGCGCTGGCGCTGCGGGTGCGTTGCCGGTGGCGACCTGGTCGAGCCATTGCTGGGCCGGTGCAAACCGTGTCCAGCCTGCCATCTTCGCCGCGAGATTGACCGTCTTCCACCGCGGGTGGCGCGGCGGCTTCCGGAGCTCCGGGAACTTCGTGAAGAAGGCGTCCACGAAGCGGGCGAGACGCTGGTGGCGTGCGTGATCACCCGGCCAGTTGAAGGCCATCAGCATGGTCGGCACCGCCACCGTCTCCACTGTCTCGCCTTCCAGGATCAGGTTCGGATAGTCCGCGTGCGTGAACTCGGCCGGAATGTAGTCGCCTTCGAAGTGTCCCTCGTAGGGGACTGCCAGCAGCCGGAAGCCGAGCTCTTTCGGCACGGCTGCATAGGGCTTCAGCGGCTTGAGACACGTGCAGAGGGTGGCATCGACCTCGCCGCGCTTCATGCGCTCGATGGCCTCGTCCTGACCCATGTTGAGCTCCGTGACGTTCATCCTGTGGGCGGCGAACATGCGCTGGGCCGCAAGCTGGGCGCCGCTCCCCTTGTCGCTGAAGTTGACGCGCTTGCCTTCCAGATCCTTGAATGTCCGGATCCCGGGGCGCACCAGAATATGCAGCTCATCTTCGAAAAGCCGCGTGATGTAGACCATGTTGCGGGTCACGAACTGGCCGAGCTGGGGATCCTCCTTGAAATGGCTGAGCGTGACCGTGTTGACGAGCCCCATGTCGATGCTTCTGAGGAAGAGGATATCGCGGACGTTCTGCACCGCGCCCTTGCCGACGATCGGCAGCACGCGAAGGTTGTCGCCGTCGTCGGTGACCGCCGCGATGTCGTAGGCAATGCCGAGATAGCCGCCGTTCGGGTTGCCCGAGATGATGGTGACGACGTTCTCATTGATCTGCGCACGTATCTGTTCGAGCGGGCCGAGGCGTGGCGCCTTGGCGGCGGCCTGCGCCAGCGCTTCGGGCGCGTGGCCAGCAAGGGCGAGGAACCCTGCAACGAGCAGGGCACTGGCAGCACGGGCGATTGTCAAACTACGCATAGACTGGCCTCTTGTTAGGGCGGCGCGAGCGGCATGCTGCGGCCATGAGTCACCACGCTGCTCGGCCCGCAGGCCAGCACCGTGCTTCCGATCGGGCTGCGTGTTGAGGGAGGCCGTCGATACCGCGACGCAGCGCTTCATAGGGCGCGTCTTTGTCCTTTTCCAGGCGCCGGATTGTGTTCACATCGACATAAGCAAAGACAGTGACCGATTGCACACGAGCGCCGGCGGATGGGACGCGGGCAACGCGCGCCTGCGGGGCTCGGGATTGTGAAGCTCTGGCAGGGCAGCGGCTGCTATTTCTTGGTGCTGCCGGCCTTGACCGCTGTGCCGCCGGGGGGACCCGCCGCGAGATCCATGGCGAGCCCAATGCCGAGAAGCACCACGAGGCCCGCCGCGATGCCGATCATCACCTGCCGATGGCGTGAGGAAATGCGCGCCATGTCCTCGGGCGCGAGGGGCTTATCCGGTGAGACCGAGGCCATGAGCCCCATCATTGGCCGCGTCACCTTGCGGTGAACAGCGCCCCGGTCCTGCACTTCGATGCCGGCGCGGCGGGCGATCTCGCAACCGATTGAGAGGCAAGGGAGTGCCGGATCCTCGCAGTGCGCATTCACATGCCCGAGAGGGATTCTCTCACCATCGCGCGTGATAAGGCTCACACCCTGCATGAGCACGGGCGCGATCGCGCCGCCATACACCTCGCCGCGGGTTTCGACGGCCTGGATGTCTTCATAGTGGATCGTGCGGCTTTGATAGGTGAGCGCGGGCGTGAGCCAGCGCCCGGCTGGCAGTGTGACCTCGACGGTCTGCGGGCCGAGGACGACGCGCGCCCGCAGTGCATGAATGAACTGGGTGGTGAGCAGGCCGAGGATGATCGCGAAGGCGACGGCCAAAAGCGCGAGGCCGCCCGTGCCGATCCAGATGCCGGCGCTGAGCCGTTGGACGAGCATGATCGGCGCGCTTGCTGCAAACGGCAGCAGCAGCAGGATGGCCATTGCGAGGAGAAAGCGGCGCGTGCCGCCGGGCCGATAGACGATACGCTCGAACTTGACTGCGGCCGCCATCGGCGCTCGTCCCCAGCTCACGTCACGAAAGCGTGCGCACCTTCTCGTCGCCGAAGCGTAGTGCGGGCAGCCCATCGTCCGTATATTGGACGTGCATAGTGCATCGCAGCTCCCAATGAGACAAGGCGCACCCCCATGCTGTTCTTCCGCAAGAAAGCAGAGATGATCGCCCCTGGGCAGGCCCTCGCGGGTCGCGCCGAGCCGATCCCGACCGCGCTGACGCACGCGCTCAGCGGCCGCGAGCTCAAGGGCCCTTATCCCGACGGCATGGAAATGGCCATGTTCGGCATGGGCTGCTTCTGGGGCGCGGAGCGCAAGTTCTGGGAGCTCGGCGCGGGCATCTGGATTACCGCCGCTGGCTATGCCGCCGGGTTTACGCCGAACCCGACCTACGAGGAGGTCTGCTCAGGCCTCACCGGGCACAACGAGGTCGTGCTCGTCGTCTTCGATCCGAACGTGGTGCGCTATGAGACGCTGCTCAAGACCTTCTGGGAGAACCACGACCCGACCCAGGGCCATCGCCAGGGCAATGATGTCGGCACGCAGTACCGCTCCGGGATCTATGTCTTCAACGCGGCACAGCGTGCCGCAGCCGAGGCTTCAAAGGAGACGTTCGGGAAGGCGTTGAAGGCAAAGGGGTATGGCGCCATTACGACCGAGATCCTCGATGCCCCAACCTTCTACTTCGCCGAGGACTATCATCAGCAATACCTAGTGAAGGTGCCGCACGGCTATTGCGGCCTCGGCGGCACCGGCGTCGCCTGCCAGATCGGGACGGGCGTGAAGGCTGCGGAGTGACGCCCCCCGCAAGGGGGTGATTTCCCGCCGCTCTTCGCCACGACATCCCCCGCGCACTATGCCGCGGAGCGCTCCGCGAGCTTGCGGGCCTCGGCGCAGTCGAGTGCCGGCGTGCGCGGGCCAATCCAGCGGGCCCGGTCGGCCTGAGCTTCCAGGTCGTCGCGCAGGAAATCGAGATCGAAGCCGGCCTTTTCCAGGGCCTTGAGCACGCAGTCAACGCTCTGCGTGCGGGCGCTGGCCGCCGCCCAGGCAATGGCCGAGCGCAGGCCGGTGGCGCAGTGGGCGAGGATCGGGCCGTTGAGGGTGGCGACGGCGTCGGCCATGGCCTCCACGACCTTGTCCGTGAAGATGTCGAGCTTGGGGGCGGGGACATGGCGGAACTGAAGGCCCGACCGCCAGGCGAGAACGGCTTCGGCGCGCCCGGTCAGCTGGCCTTCGGCCTCGCCGTCGGGCCGATTGGAGAGAACCGAGCGAAAGCCCATGGCCGCGGCGGCCGCGAAGTCGTCGCGCGTGAGCGCGGAGGTCACGGCAAACCCGGGCGTGATGAAAATGGGCGTGTCCATGTGAGGTCCTCGATCCGATGCGCGCCTGGTCGCGCGGAGGTGCTGACGACACCTGGAATGTCGCTGCGCGCCGCAGATCAGGCAAGGGGAGGACTTGCGGAAATTAGAAAAAAAATACTAAATCATTGCCACTCTGGTTCGATATGTAGCGATTATCGCGCCGAGCTGGACCGAATGAGCAAAAATTTCCTTCTGAGGTGACAGTCGTGGAACTCGACGCGATGGATCTGAAGATTCTGGAGCTCCTGCAGGTCGATGCAACCATGCCGATTGCCGAAATCGGCAAGATCGTCGGGCTTTCCACGACCCCCTGCTGGCGGCGCATTCAGAAGCTCGACGAGGCCGGCGTGATCCGCGCCCGGGTGGCGGTCCTTGATCCGGCCAAGGTGAATGCCGGCGTGACGGTCTTCGTCTCGATCAAGACGGATCAGCACAATCTCGACTGGCTCGAGCGCTTTCGCGCCGCGGTCGTCGATCTCCCCGAGGTCGTGGAGTTCTACCGCATGTCCGGCGAGGTCGACTATCTGATGCGCGTGGCCGTGCCGGACATTGCGGCCTATGATGCCTTCTACAAGAAGCTCATCTCGCGGATCAGCATCACGAAGGTCGCCTCGGCCTTTGCCATGGAGCAGATCAAGTACACGACGGCCTTGCCGCTCGCGTTTGCGCTGGCGGGCAAGGACAAAGAAAAGGAAAAGGAGAAGCGCAGTTCCGGCTGAGGTCACGCCGCACGGGGGGGGGCGTGCCGGCGGCGGATTGTCCGGGGAGCCGGCCAGCCGGTCAGCCGGGACGGGGCCAAGCGCACGCGTGGTCCAAAGAAAGCGTTGATCCGGGGCGATCCTGCCGGATATATGTCGGCGCCATCGCGCCCGGCGGCGCCAAGCGCGGGGAGCGGGCGTGGCGGAACTGGTAGACGCGCTGGATTTAGGTTCCAGTGACGCAAGTCGTGGGGGTTCGAGTCCCTCCGTCCGCACCAAGCTGGGGATGAGAAATTCGCGTTGTGCTCCAGAGGGATGGGGCAGGACGAGCTTTATCGGCGGCGCACGGGGCGCCTTCACGAGTGGATGACGGTTGACATGCAGGTCACGGAAACGCGTACGGACGGACTGAAGCGGACGCTCAAGGTTGTCGTCGCTGCCAATGAGCTCAGCGAGCGCTTCACGAGCCGCCTCGACGAGGTGAAGGGCACCATTCAGCTCCGGGGCTTCCGGCGCGGCAAGGTTCCGGTCGGCCACATTAAGAAGGTCTACGGCCGCTCGCTGATGGCCGAGGTCCTTCAGGATCTCGTCGAGAAGTCCTCGAAGCAGGCGCTCGCGGATCGCCAGGAGCGTCCCGCGATGCAGCCGGAGATCGCCTTCAGCGAAGACAAGGACGAAATCGAGCGGGTCCTCGAGGGTAAGGCGGATCTCGCCTATACGATGTCGTTCGAGGTGCTGCCGAAGATCGATCTTGTCGACTTCTCGACCTTGAAACTCGAGCGCGAGGTGGTCGAGGTCGATGACGAGACGGTCGATAAGGCCATTGCCGACCTCGCCGAGCGCAATGTGACGTTCGAGATCGAGGAGGGGCGCGCGGCCTCGGAAGGCGACCAGATCAAGATCGATTTCGTCGGCTCGATCGACGGCACGCCGTTTGACGGCGGCACCGGCGAGGACGTTGAGATCGTGCTCGGCCGCGGCGGGTTTATTCCCGGCTTTGAGGACGGCCTCAAAGGGGTCAAGGCGGGCGACGAGCCGACCATCAAGGCGGCGTTCCCGGCCGATTATCAGGTCAAGGAACTGGCCGGCAAGGAGGCCTCGTTCGCCGTGAAGGTGAAGTCCGTGGCGAAGCCGGTGAAGCCGGAGATCAACGAGGAATTTGCCAAGGGCTTCGGACTCGACTCGCTCGAGGCGCTGCGCAAGGTGCTGCGCGAGCGCATCGAGGGCGAATATGCCGAGTTCGCGCGCACGAAGCTCAAGCGGGCCCTGCTCGACCAGCTCGACAAGGCGCACAGCTTTGCGCTGCCCGAAGCGCTCGTTGAGCAGGAGTTCGAGCAGATCTGGGGCCAGGTGACGAGCACGCTCCGGCAGTCCGGCAAGAGCTTCGAGGATGAAGGCAAGACGGAGGAGAGCGCGCGGACCGAGTACCGCGCCCTTGCCGAGCGCCGCGTGCGCCTTGGCCTCGTGCTCGCCGAGATCGGCGACAGGGCCAAGGTTGAGGTGACGCAGGAAGAGCTGCGCAATGCGCTCTTTCGCGAGGCGCGCCGCTTTCCCGGCCAGGAGCGCATGGTCTACGAGTACTTTGAGAAGACGCCCGGGGCCGTCCAGCAGCTTCGCGCCCCCATTTATGAGGACAAGGTCGTCGACCATATCCTTGGCGAGGCGAAGCCGACGGAGCGCAAGGTGACGCGCGAGGAGCTGCTCAAGATGCCGGACGATGGCGAGGGCGCAGTCCCGCAGGCCGCCGGCTGAGCGGGGCAGGTGAAGTCCGGCTGCCGCACCCTATATAAGCAAAGTCGGTGACGAGATTCTCGACCGGCGGGCCTTTGGGCCCGCCTTCCTCAAGCCTGCAGGACGCTCCCATGAAGATCCCCCCGCTTGCCGCTGATCGGCTCTACAACTCCCCCATCGCCGCCTATTGGCCGACGGTGATCGAGCAGACGGCGCGCGGCGAGCGGCCCTATGACCTGCCGTCGCGGATGCTGCAGGAGCGGATCATCTTTGTGATCGGTCCGATCGAGGACCACATGGCCTCGTCCGTGTGCATGCAACTCCTTTTCCTTGAGGCGCAGAACCCCAAGAAGGAGATCGCCATGTACATCAATTCGCCGGGCGGGGTGGTGACTTCCGGCATGGCCATCTATGACACCATGCAGTTCATCAAGCCGCCGATTGCGACCCTCTGCATTGGTCAAGCGGCCTCCATGGGCTCGTTGCTGCTCTGCGCGGGCGAGAAGGGGATGCGCTATGCGCTCCCGAATGCCCGGATCATGGTTCACCAGCCTTCGGGCGGCTTCTCGGGCCAGGCGAGCGACATCGAGCGCCACGCGGAAGACATCATCAAGATGAAGCGGCGACTAAACGAAGTTTACGTTAAGCATACGAGCCAGACGTACGAAGTCGTTGAAAAGACGCTCGATCGAGACTACTTTATGACCGCTGAGCAGGCTCAGGCATTCGGACTGATCGACCGCGTGCTGGCGCGCCGCGACGAGATCGAGCCCAAATCGGAAGCGGAGAAGGGCGGCTGAGGCGTCGAATCGCTCAAAAACGCCGCTTGGCGGCGGCGCCGGAACGTCCGCAGTTCCTGAAATGGCGGCATTGCGCAGGCCCCACGCCATTGGCGCGCGGATTGCAGGGCTGCGCAGAGCACTGGTGCGGCTTGTTTGTCACATTGGTGTTGCAATTCCCGCAAAGCCCTCGGCATATGCTGCGGGTCTTGAGGAATGCATAGTTGATCTGCCGGCCTGCCCATGATCAGCTCGACAAGCTGGTGGACGCGTCGGTAGGGTACCTCGGAGGCCGCGAAAGCGCCGGGAGGCTGACGACAAGCTCGGCATGCTGTCCGGACGGCGGCGCGCATGGCCGGGAGCGGGTGCAGGAGAGCCAATGCCAAGCGAAAAGAACACCCTCTACTGCTCGTTCTGCGGGAAGAGCCAGCACGAGGTCCGCAAGCTGATCGCGGGGCCGACGGTCTTCATCTGTGATGAATGCGTCGAGCTGTGCATGGACATCATCCGCGAGGAGAACAAGAACACCCTCGTGAAGTCGCGCGACGGCGTGCCGAGCCCGCAGGAGATCTGTGCCGTTCTCGACAGCTACGTGATCGGCCAGTCTCACGCCAAACGGGTCCTCTCCGTGGCCGTGCACAATCACTACAAGCGGCTTAACCACGCGGCCAAAGGCAATGACGTCGAGCTCGCCAAGTCGAACATCCTGCTGATCGGGCCGACCGGCTGCGGCAAGACGCTGCTTGCCCAGACGCTCGCGCGCATTCTCGATGTCCCCTTCACAATGGCCGATGCGACGACGCTCACGGAGGCGGGCTACGTCGGCGAAGACGTTGAGAACATCATCCTCAAGCTGCTTCAGGCCGCCGACTACAATGTCGAGCGCGCGCAGCGCGGCATTGTCTATATCGACGAGGTCGACAAGATCAGCCGTAAGTCGGACAACCCCTCGATCACCCGCGACGTGTCCGGGGAGGGGGTCCAGCAGGCGCTGCTCAAGATCATGGAGGGCACGGTCGCTTCGGTGCCGCCGCAGGGGGGCCGCAAGCATCCCCAGCAGGAGTTCCTCCAGGTCGATACGACCAACATCCTTTTCATTTGCGGCGGTGCTTTCGCCGGCCTCGAGAAGATTATCGCGCGGCGCGGCCGTGGAACGTCGATCGGCTTCGGCGCCACGGTCATCGGTCCCGACGAGCGGCGGACGGGCGACATTCTGCGCGCGGTCGAGCCTGAGGATCTGCTGAAGTTCGGCCTGATCCCGGAGTTCATCGGTCGTCTGCCGGTGATCGCGACGCTCGAGGATCTCGACGAGAAGGCCTTGATCCAGATTCTGTCCGAGCCCAAGAACGCCTTGGTCAAGCAGTACCAGCGGCTGTTCGAGATGGAGGATGTGCGCCTGACGATCACGCAGGACGCGCTGAGGGCCATCGCCAAGAAGGCGATCGAGCGCAAGACCGGCGCACGCGGATTGCGCTCGATCATGGAAGGGATCCTGCTCGACACCATGTTCGAGCTGCCGAACTTGAAGGGGGTGGAGGAGATCGTCATCGGGCCCGAGGTGATCGACGGTGGTGCCCGGCCGCTTCGCATCTATGCCGAGCGCGCCGAGGAGAAGGGCACGATCGCCTGAGATCGGCTGGGGGACGCCGGCAGGGGGTAGGTTGCAGCGGCGCATAAGCGAGGTGCGGCCGAGCCGCACGGCTCTTTAACCCTATCGCTGGGCTCACCATATGAGCTTCTGCGATCGTACTATGCTGTGGGCGCCGCCCGTCGGGGCCATGGACCTGTAAGCGTGATCGGCGAGAGTGCTCGAGGTTGCGCGTCGCGAGGTAGGCCAACGGGACTGGCCCAGCAGCAGCGTTAACGCATTGCCGGGATGCCGGGAGCGGGTCCCGTGGCGAAGAGAAAAAGGCGGTGACACCATGAGCGAAGAGAAAGTGACCCGTGAAAAGGCGACAGCTAGGGAAGTATTCCCTGTGCTGCCTTTGCGCGACATTGTGGTGTTCCCCTACATGATCGTGCCGTTGTTCGTCGGCCGCGAGCGCTCGATCAATGCGCTCGAGGAGGTCATGCGCACCGACAAGCAGATCCTGCTCGTTGCGCAAAAGAATGCCGCCGATGACGATCCGACGCCCGGCGCCATCTACAAGATCGGCACGCTTGCCTCGGTGCTGCAGCTCCTGAAGCTGCCCGATGGCACCGTGAAGGTGCTGGTCGAGGGCAGCGCGCGCGCGAAGATCGTGCGCTATACGGACAATGCCAGCCATTTCGAGGCCGAGATCGAGCGGCTGCCGGAGACCTCCGGCAACAAGGACGAGCTCGAGGCGCTCGCGCGCTCGGCCATGTCCCAGTTCGAGAGCTATGTGAAGCTCAACAAGAAGATCAGCCCCGAGGTGCTCGGCACCATCAGCCTGATCGAGGACTACTCGAAGCTCGCCGACACGATCGCCTCGCATCTGGCGGTGAAGATCTCCGACAAGCAGGACGTGCTTGAGATCACCAAGGTCTCCGAGCGGCTCGAGCGTGTCTACACGCTCATGGAGAGCGAGATCTCCGTGCTGCAGGTCGAGAAGAAGATCCGCAGCCGCGTCAAGCGTCAGATGGAGAAGACGCAGCGCGAGTACTATCTCAACGAGCAGATGAAGGCGATCCAGAAGGAGCTCGGCGACACCGACGAGCGCGACGACATCGCCGAGTTCGAGGAGAAGATCGAAAACACCAAGCTCTCCAAGGAAGCCAAGGACAAGGCGCTCGCCGAGCTGAAGAAGCTCAAGCAGATGAGCCCGATGTCGGCCGAGGCGACGGTCGTTCGCAACTACCTCGACTGGCTGCTGTCGATCCCCTGGGGCGTGCGGGGCAAGGTCAAGAAGGACCTCGCCGAGGCGCAGGCTGTGCTCGACAAGGAGCACTTCGGTCTCGAGAAGGTCAAGGAGCGCATCCTTGAGTATCTGGCCGTGCAGGCCCGCACGAACAAGCTCAAGGGGCCGATCCTCTGCCTCGTCGGGCCTCCGGGCGTCGGCAAGACGTCGCTTGGCAAGTCGATCGCGAATGCCACGGGCCGTGAGTTCGTGCGCATGAGCCTCGGCGGCGTGCGTGACGAGGCCGAGATCCGCGGCCACCGGCGCACATACATCGGCTCGATGCCCGGCAAGATCATCCAGTCGATGAAAAAGGCGAAGCGGACGAACCCGCTCTTCCTGCTCGATGAAATCGACAAGATGGGTTCCGACTTCCGCGGCGATCCGGCCTCGGCCCTCCTCGAGGTGCTCGACCCGGAGCAGAACCACACGTTCAACGACCACTACCTCGAGGTCGACTACGATCTCTCGAGCGTGATGTTCGTGACGACGGCGAACACGCTGAATATCCCGCCGGCCCTTCTGGACCGCATGGAGATCATCCGCCTCGCCGGCTACACGGAGGAGGAGAAGGTCGAGATCGCCAAGCGCCATCTCATCCCCCAGGCGCAGGTCGCGCATGGCCTCGAGCCGGGCGAGTGGAGCATCGACGACGGCGCGCTGAAAACGCTCATCCGCCGCTACACGCGCGAAGCCGGCGTGCGCTCGCTCGAGCGGGAGATCTCCAAGCTCGCCCGCAAGGCCGTGAAGGATATCCTGGCGGGTGACAAGAAGACGGTCGAGATCACGGATGCCAATGTCCAGGACTATCTGGGTGTGCCGAAGTACCGCTACGGCGAGGCGGAGCTGACCGACCAGGTCGGCGTCGTCACAGGCTTGGCGTGGACCGAGGTTGGCGGTGAGATCTTGACCATCGAAGGCGTGATGATGCCCGGCAAGGGCAAGATGAGCGTCACCGGCAACCTGCGCGATGTGATGAAGGAGTCGATCCAGGCCGCGAACGCCTACGTGCGCTCGCGCTCGGTGGACTTCGGCATCCCGGCGTCCCGCTTCGAGACCAAGGACATCCACGTCCACGTTCCCGAGGGCGCGACGCCAAAGGACGGCCCTTCTGCGGGCGTCGCGATGGTCACGGCGATCATCTCGGTGCTCACCTCGATACCGGTGCGCAAGGATGTCGCCATGACCGGCGAGATCACGCTCCGCGGGCGCGTTCTACCGATCGGTGGATTGAAGGAGAAGCTCCTCGCGGCGCTCCGGGCTGGCATCAAGAAGGTGCTGATCCCAGAGGAGAACGTGAAGGACCTCGCCGAGATCCCCGACAACGTGAAGAACGCCCTCGAGATCGCGCCGGTCGCGCGGATGGACGATGTGCTCAAGCACGCGCTCGTCCGCCAGCCGGAGCCGATCGCCTGGGAGACCGAGGGCGGCGGTCCAGTGCAGGAAGGTGGCGGCGACGCCCGGCCGACAGCCCACTGACCGGCGTCGAACGCTGTTCGCTAATGCCAGAGCGCCCACCGTCTCCGGTGGGCGCTTCTTTTTTAAGGGCGGGTGTTCGGCAAAATGAGCGTTATCCAACGATCCGTGCACACACCGTACAAGGAACGCGTGTTTCGTAGTGCTTCTGCGCGGGGATTCGCCTTCTGCTTGCGCCCATTTTGCGCTTGACGTGGCCTCAGCCGGGGGCTTGGTACGCGGGTGGCGCCGCGGTTCGCGCGGATGGCCTGAAAACATGTGGGTGACTTCGCCCGGACTGCGCCATGGCGCGTCGCAAGGAGGGATATAATGACCAAAAAAGATCTGATCGACGCCGTCGCGGCCGAGACCGAGCTCACGAAAGAAAAGGCGGGGGCCGTCGTGGATGCTGTCCTGCGGCACATCCAGAGCAGCCTCCAGAAGGGGCAAGAAGTGCGCCTGCCGGGCTTTGGTGCCTTCAAGGTCGGCAGGCGCGCGGCGCGCAAGGCCCGCAACCCGCAGACCGGCGAGGAGATCGAGATCAAGGCGTCGGTGGTGCCGAAGTTCCAGGCTTCCAAAACCCTCAAGGACGCGCTCAACTGAGGCGTCGGGCCGGCGCCTCAGCACGCGGCACCAACTTGCCCTGGGGAGGAACGAGCGTGGTCGAGATCAGCAAGGAGCAGATCGAAGCGTTCGATCGCGATGGCGTGGTGCTGTTGCCGGGGCTGCTGGCCGACCGGGTTACTGAACTCGCCGTAGCCGTAGCCGAGAACATGGCGGCCCCGAGCCGCTTCGAGCGCACCTACCGTCCCGCCGACGGCACTGCGCCCTTCTTCCAGGACTTCTGCAACTGGCAGCGCATCCCGGGCTATCGCGATGCGGTGTTGAACTCAGCCATGGCTGAGGTGGCGGCGCGGCTGATGCGCTCGAAGACCGCGCGCTTTTTCCACGACCACGTGCTCGTCAAGGAGCCCGGCAATTCCATGCCGACGCCCTGGCACCAGGACCAGCCCTACTATCTCGTCGAGGGGCCGAAGTCCGTGAGCTTCTGGGTGCCGCTGGACCCGGTGCCGCGCGAGATCGCGCTCGAATACGTCGCGGGCTCGCACAAATGGGGCAAGGATTTCCGGCCCGAGCGGTTTGACGGCACGAGCCTCTATCCCGGTGACGAGAGCGAGCGCGTTCCTGACATGGCCACGCGCAAGAGCGAGTTCGAAATCCGCTCCTGGCCCATGCAGCCGGGTGACGCGGTCGCCTTCGACTTCCGCACGCTGCACGGCGCGCCCGCCAACACCACGACCAACCGTCGCCGCGCCATCTCCTTCCGCTGGGTCGGGGACGGTGCGACCTTCGTCAGGCGCAGCGGCCGTACGTCACCCCCATTCCCCGACCTCGCGTTCGAGCACGGCGCGCCCTTCGACGGACCCGAGTTTCCCGTCGTGTGGCCGCGCGCCTAGACCCGGGGGGAGGCGCCGGCGCCGGTCTGGCGCAGGGCCTCGCCGAGCACCATGGCCGCAGCGGTGGCGATGTTGAGCGAGCGCATGCCCGCCCGCATGGGAATCCTAAGCCGCGCATCCGCGATTTGGTGGACGCTCTCGGGGGCGCCCGCGCTCTCGCGGCCGAGCAGCAGCGTGTCGTCGCGCGCGAAGGCGAAGTCCGTGTAGGCGGTCTCCCCGGCCGTGGTGAGAAGGATGAGCCGGCCCGGCCGCACGGCCGCGCTGCGCTGCGCCATGAAGGCCGCGAACGACACATGGCGGGCGATCTCCACATGATTGAGATAGTCGAGCCCGGCGCGGCGCAGCGTGCGGTCGCTCATGTCGAAACCGGTGGGGCCGATCACGTCGACGGCGACACCGAGGCAGGCGGCGAGGCGCAGAATCGTGCCGGCATTCTGAGGAATGTCAGGCTGGTAGAGCGCCAGACGCATGGCAAGAAGCTCCGGGTCGTTCTGTAGGCGCGCGCCGCGCCAGAGCGCGCAGAGTCCTGAACCCGCGCAGCCATGCGCCAAATTGCCCCTCGGCCATGTAGACCTGCACGCTTGTGCCTGCTTAGAAAGGATGCAAAAAGTACGCGCGTCAAATCGCCCGTTCCGGGGAGGAGCGGGCTCGCGTCACATTATTGGGGCACCGCGTCAGGGGTATGGCTGATTATTGGCGCCTTGCGCGCCACGGGGGAAAGCGAGAGCCGGTGATCGGCGGCGCAGAGCCCGTACCCATCCCCCTAGCGTTGCCCCGAGTGTAGCGGCAGGCGTGCCTGTGGCCGTGGAAGGCGGCGCGGGCCGCCCCGGGGGCAGATAAAGAGGAGGCTGATTTGGCGGCGCATACGGAAGATGCGACACGGCGCGATTTTCTGGTGGTTGCGGCGAGCGCATTCGCAGCCGTCGGTGGCGCGGCGACACTCTGGCCGCTGATCCAGCAGATGAACCCCGACGCCTCGACCCAGGCGCTGGCCTCGATCGAGATCGATGTTGCCCCCATCCAGGAGGGGCAGGCGATCACGGTCATGTGGCGCGGCAAGCCGGTCTTCATCCGCCACCGCACCAAGCAGGAGATCGAGAGCGCCAGGGCCGTCGATCTCGGTGCGCTCCCGGACCGCAGCGCGCGCAACGAGGCGCTGCCGGAGTCGGCGCCTGCAACCGATGCCAACCGCACGAAGGCCGGCAAGGAGCAGTGGCTCGTCATGGTCGGCATCTGCACGCACCTTGGCTGCATCCCCAAGGGCCAGGGTCTCTCCGACGTGAAGGGCGACTACAACGGCTGGTTCTGCGTGTGTCACGGTTCGCACTACGACACTGCAGGCCGTATCCGGCGCGGGCCAGCGCCGCGCAATCTCGACGTGCCGGCGTATGAGTTCCTGACCGACACCATGATCAAGATCGGCTAAGGCTTCGCATTTCCCATGGCTCAGCACGATTCAACATACAAGCCCGGCTCACGATTCGAGCATTGGATGGACGAGCGGCTCCCGATCATGCGCATGATGCATGGTCAGTTCGTCGATTTTCCGACGCCGCGCAACCTCAACTATCTCTGGACCTTCGGCGGGATCCTCACGTTCTGCCTTGTGGTGCAGATCGTGACCGGCGTCGTGCTCGCGATGCACTACATTCCGCACGCCGACATGGCGTTCGACTCCGTCGAGCGCATCCGGCGCGATGTGAACTATGGCTGGCTGATCCGCAACGTGCACGCGGTCGGCGCCTCGATGTTCTTCTTCGCCGTCTATATCCACATGGCGCGCGGCCTCTACTACGGCTCCTACAAGGCGCCGCGCGAAGTGCTCTGGATCCTCGGCGTGCTGCTCTTCTTGCTGATGATGGCGACGGGCTTCCTCGGCTACACGCTGCCCTGGGGGCAGATGAGCTTCTGGGGCGTTACCGTCATCACCAACCTCTTCTCCTCGCTCGATGCCGTCATCCCGGGCCTCGGCACCAAGATCGTGACGTGGCTGTGGGGCGGCTACGCTGTCTCCTCGGTGACGCTCACGCGCTTCTTCAGCCTGCACTATCTGCTGCCGTTCGTGATTGTCGGTGTGGTCGCGCTCCATATCTGGGCGCTGCACGTCGTCGGGCAGAACAACCCGACGGGCCTCGACATCAAGACCAAGGCGGATTCGGTGCCGATGGCGCCCTATGCGGTCATGAAGGACATGTTCGGTCTTGGCGTGTTCGTGCTGCTCTTCGCGTGGTTCGTATTCTTCGCGCCCGACTATCTCGGTCATGCGGACAACTATATCCCGGCCAATCCGCTGGTGACGCCGCCGCACATCGTGCCGGAGTGGTACTTCCTGCCCTTCTACGCGATCCTCCGCGCAATCCCGTCGAAGCTCGGCGGCGTCGTCGCCATGTTCGCCGCGATCCTCGTCCTGGTCTTCATCCCCTGGCTCGACACGAGCCGCGTGCGCTCGGCGAAGTACCGGCCCATCTACAAGTGGTTCCTCTGGTTCTTCTTCTTCTCGGTGCTGGCGCTCGGCTATCTCGGCGGCAAGCCGGCCGAGGGCGTGTACGTCGCCTGGGCGCAGTTCTTCACGGCCTATTACTTCGCCTTCTTCCTCCTAATCATGCCGATCGTCGGGGTGATGGAGACGCCATCGGCCATGCCGCGCTCGATCGCCGAGTCGGTGCTCGGCGGTAGCGGACAGCCGGCCGGGGCCGCTGCGGCTCCCGAGAAGCGCTAAAGACGGGAGAGCCAGCCGATGACGACCCTTACCTCCGGGATGAAGAGGCTCGCCGTTTTCGCCCTCGCAGTCGTGTCGATGCCGTTCGTCGCTTACGCTGCGGGCGAGGCGGTGAAGATCGATCGCCAGTCGTGGAGCTTCGCCGGCTTCTTCGGCCGCTTCGACCAGAACCAGATCCAGCGCGGCTTCCAGGTCTACAAGGAGGCCTGCGCAAACTGCCATGGCATCTCGCGGCTCGCTTTCCGCAACCTCGCGCAGCCGGGCGGGCCGGCCTTCAACGAGGACGCCGTCAAGGGCCTCGCTGCGACCTACCAGATCCAGGACGGCCCAAATGACGAGGGCAAGATGTTCAAGCGGCCCGGGCGTCTTTCCGACAGGATCCCGCCGCCCTACGCCAATGAGCAGGAAGCGCGCTCGGTCCACAATGGCGCCTATCCGCCGGACCTCTCGGTGATCACCAAGGCGCGCGGCGTCGAGTATCACGGCTCCCTCTTCGCTCATCCCTTCCACATCCTGAAGGACATGGCGATCGGCTATCAGGAGGCTGGCGCCGACTATCTCCACGCGCTGCTTACTGGCTATGTCGATGCGCCGGCCGGCTTCAAGCTCGCCGATGGCATGCAGTACAATCGCGCGTTCCCTGGCCATCAGATCTCGATGCCGCCGCCGCTCAGCGAGGGTGCCGTCAAGTATCAGGACGGAACGCCTGCGACGGTCGATCAGATGGCGCGGGACGTTGTCGCCTTCCTGCACTGGGCGGGCGACCCCAAGCATGACGAGCGCAAGCGCATGGGGCTGCTCGTGGTTCTCTATCTGCTGATCACTGCCGTGCTGCTCTATTTTGCTAAGAAGCGCATCTGGTCGAGCGCGCACTGAGCGTACTGATCCGCGCAGCCTGGGGCCCCAAGAGGTTTTCCAGCGGCGTCAAGACCGCGGGCAGAACGAACTGACAGGGCGGAGAGCTCGCGCTCCCCGCCCTTTGTTTTTGCGCCCTTCGATACTGCGCCCTTCGATTCTACTGGCCCTCAGGCCACGCGATGACGGTAGCGGACGGGCCGCCCGATGATGCCCTCGGCCGCCGCCAGGATGGCCTCCACATCGAGCCCGTAGTGGCCATAGAGCTCGCGGATCGAGCCTGACTGGCCGAAGTGCTCGACGCCGAGCGCGCGCACCCGATGGCCGTGCACTGACCCGATCCATGACAGCGTCGTGGGGTGGGCATCGCACACCGTCAGGATACCGGCGTCGCGGGGCAGGGCGGCAAGCAGCGTTTCGACGTGCGCGCGGGCGCCGAGCTGACCGCCCTCACGCGCGCGCTGGGCGGCGTGCCAGCCCGCAGCCAGGCGATCGGCCGAGGTCACTGCCAGGACACCGATGCCGCGGCGATCCTCGCTCAGGAGACCCGCGGCCTCGATCGCCTCGGGGGCTACGGCGCCCATGTAGACGATCGCGAGCGACGTCGCGGCATCGGGCCGGCGCAGCCAGTAGCCGCCCTCGACAATGTCCCTCTCGAGGTCGGGGGAGACGATGCGCTGGATCTGCTCGACGGGGCGCGTTGAAAGACGCAGATAGACCGAGCCGCCCTTCTCGTTCTGGCGCCAGCCGAGCGCCGGGTCCTCGCTCCCATCGCGCTGGATGTAGTCGAAGGCCCAGCTCATGATCACGCCGAGCTCGTCGATGAACGCCGGTTCGAAGGACGCGAGACCATCCTGCGCCATGCCGATCAGCGGCGTGCCGATCGACTGATGCGCGCCGCCTTCCGGCGCGAGGGTCAGGCCCGAGGGCGTCGCGACGAGAATGAAGCGCGCATCCTGATAGCAGGCATAGTTCAGCGCATCGAGCCCGCGATAGATGAAGGGATCGTAGAGCGTGCCGATGGGAATGAGCCGCTCGCCGAAGTGCGCGTGGCTCAAGCCGGCGGCCGTGAGTGCCAGGAACAGATTCATCTCGGCGATGCCGAGCTCGATGTGCTGGCCCTGCGGCGACATCTCCCAGCGTTGCGGACTCATGAGGCCGCGTTGCTTGAAGACATCCTCGTGGCTCTCCATGGAGAAGAGCCCCCGCCGGTTCACCCATGGCCCGAGGTTGGTCGATACGGTCACGTCCGGCGAAATGGTGAGAATGCGGTCGGCGAGCGGGCCGCCGCGGCGCGCGATCTCGTCGAGAATGCGGCCGAAGCCCGCCTGCGTGCTTGCAGGCCCGGTCATGCCGAGCGGTGGCATTTGCGGAAGTGGGATGCGGTCGGCGCGCAGCCGCCGCGTGCCCTTGGCATTGAAGGGGACGCGCGCAAGGAAGTGGGCGATGTCCTGGTGCGAGAGTG
Source organism: Hyphomicrobiaceae bacterium (assembly GCA_046293075.1). Lineage (GTDB taxonomy): Bacteria > Pseudomonadota > Alphaproteobacteria > Rhizobiales > Hyphomicrobiaceae. Next base: position 69,107 of record JBKBPL010000005.1, on the reverse strand, counting down.
TGAGGCCGGCGAACGGCTCCCACTCCTCGCCCTTCTGGATGCCCTGCGCCGCCTGGAACTCGGCCATCTGCGACTTGTTCATGAGGCCGGCATGGTTGTCCTTGTGGCCCTGGAACGGCAGCCCGAAGCCCTTGATCGTGTAGGCAATGAAGCAGCAGGGCTTGTCGGTCGGCGCGCGGTCGAAGGCGTCGAGAATGCTCTCCATGTCGTGGCCGCCGAGGTTCGTCATCAGGCGGGCGAGTGCGGCGTCGTCGCGGCGCTGGATGATCGCGCGTGTGTCCGGATAGCCGGCGAAATCGGCTTCGAGCTGGCGGCGCCAGCCCTTGGCACCTTCGAAGACGAGCGCCGAATAGAGCTGGTTCGGGCAGTCCGCGATCCACGTGCGCAGACGCTCGCCGCCAGGCTCGGCGAAGGCCGCCTCCTGCAGCTTGCCGTACTTGATGAGGACCACCTCCCAGCCGAGGTTCTCGAACATCCCCGCGACCTTCATGAAGAGCTTGTCGGAGACGACCGAGTCGAGGCTCTGGCGGTTGTAATCGACGACCCACCAGCAGTTCCTGAGGCCGTGCTTCCAATATTCGAGCAGCGCCTCGTGGATGTTGCCCTCGTCGAACTCGGCATCGCCCATGAGCGCGACCATGCGGCCCTTCGCCCAGCTGCGGCTCCAGCCCTTGGCGTGCACGTAGTCCTGAATGAGGCTTGCAAAGCCCGTTGCCGCGACGCCGAGCCCGACCGAGCCGGTCGAGAAGTCCACATCGTCCTTGTCCTTGGTCCGCGAAGGGTAGGACTGCGCGCCGCCGAAGCCGCGGAAGGTCTTTAGCTTGTCGAGCGTCTGGTTGCCGAGCAGGTACTGGATGGCGTGGAAGACCGGGCTCGCGTGCGGCTTGACGGCGATACGGTCCTCGGGCCTCAGCACGTGGAAGTAGAGTGCCGTCATCAGCGTGGCAAGCGACGCCGACGACGCTTGATGCCCGCCGACCTTGAGGCCGTCGCCGCGGTCGACCTCGTGGTTGGCGTGGTGGATCATGTACGTCGAGAGCCAGAGCACCTTCCGCTCCAGTTCGCGCAGCATGGTGAGGGTAGCAGTGCGGTCTTGAGCGATGTCCTGCATGGCGGCCTCGGCTGGTCGGATAGGTGCGACTTGACCGAGAATAGACCGGGCGCCGTGGTGAGGGTTTGCAAAGTGCGCTATGGCGCGCCTATAAATTGGCGGAATCACCTACGGAAGGCACAAATCGTGGCGGACACAGCCAATATCCTCCTCGATCGCATCGACCGGCGCCTTCTCGCCGCCCTTCAGGAGAACGGGCGCCTGACGGTCGCGGAACTCGCCGAGAAAGTCGGTCTGACGGCCAGTCCCTGCTCGCGGCGCCTGCGCATTCTCGAGGAGGCCGGCGTCATCGATCGCTATGCGGCACTCATCGATCAGAAGAAGGTCGGGCTGCCGGTGAGCGTCTTCGTTTCGATCAAGCTCGAGCGCCAGCAGGAGGACAAGCTCCAGCGCTTCGAGGATGCCATCCGCCGCTGTCCCGAGGTGCTCGAATGCTACCTCATGACGGGGCCGCGTGATTATCTTCTCCGCGTCGTCGCACGCGACCTCGCCGACTACGAGCGCTTCGTGAAGGACACGCTCACGCGCATCGACGGCATTGCCAATATCGAATCGAGCTTCGCGCTCGGGCAGGTGAAGCACTCAATCGCGCTGCCGCTGGACGTGCGATGAGTCATTCGCGCCTTCGGCGCGACGCAGGCCAGTCCCCCACCCCTGCCGGGAGGGACCACGCTCCCGAACCCACCCGTCATTTTGAACAGGAGCGGGCCGCAAACGCTACCGGTCCCTTCGCCTCGTCCCTCACGGGGAGAAGGTCAGGATGATGGGCCGGAGCTTGTTCGACGTTTGCGTTTTTGCCGCCGCCCCTCACCCTGACCCTCTCCCCGCAAGCGGGGAGGGGGGATGAGGTTGCGCTTGTTGCTCGCTCCCGGCTCATGAAAGATCGCGGTTTCGGGGATGTCCCCCGATTGGGACCAGGGGCGAAAGCCCCACGCGCGAGGCGACCTCACACCCCCGCCTTCCCCGCAATCTTCAGTGCGAAGGCATAGTCGAGTGCGGTCTCTTTCAGCGCCTCGAACCGTCCCGACGCACCGCCGTGTCCGGCTTCCATGTTCGTCTTGAGGAGGACGAGATTGTTCGACGTGTTGCGCTCCCTGAGGCGTGCGATCCACTTCGCCGGCTCCCAGTACGTCACGCGCGGATCGGTCAGCCCGCCATAGGCGAAGATGTGCGGATAGGCCTTACGCTCGATGTTGTCATAGGGGCTGTAGCTGCGGATGAGCGCGAAGGCCTCGGCCGAGCGGATCGGATCGCCCCACTCTGGCCACTCGGGCGGCGTCAGCGGTAGGGAGTCGTCGAGCATCGTGTTGAGCACATCGACGAACGGCACATCCGCGATGATCCCGAGAAAGAGGTCGGGCGCCAGGTTGGCGACGACGCCCATCAGCATCCCGCCCGCCGATCCGCCGTTGGCGACGATGCGGCCGCGCTTCGTCCAGCCGATGCGCACGAGGTGCTCGCCGGCCGCGATGAAGTCGGTGAAGGTATTCATCTTCGTCTGGGCCTTGCCGCCGGTGTACCAGCGATAGCCCTTGTCCTTGCCGCCGCGCACGTGCGCGATGGCGAAGATGAAGCCGCGATCGACGAGCGACAGGCAGTTGGTCGAGAAGCTCGCCGGGATCGCGATGCCGTAGGAGCCATAGCCATAGAGGAAGACAGGCGCCGAGCCGTCGAGCGGCGTGTTCTTGTGATGGAGGACCGAGATGGGGATCATCTCGCCATCGGCGGCCGGTGCCTCGATGCGGCGCGTGACGTAGTCGGCGGGATTGTGTCCGCTCGGCACTTCCTGCGTTTTTCTGAGAATGCGCGTGCGCGTCTCCATGTCGTAGTCGAACACCTGGGCCGGCGTCGTCATCGAAGAGTACGAGAAGCGGAGCGAGGTCGTCTCGTACTCGTAGCCCGACGACATGCCGAGGCTGTAGGCCTCCTCGTCGAAGGCGATCTCGTGCTCTGCACCGTCGGCGAAGCGGCGGATGACGATGCGCGGCAGTCCGTTCTCGCGCTCGAGCCGGGCGAGATGATCCTTGAAGGCGGTGATATCGAGGATCAGGCGGCCCGGCTCATGCCCTAGCAGCTCGCGCCAGTAAGCCTCCTGCGGCGTCGCGACCGGCGCCGTGCAGATGCGGAAGTCCTCGGCGCCACCGGAGTTCGTGAGGATGATGAGATCATCGCCGTGATGATCGACCGAATATTCGTGGCCGAACCGGCGCGGGCTGATGAGCTGCATCGGCCCCGTCGGATGGCGCGCATCGATGAGGCGGACCTCGCTCGTCTGATGATCGTGCGCATCAATGAGAATGTAGCGGCGGGACTGCGTCTCGCTGAGGCCGACGTAGAAGCCCTTGTCGGCCTCCTCATAGATGAGCACGTCGTCTTCGACCGGCGTGCCGAGTACGTGACGATAGACGTACAGCGGGCGGTGGTTCTCGTCGAGGCGGACGTAGAAGAGCGTCTTGCTGTCCTCCGCCCAGATGCAGCCGCCGGCCGTATCGGGAATCACATCGGCGAGGTCCTTGCCCGTCGCGAGGTCACGGAAGCGCAGGACGTAGTACTCCGAGCCTTTGTCGTCGACGGCATAGGCAAGGGTGCGGTGATCGGGACTGTGCGAGGCGCCGCCGAGCTGCCAGTAGGGCTTGCCCTCGGCTTCGAGATTGCCGTCGAGCAGAACGCTCTCGCTGTCGTCGCCGCCGCCGCGCGGCCGCCGGGTGAGGCGTGGATACTGCGCACCGGTGAGATAGCGCGTTCCGTATTCCCAGGGGCCGTCTGGGCTCGGCACCGAGCTGTCGTCCTCCTTGATGCGGCCCTTCATCTCGGCGAAGAGGCGCTCCTGCAGCCCCTTGGTGTCCGCGAGCATATGCTCGGTGTAGGCGTTCTCGGCCTCGAGGTAGGCGCGGACCTCGGCATCGAGCACGCTCGGATCGCGCATGACCTCCTGCCAGTTCGCCGCCCGCAGCCAGGCATAGTCATCCACGATCTCGACGCCATGGTGGACTGTCCGCACGGGCTTGCGTGGTGCGCGGGGTGGGGCCATTGCGACGGCCTGAGCAATGGCGGTATCAGCTGGCATAAGGGTACTCCCGGCGCATGGCGCCTCTGGCATGAAGGGGCCGCGACGCCGGGGGTTCCGCCCGGCCCGACGCGGCAGAGAACTCATCTCGGGCTAGTGTCCCGATCGCAAGGTTCGTCACCATCTGCAGCGGGCTCTCGAACGAACTTCACGATCGAAAGGACACGAGCAAGCCTTTGTTTCTGGTGTGGTTCAGATTCCGAATTCCGCCGCCGACACCTCCCGCGACGTGGTGGCGGACTTCACAATCACCACACTCGCGGGCCGCTGGGCTTGGCCCGCCGCCACTACTTCGGTTCGTGTTTCAGGGCGGTGCCGTTGATGCAATAGCGCAGCCCCGTCGGCTGAGGGCCGTCCTCGAAGACATGGCCCAGATGCGCATCGCAGCGCGCGCAACGCACCTCGATGCGGCGCATGAACAGGGAGCGGTCCTCATGCTCGCTGACGGCCTCGGCGCTGACGGGCTTGTAGAAGCTCGGCCAGCCCGAGCCGGAATCGTACTTCGTCTCGGAGGTGAAGAGCGGTTCGCCGCAGGCGACACACTTGTAGATGCCGGCCGCCTTCAGCGCGTTGTAGGGGTGGGTAAAGGCGCGTTCCGTGCCGTGCTGGCGGGTGATGTAGTACGCCTCCGGAGAGAGTTCGGCGCGCCATTCCGCGTCCGACTTCACCACCTTGTCCGGGCGCGCGTTCGTATCGGCCATGACCCGCTCCTCTGTCGCTGTCGGCTTTGTTGCTGGCTGTGGCCGCGCCCGGCTTCCCGCGTCGGGGCGCCATGGCTCGTCCTGCCTGTGGTTGAGATGTTAACAATCTGGACGAATTCAAGGGACGGCGCTAGGCCCCGTAGCCACCATCACGCGCGCAGTGACCTGGGGCCCGCCCCTGGCGGATCCAGCAAGCAAGAGTGACCTCAATAGCTTGAAAGCTGGTGGAAAATGTAGCAATCCCGGGTCGGGATATTGGCGAAAATGCAGCTTTTACTATATTGTCCTCGGCAATTGCCATCCTGAGCGAAGTGGAGTATTGGCGATCTCTGGCCGTGGACTTTGCGCGGGGCAGCAATTTTTCATGCGATGTCCTGAGCACCCGGCAAGGTGGCTGGCGCGGGGCGCCGCCTGGGATGACGTCGCGGCACGATAGGAGACGGCACCTCATGGAAAACAACGGCGGAAACCAACTGGTCGAGCTGACCGCCAAGATCGTCTCCGCTTACGTGGCCAACAACACGGTCGTTGCGTCCGACCTGCCGACGCTGATCCGCGACGTCCATGATGCGCTGAACCGCGCCTCGAACCACGAGCCGGTGGCCGACAGCGAGGAGCTCAAGCCCGCCATTCCCGTAAAGCGGTCCGTCACGCCCGACTACATCATCTGTCTTGAGGACGGAAAGCGCTTCAAGTCGCTCAAGCGGCATCTGAGGACCCACTACAAGCTTTCGCCCGAAGAATACCGCGCCAAGTGGAAGCTGCCGAACGACTATCCGATGGTGGCCCCGAACTATGCCGCCGCCCGCTCGCAGCTGGCCAAGAAAATGGGGCTTGGCACCCGCAAGGATTGAGGGGCAGAGGGGGCCCCCGGTCTTTGGAGCCGAGCCTCAGGCGGGCTGCGGGCCCGAATGTGCTCATCGGGCCCTCCTGGAGGCCCTCGCGCGTTGGGGAATTGCACCTTGATGCCTGAGCGAAGCCTGAGCCATGCTTCGATCGTGCGGGCCGCTCTCCGATGAACCGGCTCGCCCGTTCTCTCGACCACGCCAGGGCGCGCTACGATGTCATCGTGGTCGGCTCGGGCTACGGCGGCGGGATCTCGGCCATGCGGCTCGCACGGGCGGGAAAACGCGTTGCCGTCATCGAGCGCGGCCGCGAAGTGGCAACCGGCGAGTTCCCGAGCCGGTTTCCGGACATGCGCCACGAGATGCATGTGACCGGTGCACGCTTCGCCATGGGCTCGGCAACCGGGCTCTTCGATGTCCGTCTCGGCGAGGACATGCATGTGGTCGTCGGGCGCGGGCTCGGTGGCGGCTCGCTGGTCAATGCCGGCGTGGCGCTGAGGCCTGATGCGCGCGTCTTCGCAGATCCTGTCTGGCCCGGCCAGATCCGCCAGGACGGTCTGCTCGATGCGGGCTATGCACGCGCACGCCGCTGGCTGCGACCCGCGCGCGATCCCGCAGCTGCGACGCTCACGAAATACAAGGCGCTGGAGGCAGCAAGCGCCGCGCTTGGCAGGGCACCCGTCGCGCCCGAGGTCCTCGTCGGTTTTACCGATACGATGAACCCCGCCGGCATCGCCCAAGCGGCCTGCACCCGCTGCGGCGACTGCTGCGCCGGATGCAATGTCGGCGCCAAGAATACGGTCGCGCTGACCTATCTCCCCGAAGCCGTGCGCCACGGGGCTGAGCTTTTCACGCACGGCCGCGTGACGCATGTCATGGCGGCGCGTGAAGGCGGGTGGCGCGTCTATGTCGAGCGGGTCGATACACCCGGAGAGGGGCACCAGGCGCAGCTGAGCCTTGCCGCCGACATGGTGATCCTTGCTGCCGGCACGCTCGGCTCGACGGAGATCCTGCTCCGCTCGCGCGAGAAGGGCCTCGCGCTGTCGGAGCGTCTCGGCGAGCGCTTCTCGGCCAACGGCGACATCATCGCGTTCGGCTACGGCGCGCAGGTGCCCGTCAATGCCGTCGGCGTGGGCCATCCCGCCAAGCTCGATGGCATGACTGTCGGTGCTGCCGTTTCGGGCCAGCTCGAGCTCCACGATGCGGACGAGCTGGCGAAATCCGTCACGGTCCAGGAAGGCGTGCTCCCCTCGGCGCTCGCGCCGGTCCTGCCGGTGATGTTCCTGCCCAACGGGCGGTTGCTCGGGGCGCTGCAGAGCCTCGTGAGCGGCGTCTACAAGGGGCCGTTCGCGAGCCTGCAAACCTTCTTCGCCGTCTCCCATGACAGTGCCGCCGGGCGCTTCCGCCTCGAGGGCGATCGCCTTGTCCTCTCCTGGCCGAATGCCAGGGACGAGGCCGTCCATCAGCGGCTCGACGCCATACTCGGCGCGCTCGTCGGCAAGGTTGGCGGCAGCTATGTCAAGAACCCGCTCGCCGGAAGCGTCATGGGCGACCAGCCGGCGACGGCGCACCCCCTCGGCGGCTGTGCCATGGGCGCCGATCGCACCTCGGGCGTCGTCGATCATGCCGGGCGCGTGTTTGATGCGACGCCGGGCAGAGACTCGAGCGCGGTGCACGCTGGCCTCCACGTCATCGACGGCGCCATTATCCCACGCTCGCTCGGCGTGAACCCCCTGCTCACCATTTCCGCACTCGCCGAGCGCGCCATGCTGCACATTGCACGCGAGCACGCGCTCGCCTGTGACGATTGAGAGGGATGCGGGCGGTTGTGGCGGATCAGCGGGCCGCTGGCCGTGGGATGGGCTGAGGCGCCCGCGCGGGCTCCGCGGCCTCAGGTAGCTGCCCCGCGGACTGCCCAGGGGTTTGCGTGGCGGCAGGGGTGGCGGGCGGCGTCGCCGGTGCCGGCCGGCCGATCGCCGGCCAGCTGATGTCATCGGCGCGTCCTGCTTTCGGTTCGAGGCGCTCACCCTTTACGAGCACGCGGAAGAAGGGCGTCTGGCTCGGCAAGGCGCGGCGCTGGGGGGCACCGGGGGTGGCGGCCATGGAGATCGTGCGCGAGAGCGTCAGGCCGCCCGGGATCTCGCGTACCAGCACCTCGCCCGGCTGGCTCGCACGATCGCTGGCCGTGCGCCGCGCGAGCAGCGCCATCAGACTCCCGGGAATGGCAGGCCGCGGCAGGTCAATCGTCACTGTTTCGCGGCGGCCGGACGTGCCCGCGTCGGGGACGGCGATACGGCTGTTGTCGGCTTTGAGGCCGCCTTCCGCCGGTGGCGCCGCGGCGCGGCCGGCGGCCGAGGGGGCGGGCTTCAGGAGATCGGCAGCTGTGGGTGCGCTTGAAGCTGCCGGCGCAGCGGCCGATGGGCGCAGCGGCCGGATCAGACGCTGCTCGGCTTCGCTGCCCGCGAGCGGAATGGCGCGTTGTGCGCGGGCCTGCACGAGATCGCGCTTCAGCTCGCGTTCGACGAAGTGGGCGAGCTTGCGGTTGCCGGCCGGCGTGAACGTGATGCCGTCGCCCTGGCGGAGGAGGCGGTTCGCGCCGCTGATGTCCGGCCCATAGGGATCATAGCGGCCGTCCTGGTTGGCGGTCGCTGCATAGACATCGATCATTTTCTGTCCGGCCGCGTAGGCGCGCTCACGGATCACGCCGCTGATGGCCTGCAGCTCCTCATTGACGTCCGGTCGGCGCACGATCGGCAAGCCCACCCAGTAGACGGCCATGCGCTGCGCCTTGAAGGCACGCATCATGCGATCGACTCGGCGCCCGTACTCCTGCTGCCATATCTCGGAGCCCACCGGCACGCGGCGTCCGTTGGCAAGGCGCATGGGGTAGCGGTCATTGAGCCCGATCATGACGACGATGATGTGGGCATTGCTGCGGGCGAGCTCGCTCACCATCTCGCCCATGTCGACGTCGAAGCCGGCACGGAGCAGGCTGTGCACTGGCCGATGCCGCCGCTGCACCGAGATGCGCGGCTCGTCCGCCAGCTGCTCGGTGAGGCCTGTGAGCAGCCCTTCCGCCAGCGCATCACCCCACACTTCGAGGCGATAGGTGTCGTTCTCCGGGAAGGGCGTGATGTAGCTCGTGCTCAGCGCCGGGCCTTGCGCCTCGCCCGGGTTCGGCAGCGCCAAGGCGAGGAGTGCGGCGATGAGGCCGAGGAGGAGCCTGAACACGGGCCATCCTGCCCCGTGACGCCCACGTCTCCTGTTCTCATCACCGCCCATCGGCAATGCCCCTGCGCAAATGTTCCAGGACCTCCTGGCGTGGCCAGCAGCCGACCTTCATGCGCACACTGCGCTCATATTGCCCGATCTGCCAGCGCGTGTTCGAGCCGATTTTGCCGTCGATCTTATCAATGGATGCGCCGCGGCGTTTGAGCTGCTCCTGGATCTCGGCGATCTCGCGGTCAGGGAGCTGGCGGACCTGGCGCCAGCGGGTGCGGAAATCGCCGCCGCCGGCAATGCGGTCGGCAAGATGCCCAACGAAGACGGCATAGAGATCCGACATGTTGTAGGCCCGGATCACCTTGAAGTTCTCGGTCGCAAGGAATGACGGGCCAAACGCGCCGGCGGGCGACATGAGATAAGCCTCTTGGTCGAGGAGCGCGCGGGCGACGGGCCCTCCGTCGGCGCGGGTCAGGCCGAGCTTGGCCCATTCGCGAAGGGTCCGGCTGTTCACCGGGCCTTCCTGAGCGCAGTCGACATTCGCACCGAGGCGCACCTCGATGCCCCAGGGCAGGCCCTTGATCCAGCCCTTTTGCTTGAGCTGCCTGGCCGCCGAACCGAGCGCGTCTGCGACGGAGCCGAAGAGATCGAGCTTGCCGTCGCGATCGAAATCGACGCCCGAGCCGTAGAACTCCGAGGGCATGAACTGCGTGAGGCCCATGGCGCCGGCCCAGGAGCCGCGCATGTGCTCACGCGCGACAATCCCATCCTGAAGCAGCCGCAGCGCGTGGATCAGTTCTTCGCGGAAAAGCTCCTGCCGCCGCCCGACATAAGCCTGCGTCGCCAGCACGCGGATGACGTCGTGGCGCGGGCGGTGGCTGCCGAAGGCGGTCTCGCGGCCCCAGATGGCGAGCACGATCGCACGATCGACGCCGATCTCCGCCTCGACCCTGTCGAGGATCGCCTTGTGACGCTCGGCCAGCTCCCGGCCCTGGCGGGCGAGCCGCATGATCTGGTCCCGATTGATGTACTGCTCGGGCGTGCGGCTGAACTCGGCCTGCGCCGGAGGGCGGGCATCGCGCTTCTCCGGCAGCACGAGGTCGGGGAGCGAAAGGTCCGGCGTGAGCCCGGAAAAGGCACGCTCGAAGGTCGCGCGCGTAATGCCGGCGCGCTCGGCCTCGGGCCAGAAGCTCTCAAGCCAGGCGCGGAAGGGCTGGCGCGGCTGGGCCTCAGCCCCGTGCAGCGGCCGCAACGCCATGATGAGCGCCGCCGCAATCAGCAGCGCTGGCGCTGGCCGCCAATCGGATCTCCGGCCCCTTCGCAAATGCCTGCCTCCCTCGGACGCCGACTCAGAATGAGCCATCTTAGCCGAGTGAGGGCAGCCGAACCGGGCCGATTTAGGGCTTTTGCAGGAGGTCTCCAGGCCGGCTTCAGGCCCCGACCTTGAGGTTCTCGAGCTTGCGCTCCCAGGCGAGGGCTTGGGCAACGATCTTGTCGAGGTCGTCGTGCGCCGGGACCCAGCCGAGCTCGGCGCGGATGCGCGCCGAGGCGGCGACAATGGAAGCCGGATCGCCGGGCCGGCGCGTGGCGAGGCGCACCTCGAAATCGGCGCCCGAGACGCGTTTGACCGCATCGATCACTTGCAGCACCGAGTAGCCCTTGGAGTACCCGCAGTTGAGCACCGCACTCGCTCCGCCGCGACGCAGGTGCGCGAGCGCCGCCATGTGCGCTTCAGCGAGGTCCGTGACGTGGATGTAGTCGCGGATACAGGTGCCGTCGGGCGTCGGATAGTCCGTGCCGAAGACCTCGATGTAGGGACGCTTGCCGAGCGCGGCCTCGCAGGCGACCTTGATGAGATGCGTCGCGCGCGGCGTCGACTGGCCGGAGCGCCCCCCTGGGTCCGCGCCAGCGACGTTGAAGTAGCGTAGCGCCACATAGCGGATTGGATGGGCCCGGGCCGTATCGGCGAGCATGATCTCGGTCATCAGCTTGGATGAGCCGTAGGGCGACACCGGGCGAAGATCGGCATCCTCGGCTACGGGTGTGACGGCGGGGTTCCCGTAGACCGCGGCCGTCGACGAGAAGATGAAGTGCGGCACGCCAGCAGCCACGGCCGCTGCGAGAAGGCTGCGGGATTTGACCGTATTGTTGAGGTAGTACCCGAGCGGGTCGATGACCGAGTCGGGCACAACGATCGAGCCCGCAAAATGGATGATGGCTTCGACATCGTGCTCTTTCAGCAGCCGGGCGACGAGGCGCTCGTCGCCGGTGTCCCCCTCGACAAGCCTGGCGCGCGGGTCGACGGCCCAGCGAAAGCCCGTCGAGAGGTTATCGAGCACGACGACCTGCTCGCCGGCGTCGGCGAGCGCCAGAACCATATGGCTTCCGATATAGCCGGCACCCCCCGTCACCAGGACCGTCATCGACGCGCAAGCCTCTCCGTCAATGGAATGAACGTGGGTTGGAAATGTTCGATGCGTCAGCATCCAATGGCTTAGTTGCCGTTGTTCATACTGTCGATGCTAAAAGGTGACCATCCTTACTCAATTGCGCGGCGCGCCGCGCCTTGGAGCACACCCTCGATGACGACCCGGTTCAAGCCCATCCGCAAGGCCGTTTTCCCCGTCGCCGGCCTTGGCACCCGCTTCCTGCCGGCGACGAAAGCCGTGCCCAAGGAGATGCTGACTGTTGTCGATCGGCCGGTGATACAACACGTGGTGGACGAGGCGCGCGCGGCGGGTATCGAGCATTTCGTGTTCGTGACCGGTCGCAACAAGGGTGTCATCGAGGATCATTTCGACAGCCAGTTCGAGCTCGAGCGCACGCTCGCCGAGCGCGGCAAGAAGGCCGAGCTTGCGCAGCTCATGTCCGAGCTGCCGGCCGCCGGACAGGCGAGCTTCACACGCCAGCAGGCCCCGCTGGGCCTCGGCCACGCGGTCTGGTGCGCCCGCGACATCGTCGGTGACGAGCCCTTTGCCGTCCTGCTTCCCGACATGCTCCACGCGGCGGCGAGGCCCTGCCTTGCGGAGATGATCGAGGCCTACAGCCAGTACGGCGGCAACCACATCGCCGTGGCGCCGGTCCCCGAGGACCAGACGCACATGTACGGCATCGTCGGCGTCGAGGACCGCACGGCCAAGGTCTCGAAAATCACGAGCATGGTCGAAAAGCCACCCAAAGGCACCGCACCTTCGAACCTGCATGTCACGGGCCGCTACATCCTCCAGCCCGAGATCTTCGATCTGCTCGCGAAGCAGGAAAAGGGGGCCGGCAACGAGATCCAGCTCACGGACGCCATGATCCGGCTCGCCGCGACGCCCGGTCAGACCTTTTACGCCGATCGCTTCGACGGAAAGATTTACGACACCGGCTCGAAGCTCGGTTTTCTGACAGCAAATGTCGCCTATGCGCTCGCGCGTCCGGACATAGGCCCGGCCCTCGCGGCGGAGATCAGGGCGCTTCTCGGCTGAGACACGGGCGCGTCGGTGGCGTGCGGCCGATGCCGGCCCAAGATTGCACCGCCGCTGCTCCGTGCGCGGGCGCGGGACTTTGCCGCCGGGCTAGTGTGGTGATTCCGGAGACCGCAGCCGACGCCTAGCGCGAAGTGGTGGCGGACTTGGGAATCTGAACCACACTAGAAACATAGGCCTGTGCGTGTCCTTTCGATCGCGAAGTTCGTTCGAGAGCCCGCTGCAGATGATGACGAACTTCGCGATCGGGACACTAGACCCGCCGCTCCACCATGAGCTTCTTGAGCTCGGCGATAGCCTTCGCGGGGTTGAGCCCCTTGGGACAGGCCTTGGCGCAGTTGAGGATGGTGTGGCAGCGGTAAAGGCGGAACGGGTCCTCAAGATTGTCGAGACGCTCGCCCGTCGCCTCGTCACGTGAGTCAATCACCCAGCGATAGGCCTGGAGCAGGATCGCGGGGCCGAGGTAGCGGTCGGAGTTCCACCAGTAGCTCGGACAGGACGTCGAGCAGCAGGCGCACAGGATGCACTCATAGAGGCCGTCGAGCTTCTCGCGGTCCTCACGGCCCTGGCGCCACTCGCCCGGCGGTTCCGGCGTCGTCGTCTGCAGCCAGGGCTCGATGGACTTGTGCTGGGCGTAGAACTTCGTGAGGTCCGGGACCAAGTCCTTGACCACCTCCAAGTGCGGCAGCGGATAGATCCGCACCGGCCCCGAAATCTCCGACGTCGCCTTGAGGCAGGCGAGCGTATTCGTGCCATCGATGTTCATCGAGCACGAGCCGCAGATGCCTTCGCGACACGAGCGGCGGAAGGTCAGCGTCGGGTCGATCTCGTTCTTGATCTTGATCAGCGCGTCGAGCACCATCGGCCCGCAGTTCGCCTGATCGACATAGTAGGTATCGAGCCTCGGGTTCTGGCCGTCGTCAGGATTCCAGCGGTAGATGCGGAATTCCTTCCAGTCGCCCTTGCCTTCCGGCTTGTTCCACGTCTTCCCGCTGCGCACGCGGGAGTTCCTCGGAAGGGTGAGTTCGACCATTTCGGCAAGCCTCTGCTGCGGAGCTCTGTCGCGGCGCGGACTTTTCATCGAGTTGACCGGACATGTCAACGCTACATTCGGTGCACTGCCATGCCCGGATGGGTAGTCTGTGAAATTGGGCTTGGGGGACGGCGCCGCAGGGCGCGGTTCAGCTCTTCGCGAGTGCGCTGGTATACAAACGACCAGGCTCTGCCGGCGCCGCCTCGATCACGGCATTGCCGTCCCGGCGCACCTCCAGCACGGCGAGTTCGCGCTCGACGAGGCCACTGGCGGACAGGCGGAAACGTCCGTCGATTCCGCTGAACCCGCTCGCCCGCGTGAGGTTGGCCGCACTGTAGCGGCTGCTGCGCGAGCCGCCCGTGAATGCCGCGGCAACGCTCACCGCGTCATAGGCGAGGCTCGCGACGCGTGGCGGGGGCGCGCTGAAAGACTTGGCGAAGCGTTCCGAGAACGTCCGCCAGCCGCGCGGATCGGGGGCCGCGAACCAGCCGCCGGCGAAGACCTTCTCGCGCGCGATGACGGGCGTGTCCCAGCCGCCGGTGCCGAGCAGGCGCACCTTCTGGGTATCGATTCCGAGGTAAGGAATGAACGGCGCCACCATCGGCAGTGTATCCTCGCTGCCAGGCAGGAACAGCGCGTCGACCGGGGCCTCGGGAGGCGCGCCCTTGATGGCATCATGAATCTTGCGCGCGGGGGCAAGGATCGCGTTGGTGTTGAGGGCATAGCGCTCAAGGGCGACGAGGGTTGTGCCCGTGCGCGCCGCGGCGGCGCGCAGGCTCTGCTCGAGCTGGTCGCCGTGGGCATCCTTGGGCAGCAACGCCACGAGGCGCGAGCGCCCCTGGCGGGCGGCAAATTCGACGATGCGCGCCACTTCCGGATCGTGCAGGAAGCTCAGCAGGTGGACGCCGCTGCCCGCCACCGTACGGTCGTTCGAGAAGCTGATGATCGGCACGCCGGCCTGGCGCGCTGCCGGCGCAGCGGCGGCGGTTGCCCGCGAGAACAGCGGCCCGAGAATGATCTCGGCGCCACCCGCGAGCGCCTCTTGAACGGCCGTGCGGGCGCCGTCTTCGCTGCCGCGATCATCCTTGACGATGAGCTGAAGGCCCGGCTGGTTGAGATCGAAGACAGCGAGTTCCGCCGCCTGCTTCATGGCCCGGGCGATGGCCGCCGTCTGCGGATCGGCGCTCATTGGCAGGATGAGGGCGACCTTGACCGGGTCCTGCGCCGTCCCCGTGGCGCCGCTCACGAGGGTTCCTGTGGCCGAGGATCCCGAGCAGCCCGCGAGGAGCTTCGGCAGCGCCAGTGACGTCGCGGTGAGGGCAACAGCGCGAAGCACGGCGCGGCGGGGTGGGCGGTAGGTCATCTCTTATTCCGGGATTAATCCTGCTGCGGGCGCTGGAGTGGATCAGCGACTCTGCCTTCGATTCGATAGCCTCTTGCCGGTTTCCATAACAGGGCAGATGCGCCACACTCAGCACGAAACGAAGTGATCGCGCCCCAGCAACGGACCCGATCCTGGATACGTGCGCGTCCATCTGTGATCGCGGTCACTGCAACTCATGCCTAGCTGGTGGTCATGTCCAGAATGAGCCCGTCCGATCGCCCG
The DNA here is from genome assembly GCA_046293075.1 of Hyphomicrobiaceae bacterium. Lineage (GTDB taxonomy): Bacteria > Pseudomonadota > Alphaproteobacteria > Rhizobiales > Hyphomicrobiaceae. Next base: position 54,052 of record JBKBPL010000005.1, on the reverse strand, counting down.
CCCCGCGACGCCGGCGTGCCGTCGCCCGGGGATCTTGCGCGGCGGGTCGGCGCAGCCCTTGCGGAGCAGGCGGCGCGCGAGATGGCGGAGCCACTCGCCAGCGGGCTCTACGTCGTCGCCACACCGATCGGCAATCTCGGCGATATGACCGTGCGCGCCGTGACCACGCTTGCGCGGGCCGACGCCATCCTGTGCGAGGACACCCGCGTCAGCCGCACGCTGCTTGCTCGCTACGCCATCGAGCGTCCGTTGCGTGCGTTCCACGAGCACAACGAGGATGCCGAGCAGGCCCGCGTTCTCGCCGAGCTGGCCGAGGGCAGGGCCATCGCGCTGATTTCGGATGCCGGAACGCCGCTCCTCTCCGATCCCGGCTTCAAGCTGGTAAGGGCTGCCGTCGCGGCTGGCCACGCCGTCATCGCGCTGCCGGGTCCCTCGGCGATCCTCGCGGGCCTGGCCGTCTCCGGTCTCCCGACGGCTGGCTTCTTCTTCGGCGGCTTCCTTCCGCCGCGGCAGGCTGCCCGCCGGACGCGGCTCGAAGAGCTGGCGGATGTGCCGGGCAGCCTCGTGCTCTTCGAGGCTCCAGGCCGCATCGCGGAGAGCCTCGCTGATGTCGCGGCCATACTTGGGCCCCGCGAGGTCGTGGTGGCGCGCGAGCTGACCAAGCGCTTCGAGGAGGTACGCCGCGGCACCGCGCATGATCTCGCGCGCGAGCTCGCGGCTGGCACCGTGAGGGGCGAGATCGTGCTCATGATCGGGCCGCCGCCACCGCGCGAAATCGACGATACGGAGATTGAGACTGCGCTGCGCGCCGCGCTCGCGTCGTCGAGCCTGCGCGATGCCGTGCGTCGCGTCGCCGACGAGCTCGGCGCACCCCGCTCGCGCGTCTACCAGGTCGGCTTGCGCCTCAAGGACGCGCCATGACGGAGCGGTTCGGTGCCCGCGACCGGCTGGCCGAGCGCCGTCAGCGCCTCGGGCGCGGCCGCCGGGGCGAGCTGGCAGCATGCGCGCTCCTGCTCGCCAAAGGTTATCGCATTCTCGCGCGCCGCCACGTTACGCCCTACGGCGAGGTGGACATCATTGCCGCGCGCTGGGACCGCCTCGCCTTTGTCGAGGTCAAGCGGCGTGCCGCCCTGACCGATGCCGAGGCCGCGCTGACGCCCGCGCAGGGAGCCCGCATCGCCCGTGCGGCCGACGACTGGCTTTCGCGTCATCCTGCCTATCTCGACCGCGCGATCGGGCTGGATGCCGTGCTCGTCACGGGTCGCGGCTGGCCGCAGCACATCCCGAACGCCCTGGACCAGATGTAGGGCCGTGCCACCGCCGAGGCGCGGCCAAGGAGATACTCGTTGACTTCATGGCCCCGGCCCCATTTGCATGGGCGTCAAACCAGGATGGCTGCGCGCCCGCAGGAGATGATCGACCCATGCCGCTCAAGATTGCCTGCCAGATGGACCCGATCGACCGGATCGATATCCTTGGCGACTCAACCTTCGCGATGCTGCTTGAGGCGCAAAAGCGCGGCCACGAGCTCTTCTACTACACGCCACCGAACATCGCGCTCGATGGCGAGCGGCTGATGGCGCGCGGCGCGACGCTGACCGTCGAGGATCGCGTCGGCGACCACTACAAGCTCTCGAACCCGCGCCGGGTTGACCTCGGCACGTGGGACGTGGTGCTGCTGCGCCAGGACCCGCCTTTCGACATGGCCTACATCACGACGACGCACCTGCTCGAGCGCATTCATCCACGCACGCTCGTCGTCAACGATCCGGCGCACGTCCGCAATGCACCGGAGAAGGTCTGGGTGCTCGAGTTCCAGGACTTGATGCCGCCGACGCTGGTGACGCGCAGTGCGGAGGATGTGAAGGAGTTCCGCGCCCGCCACAAGGACATCATCATCAAGCCGCTCTACGGCAATGGTGGCGCCTCAATCTTCCGCGTGCGCGAGGACGACACGAACCTTAACTCGCTCATCGAGCTCTTTCAGACCGTGTTCCGCGAGCCCTTCATGGTGCAGCAGTTCCGGCCCGAGGTGCGGGCCGGTGACAAGCGCATCATCCTGGTCGACGGCGAGGTGGCCGGCGCCATCAACCGGGTACCGGCGCCGGACGAGACGCGCTCCAATTTGCACGTCGGCGGGCGGGCCGCACCGACCGAGCTGACGCCACGCGATCTCGAGATCTGCGCCCGCCTCGGGCCGCTCCTCAAGGCGCGCGGGCTGATCTTCACCGGGATCGACGTGATCGGGCCCTATCTCACCGAGATCAACGTCACGTCTCCAACAGGCATCCGGCAGGTCAAGGCATTCGGCGGCAATGATATCGCGGCCATGATCTGGGATGCGGTGGAGCGCAAGGTCGTGGCGCGCCGAGGCATGTAGCGGGCGCGGCAAGCATGGCCTCTCGCTCGTACGAGCTCATGCGGTCAGCCCTTGGGCATGAGGCGGCGATCGCTTTGGAGCCCGTCGGCCCCTCTGCCAGCGGGATCGGACTGAGACCCAAAGCCGTGCTTGCATGCGCGGGATAAGCTTCATATTGTTTTCTTACACAAGAATGGCAGGTCGAAAGCGTCCCGGAAAACAGGGATGCGCGACACTCCGTCCGTCACGAAAGTACACGAAATAAAAAGGGAGGAACCGATGAAAGCGGGTCGCTTCGCCGCGATTTTCGCGGCCGCTGCTGGATTTGCGCTGGCAGCAGACGTTGCAACAGCCGATAAGCCCAAACCCGTGACGATGCGCTTGGTCGCGGATCACACGCCGCCACCGCATCCGGCTGCGATCGCCCAGACGCTCTTCAAGAAAAAAGTCGAGGAAACAATACCCGGGAGCGAGGTCCGCCTGTTTTTTGCGGGCGGCATGTACACCATCCCCGAGGCCATGGAAGCTATGGCCGAAGGCAATATGGAAATGACCTGGGGGCAGTTCGGCAAGACGGCAGCCAGCGATCGCTGGATGAACGTCGTCGCCGGCCCGATGCTGCTCACGACGCCCGGCGCGATGCTGCAACTCGACAAGTTCGAGACCATTCAGATGCTGCGCGAGCGCTTCGCCAGGGATCACGGCATCAAGATGTTCGGTACAGGCCATCTGAGCCTCTACATGGGGGCGGGCGGCAAGCAGCGGTTGCGCACGCCCGAAGACTTCAAGGGCCGCAAGATCCGCAGCATGGGGCCGGCCGAGAACGCGATGCTGGCCGCGTGGGGCTCGTCGCCTGTGACGATGGCCTTCGGCGAAGTTCCGCCGGCTCTCCAGACGGGCGTCCTCGATGGGCTGCTGACCAGCCTCGGTGGCTTCAATGCGACGCGCAATCAGGCACCGTACTACACCGTCGCCGGTGTCAACGGCATCGTCGGTGATTACTATTGGATCGGCGCGAGCTTGAAGTGGTGGAACCGTCTCGACAAGCCGACCCAGGATACCCTGGAGAAGCTCATCGTCGAATATCTCATTCCCGTCTCGAAAGAGCTCAACTGGTGCAATGATCAGCGGCTCCTCAAGCAATACAGCGTCGAGGATCCGTCGCAGCCGGGCATCTATGTCCTGAAGCCCGATGAGACCAAGGCCCTGGCGGATGCCCTTGGTGACGCCTCGCAGAAGTGGGTGAAGGCCAACACGCCGGCGGCGGCCCATCCTTGGGTCGATAAGTTCGCCAAGGAGGCGAAAGCTGCCTCTGCGGCTCATCCACTCGGCACGTCTGCCCTCGAGAAGACGGACTGCAGCAAGTACGCGGAGCACTTCCCGAAGCCGAAGCAGAACTAGCGCAGCGCGAGGTTGCCGGGGGGCTTACGCGCGCGGGACGGTCATCGGCCGCCGTCCCGCGCCGCGTCAAACGTCGAAACGGGAGGCGGCGCATGGGCGTGCTGTACAAGGCCTGGAGGTACTTTCAGGAAAGGCTGATCGGCTCCGTGGCGGCCGTCGTCTTTCTGATTGCATCGGTCTTTGCCTGCACCGAGTTCATTACCCGCTACCTTGTCGGCCATACCTTTCACTGGGGGCAGGACGCGGTCACGCACGGAATCATCGCGGCAACGTTCCTGTACTTCGGCGCGTCCCAGGCCAAGCGGGCCCACCTCACCCTCACGATCCTGCCGGACTGGCTCAAGGGCAACGGGCAGCACAGGCTCGCGGCGGTCATCAACGCCGTGGCGTGTGCCGTCGTGGTCATCTTCTGCGCGATGTTCGTCTACTACGGGCTGCCGGGTGCCGAGCGCACGTGGCGCACGGGCCGGATGACCGAGAGCATGATCATCCCGCTCTGGCCGTTCCAATACGCCCTGCTCGTCGGCATGGGCATGCTCGGGGTCACGGCCGCTTTCCAGCTCTACCAGGAAATCCTGCGCGTCTTCGGACGCACGGCCTACCCCGGCGAGCCGGAGGACGAAGAGTTCGAGCTTTGAGCCGCTTGCCCGCCCCCCACCAGCAGCTGGCGCTGCTGCAGCCACAGCACCTGACCACGCAGTCCTAGCTCAGGCGTCCGCTCATGCTTCTTCTCGCTGGCCTGTCCACCGCGTTGCTCGTGATTGCCGTCCCCATCGGGATCGTGCTGGCGGCCTCGGCGCTCGCCTTCATCATGTTCGATCCGATGCTGTCGCCGGTGACGGTGTTCCGGTCGTTCTTCAACTTCCTCAGCAAGTACACGCTGATGGCCGTGCCGTTCTTCATCCTGGCCGGCTTTCTGATGGAGAGGACGGGGCTGATCGACAAGCTCTTCAAGTTCGCCGATGCCGTGATCGGCTGGGTGCCGGGCGGGTTCGGGTTTGCAACGCTGCTGGCGGCGGTAATTTTCGGCGCGATCTCCGGCTCGAGCACCGCCATGGCCGCCGCGATGGGGCTCATCGCATATCCGGAGATGGTCAAGCGCGGTTATCCGAAGTGGCTTGCGGCAGGCTGCATCGCATCGGGTGGCGGCATCGCGATCCTCATCCCGCCAAGCATTCTGTTCATTCTCTACGGCGTCCTCACCGAGACCTCGATCGTCGACCTTTTCTTCGCCGGCGTCATTCCGGGCATCATGCTCGCGATCTCGGACGCCCTCGTTCTTATTTTCTGCGCCTGGTACCTGAAGCTGCCTTCGGGCCAGTTCAGCTGGTCCTATCTCGGGCAGGCGACCGCGGAGGCGTGGCCGGCGCTGCTGATGCCGGTCATGCTGCTCGGCGGGCTTTATGGCGGCCTCTTCACGCCGACCGAAGCGGGTGCCGCGGCGTGCGGTTATGCGCTGGTCTATGGCCTCCTTGCCAAGCGTGGGGAGTTCGTCAAGGAACTGCTTCCCGTAACGCTCAGGGCCCTCAACCTGACGGCGGTGATCTTCCTGCTGCTCGGGTGCGTCGGCGTCTTCCAGTTCGTGCTCGCCAATCAGGGTTGGGCGCAGCATCTGACGGACTGGGTGATCTCGTTCAACTTCTCGGCCTTCACGTTCCTGATCGTCCTGCTGATCGTCCTGCTGTTCCTCTCCATGTTTCTGAGCGGCATCGCTATCCTCGTGCTCACGGTCCCCGTCTTCTTCCCCGTTGCCATGAGCCTCGGCATCGACCCGGTATGGCTCGCCGTCCTCGTGGCCTTGGCAATGGAAATGGGCGTCATCATCCCGCCGGTCGGCCTCAACCTGTTCGCCGTGAGCGGTGTCACGCGCGTTCCGCTGCAGGATGTCATCAAGGGCTCGTTCCCGTTCCTGGTGACGGATGGCATGGTGCTCGTACTGGTCTTGTTCTTCCCGGTCCTCGCGCTGACGCTGCCAAAACTACTGATCAAGTCCGTGTTCTGAGAGGTTTCCCGCGCGGGGTGCTGGACTGAGGTTGGCGCGTCGGCGGGGGATGCGGGCGCCAGGCCCGGCTTACCCCGTTTGCGCGCCGGGCGCCTGATGCTATCAAGCGCGCCATGACCGACACCGAATTGATCCGCAACTTCGCGATCATCGCCCACATCGACCACGGCAAATCGACCCTGGCCGACCGCCTGATCCAGCTCTGCGGCAATGTCTCCGACCGCGAGATGCAGGACCAGATCCTCGATTCCATGGAGATCGAGCGCGAGCGGGGCATCACGATCAAGGCCCAGACCGTTCGCCTCGACTACAACGCGCGCGACGGGAAGACCTATCAGCTCAACCTGATGGACACCCCGGGCCACGTCGACTTCGCCTATGAGGTCTCGCGCTCGCTCGCAGCCTGCGAGGGGGCGCTCCTGGTCGTCGATGCCTCTCAGGGCGTCGAGGCGCAGACGCTCGCGAATGTCTATCAGGCCATCGACCACAACCTCGAGATCGTGCCTGTCCTCAACAAGATCGACCTGCCCGCGGCAGATCCCGAGCGCGTGAAACAGCAGATCGAGGATGTGATCGGCATCGATGCCTCGGAAGCCGTGCCGATCTCAGCGAAGACCGGCCAGGGTGTTGCCGAGGTCCTCGAAGCGATCGTCAAGCGCCTGCCGCCGCCCAGGGGCGACAAGAGCAAGCCTCTCAAGGCCCTCCTCGTAGACAGTTGGTACGATGCTTATCTCGGCGTGGTCGTGCTCGTGCGGGTGATCGATGGCACGCTGAAGAAAGGGCAGCGCATCAAGCTCATGGCGACCGATACGAGCTATCAGGTCGAGCGCGTCGGCATCTTCCGGCCCAAGCAGCAGATGCTGTCAGAGCTCGCCACCGGCGAGATCGGCTTCTTCACGGCCGCCATCAAGCAGGTGGCGGACACGCGCGTCGGCGATACCATCACCGACGAAAAGAATCCCACCGCCGAGCCGCTGCCGGGCTTCAAGCCCGCCCAGCCCGTGGTCTTCTGCGGTCTCTTTCCGGTTGACGCAGCCGATTTCGAAGATCTCCGCGAGGCCATGGCCAAGCTCCGCCTCAATGACGCGAGCTTTTCCTTCGAGACGGAAAGCTCGGCAGCACTCGGTTTCGGCTTCCGGTGTGGCTTCCTCGGTCTCCTCCATCTTGAGATCATCACCGAACGGCTTGAGCGCGAGTTCAATCTCGATCTCATCACGACGGCGCCCTCGGTCATCTACCACGTGCACATGACCGACGGCTCGATGATCGAGTTGCACAACCCGGCCGACATGCCGGATCCCGTGCGCATCGATCATATCGAGGAGCCCTGGATCGAAGCGACCATTCTGGTGCCAGACGAGTATCTCGGCGCCGTCCTCAAGCTCTGCCAGGACCGGCGCGGTCGCCAGAAGAATCTGACCTATGTCGGCGCGCGCGCCATGTTGGTTTACGAGCTGCCGCTGAACGAGGTCGTGTTCGATTTCTACGACCGGCTGAAGTCGGTCTCGCGCGGCTATGCCTCGTTCGACTATCACATCGTGGGCTACGAGCAAGGCGATCTGGTCAAGCTGTCGATCCTGGTCAATGGCGAGCCGGTCGACGCCCTCTCGATCATCGTCCACCGGACCCGGGCCGAGCAGCGCGGCCGCGCCATGTGCGAAAAGCTCAAGGAGCTCATCCCCCCGCACCTTTTCCAAATCCCGATCCAGGCGGCGATCGGCGGCAAGGTGATTGCCCGTGAGACCATCCGGGCGCTCAGGAAGGACGTGCTCGCGAAATGCTACGGCGGCGACATTACGCGCAAGCGAAAGCTTCTCGAGAAGCAGAAGAAGGGCAAGAAGCGCATGCGCGAGTTCGGCTCCGTGGAGATCCCGCAGGAGGCTTTCATCGCGGCCCTGAAGATGGAAGAAAACTGAGCATCTTCAAGTCCGTCGGTGCCCAAATAGTTGTGCTGGATGTTTTCGTTAGGCTGTCATAAACTTCCTCTAGAGCATCCGCATCCAAGCGGTGATCGATGGGAGGTTCTGCGATGTTTGGACGTCTGAGACACGCCTTCGCGGGCGTGACGGCAAGTCTTTTTCTGGCCTCGCCGGCCCTGGCCCAGACAGAGATCCAGTGGTGGCACGCCATGGGCGGCGAGCTCGGCCAGAAGGTCGATGCGCTCGCGGCTGGCTTCAATGCCACCCAGAAAGAGTTCAAGATCGTGCCCGTCTACAAGGGCAATTATACCGAGACGATGACTGGCGCCATCGCGGCGTTCCGAGCCAAGCAGCATCCCCACATTGTTCAGGTCTTCGAGGTCGGCACGGCAACAATGATGGCCGCCAGGGGCGCCGTCTATCCCGTCTACCGCCTCATGAAGGACCAGGGACTGCCGTTCAATCCGAAGGACTACCTCCCGAGCGTCACCGGCTACTACAGCGACAGCGACGGCAACATGCTGTCGATGCCGTTCAACAGCTCGACGCCGGTGATGTACTACAACAAGACCCAGTTCAAGAAGGCCGGCCTCGATCCCGACAAGCCGCCGAAGACCTGGCCGGAGCTCGAAGAGGCCGCCAAGAAGCTCCAGGCGTCCGGCGTCAAATGCGGCTTCACGACGGGCTGGCAGTCATGGGTGCAGATCGAGAACTTCTCGGCGCTGCATAACGTTCCAATCGGCACGCGCTCGAACGGCTTCGACGGCCTCAACACCGAGTTCCAGATCAACTCGCCGCTTCACGTACGGCACATCGAGAAGCTGGCCGAGTGGCAGAAGTCGAAGATCTTCGATTACGGCGGGCGCCGTTCTGACAGCGCGCCGAAATTCTATACGCAGGAGTGCGCGATGTACATGAACTCGTCTGCGGCGCAGGCGGGTGTGCGCGCGAACGCGAAGGACTTCGAGTTCGGCGTGGCGATGCTGCCGTACTGGCCGGATGTGAGAGGCGCGCCGCAGAACTCGATCATCGGCGGCGCCACGCTTTGGGTCCTCGATGGTCATCCCAAGGCGACCTACAAGGGCGTCGGCCAGTTCTTCAACTATCTCGCCAAGCCTGATGTCCAGGCGAAGTGGCATCAGGAGACCGGCTACCTGCCGATCACCACGGCCGCCTATGAGCTCAGCAAGCAGCAGGGCTACTACCAGAAGAATCCCGGCACCGACGTCTCGATCAAGCAGATGACACTCAATCCGCCAACGGCGAACTCGAAGGGGCTGCGCTTCGGCAACTTCGTCCAGATCCGCGACATCTTCAACGAGGAGCTGGAGGCCGTCTGGGCCGGCAAGAAGACAGCCAAGGAAGCGCTTGACGCGATGGTCTCGCGTGGCAATGAGCAGCTGCGCCGGTTCGAGGCCGCCAATCGCTCGTAGCACCAGAGCAAGACGGGCGGAGGCACATGCGGCCTCCGCCTTTCATATTCTTTTGGTCCGATCCATCCCGGCTCGGGCCGTTCCATGTCCAGGGTTGTAGACTTCCATGGAGAAGCGCGCGGTCTTCCGGTCCTCGTGGTTGCCGATTGCGCTGGTCACGCCACAGCTCGTCATCACCTTCGTGTTCTTCGTCTGGCCCGCGAGTCAGGCGCTCTACCAGTCCGTGCTGCTCGAAGATCCGTTCGGGCTCAGGAGCCAGTTCGTATGGCTGAACAACTTCACGGCTCTCTTTCGCAATCAGGACTATCTGGAGTCGTTCGGACGGACCGCCGTATTCAGCCTGCTCGTGGCCGGCTTCGCGATGGGCATCGCGCTGCTGCTCGCCGTGATGGCCGACCGCGTGATCAAGGGCGCGGCCGGCTACAAGACGATGCTGATCTGGCCCTATGCCGTCGCGCCCGCGGTTGCCGGTGCCCTCTGGGTGTTCATGTTCAACCCGCGAATCGGCATCGTCGCGTATGTGCTGCATGGGCTCGGCCATGACTGGAACCACCAGATCCGCGGACAGGATGCCTTTGCGCTGATCACCGTTGCCGCGGTGTGGAAGCAGATCAGCTACAACTTCGTGTTCTTCCTCGCCGGGCTCCAGGCGATCCCGCGATCGCTGATCGAGGCGGCGGCGATCGACGGGGCCGGTCCGACCAAGCGCTTTTGGACGATCGTCTTCCCGCTGCTTTCGCCGACGACGTTCTTCCTCCTCGTGGTCAATATCGTCTACGCCTTCTTCGACACCTTCGGCATCGTCCACGCGACCACGAGCGGCGGGCCCGCCAAGGCGACCGAGATCCTCGTCTACAAGGTCTTCAACGACGGTTTCATCGGCCTTGACCTCGGCAGCTCCGCAGCGCAGTCGGTGATCCTGATGGCCATCGTGATCGCGCTTACCGTCGTCCAGTTCCGCTACATCGAGCGCAGGGTGGCCTACTGATGGTCGAGCGACGTCCCTTCCTGACGCTCATGTCGCATGTGGTGCTGATCCTCGGCATCGTCGTCGTCGCTTTCCCGATCTGGGTCACGTTCGTGGCGTCGACGCACCATGCCAAGGACATCATGACCGCGCCGATCCCGCTGTGGCCCGGCACGCAGTTCGTCGAGAACTACTACACGCTGCTCTTCGAGGGGCTGCGCAATCCGACCGCTGGCGGCGTGCCGCTCTGGCGCATGATGACGAACAGCTTCATCATGGCCATGGTCATCGCGCTCGGGAAGATCCTCGTCTCATTCATCGCGGCATTCGCGATCGTCTACTTCCGCTTTCCCTTCCGCATGGCGGTGTTCTGGATCATCTTCATGACCCTGATGCTGCCGGTCGAGGTGCGTATCGTGCCGACCTTCAAGGTCGTTGCCGATCTCGGACTGCTGAACTCCTATGCCGGTCTCACCATTCCGCTGATCGCCTCTGCGACCGCGACCTTTCTCTTCCGTCAGTTCTTCCTGACCGTGCCAGACGAGCTTGCGGAGGCTGCGCGCATCGACGGCGCCGGCCCGCTGAAGTTTATGAAGGACATCCTCCTTCCGCTCTCGCGCACCAGCCTCGCGGCCCTCTTCGTGATCATGTTCACATTCGGCTGGAATCAGTACCTTTGGCCGCTGCTGATGACGACGGACCGCCAGTATCTGACGGTCGTCATGGGCATCCAGCGCATGATCAATGTCGCGGACACGGATCCGCAGTGGCCGCTCGTCATGGCGGCGGTGATCCTCGCGATGCTGCCGCCGGTGGCGGTCGTCCTCCTCATGCAGCGCTGGTTCATCAAGGGACTGGTGGAGACGGAGAAGTAGCCGTATGGCCTCGGTAGTGCTCGACAACGTGACGAAGGTCTATCCGGGCGGGGTGGAGGCCGTGAAGGGTGTCTCGCTCAACGTGCCGAACGGCTCGTTCACGGTCCTGCTCGGCCCCTCGGGCTGCGGCAAGTCCACGCTGCTGCGCATGATCGCCGGCCTCGAGACCATCACGGGCGGCACCTGCCGCATCGGCGAGCGGATCGTGAACGACGTCGAGCCGGCCAAGCGCGACATCGCCATGGTCTTCCAGAACTACGCGCTCTATCCGCACATGAGCGTCTACGACAACATGGCCTATGGCCTGCGCAATCGTGGTACGCCCAAGCCCGAGATCGAGCGGCGCGTGCGCGAGGCTGCGAGGATGCTCGCGATCGAGGACTTCCTTGACCGTCGGCCCCGCGCGCTCTCCGGCGGTCAGCGCCAGCGCGTCGCCATGGGCCGCGCCATCGTGCGTGAGCCGCAGGCCTTCCTGTTCGACGAGCCGCTGTCGAACCTCGACGCCAAGCTGCGCGTACAGATGCGCGTCGAGATCCGGCGGCTGCACAACCGCCTCAAGGCAACCTCGATCTTCGTCACCCACGATCAGGTCGAAGCCATGACGCTCGCCGATGTGGTCGTCGTCATGAACCAGGGTCGCATCGAGCAGGTCGGCAAGCCGACGGAAGTCTACAACCGGCCGGCGACGCGCTTCGTCGCGACCTTCATCGGTTCGCCAGCGATGAATCTGGTGCCGGGTCGCGTGATCGGTCGCGGCAAGGTCGAGATTGCCGGATCGGGCACGCTCGATTTCGATGCCGATCAGTTCGAGGTCGCAGACGGGACCGCGGTCGAGGTCGGCATCCGGCCCGAGGACATGAGCGTCGCCGCGCCTGGGGAGAGCAACGGCTTTGCCGTCAAGACGGAGTTCGTCGAGGAATTGGGACCGAACCGCCTGATCCACGGCCTGGCGGGCGGCGCCCAGCTCGTGCTTTCCGTGCCGTCGTCGATGCGCGACCTCGGCAATGGCGAGATTCCCCTCCACGTGCCTGAGAGCCGCGTGCACGTATTCGATACGGCCACGGGCCGGGCGCTCAGGCGCGGGTAAGCTCGTCGCCGCGGCGTGGTGGCGGACTCCGGAGTCACCACAATAGGCTCAATCGACATTCCGGATGCAGTTCTGCGGTGATGTCTGACTCATTCGCTGGTGCAGCAGCATAAGAGCGAGAAGTGTGCAGAAGGCAAAGATCGAGATCATGAAGGCCAGCCATAGGGCGGCATGCGGACCGGCAGAGGTCATGATGGCGGCGAATATCGGCGGCGCAGCGGCAAAGGAGAGGTTGAGCGGTACCGCGAGCTGCGCCGATGCGCGGGCATAGGCGCCGGTGGGGAAGATCTGCAGTGGCAGCGTGGCGCGGGTGACGGCGGTGACGCCGCTGGCAACGCCGTAGAGCGTGGCAAAAAGCATGGCGCCGACGAAGCTGCCGGTCAGCAGAAGAACGATGAAGCTCAGCGGAAACAGGACAGAGGCGGCGAGGGCTGTGACGAAGCCTGACCAGCGCAGGCCGCCGAGAAAATCAACCATGCGCCCCGCCCATTGAGCAATACCGATCAAGGCCGCGGCCGTCAGCGCACTTGCGCGATCGAGGCCCTGAGCCTCGAACAGGATGATGATGGTGAGAGCAAAGCCCCAGGTGAAGAAGCCATTGGCGGCAAAGGTCATGGCCAGCAGGGCGAAGCGTGGCCGGTCAATGGGGGCAGGGTCGACCGTCGTCTTCGCGGCGGACTTCTCCCTGGGCCGGCGGGCAAGCGTGGCCCAATGCAGTGGCAGGCAGACAAGCAGCATAAGGGCGGCGTAGACGAGCGTCGTCGTGCGCCAGCCCAGTTGGGCCTGCAGAAGCCCTGTCAGCGGCCAGACGATGGTTGATGTCAGCCCGCCGGTCAGGATCAGCACGCCAAGCGCCTGGCGCGCTTTCGCGCCGGCGATCTCGGTCACCGCGATCTGCGCTGGTGTCGTTAACATGCCGGCCCCAGCGAGGCCGAGAATGATCCAAGACAGGACATAGGACGCAAGACCATTGGCCACGCCCATGACGAGCAGGCCGGCTGCGCCCAGGAGTGATCCTAAGACCATAATCGGGCGTGCGCCGTGGCGCTCGAAGATGCCGCTCAGCGGCCAGGATGCCATGCCCATGACGACAAGCATGACTGTCGGGCCTGCCATGACCATGGGCAGCGCCATGCCCAGTTCCCCGGCCATGGCAGGTCCAGTGACCGCGGGCAACCAGAACGTCGCGCCCCAGCCAATGAGCTGGGTCACCGACAGGGCGGCAACGGCACGGACAGTGGGCGAGCGAAACGGCATCGGGGAATCGCTGGTGCAAGGGGTGACGGTCGGCATGATGATGTTTGGTGGTTGAAAGATCCAGCTCTCGCGCTCCCATTGGGAAGGTCACCCTCATAACGCGCTTCTCTTGATGATTGCGCTTGCGGCGAACTCCAGGTGTCATAACAATGAGGGCTCCGGGGGCGGTCGGTGTGCAGGGTCATGTCAAAGACATGCCAGAGGCATGATGGCCCCGCTCGCGCCACAGGCGCGACCTCGACATCGACGAACACGCCGTGCGACCCGGCCGCGCTGCCGCGCCGGGCTGTGAGATGCAAGGGGACGGGGCGGCAACGCCAGTCCGAATGAGGAAGATGAGCGGCGCCTGCCACCCCGTTTTGCCGCCCGCTTTCTCCACCTGCCCTGGCCGGTCGGCTCCGGCTCACGCACGTGCGTCATGTGCGGAGGCAGCAGGCCGGAGGCAAGCTCCGGGAGCAGCACGCCTGGCGCGACTTCGGACGCCTCCGGAAGGGCCCCCTTTGTGCCACGCGCGGTCTCGACAATACGGCCGCGTAGAAGACCGGGGACAAGCTGACCAACTTCGGGCGCACCGCCGCTCCACGCTTCAGGAAATTGCATCTGCGTCCTGGAAGTGGTGAATTGTCCGCGACCTGTCAGGCAGAACGCCCGGAGACCGAATGTCACCCAACCTCTTCTCGCTCGCCGGCCGCACGGCGCTCGTGACCGGCGCCTCCTCGGGGCTTGGCGAGCACTTCGCGGCCGTCCTGGCCGCGGCCGGCGCCAAGGTCATCGTGGCCGCGCGGCGTACGGACCGGCTTGAGGCTCTCAAGGCACGGATCACGGCTGCCGGCGGCACGGCGCACGCCGTCGCGATGGATGTCACGGACCGCAACGACGTCGAGCGTGCATTCGCAGAGGGCGCGGCGGCGCTCGGTCCGGTATCGATCTGCGTCAACAATGCCGGCATCACGGACCCCGCGTGGTTCACGCGCATGCGCGAGGAGCAGTGGCGCAAGATCATGGACGTGAACCTCGATGGCGTGTTTCACGTCGGGCAGGAGGCCGCGCGGCGCATGGTGGCGGCGGGGAAGGGCGGCTCGATCATCAACATCTCGTCGATCGTCGGACTCGGCGCGATCAAGACGCTCTCGGCCTACTCGGCGTCGAAGGCAGCGGTGATTGCCCTAACGCGCAACATGGCGCTGGAGCTGGCGCGGGACCGCATCCGCGTCAATGCGATCGCGCCGGGTTACATCTCCACTGAGCTCAATGCCGAGTTCTGGGAGACGGAGCCGGGCAAACGCATGATCGCGCACGTGCCCATGCGCCGTCTCGGGCACCTCGGCGAACTGGATGGACCGCTGCTGTTGCTCGCGTCGGATGCGGGCTCCTTCATGACAGGGAGTGTCCTGACCGTCGATGGCGGCCACCTCCTGCCGACGGAATGACGATGGCGGCGCTGCGCGTGCGGGACCCGCGGTTCCTCGCATCGCGCGGCATTCGTGGATGAAGCCGGAGGTTGGCATGTCAGCGGACCTGGAAGCAGCCTTTGCGTCGTTTCGCGCCGAGTTCGAGAAGGCCATCGCCGCACAGCTCGCCGGCGATAGTGAGCCCTTCAAGGCCCTGTGGTCGCACAAGCCCGACGTCATGATCTTCGGCGCGCAGGGCGGTATGGAGCAGGGTTGGCCGGAGGTCGGTCACCGGCTCGACTGGGTCACGGGCAGGGTTCGTGCGCGCCTCACGCGCCTCGAGAATCTCTCGACCGTCATCAACGGCACGTTGGCGCTCACGGCGGACTTCGAGCACATGATCCGCAGCCTTGACGGCCGCGAGTACGCGCGCACGTTGCGCGTCACGCAGGCCTACCGCTTCGAGGACGGGGCCTGGAAGATCTTCTATCGCCACGGGGATGAGTATTTTCCATCGGGGCGGTAGCGCGACCGCTACCCCCACAACGCGGCGGCCGGCGGCCCGACGCAGCCATCGGCGTAGGCGAGCCCCTCCGGGCGATCCTTCGCCAGCAGCAGCGGCCCATCGAGATCGACCCAGTCGGCAGACTGTGCGACGAGCGTCGCGGGCGCCATCGCGAGCGAGGTCGCCAGCATGCAGCCAACCATGATCTTGAAGCCGTGGCGGCGCGCTTCCGCGGCCATGGCAAGCGCGCCGGTGAGCCCGCCGGTCTTGTCGAGCTTGATGTTGACGGCGTCATAGCGGTCGCGGAGCGCGGCGAGACCTTCGGCCGTATGCGCGGCTTCATCGGCGCAGATCGGCACCGCCCGCCTCGCGTGCGCAAGCGCGCTGTCATTGCCGGCCGGAAGCGGTTGCTCGATCAGCTCGAAGCGCAACTCGCTGGCGACGGCGAGCAGCATCTCCAGCTCGTCAGGCTGCCAAGCTTCATTGGCATCGGCGACGAGGCGCGCCGCGGGCCGCGCCGCACGGATCGCGCGCATCCGCACGGCATCTGCGGCGCCGCCGCCAAGCTTGATCTTCAGCAGGGGATGGTCCACCGCTTGCCGTGCGCGTGCCGCCATCGCTTCCGGCGTATCGAGGCTCAGCGTGTAGCAGGTAGAAACCGGTTTGAGCGGCGCGAGGCCGGCCAGCGCCGCGGCGCGGCGGCCACTGCGTTTCGCGTCGAGATCCCAGAGCGCGCAATCGATCGCATTGCGGGCGGCACCGGGCGCAAGCGTCCTGGCCAGCGCCTCGCGCGAGGCTATCGCGCCCACGCGCTCGATCGCCGCGACAACGCCCTCGACAGTCTCGCCATAGCGCGCATAGGGCACGCACTCGCCGCGCCCGACGATGCCGTCGGCTGCCGCGTGTACGACCACGACAATGGCTTGCCTGCGCGCGCCGCGCGCGATCCTGAAGGCGCCGGCCGTGGGCCAGTGCTCGACGCTCGCGGTGAGCCGTGCCAGGCGCAACGGTCAGCCTCGTGCGGCGATGGCATCGGCGATGGCGACGGTGCGCCGCGCGATCTCGGCGTGCAGCAGCTCGACCATGCGGCCCTCGAGATTGATCACGCCCTTGCCCTTGTTCTCGGGCTGGTCGAAGGCCGCGATGATCTTGCGCGCGAACGCGACCTCAGCCGCCGGGGGAGAGAACACGTCGTTGGCCAGCGCGATCTGATCGGGATGGATGAGCGTCTTGCCGTCAAAGCCGAGCATCCGTCCGTGTCGGCATTCCCTGGCATAGCCCTCCATATCGCGGAAGTTGTTGTAGACGCCGTCAAGGATGGTGAGGCCGTACGCGCGTGCTGCGGTGAGCGCCGCGGAGAGCCAGTAGAGCGCTGCTGTGCGCTCGCCATCGAGCGCCGCGCCCGTCTCCTTCACGAGATCATTAAGGCCCATCACCAGCACGGCGAGGCGCGATCCGGCGTGATGCGCTGCGGCGGCGATCTCGCCGGCCTTGAGGATCGCGATCGGCGTCTCGATCATGGCCCACAGTTGCATGGCCTCGCCAGCGCCCGCCTGGCGCATGGCCGCCGAGGCGCGCGCAATGTCATCGCTGCTCGCAGCCTTCGGAATGAGGATCGCGTCCGGCTGCGCGGCGACGGCGGCCTTGAGATCCTCGGCACCCCATGGTGTATCGAGGCCGTTGATTCGGATTACGATCTCGCGCGGGCCGTAGCCACCGGCCTTGACCGCGTCGGTCACCTGGGTGCGCGCCTGGACCTTGGCATCCGGTGCGACGGCATCCTCGAGGTCGAGGATCAGGGCATCGGCGGGCAGGGACTTGGCTTTTTCGAGGGCGCGCGCATTTGCGCCCGGCATGTAGAGCACGCTGCGTCGCGGGCGGACGGTCATGGTCATCTCCAGGCAGGTGGGATCCCGTGTCTTATCGCGCGCGTTATCCGCAGGCGCAATGGTCGTCAGCGGCGCCGCATTGTGCACTCGGTTCTCGGGCGAGCGAATTTCGTGCGCCTCGTCACACCGTCAAGCGTGCGCCGCGACGCTGCACCACAGTGAGGCGGCGCTGGGGCGGGCGTAAGCAGCACCTTCTGCCGGCGATGCCGCATTAAGCAAGGCCACTTTCGCTCATGAGCGTCTACCTCCCGATTGCAGAGCTTGCCATCGACCTGCGCGTACTGATCACGCTCGGGCTCGTCGTTGGGTTCCTGTCGGGCATGTTCGGCATTGGCGGCGGTTTCATCACCACGCCGTTCCTGATCTTTCTTGGCGTGCCACCGGCGATTGCCGTGGGTACGGGTGCCAGCCAGGTCGTGGCGTCGTCCGTGTCGGGGGCAATTGCGCACTGGCAGCGCGGCAATGTCGATCTCAGGATGGGCCTCCTGCTCATTGGCGGCGGCATGGTCGGCGCGACCACAGGGATTATCATCCAGCGCCTGCTCAAGGCGGCCGGCCAGCTCGATTTCTTCATCGCCATGTCCTATGTGATCCTGCTCGGCACGGTCGGCGGGCTGATGCTGGTCGAAAGCGTCCGCGCGATGCGCCCGGCGTCCGGCCTGGTGAAGACGACGAGCCGCCGCGGTGGCCAGCACATCTGGGTGCAGCGCCTGCCGATCAAGATGCGCTTCCGGACGGCGAAGCTCTACATCAGCGCGATCCCGCCCGTGCTCATCGGCGCGGCGGTAGGCTGGCTGACGGCAATCATGGGTGTCGGCGGAGGTTTTTTGCTCGTTCCGGCACTGATCTACCTGCTGCGGGTGCCAACGCGCGTCGTCATCGGCACATCGCAGTTCCAGGTCGTCTTCACGACCGCCTTTGCGACGCTGCTGCAGGCGACGCAAAACTTCTCCGTCGACCTGCTGCTCGCGGCTCCGTTGATGATCGCCGGCGTCTTCGGCGCGCAGTACGGCGTGCGTGCCGGACAGCGCCTCAAGGCCGAGCAGCTTAGAGCGCTTCTAGCCATTCTCGTGCTTCTGGTCGCCATCCGGCTGGCCTTCGGGCTCGTCATCGTGCCGGAAGAGCTTTTTGAGCTCGACGATCGTCCCTGAAGAGCGCTTACGTGCAGGCCGCTCAGAGCTGATCTGCCCTCGCCGCGGTGCCGGAAGGGGAAATGCCTTGCGCGGGGGCAGCCGCGGCCGTTATGTCAGCCCGTACATTTCGCGTTGCCCACAAGGAGCAGAAATGACCACATACGAAACGCTCAATCACTACATCGACGGGCAGTGGGTGCAGCCGACCTCGGGCAAGTCGCAGGAGGTCATGAACCCGGCCAAGAACACGCCGCTCGCGACGCTCGGCTATGCCGGACGCCCCGATCTCGACAGGGCGGTGAAGGCGGCGGAGAAGGGCTTTGCGACGTGGCGCCGCGTCTCCGCCTTCGAGCGCTCGGGCATCATGCGCAAGGCGGCAAACCTCGTGCGCGAGCGCGCCGACGATATCGCCCGCGTTCTCACCCTCGAGCAGGGCAAGATCCTCGCCGAGGCCAAGATGGAGGTGCTCTCCGGCGCCGACATCATCGACTGGTTCGCCGAGGAAGGCCGCCGCGCCTACGGCCGCATCATCCCGGCCCGTGCCGACGGCGTGCGCAACCTGGTGATCCAGGAGCCGATCGGCGTCACCGCCGGCTTCGCGCCGTGGAATTTTCCTGTCACCCAGGCCGTGCGGAAGATCGCGGCCGCTCTGGCAGCCGGCTGCTCGATCATCCTCAAGTGTCCCGAAGAGACGCCGGGCTCGCCGATCGGCCTCGTGCGCTGCTTCCACGATGCCGGCGTGCCGGCGGGCGTGCTGAACCTCGTCTACGGCGTGCCGGCGGAGATCTCCGAGTATCTGATCCCGCACCCGAGCGTGCGCAAGATCTCGTTCACCGGCTCGGTGCCGGTTGGCAAGCATCTCGCCTCGCTCGCCGGGCTGCACATGAAGCGCGCGACGATGGAGCTCGGCGGTCACGCGCCGGTGCTCATCTTCGACGACGTCGATACCGATGCCGTCGCGGCGCTGACCTCGGGCCTCAAGTACCGCAACGCGGGGCAGGTCTGCATCTCGCCGACGCGCTTCTTCGTGCACGAGAAGGCCTATGACAAGTTCGTCGGCAAATTCGTTGACCTCGCCAAGGGCATCAAGGTCGGTGACGGCCTCGACCCCGACAGCAAGATGGGTCCGCTCGCCAATCCGCGCCGCGTCAACGCGATGGAGGCGATCATCGCCGACGTGCGCGAGAAGGGCGGCAAGGTTGCGACGGGTGGGAGCCGCATCGGCAATCAGGGCAACTTCTTCGAGCCGACGGTTGTCACCGATGTACCCAAGAATGCGCGCATTCTCTGCGAGGAGCCGTTCGGCCCGGTGGCGGTGATGATCCGCTTCAAGGACACGGACGAGATGCTCAAGGAGGCGAACAGCCTGCCCTATGGCCTCGCGAGCTATGCCTTCACACACAACACGAGGACCGCGACCAAGGTCGCCGACGCGCTTGAGTCCGGCATGGTGACGATCAACCATCAGGGCCTCGCGCTGCCCGAGATGCCGTTCGGCGGCATCAAGGACTCGGGCTACGGTCACGAGGGCGGCGCCGAGGGCTTGCAGGTCTACATGGTGCAGAAGATCGTCAGCCAGCTCGGCTGACCTCGCACGATGAGAGAAGGCGGGGGCCGGGCACGGGTTGCCCGGCCCTTATGCTTGGCGGCCGGCAATGAGGCGGCGCGAGCGCGAGAAAAAATCGCGTCGGATTAGGATGGCGAGCACCCAGACTGTCACACCCATGAACGCAAGCGGGTGGAAGAACCACGCGAGCACTGCGATCGCGTAGTAGAAGGCCCTGAGACCGTTGTTGGCGTGCTCGCCGGCAAGGCCGATCAGGCCGGCCGTACGCAGCGCATGGCTCTCGCATTGCAACTGGTTTTTGCCGTCCGCGATCGGCGTGGCACCGATCATGATCGCGGTGTAGTGCGACAGGCGGAACGCCCACGCGAACTTGAAGAACGCGTAGATGAACAGCGCGATCATCAGGATTAGCTTCAACTCCCAGAGCACCGGCGTCGACTTGGCCGCATAGGGAAGCTGCTCGAAGAGCACCTGTACGCGCTCGCCTGAGCCGAGCATGGCCGCGAGGCCGCCGATTCCGATCGCCGAGGTCGAGGCGAAGAAGGCATTGCCCTGCGTCAGCGAGGCGAGGAGCTGGGCATCGACGATGCGCACGTCGCGCAGGCCCATGTAGCGCATCCACGCGACGCGCTGCATCTGGATCGCGCCAACGATGCTGCGGTCGACGAGCGGGCGATAGCCCGAGACGACGTGATAGCCGCCGATCAGCGCGACGAAGACGCCAAAGGCTATGAGGTCGAGCGTCAGCATGGGCAATCAGGGCATCAGCGGGATGCCAATGAGGAGCGTGTGCCCCCACAGCACCATGAAGGCATAGGCGGCAATCCCGATGGCGAGTGCGATGAAATCGTTGCGCACTGGTCCGCTCTTGATGGCGATGCCCCGCCGCTTGACCGAGATGCGATCGTAGACCGCCCAGGCGAGCAGTGCGCCGAACAGGATGAGGTTGGCGAGCCGTGCCGAGACGAGCAGGTGCGCGAAGGCCCACAGTTTCACCGAGACCAGCATGGGGTGCTTGAGGGCTGCGCTGATGCGGCCGGGGAGGTAGGCGGCCGCCAGCAGCACGAAGACCGGCAGCATGAGCGTCATGGTCGCGTGGCGGGTCCAGCGCGGCGGATCCCAGAGCAGTGGGTTGGCGCTCGGCGCATGGCGCGCGAGCCCGAAGCCGTAGATGATCAGGAAGAGGCCGGCGAATGCCACGAGCGAGAAGAGGCCCTTGTACGTATTCTCGCCGAAGCGCGCGACGGCGCCGGCGCGCATCTCGACTTGCGTTGGCACCAGATGTGCGCCGACGAAGAGAATGAGGCCCAGAATGAGCAGGATCATGCGCGCGTCTCCTTAAGGGTGACCCAGAGCGTGTGCGGTCCGCGAAAGGCGATGGTGCGGATCATGTCGAGGGGCTGGTCATCGACAAGGTGCATGTCGGGAAAGCGCCGCGTCAGCTCTTCGAGGATGATCCTGAGCTCCAGGCGCGCGAGCGGCGCGCCGAGGCAGAAGTGCAGGCCATGACCGAACGAGACGTGATCACGCGCATTGGCGCGCGTGATGTCGAGGCGCTCCGGGGTGTCGAAGTGGGCCTCGTCATGGTTTGCCGAGCCGAGCGCGAGCAAGATATTGGAACCCTGCGGAATGGCGATGCCGCCTATATCGACATCGACGAGCGCACGCCGCCGCCAGCAGACGACCGATGAGGCGAAGCGCAGCGTCTCCTCGACCGCGTTGGCAATGAGCGCTGGTTCGCGCACGAGCCGCTCCCACTGATCGCGGTGGCTCAGCAGGGCGTGCAGCGCATTCGATGTCATGTTGGTGGTCGTCTCGTGGCCGGCCAGCAGAAGGCCGAAGACGAGGCTCGCGATCTCGTTCTCGGTGAGGCGCGCATCATCACCATTGCGAAAGGCCAGAAGGTGCGAGGCGTAGTCGTCGCGCGGTGTGCGCTTGCGATCCTCGACAAGGGCCACGCAGTAGCGCCAATAGTCGACCATGCGCGCGGCGGCACGGAGCTGCGCGGCCTCGTCGAGCGCGCCGAACGTGAAGAGCAGGCGGTCATCGGCCCAGGCCTTGATCTTCGGCGTGTCCCTGTCGGGGATGCCGAGGATCTGGAAGATCACATGGGCGGGCAGCTCATAGGCGAAGTCGGCGACCATGTCGACGCGGCCGCGCCCCTCGAGCCGGCGGCAGAAGCGGATCACGATCTCGCGCACGGCAGGCTCGATGGCCATGAAGCGCTTTTGAGACAGGAGCTGGCCGGCGAAGGCGCGGATGCGCGTGTGTTTCGGTGGGTCGCAGCTCACCTGCGTCGCCTCGACGCCGTAGCCTTCGCGCTGCAGATAGGCGAGAGCAGCCGGCGGCAGCGGCTGCACGGGTGACATGG
This sequence comes from Hyphomicrobiaceae bacterium, assembly GCA_046293075.1. GTDB lineage: Bacteria > Pseudomonadota > Alphaproteobacteria > Rhizobiales > Hyphomicrobiaceae. Next base: position 31,896 of record JBKBPL010000005.1, on the reverse strand, counting down.
CAATGGCGGCGGAGTAGCGCTGCGCATCGCGCAGGATCGGTAGGATGTCGGCGCGCCGGGTGATGACCCAGTAGTTGATCCCGGGGCAGAAAAAAGCCGGCGTTTCGGGGCGGACGCGCGCGAAGAATGCGTACATGCCCGCGTGATCGAATGGCCGATAGTGCGCGCCGGGCCCGTCCGCGGGACAGGCCGGCGCGGGCGCATCATGCGTCGAGCTAAGCTGGGTCATTCCGTGCCCCTCTTCGGCGTGCGTGCGGCTGCCTGGCCCGCGATGAGTTCGGGCCGGCGCGCGCGCGTGAGGCGTTCGGCCTCCGCGCGGCGCCAGGCCGCGATGCGCTTGTGATCGCCGGAAAGGAGGACGTCCGGTATTGCGCGCCCTTCCCACTCGCGCGGGCGCGTGTACTGCGGGTACTCGAGAAGGCCGTTCTCGAAGCTCTCCTCGGCGAGCGAGGCATCGGCCCCGAGCACGCCGGGGAGAAGGCGCACGCAGGCGTCGATGAGCACCATGGCGGCGAGCTCGCCGCCCGAGAGCACGTAGTCGCCGATCGAGATTTCCTCAAGGCCGCGCGCGTCGATCACGCGCTGGTCCACGCCCTCGAAGCGGCCGGCGAGCAGGATCGCGCCGGGGCCGCGGCTCAGCTCGCGGACGCGCGCCTGCGTGAGCGGGCGGCCGCGCGGGCTCAAGTAGATGAGCGGCACGTTATCCATGTCTTGGCGTGCGTGGTCGATGGCGGCGCCAACCACGTCGGCGCGCATGACCATGCCGGCACCGCCACCGGCCGGCGTGTCGTCGACCGTGCGGTGCTTCGTCAGGCCGAACTCGCGGATATCGACGCAGTCGAGCTGCCAGATCCCGGTCGTGAGTGCCGTCCCCGCAAGCGAGATGCCGAGCGGGCCCGGAAACATCTCGGGGAAGATCGTGAGCACGCGCGCATGCCAGGGCGCACGTGCCTGTTCCGACGTGGATGCCTCTTCAGCGCTCATGTTCTGGTTCCGTCGTGCCGGCAGCGGGCAGCTTCGTGCACGGACCTCGCCACATGTCCATGCGTCCGGTAGCATTGCCTTTCCCTTGCGTCCATGCCCGGAAGCCCTTCATGCGCACCCAACCGAACATCCTCTTCATCATGGCGGATCAACTGCGCTGGGACTATCTCGGCTGTACGGGGCACCCCCATATCAAGACGCCCCATATCGACGCGCTCGCGCGCCGGGGCGTCCGTTTCGCGCGGACGTTCGTGCAGTCGCCGGTCTGTGGCGGGTCGCGCATGAGCTTTTACACCGGCCGTTACAACTTCAGCCATGGCGCGAGCTACAACAACTTTCCCTTGCGGATCGACGAGAAGACGATCGGCGACTATCTGCGCCCACTCGGCTATCGCACCGTGCTTGTGGGCAAGACGCATTTCAAGCCCGACCTCGAAGCACTCGCGCGACTCGGTATCAGCCCGGGCAGCAGTCCCGGCATTCCTTACTGGCAGTGCGGCTTTGAGGCCTTCGAGCGCGATGACGGCCTGCATCCCGAGGTTGATGGGGCGCTGACGGGACCGGACCCGGCTTACAACCGGTGGCTGCGCCAGCTCGGCTATGCGGGCGATAATCCCTGGCATAGCTGGGCCAACTCGGTGGTCGATGAGGATGGCGTCGTGCAGTCGGGCTGGTCCATGCGCAATGCCCGCCGGCCGGCGCGCGTGAAGGAGGAGCACTCGGAGACCGCCTACATGACCGAGCGCGGCCTCGAGTTCATGCGCCAGGCCCGCGGCGGGCCGCCGTGGTGCCTGCACCTCTCCTACATCAAGCCCCACTGGCCTTATATCGCGCCGGCGCCCTATCACGCCATGTACGGGCCCGAGCACGTGCTGGCAGCCAACCGGACCGAGGCTGAGCGCGTGGCGCCGCATCCGGTCATTGCCGCGTTCATGGCGCACGAGGAGAGCCTGAACTTCGCGCGTGATGAGGTCCGGGAGACCGTGATCCCGACGTACATGGGGCTCATCAGCCAGCTCGATCATCACGTCGGCCGGCTCGTCGCCCATCTCGAAGCGAGCGGTGAGATCGCGAACACGATCATCATTATCACGAGCGACCATGGCGATTACCTCGGCGATCACTGGCTCGGCGAGAAGGACCTCTTCCACGAGGAGGTCGTGCGCATCCCGCTGATCGTTTTCGATCCCCGGTCCGCCGCTCATTCAACGCGCGGCGGGGTCGTCGCCGATCTCGTCGAGGCGATCGATCTGGCACCGACCTTTCTCGAGTGGGCGGGCGGCGCGCCCGAGCCGCACAGGCTCGAAGGGCGTTCCCTCGTACCGCTGCTGGAGGCGGGGTCGGTCACGGGCTGGCGCGAGGCCGCCTTCTGCGACAGCGATTTCGCGCTCAGGCACGCGCGGCGCACGCTCGGCCTGCCGGTCAACGAAGCGCGCGGCTTCATGGTGCGGGAGGCGGGGTGGAAGTATGTCCACTTCGAGCGCTTTCCGCCGCAGCTCTTCGATCTCAAGGCCGATCCCGCAGAGCAGAACGATCTCGGCGCTTCGGCAGAGCACGAGGCCGTGCGTGAGCGGATGCGCGGGCGGCTGCTCTCCTGGCTCATTGGACGGCGCACGCGCGTGACCATGAGCGACAGCTTGATCGAGCAGTTGACCGGCTCGGCGAAGCAGCGCGGCTATCGGTTCGGCGAGTGGTGAGGCGCGCCAGAGGCGCGTTTCGCCCGTGGCGCTGAGGCCCGTCCCCTTGCTATGGCCGCGGGCACGGCTCTACCGATCGGTTGCGCAGCACCTTTTCCCAGCAGCCCGCGGCCCAAAACAAAAGCGCGGAGCCGAAGCCGCCGCGCTCTTCCTCATTCGGCTTGTGGCGAACGAGATCAGCCCGCCGATGCGCTCTCCTGCGCGGCCTGCTCGGCGGCGTGGCGTGCGCGATCCTCGCGGCCCTTCACGCTCTCATCGCGATCGACCAGCTCGATGACCGCGCGCGGCGCGCTGTCGCCATAGCGGAAGCCGGCCTTGAGCACGCGCGTGTAGCCGCCGTTGCGGTCCTTGTAGCGCGGGCCGAGCACGTCGAAGAGCTTCCTGACCATGTCGTCGTCGCGCAGCCGCGCAGCGGCAAGCCGGCGCGAGTTCAGGTCACCGCGCTTGGCGAGCGTGATGTACTTCTCGACGACGCGCCGCAGGTCCTTGGCCTTGGGGAGCGTCGTCACGATCTGCTCGTGCCGTATCAGCGCGGCGGCCATGTTCGAGAACATCGCCTGGCGATGGCCGCTGTCGCGGCTGAAGCGGCGCCCCAGCTTTCCGTGTCGCATGTGGTCTTCTCCTTACAGTTGTTGGCGGGGAGGTTCTGTGGCCTCTCCCTTGCTCGACTGCCCCTCTTCCCGTTCACGTGGAGAAGGCTGGTCCCTTACTTCGCCCTCTCCCCGTCCTTACGGGGAGAAGGCTGGGATGAGGGGCGGCGGCAGACACCAACGTCGGCAAGTCTTGCCGCCCCTCACCCTAACCCTCTCCCCGCGAAAAGCGGGGAGAGGGGATTCTTCGCTCTCAGTACTGGTCCTCGAAGCGCTTGGCGAGGTCCTCGATGTTGTCCGGCGGCCAGTTCGGCACTTCCATGCCCAGGTGCAGGCCCATTGCGGCCAGCACTTCCTTGATCTCGTTCAGGGACTTGCGGCCGAAGTTCGGCGTACGCAGCATCTCGGCTTCGGTCTTCTGGATGAGGTCGCCGATGTAGACGATGTTGTCGTTCTTCAGGCAGTTCGCTGAGCGGACGGACAGCTCGAGCTCGTCGACCTTCTTGAGAAGGGCGGCGTTGAACGCGAGCTCGGGATGCGCGCGCTCCTCGACGGCCTTGCGCGGCTCCTCGAAGTTGATGAAGACCGTAAGCTGGTCCTGCAGGATGCGGGCGGCAAGGGCAACGGCATCTTCGGCCTTCACCGAGCCGTCCGTCTCGACGGTCATGGTGAGCTTGTCATAGTCGAGGATCTGGCCCTCGCGGGTGTTCTCGACGCGGTAGGAGACCTTCTTGACCGGTGAGTAGAGGCTGTCGACCGGAATGAGGCCGATCGGTGCATCTTCTGGGCGATTGCGCTCGGCGGGGACGTATCCCTTGCCCGTCGAGGCCGTGAACTCCATGCGGATGGCCGCCCCTTGGTCGAGCGTGCAGATGACGTGATCGGGGTTGAGGATCTCGACATCCGAGGAGGCCTCGATATCGCCGGCCGTCGCCTGGCCGGGGCCTTCCTTCTTGAGGACCATGCGCTTGACGCCCTCTGAATGGACGCGCAGCGCAATCTCCTTGATGTTCATGACGATGTCCGTCACGTCCTCGCGGACGCCCGGGATCGATGAGAACTCGTGAAGCACGCCATCGATCTGCACGGTCGTGATGGCCGCGCCCTGGAGCGACGACAGCAGCACGCGGCGCAGCGAATTGCCAAGCGTCATGCCGAAGCCGCGCTCCAGCGGCTCGGCCACGATGGTCGCGATGCGGGCGTTGTCCCGGCCAGTCTCGATGGCGAGCTTGCTGGGCTTGATCAGATCCTGCCAGTTCTTCTGCAACACGTTGGTCACCGGACGATCCTCGTGTCTGGCCGCGCACTCGTGCGCGGTGCGTTGAATGTCTTAAGGGCCTTACACGCCGACATCCGGCCTGCGTGAGCCACGCGCCGGACGCCGCGGAGAGCCTTGGCTTATGCGTCCCGCTAGACGCGGCGGCGCTTGCGGGGCCGGCAGCCGTTGTGCGGAATGGGCGTCACGTCACGGATCGACGTGATCTGGAAGCCCACGGCCTGCAGCGCGCGCAGCGCCGACTCCCGGCCCGAGCCCGGGCCCGAAACCTCGACGTCGAGGTGCTTCATGCCATGCTCGACGGCCTTCTTGCCGGCATCCTCGGCGGCCATCTGTGCCGCGTAGGGCGTCGACTTGCGCGAGCCCTTGAAGCCCATCATGCCGGACGACGACCAGGCAATGGTGTTGCCCTGCGCGTCGGTAATGGTGATCATGGTGTTGTTGAAGCTCGCGTTCACGTGCGCGACGCCGGAGGCGATATTCTTCTTCTCCCGGCGCCGGACCTTACCCCGCTGCTGCTCTTTGGCCATGTAGCTTTGCTCTCCGATGCCCCGCCGCCTGGCGTGGGCGTGTGTGGTGATGCTCAGGCCGCGGCGCGCGGCCCCGTATCGTGCCGCTGATTATTTCCTGGTCGCCTGCTTCTTGCCGGCGATCGCCTTGGCCGGCCCTTTGCGGGTGCGGGCATTGGTATGAGTGCGCTGGCCACGGACGGGAAGGCCGCGGCGGTGTCGCAGGCCGCGGTAGCAGCCGAGGTCCATGAGCCGCTTGATATTCATCGCGACTTCGCGCCGCAGATCGCCTTCGACCATATAGTCCCGGTCGATAGCCTCGCGGATCTGGAGTACCTCCGCATCGGTCAGCTCATTGACGCGGCGCTCCGGCGGCAGGCCGACCCGCTCGCAGATGTCCTTGGCGAATTTCGGACCGATGCCATGGATATACTGGAGCGCGATCACGACGCGCTTCTGGGTCGGGATGTTGACGCCTGCGATACGGGCCACGTGCTTCTCCTCAGACTTCTCGAATTTGGTGGTCGACCAGGCGCTTAGCCCGCCGGATGGATGCCCTGGCCGCTGGTGGCGAAGCCGCGAAATGCCGAAACGGCCCGCCTCCAAAGGCAGGGGCCGCACCGGCATCAGCGTCGCGAAAGTGGGCCTTTCTAGCCGAACGTCCGCATTGCGTCAATCGCAACATCGTAACCATGCTCAGTGGCCGGATGGCAGGACAGCTCAGGATTTCGTCTCGCCTTCGCCCTCGGGCGGGGCCGCGTCCGCGGCCGCCTCGGCGATGAGTGCCCGGGCTTGGCCGACCCAATCCTGCTTCTCGATCGCGCCCTCGAGCTTCAGCGCCTCGTCGAGGTTGGCGCTGTCCTCGTCGGACAGGTCGGCGATCTGGTCGAACTTTATGCAGTTGAGCTGCGCGAGGCGCGCGGCGAGCTCCGGCGTGATGCCCTTGATCTTGGTGAGATCGTCCGGCGTGCCCTTCTGCTTCTTGAAACCTTTCCAGGCGGCGTTGAGCTTCCTGGCGCGTGCGTCCGTCCGCTCGACGATGCGGGCCGCGCGCCCGCGCAGTGCGCGCAGGTAATAGAGCTTCGCGCGCCGGACCCGGCCGCGCCGCAGCACGGTGATCTCGGCGATGAACGGCGAATAGAGCGGAAACACGCGCTCCACGCCCTCGCCATAGGAGATCTTGCGAACCGTGAAGTTCTCGTTCAGGCCCTCGCCGGCGCGGGCAATGACCACGCCCTCATAGGCCTGCAGGCGCTGGGTCGTGCCCTCGATGACCTTGACCATGACCTTGACGGTGTCGCCGGCCTGGAAGTCCGGCACTGCGCGCTGGGCGGAAATGGCGCGCATCTGCTCTTTCTCGAGCTCTGCGATGATGTTCATTGTTGTTTTCCGTTTTGGCAGCCACAGCAGAGGAGCACCTAGAAGCCATCCGATCCCGGATGCTCACGGCTCATGCAACCCACTTTGTGGGGAAAGATTGTCCGCCTCATACAGGAAACGGTTGCCCTTGTCGATGCCCCGATTGCGGCAAAAGGCCGGGGGGCGCCTTGCGCGGAGGGCCGCGAGGCCCTAACTCGGGCCCGTCAGGCCCTCGCGACCCCGCCAGGACCGCCCGAAGGATCAGCACGATGCCGCCCACCATCGCCATCGTCGGCCGGCCGAACGTCGGCAAGTCGACGCTGTTCAACCGCCTCACGGGGCGGCGGACGGCGCTGGTCTCGGACATGCCGGGCCTGACCCGCGACCGGCGCGAGGGCGAGGCGAACCTCGGCGGCCATCTGGTTCAGGTGGTCGATACCGCCGGGCTTGAGGAGGCCGAGCGAGGCTCGATAGCCGACCGGATGCGTGCGCAGTCCGAGGCGGCCATTCGCGCGGCTGATGCCGTTGCTTTCGTCTTCGATGCGCGCGCCGGCATCACGCCGGCCGACAAGGCGTTTGCGCGGATCGTGCGCGCTTCGGGCCGGCCGGTCGTGCTGGTCGCCAACAAGTGCGAGGGCCGCGCCGGCACGGAGGCTTTCTATGAGGCCTACGCGCTCGGGCTTGGCGAGCCGGTCGCCATCTCGGCCGAGCACGGCGAAGGGCTGGCGGAGCTGGAGAGCGAGCTGCTCGCAGCCCTCGGGCTGAAGGCCATCGCCAAAGAGCGTCGTCACCGCCGGGGCGCGGCGCCTGAGGTGCCGGCGCCGGACGAAACGGAGGTAGAGGCCGCCGCCAGGCCGATCCGCGTCGCGATCGTTGGCCGTCCGAATGCGGGAAAATCGACCCTCGTGAACGCGATCCTTGGCGAAGAGCGCATGATCACCGGACCGGAGCCGGGCCTCACGCGTGATGCCATTGCGAGCGACATCACCTGGCAGGGCCGCGCGATCCGGCTCTTTGATACCGCCGGCCTGCGCCGCAAGGCACGCATCGACGAGCTTGCTGAGAAGCTTGCGGCCAGCGACGCCGTGCGTGCCATCCGCTTTGCCGAGGTCGTGGTGCTGCTCATCGATGCCGAGCGGGCCTTCGAGCAGCAGGACCTCACCATCGGCAACATGATCATCGCGGAAGGGCGCGCGCTCGTCATCGCCATCAACAAGTGGGACCTCGTCGAGGACAAGGCGGCAACGCTCAAGGATCTCAAGGAAACAGTCGCCGAGAAGTTCGCAGACGCCGCGGGCGTCGCCGTGGTGACGATCTCAGCCGCCTCGGGCCGCAACATCGACAAGCTGATGAAGGCCATCCTTGACGCCCATGCGGTCTGGTCGCGCCGCATCACAACGGCGGACCTCAACCGCTGGCTTCAGGCCGCAGTCGCTCGTCACGCGCCGCCGCAGTCCAAAGGCCGGCGCATCCGCATCCGCTTCATGACGCAGCCATCCGCAAGGCCGCCGACATTCGTCGCTTTCTGCTCGCAGCCGGGCGGCATCCCGGAGTCCTATCTGCGCTATCTGACCAACAGCCTGCGTGAGACTTTCAGGATGCCGGGCACGCCGATCCGCATCAACCTGCGCAAGGGCGCCAACCCGTACGCCGACAAATAGCGGCGCGCGGAGAGCCGATGGCCGAGGCCTCTCTCGCGTCCCGGCGGAGGAGACTACTTGCCGACGGCGTCGGAGACGCACTTCTTCGTGAAGCTCGCCCGGGCGGCCCCTGCGAGCTTCTTTTCGCTCGCCGCGGTTTCGCACCGCGCCGTCGCGTCCCTCTCGCATTTGGTCATGAACGAGTTGAGCGCCGCGCCGGCAAGCTTCCTCGCTTCGGCCTGCGCCTTGCACGATCCTCCGGGGCCCTGAGCGTAGGCGCTCGATAGCCCGACCAGCAGAGCAAGTATCGCACCAGCGTACTTCATGGCTTCCTCCAGGGGACTTGGCGACGGAGAGGCAGGTAGATCAAGTCGCGGGCTGCATGAAGCCGAATGCTCGGCGAAACAGTTTGCACAGAGCGGCGCGCTGACCGTTGAGCGCCGTCATCGGCAAGGGTTAACGCACAGCGCGCGTTCAGCGCCACGGCTCGATCATGACCTTGATCTGGGCCCGCGGCTTGGCCAGCTCGTCGAAGGCGGCGGCTACGCCATCGAGCCCGATCTTGGCCGAGATGAAGGCGCTGCCGTCGACGTCGCCATCGGCGAGCAGCTTCAGGGCGACCGCGAACTCGTCGACCGTGTAGGCGAGAACATACTGCAGGCTCAGCTCCTTGAAGATCGCGAGCAGCGGCTCCTGGCGGTCCGTCTCCATGCAGACGCCAACGACGATGACGCGCGCGTCCTGGGCCGCGCCCTGGAAGATGTTCTGGATCATGCCGGGCACGCCTACACACTCGAAGATGACCTGCGGGCGCGGACTTGCCGGGCCGGTGACGGGTGAAGGCGTCAGCGCAGCAGCCTCCTCGGGGGTAAGCCTGGCGTGGGCTTCCCAGGTCTTGTAGGGGGAGTCCTTTGCCGGATCGACCACCACGTCCGCCCCCATGATCCGGGCGATCTCGCGGCGCTTCGGCGAGAAGTCCGAAGCGATGATCGGCCCGAGCTTGACGGTCTTGCGCTTGAGACGCAGCGCGGCGATCACCGCGAGGCCGACCGGCCCGCAGCCAATCACGAGCGGGACCTCGCCATCCTGCAGCCGCGCCTTTGCGACGGCATGGACGCCGACCGCGAGCGGCTCGCTCAGTGCGGCGTGCTCGCTCGCGAGCCCGTTCGGCACTTCGAGAAGAAAGCGCTCGCCGAGCAGCATCCGCTCGGCGTAGCCGCCGACATTGCGGTCGGAGTAGCCGACGCCCTCGACGCGGCCGTCGACAATTGTGCGTGGCACCGACGTGACGCGCGTGCCGGGCTTGAAACGTCCCTCGGTGCCGGGGCCGTTCTCGATGACCTCTGCGCAGAACTCGTGGCCGAAGACGATGTCCTTCGAGAGATCCATGCCTTTGCGCCAGGGCACGTGCGCGAGCGACTTGTTCATGAGGTCGGCGTAGAGGCGAGCGTGCAGATCGGAGCCGCAGATTCCGCAGGCGAGCGTCTTCACGAGCACCTGGCCCTCGCCGGGCTTGGGGTCCGGCAGTTCGTCGACGACGATGTTGCCCCTTCTCAGGATCGCGGCGCGCATGGGCTTTCCCCCTCGAGCTTGTTCATCTTGAGGACAGTCTAGCCGTGCCGGATGCGCGCGAGAAACACAAACGGCGGAGGGGGCCGTGCCCGATCCGCCGTTCGACAGCTTCAGAGCAGGTCTACTTCCACTCTCTGATATCGACGAAGCGGCCGGCGATCGCCGCCGCCGCGGCCATGGCGGGCGATACGAGATGCGTACGGCCGAGGCGGCCCTGGCGGCCCTCGAAGTTGCGGTTCGAGGTCGAGGCGCAGCGCTCGCGCGGGCGAAGCTGGTCCGGGTTCATGCCGAGACACATGGAGCAGCCCGCTTCGCGCCACTCGAAGCCTGCATCGATGAAGATCTGCGCCAGGCCCTCGGCCTCGGCCTGCTCCTTCACGAGACCCGAGCCCGGCACGATCATGGCGCTGACGTTCGCATGGACCTTGCGGCCCTGGACAACCGCGGCCGCCGCACGCAGATCCTCGATGCGCCCGTTTGTGCACGAGCCGATGAATACCCGGTCGATCGTGATGTCAGTGATCTTCTCGCCGCCCTTGAGCCCCATGTATTCGAGCGCCCGCTGGATGGAAGCGCGCTTGTGCTCGTTCGGGGCCTCCTCGGGCGTCGGCACGCGACCGGAGACGGAAATCACGTCCTCCGGGCTCGTGCCCCAGGTCACGACCGGCGGCAGGTTCGCAGCGTCGAGCGTCAGCACCTTGTCGAAGTGCGCTCCTTCATCGCTCCTGAGCGTCTCCCAGTAGCGCATGGCCAGGTCCCACGCCTTGCCCTTGGGCGCCTTCGGCCGGTCCTTGAGATAGGCGAAGGTCTTTTCGTCCGGCGCCACCATGCCGGCGCGCGCGCCACCTTCGATGGACATGTTGCAGACCGTCATGCGGCCTTCCATGGAGAGCGCGCGAATGGCCTCGCCGCAGTACTCGATGACGTGGCCGGTGCCGCCGGCCGTGCCAGTCTCGCCGATGATCGAGAGCGTGAGGTCCTTTGCGGTAACGCCCTGGGGCAGCGTGCCCTTCACCTCGACCTTCATGTTCTTCATGCGGCGCTGAAGCAGCGTCTGCGTCGCCAGCACGTGCTCGACCTCGCTCGTGCCGATACCGTGCGCGAGCGCGCCGAAGGCGCCATGCGTCGAGGTGTGGCTGTCGCCGCACACGATCGTGGTGCCCGGCAGTGTAAATCCCTGCTCCGGCCCGATGACGTGGACGATGCCCTGGCGCTTGTCGAGTTCGTTGAAATACTCGATGCCGAAGTCCTTGGCGTTTTGGGCGAGCGCCTCGACCTGGATGCGCGACTCTTCCTCCTTGATGCCGGCGCGCCGGTCGGTGGTCGGCACGTTGTGATCGACGACCGCGAGCGTCTTGGAGGGTGCACGCACCTTGCGGCCGGCGAGTTTGAGCCCCTCGAAGGCCTGCGGCGACGTCACCTCGTGAACGAGATGACGGTCGATATAGAGTACGCACGTTCCGTCCGGTTGCTGGTCCACGATGTGGTCGTCGAAGATCTTGTCGTAGAGCGTCTTCGGGGCGGACGGGCTGGCCATGATGTCGGGTTCTCTCTCCAGGCAGCGGTGCAGCCCCACCGGGGCCGGCCGGCTGCTTTGAATGTTTCTCATATGCCTGAACCCTCCAGGACTTCAAGTCCGCGGCGCGGCTTCGGCCGGATCACCGCGTTGCGGCGCTGAGCCATGCCGCAGCGCAGCATTGGCGTCCCCGTCCCAGGCCCGTTGCCAACCTCGTTCGGGGCGCCTAGGTTGGCGGCGCATTGCACGGAGCACCTGCGGCCCTCATGCCGATCCAGCGTCCTCTCCCCTGGGAGAAAAGCTATCCCCCCGGCGTCGTCTGGGATGCGCCCATTGAGGTCGGCACGCTGCCGGCCCTGCTCGACCGGGCCGTTGCGACCTACGACGGCAAGCCCGCCTTCGAATACCGCGAGCGCAAGATCAGCTTTGCCGAGTACGGGCGCCGGGTGAAGGCTTTTGCCGCCGGTCTCCTGCGCCTCGGCATCGTCAAGGGCGATCGCGTGGCGCTCTACCTGCCGAACTGCCCTGCGCAGCCGGTGTCGCTGTTCGCCGTGGCTCAGATCGGCGGCATCGTCGTCAACCTCTCGCCGCTCGATGCCGAACGGGAGCTCGCCCACAAGCTCAAGGACTCGGGCGCCCGCACGCTCATTGCAACCAACATCGGCCCCATGGCGGGCATGGCGGTGAAGCTCAAGGCCGCCGGCCTTGTGGATCGGGTGATCATCGCCGATGACGCTGAATGGGGCCCCTCACCCGTCACCGCGCCGATGCCGCCGCTCGGCGAGGGCGTCCTGTCCTTCGCCGAGGTGGGCTCGGCGCCGTTGCCGGCAGCATGGCCGCAGGTCGTGCCCGACGACATCGTGCTCCTGCAGTACACTGGTGGCACCACGGGCCTTCCCAAGGGCGCGATCCTGAGCCACGCGAATCTCACGGCTGCCGTCGAGATCGGCAAAGCCTGGGCGAACCCTCAGAGCACCGTGAAGCCGGGCGAAGGGCGCGTCATCTGCGTTCTCCCGCTCTTCCATATGTACGCGATCACGGCCTGCCTGACGCGCGGGCTCGACCACGGCAGCGAAATCCTGCTCCGCCTGCGCTTCGACGTTGAGCAGACGCTGCGCGACATCACCGAGAAGAGGGCAACGTCGTTCGCGGGCGTGCCGACCATGTGGATCGCCATCGCCAATCACCCGGGCGTCGAGAAGCTGGACTTCTCCTCGCTCAAGGGCGTCTATTCGGGCGGCGCGGCGGCCCCGATTGAGATCGAGAACCGCATCAAGACCATCACCGGCCTGCAGCTCGGTGGCGGCTGGGGCATGACCGAGACCGCGCCGGCCGGCACCGGCATTCCCTCGAACCGCCCCGACCTGCGCGGCAGCATCGGGCTGCCCTATCCCGGGATACTCATGGACGTCGTCGCGCTCGACGATCCGCGCCGAGTTCTGCCGCCCGGCGAGATCGGCGAGATCCGCATCAAGGGGCCGAATGTCACGCGCGGCTACTGGAACCGGCCGGAGGAAACGGCTGCGGCCTTCGTCGATGGCTATCTGCTGACCGGCGATATCGGCTACATGGACGCCGATGGCTTCTTCTACCTCACGGACCGCAAGAAGGACATGATCATCTCGGGCGGCTTCAACGTCTACCCGCGCATGATCGAGGAAGCGATCTACGAGCATCCCGCCGTCGAAGAGGTCATCGTGATCGGCGTTCCCGATGACTATCGCGGCCAAGCGGCCAAGGCCTTCATCAAGCTCAAGGCGGGTGCGGAGTCCTTCACGCTCGAGGCGCTGCGCGCTTTTCTCGCCGACAAGATCGGCCGCCACGAACTGCCATCTTCGCTCGAATTTCGAGAGAGCCTGCCCCGGACCGCCGTCGGCAAGCTCTCCAAGAAGGAGCTGGTTGCCGAGGAGATGGCGCGCCGCGCGGTCGCAGCACAACCCGCCTCGACCCGAGGCCCGTAGAGGCCTAATCTCACCGCATCACAATCGACCGGAGGAGCTGCCCCATGGACCTGCGCTTCAGCCCCGAGGAGAACGCCTTCCGGCAGGAAGTGCGCACGTTCTTCCAGACCGAGATCCCGCTCGCCATTCGCGCGAAGTCGATCGAGGGCCGCCACCTCACAAAGGAGGACATCGTCACCTCGCAGAAGACGCTGCACAAGAAGGGCTGGGCCGTCTACAACTGGCCCAAGGAGTGGGGCGGCTGCGACTGGACGCCCGTCCAGCAGTACATCTTCCTCGAGGAAATGCAGGCCAACGGCGTGCCGCCGCCACTCGCCTTCAACACCTCCATGAACGGGCCGGTCATCATCCAGTTCGGCACCGAGGCGCAGAAGAAGCGGTTCCTGCCCCCCATGGCCTCGCTCGATGACTGGTGGTGCCAGGGCTTCTCCGAGCCCGGCTCGGGTTCGGATCTGGCCTCGCTCAAGACGACGGCCGTCCGCAAAGGCGACCACTACATCGTCAATGGCCAGAAGACCTGGACGACGCTCGCCCAGTACGCCGACTGGATCTTCTGCCTAGTGCGCACGGATCCGAACGCCAAGAAGCAGCTCGGCATTTCCTACATCGTGTTCCCGATGACCTCGCCGGGCGTGACGCGGCGTCCGATTCAGCTCATCGACGGCGGCGCCGAGGTCAACGAGGTCTTCTTCGACGACGTGAAGGTGCCCGTCGAGAACCTCATCGGCGAGGAGAATCGCGGCTGGGACTGCGCCAAGTTCCTGCTCGGCAATGAGCGCTTCGGCATTGCCCGCGTCGGCGTCTCGAAGATGCGCGTCGCGCGCATCAAGGAGCTCGCGAAGCGTGTGCCTGCCAACGGCGGCTCGCTCATGGATGATCCGCAGTTCGCCGAGAAGGTGGCCGCGGCGGAGGTCGAGCTCAAGGCGCTCGAGATGACGCAGATGCGCTTCCTCGCTGCCGAGCGCGGCAACACGAGCGGCAAGCCCAATCCGGCAACCTCCATGCTCAAGCTCAAGGGCTCCGAGATCCAGCAGACGGTGACCGAGCTGCTTATGGAAGTGGCGGGCCCGCTCGCGATCCCCTACGCCAACGATGAAGACGACATGATCGGGCACAATGCCCCGCCGATCGGTGCCGATTGGGCCGCGCCTGCGGCGCCCACCTACTTCAACTATCGCAAGGTCTCGATCTACGGCGGCTCGAACGAGATCCAGCGCAACATCCTGGCGAAGGCCGTGCTCGGGTTCTGAGCGCTCGCGGATGATACGGCGAGCGCTTGCGGCCTCGAGCGAACTGGGGCGCAACGCGCGCTCTCTTGGCTAACGAGATGGGGCGGGCCTCTAAGCCCGCGCAAGCAACAAAGAGCATTCCATGGACTTCGATCTCAGCGAGGAGCAGCAGCTTCTCAAGGACAATATCGACCGGCTCACGGCCAACCGCTACGCAGAGCTCAAGACGCGCATGTCGCTCATGAAGTCGCCCAAGGGCTACAGCGAGGCGCTGTGGAAGGAGTTCGCCGAGATGGGGCTGCTCGCCATTCCCTTTGCCGAGGAGCACGGCGGCATGGGCCAGGGCGCCGTCGAGACGATGCTGGTCGGCGAAACGTTCGGCAAGGCGCTGGTGCTCGAGCCCTATTTCCCGACCGTCATCCTCGCCGGATCGGCGCTGCGCCTCGGCGCCAGCGAGGCGATGAAGGCCGCGGTGCTTCCTGAGGTCGCGTCCGGCGCGCTGACGCTCGCCTTTGCCCATCAGGAGCCCGAGGCGCGTTTCGATCTCGCCAATGTCGCGACGACCGCGAAAGCCGACGGCAAAGGCGGCTATGTGCTCGAGGGCGGCAAGTGCGTCGTGCTCGGCGGGGACAGCGCCGACAAGCTCATCGTCTCCGCCCGCGCCTCGGGGGACCGCGCGAGCAAGGACGGCCTCGCGCTCTTCCTTGTCGATGCGGATGCCGCCGGCGTGACACGGCGCGGCTATCCGACCCAGGACGGCACGCGCGCCGCCGATATCACGCTCTCCGGCGTCAAGGTCGGTGCCGATGCCGTCATCGGCGAAGTCGGCAAGGCTTATCCGGTGATCGAGCGCACCGTGCAGAACGGCATTGCCTACCTTGCGGCCGAGGCCGTCGGCGCGATGTCGGCACTGCACGAGCTGACCGTCGAGTACCTCAAGACGCGCAAGCAGTTCGGCGTGCCGATCGGCTCCTTCCAGGTGCTCCAGCACCGCTCGGTGGACATGTTCGTATCGGTCGAGCAGGCGCGGAGCATGGCCTACTACGCCTGTGTGACGATCGATGAGCCTGACGAGGCCGAGCGGCGCCGTGCCATGCACGCAGTGAAGGTGCAGATTGGCAGGTCGGCGCGGCACGTCGGGCAGGAGGCCATCCAGCTCCACGGCGGCATCGGCATGACCATGGAGTACAAGGGCGGCCATTACTTCAAGCGCCTGACCATGATCGACCTGATGTTCGGCAATGCCGACCATCATCTGCGCGAGCTCTCCAGGGCCGGCGGGCTGCTGGCGGCAGCTTAAAGGGCCGGTCCCGATCGAAGGGATGCAAGACGGGAGCCGCTGTGCTCCCGTTCTGCTATGGAGGGGGCCTGTGGCAGAGGGGAATGGCATGATGATCGCTCGGAAGGCTTTGGCAGGGACGGTGCTGGGGCTGGCGCTGCTGCTCGCGGGATGCATTGAGCTCACCAAGGAGGCGGCCTTCCGCGAGAGCGGCGAGGCGCGCGTCGAAATCGAGATGGCACTTTTGGCCGAGCTCGTCGCGCTCGCGTCGAACCCCGCATTGGGGAAGCTTGCCGGGAGCGAGGGGCTGCCAAACCTGTTCGGCGACTGCGGCAAGCCGTGGCCCGCGAACGAGCCGCTTCCCGATGGCGTGCGCTCAGTCGAGAGCCGGCGCGGCAAACGCGGCGACATGGAGACGTGCACGGTCATTCTCGATGTGGTGGACCCCGTGGTCGCGCTTGAGAGTGCGAGGAAGGTCGAGGTGCCCTCAGTTGAGAACATGCCGAGGCAGGAGGTGTCGCTCACCCGCCTCGAGGGATCGCCCGGCTACCGGCTGAGGATGGCCGTGTCGCCGGCGCAGTCGCCGGACCTGCCGCCGGAGGCGGTGCAGATGGCCGCTGTGCTGATGAAGGCGATGTTCGCCGACCGCTATGTGACACTCCACATTTCCGGGCTGCGGATCGAGAACACGAACGGCGAGCTTTCGCCGGACAGGCGCAAGGTGACATGGCGGCTACCGCTCGCCGATCTCGTCACGCCGAGCGCGGACAAGCCGGTGACCATCGAGGCCGACGTCATCTACCGCTGAGGGGCCGAGCGAGCCGGTACGATGAAGAGGCGGCCCGCTGCGCCGGCATGCCACATAGCAAGCCCGCCACCGGCGCGGCGGGCGACGCGCCCATCAGGCCATCAGACAAGCGGGAATAACCGAACGGGCCAGCCTCGAGGTGGCCCGTTCGGGCGAAGCAGCAAGCGGCCGGCGCCAGTTAGGGTGCCCTCCTGAACGTCACAGATCAAGGAGGATCCCATGCCCAGGCCCACAGGAACCATCGCCGCATTTTCCCTCAGCCTCGGACTGGTCGCAGCCGGGCTTGCCCACGTGGCGTCGGCCCAGGACACCAGCGCGCAGGCAACCTACAAGGACATCGAGCAGACGCTTGGCATCGTGCCCACCTTCTTCAAGCTGTTCCCCGAGGCGGGCATCGCCGGGGCGTGGGCGGAGTTCAAGTCTGTCCAGCTCAATCCGAAGACCAAGCTTGACGGCAAGACGAAGGAGCTGCTGGGGCTCGCGGTCGCCGCACAGATCCCGTGCACCTATTGCGTCTATTTCCACACCGCCGCCGCCAAGGCCAACGGCGCGAGCGAGGACGAGATCCGCGAGGCCGTGGCCATGGGCGCCATCGTGCGCCACTGGAGCACGGTGCTCAACGGCATGCAGGTCGATCAGAAGAGCTTCCAGAACGAAACTGACACGGTCCTGCGCCTTGCCGGGGAGAAGGCCAAGACGGCATCCAAGGTGAAGTAGCCGGAGTCGCGGCGCTGGGTTCCGTCCTCAGGCCGAGCGGGGCCCGCGTGCACCGTGCTGGCCCGTAACGTGCGGGACGGCCAACCGAGGAAGACAATCCATGCCGGGAAACACCGGAGCCGCGAGCGGCGCGGCCATCAAGCACGCCATCGAAGGCCATGGCGGGGCGCGGATGGCAGGTTCGCCGAGCTGACGATCTCGCAGGCCAGGGACGAATGAGGGGCACGGGAGGCAGAAATGGGCAGGACAGTGAAGGTTGCCGCCGCTCAACTGGCGCCGGTTTTTCTCGATCGTGAAGGCACGGTGGCCAAGGCCTGCGCCGCCATTCTCGAGGCCGGCGCGAACGGCGCCCGGCTCGTGGCCTTGCCCGAGGTCTTTATTCCCGGCTACCCGTACTGGGCGGTGGCACTCGATCCCATGTCCATCGGCCCCTTCAACCGGCGCTTGTTCCACGCGGCCGTCGAGGTCCCTGGCCCGGCGACAGAGGCACTCTGCGCTGCGGCCCAGAAGGCGCATTGCCACGCCGTGGTCGGCATGACCGAGCGCGCGGGCGGCACGCTCTACAACACCCAGCTCGTCATTGCTGCGAGCGGCGAGATCCTCGGCCGGCGGCGCAAGCTCATGCCAACCAGTCATGAGCGCATGGTATGGGGGCGCGGCGACGGCTCCGACCTCACTGTGTGGCGCACGTCGCTCGGGACGTTAGGCGGCCTCATCTGCTACGAGCACTCCAATGCGCTCTACCGCTACGCCGTTCAAGCGCAGGGGGAGGAGATCCACGTGGCATGCTGGCCCGGCGGGCTCGGCATTAACTCGATCATCGATGCGGCAGTGCGCCACTACGCGTTCGAGGGCCAATGCTTCGTCGTCAACGCAACCGGGCTCGTCACTAACGACATCATCACCGCGCTCGGCACTGGCGGAAACATCGGGCGCCTGAAGCCGGGCGGCGGCTACTCGGCCATTCTGGGGCCGCGCGGCGACTTCCTCGCCGGGCCTATGGAGAGCGAGGAAGGGCTGATCTATGCTGAGCTCGACTTCGACCGCATTGCCGACATGAAGATGGTTGTCGACACCGCCGGCCACTACGCGCGGCCTGATGTGGTCCGCCTGCATCTTGACCGCACGCCCCAGCACCCGCTCGCGCTCGACGGCTCATCGCAGTAGCAAGGCGCGGCGCAGGCGCAGCAACGATGCAACACAGCCGGAGTCGAACCATGACCATCATGTATCACCAGGGGAACCGCCGGCTGCAGGACGCGTTCGACAGCCGGCGTATCGCCGACCGCCTTGAGGAGAAGCTCACGCGCACCGAGTTCACGGTCGACGACAAGGCGTTCATCGAGAGCCTGCCCTACTTCTTCCTGGCGACAGCGGACGCCGAGGGGCGGCCCGACTGCTCCTTCAAGGGCGGCTTGCCGGGCTTCGTGCGCGTCACGGGGCCGGCTGAGCTCGCGTTCCCGGACTACGACGGCAACGGCATGTTCAAGAGCCTTGGCAATCTCTTGGTGAATCGCAGCGCCGGCTTGCTGTTCATTGCCATGCACGGGAGGCCGCAGCGCCTGCGTGTGAATGGTGGAGCAACTGTCAGCCGCGACGATCCGCTGCTCGCGAGCACGGTGGGCGCCCAGCTCATCGTCAGAGTCCAGGCGCGGGCGATCTTCCCCAATTGCCCCCGCTACGTGCCAGCCATGCAGCTCGCCGAACCCTCGCCCTACGCGCCCCGCCCCGGCACGCAGCCGCCAGAGCCGGCGTGGAAGACCTTCGACGACTTCAGGGACTACGTGCCCCCACGCCAGCCGACTTTCCGAGGTTGAACGGATTGCAGGCGACGCTCGGCCCTGATGTCGCCACGCGCAGCGGCGGCGGCACACGCCGGATCAGGGAGATGCGCGATCGCGCAGGCTCAGGCCTTTCGCATCCCACGCCGCGACAGCCATATGAGCCGATGCACGATGGCGCGCGGCTCACCATCTGCGTGGGGCGGTCGATCCCGCGCGCGACGGTGCCGGATATTGCGAAAATGTGGCCATCTGACAGGCAGATCACGGTGTGCGCGCGATAGCGGCAAAGGTTCCGCAAGCGCGACAATCGGCCTCCATTCCGGACTTGGCTGGCACGCCGAAATGCTTACTAATCCGCATCGTGTGATGCGCAACTCTGTGGTGCCTGCAGTCTCTCGTGGTGGGCGGGAGCGCGCAAGGGGATCGGGGGGCAAGCGTGAGAAGATGGCTGGTGGGTCTGGCGGTAGCTGGGCTGGTGTCGGTCTGTGGCGCGCAGGCTGGGAGCTTCCTAGGCTTCCGGCTGCTCGACTTCGACGGTGTTTTCGTGCGCTGGGGCAGCAACGGCGCGCCGCCGACAGTGACCTATGGTTTCGTCGAGCGCCTGATGATTTTCGACGACGCGCGCAACTGCCGGGCCATGGTGCCCATGGATGGCCTTCTCGAGCACTCGCAGATCGATCGCCCGACCTTGGAGCGCGAGGCCGCGGCTGCATTCCAGATGTGGGAGCAGGTGGCAAACATCCGCTTCGAGCGGGCGGCGCCAGGCGCGCGGCCCGACATCATGATCGGCGCACAGCGCGATCCGATCGCATTCGCGTTCGCCGACGTGGCCTACGTCAAGGGCGAGGGGCCGCTCCGCCCGATCGAGCGCTCGCTGATCTGCTTCAACCCGGCGAGGCGCTGGAAGGTCGGCTTCGACGGCAATCTGGCCGTCTATGATCTGCGCTACACGCTCGCGCACGAGATCGGCCATGCGATCGGTCTCGACCATCCCGGCCCGCACGGCCAGATCATGTCCATGCACTACCAGGAAGCGTTCCGCACGCTCCAGGCGGGTGACGTCAGCGGTGCAGTGCGCCTCTATGGGCCGCGCCATCCGGCCAAGCAGGCCGCCAGCGCCGCGCATTGAGATCTCGGACTCGAGATCGTGCGGCTGTCCAGCGCGCCTCCACGCGCTGCATTCTGCGCAGTTCTTGACAAGGTGGCTCCCGTCCAGCGAACCGGGTGCAGGAAGTCCAGACTCGGGGGAGGGGCAAATGGGCCAAACTGCCGCCATCGCGCTAACACTCTTGCTCGTCGCCGCAACGGTCGTTGTGCACTACGAGTTCCTGCGGCTCACGTCCGTCCTGACGGGCAATCTCTCAATCCCCGGCCGCGCCCAGATCCTCGTGATCATCGCAGCCGTCTTCGTCGCGCACTTGGTCGAGGTGGCCCTCTACGCCGCGGCCTACTATGCCGGTGAGGCGTGGTGGGGTCTGGGCAAGATCGACGGTGAGATCGAGGGCGGGATCACCGACTATTTCTACTTCTCCGTTTCGACCTTCACGACGCTCGGGGTCGGAGACCTGCATCCGCGGGGACCCGTACGGATCATTGCGGGCGTCCAATCGCTGAACGGGCTCGTCCTGATCGGCTGGTCGGCTTCCTTCACCTATCTTTCGATGGAGCGCTTCTGGCAAGATGCGCCGCGACGTGCAACGCTGCGCGCGGATCACCGCGCCCGACGGAAGCCCTAGCCGGTGCGGATGCCACGGTGGCGCCGGCCGTGCCCCGGCGTGCCCTGCACATTGATATGGCAATGGGAGATATGATGCTCGCCCTGCAACGCCACCACTTCGACATTCCGCGCGAGGTCGCCTATCTGAATGCAGCCTCGTGGAGCCCCCTGCCGCGCGCCACACAGGAAGCGGCGCGCGCGGCCGTCGGCCGCAAAGGCCAGCCCTGGAAGCTCGATGCGGCCTTCGCTAACACGCAGCACGAGCGGGCCCGCGCGGCGGCGGCGCGCCTTATTGGCGCGGACCCTCAGGATGTCGCCATCATCTCATCCGTCGGCTACGGCGTCGCGATTGCGGGCAAGGTGCTGGCGCCAGCCAGGGGATCACGCGTGCTCGTGCTCGAGAATGATCACACATCGCCGGTTCTTGAGTGGCACGCGCGCGCCGAGGCCCAAGGCTTCATGGTGGAGACGGTGCCGCAGCCTGCGGACGCCGACTGGACGCGCGCAGTGCTCGCGGCCATCGAGCGACCGGGTGCGCGGCCGCTCTCGCTCTGCTCCATTTCCTCGGTACACTGGTCAGACGGCGGGCTCATCGATATCGAGCGCGTGCAGGCGGCGCTCAGGCGGCAGGGCGCGGCCTTTCTCGTCGATGCGACACACGGCGTCGGCGTCATTGCGACCGACGTGACGCGCCTCGATCCCGACTTTCTGATCTTTCCCACCTACAAGTGGGTGCTCGGGCCCTACGGTCGCGCCTTCATTTATGTCGCCAAGCGCCATCAGGGCGGCGTGCCGCTCGAGCAGACGGCCTTCGGGCGCCGCGACGTCAAGGCGGAGAACCCGATCTATTTCGCGGATACACGCTACGTCGACGATGCGCGGCGCTACGACATGGGTGAGCGCGACCATTTCATTTCGATGGAGATGGCCTCAATCGGCATGGAGATGATGGCGGCGTGGGGCGCGGATGCGATCGTCGCACGGCTCGCATCGCTCACCCGTCACATTGCCGAGGGCGTCGCGGGCTTGCCGGTCACAATGCCGTCCGAAAGTGTGCGGGCGCCGCATATTCTGAGCCTTGGCTTTTCCGACGGGATGCCGGCGGGCCTCGTCGAGCGCCTTGCCGCGGAACAGATCTATGCCGCACCCCGCCTCGGGCGCCTGCGCATCTCGCCGCACGTCTACAATGACCAGGCCGACTGCGACCGTCTCGTCGCCGCCCTGAGACGGGTGTTGGCGTGAGGCTCCGGCGGCCCGTCTGCTTGCGGCTTCAGCGCAGTCCGACCTGCGCCCTGTGGACGAGGCGGTCATCCCGGAAGACGAGCACGACGCGCGAGCCATCCGGGTTCGGCCAGGCATAGACCTCCACGGTGTCGTCGTCCTCCAGGCCTGGAATGCCGGCCGAGCGTCGGGTCACTGCGTGCCCGAGCGTGCCGAGCGACCGCGCGGCGTCGTCATAGGAGATGCCATCGGCGAGCGCGAGCATGTCGGCCAGCGTGTGGCGCTGGGGGACGGCGATAGCCGGTGCGTTGGCCGTGGCTGTGGCGGGCTTGCCGTAGATGGTGCCGCCGGCGCCGAGCGCCGCCGCGCCGAGTATCACGGCCCCTGCGCCCACCAGCGCGATGATGTGCGGAAGTTTCATTTTTGAGGTCATCCCTGCTTGGTGCTCACGACACGCACCGTTTCGTAGCGCGCCCGTGGCAAGGATTCGCTAATCCCTTTG
This sequence comes from Hyphomicrobiaceae bacterium, assembly GCA_046293075.1. Classification (GTDB taxonomy): domain Bacteria; phylum Pseudomonadota; class Alphaproteobacteria; order Rhizobiales; family Hyphomicrobiaceae. The sequence goes on along the minus strand of JBKBPL010000005.1, from coordinate 9,535 downwards.
GTAAGAATTGATTAGAATTTCGCGCCGGCCGCGCCCCGCCGCCTGCCGCGCGGGCTAAGTCGTTGCCACCCAACCCGCCCGCCGGCGGCACGCTTCCGACCCCGCGCTGGCTCATCCACCTGCGGCCCGACACGCTGCGCGAGAGGCTATGAAGATAAGGGGGCTACGCCTGGCGCCACTACCATCGGCGAGCGGATCAACGGCGCGTACTTGGACGATCCGATGCGCCAAACGTCCCCGACATGTGACTTATTGTATTGCTGCCGGATCTGGCTCCGCGGGTAGGATTCGAACCTACAACCAACCGGTTAACAGCCGGTTGCTCTACCGTTGAGCTACCGCGGATCAGGGGTGTGCCCGTGGGCTCGTGGCTTCTAGCAAACACACGCGCCGCGCGCCACCCCTTTCCGGTGCGACCTGCCGGCCTTTTGCCAGCCCCGGGCGCCGGCTATTCCTTTGGCGCCAGGTATTTCAGCGCCACGTTCGAGAGCGCACCGCCGATCACGCACGGAACGCCGACCTCAACGTGCCCGAGCGCGCTCGCCACTATACAGCCGAAGGCGAGCGCCGTCTGCCCCGCCTGGCCCCACCAGGAGAAGTTGCGCGCGTACTCCGGCCCCTTGCGGCGCAGCTCCTCGACGGCGGCCATGGCCTGCTTGCGGATCGCCCCCGTTTCGTAGGTCTCGGCCGCGGTGATGACCTCCCGCAGCTCCTTGCGCACGTCCTTGGGCACGGTATCGAGGTGGCTCTTGGCGAAGGCCAGGAGCCGCGGGTCCGTCTGCAGGTTCGTCGCCAGCGTCCACTTCGCCATGCTGCCAAGCGTCAGCTTCTCGACGTCGTTGCGGTCCTGCGCCCAGGGCAGCACGGAGATGATCCGCTCGATGCCCTTGAAATTGCCCGAGCCGAAGTAGTGGCCCCACATGATGTCGATGTGCGCCGGCGAGGCCTTGAGGTCGAGCGTCTCGAACGTCGCGCCCTTGCCGTAGAGGTGGTGCTCGATGAGCACCTTGCGCGTCGGCATGCGCTCGACGAATTTCTGCAGCAGCTCCTTCCAGCCCCTGAGGCCCGAGTAGGCGATCGCGCGCACGATGACCACGTGGTCCTCGGGCGGCAGCGGAAACATCTCCGAGATCAGCTTCTCGGCGAGTTCGGGGTTTGCCGCGATGACGCCGGCGATGAAGCCCTGGTAGACGCCCGCCTGCTCGAGCTCCTTGAAGAGGCCGAGCCCGCTCATCGCCTTGACGGCCTGCGGCACCGCGTTGGGCTCGGGCTTCTCGCGATAGCTGTTGATCCATTTGAGGATCGTCTGCGCCGTCAGTGGCTGCGGCTGCTGTTGCTGGGGCGGCGGTGGCGGCTCTACCAGGGTCGCCCGGCGCTGGGCATCGGCCGCGCCCGCGCTCAGCACGAGAACGAGCATGGCGAGAATAGACGTCACCGCACGCATGCAACTTCCCCCTTTGGCCGGCGCGTGGCCGCGCGACGGCTACTACAACACAATGCGAGAGCGGATGGCCGTTTTGCGGCTCGGCTGTGACCGTTTCGGGAATGGCGCCTGCGGAGGGGAAGGCGCGAGAGGCCGCAGCCGCGTGCCGAAGCGCGCTGTGGGCTGACCCTCAGCCGTCCTCCCGCACCACGACGGCATCGACGATGGCGTAGCCCTCGGCGCCGACGATGAGCGGGTTGATGTCGAGGCTCACGATGCGCGGGGTGAGCGTTCTCACGAGATCGCCGACCGCGACGGCGGCGCGCGCCACCGCGGCAACATCGGCCGCGGCCTCGCCGCGCGTCCCTGCCAGCACCGGCCAGCAGCGCAGCGCGCGCAGTGCCGCCAGGGCATCGTCGGTCGTGAAGGGCGGCAGCAGCAGGCGTACGTCCGGCATGGCTTCGACGTACTTGCCGCCATCGCCGAGCACGACGACGGGACCGAAGATGGGATCGCGGTGGGCGCCGATCATGAGTTCGCGCGTGCCGCGCACCATACGTGCGACGATCACGCCATCGAAGCGCGCGCCGGCCTTGGCGATGGCCTGCTCCATGTCGCGGAAGGCGGCGCGCACGGCATCCTCGTTGTCGAGGCCGAGGCGCACGAGGCCGTGCTCGCTCTTGTGCGGCAGGTCGGCGGAGCAGCCCTTGACCGCAACCGGGCCACCGAGATTGCGCCAGGCGGTCGCGGCCTGTGCGGCCGTGCGGCAGAGATGATGCGGCGCCACATCGAGGCCCGCGTCAACGAGCACTTCGAGGCTCTCGGCCTCGTTGAGCGCGCGGCCTTTCGGCACGTCGCGGTCATTCGGGCGCGCCCATTGCGGGGCGGGCCGCGCTTTCGCCCGCGCGACAAGGGCGTTGTGATCGATGAGGCGGGCGAGCGCGGCGATGGCGTCGGCTTCAAGCGGGAAGGTCGGCACGCCGACGGCCTTGAAGACATCGGCCACCGACTTCTGCCAGGCCGAGACGACCACCGGCGTGCCGGTGGCATCGGCGAAGGCCGCCGTATCGCGCGCGAAGGTGGGAAGATCGTACCCTTGGCCGGCAATGGGAAAGCCGATCATGAAATTGTCGGCGGCATTCTCATGCGCGAGCACGGGGAGAATGTCGGAGAGCAGGCGGTTGTTCTGGAGCAGCGCCGCGGTAAGGTCGATCGGGTTGGCGGCGGAGGCAAACGTCGGCAGGATGGCGTCGAGCTTCTGGCGCACCGGGCCTTCGAGGCGCACCATCTCAAGCCCGGCGAAGGTTGCTTCGTCCGCGCTCATGACGCCCGTTGCCCCCGAGCCGGAGATGGTCACGAGGCGACGCCCTTTGGGTCTCCAACCCTTGAGATAAATCTGCGCGGCTGCGACCAGGTCGCCGACATTCCGGGCGCGCCAGATGCCGACGCGCTCAAGCGCTGCATCGACGACGCGGTCCTCATTGGCGAGCGCGCCCGTGTGCGAGAGCGCGGCACGCTGGCCGGCCTCCGTGCGCCCTGCCTTGAGGGCGACCACGTAGACGCCGCGCTCGTGCGCGATGCGCGCGAGCGTTTCGAGCGCATCAGGGCGCGGTATGCTCTCGATGTAGAGGAGCAGCAGCCGTATGGCAGGATCGCTTGCCGCGGCGGCGGCCATCTCGAGCACGGACACATCGGCATCATTACCGCTCGCGAGCGAGTAGCGCACGCCGAGGCCCTGCTCGAAGAGCAGCCCGACAGGCACCGCGCTCATGGCGCCGCTCTGGCTCACCACACCGATCGGACCGTCGACGGGCTCGGACTCCATCCACATGGTCGAGAAGCTCGTGACGGCGCCATTGCCGAAGTTGGCGAGGCCCTGCGTGTTGGGGCCGACGAGCCGCATGCCGGCCGCGCGCGCGGCGGCGACCATCCGCGCTTCCTTCATCTTACCGGCGGGGTCCGAGGTCTCGCCGAAGCCCGAGGTCATGCACACGACGCCCTTCACGCCTTTCGCCGCACACGCTTCAACGGCGGCGACGGCGCTGTCGCCCGGGACAGCGACCACGACCGTATCAGGGACCTCCGGAAGGTCATCGAGGCTCGGCAGGCACTTGAAGCCCTGCACCTCGTCGCGCGTGGGATTGATCGCCCACACCGGCCCTTTGAAGCCGAAGCGCTTGAGATACGCGAGTGGCCGCCCGCCGATCTTGTTCGGGTTATCGGAGGCACCGAGCACGGCAATGGTGCGCGGGGCGAGCAGCGGCTTCAGGCTTTCGATGGACATCAGCGGACCTCAGGCGCGCTTGAAGAACGGGATGGGGTGTCCGGCAAGCTCGATGACGCTGCCCGACACGCGGTCGCCAATCGCGAGGCCAGGGCTGCCGTGCGCCATGAGGCGGAAGCCCTCGTCGGCATCGATCATCAACAGTGTGTAGGGCGCGAGCGCCTTCATGTCTGGCGTCGGGGCGCGATCGACAATCGTCACGGCGTGCACGACGCCGGCGCCGGAGGCAGGTGACGTTGCGGGCTCGCGTGCACCGCATTTCGGGCAGAAGCTGCGCCGGAAGTACCAGACGTGCCCGCACGGCGCGCAGCGCTGGTAGAGGATGGCGGTGCTCATGCCTGGCGCTCCATGATCAGGCTGACGTGCGAGGACATCACGCCGCCATCGCCGTGCAGGATGGCGAGGTCGGTATCCGCAACCTGGCGGGTGCCGGCGCGGCCCGTCATCTGGAGCTGCGTCTCGACGAGATGGGCCAGCGCGCCGGCGACGCCGCAGTGCCCGTAGCTCATCAGACCGCCGTGCATATTCAGCGGCTTCGTCCCCGCGCGCGAAAAGTGCCCGTCTCGCGCGAGCTGCCCCGATTGACCGCGCGGTGCGAGCCCCAGCTCCTCGAGCAGGATCGCAAGTGTGATCGTGAAGCTGTCGTAGATGGCGAGATAACGGGCGTCAGTCGCCGCGAGTTTGCGCCCCGTCGCGGCGAGCGCGCGGGCCATGGCGGTTCGGGCGCCGAACATCGTGAGGCTTGGCGCCTCGCTGATGTGCTGGTGTGTGTGGGCCTGGCCCGCGCCGATGATGCGCACGGCGGCTGCGCCCGTCCTTTCGCGGCTGACGACGAAAGCCGCCGCACCGTCGGCCGTCGCACAGCAGTCGAGCAGCTTAAGCGGTCGCGCAATGGGCTTCGAGGCGAGGACATCCGCAGCCGTGATCGGCTCTCTGAACTGGGCACCTGGATGTGTTGCCGCGTGTGTGCGCATGAGGACTGCGAGCTCGGCAAGATCGGCCTCGCTCAACTTGTGCTCATACATGTAGCGACTGGCAACGAGGCCATAGTAGGCGGGAATGGTCGGCCCGAGCGGAACCTCGTGCACGGGATGGCCGACCTGCGCCAAGGTCTCGACGACCTTGTCGCGGCCGCCGGGCGCTGAAAGGCGGTTCTCGCCCGCAACGACGAGCACGTGTCGCAGCCGTCCCGCCGCGATGAGCTCGTGCGCCAACATGGCCATGGCGAAGCCGGTGGCGCCGCCGACCTGCAGCCCGTGCGCGTACGCGGGGCTCAGCCCGAAGTGCTCGCAGAAGACGGTGGCCAGCATGATATGCGGCATCGTCGTCGCGTAGCCCGCAAGCACGCCGTCGATATCGGCGCGCTTCAGGCCGGCGTCGCCGAGTGCCAGTGCGGCCGCGTCGCTCATGAGGTCGAGCGTGCTCTTGCCTTCATGGCGTCCGAACGGCAGCAGGCCGACACCGGTGATCCAGCTCATGTCATGTGGCTCACACCGTCGCGATCGCGTTCGCCGGCGAACCGACCGCGCCGGGCAGGTTGAGTGGCGGAGCGGTCATGAGAAAGCGGCTGCGGTTGTTGGCGCGCAGCCAGTCCGCGAGCTCGGAAAGGCGCCAGATCTCGCCGAGGTTCACGCCGGTCCTGAACAGGCAGTGCTGGTGCAGCGGAAGCGCCGCGCATTGGCCGGGCTTGAGCGGCGCATTGTGCACTTCGACGGCATAGTTGTCGGCGATGAGCGCGACGAGCTTCGACTCCGTGATCCACTGGTGCAACTTCGTGTCCGATCCGTCGAGCCCCGTGCACGTGTTGTGCATGGCGTCGTGCGTGGGCTTGCCGTTCTGCTCCAGAATGACCTCGTCGAAGCCGGTCCTCAGGCACACGAAGTCGCCCGGCTCGACTTTGATGCCGTCGGCAGCCATCACGCGCATGAGATCGTCATAGGTCACGGCGTACTTGCGCCGTCCGAAATGGGCGAAGAGGTCGATCATCACGCCGCGGCCCTGCAGGCACTTCTGCGCCATATTCTCGACGCCGAGCTTCTTCACTCCCGATGTGGTCTTGGCCTCGACAAATGTCCCGGGGATCGCGCCTGCGTCCTTGGGATCGGTCGGGCCGAACATGTCGCTGTCGCCGCGGTAGCCATTGTAGAACACCGGCTCTGCGATGCCGTCGCCATCGGCGTCGAACAGCGCGCCGACGTGTGCCAGCGTGTCCCACTGGCTCGAGTACTGCAGGTGGAGCAGCACCATGTCGTCATTGATGACGTCGACGAGGCCGGGATGATCGAACTCGGTCCTGTAGAGCCAGGTCGGCCGCTCGCCGCGCAGCGTCGGACGCAGGATTGGCGCGTGACGACGCGGGTTCAGCACGTTGCCGCCCGGGCGGTCGAGCGGCATGGAGAGACAGAAAGTGCGCCCCTCCTTGACCTCGGCGACCGCCTGCTTGACGCGCTCGGCATTGAGCTCGTTCATGCGGCCCAGTTGATCGTCGGGGCCGTAGTCCCCCCAGGTCGAGTGCTCGGGCCGCTGCTTCCAGCGGTCGCTCTTGGGCATGGGCTTCCTCCAGTGCCGCGCTTTGCAAACCGCGCGTTTGACGTTGGGCCGGCGGTGCACCGCCGGTCGTGTCGGTCAGGATACGTGTGGAGCGCCCACTGGCAAGCCGGGACTGAAGAGCCCAGCTATGCGCGCCAGACGAGCACCGGAAGGTTCGTATGCGTAAGGACCTTCTTGGTCTCGCTGCCGAGCAACACGCCGGCAAGACCCCGGCGTCCATGCGAGGCCATGAGAATGAGGTCGCAGCCTTTTTCCTTGGCAGTCTCGATGATCGCCTCCCAAGGATGATTGTGCTGCGCATGATAGGTCGTGACCGGCACGCCAGCCGCGTCGGCCGCGCTCTTCACCTTATTCAGGATCTCGGCCGCGTTGGCGGCGGCGCGCTCGCGGTACTGCTCTTCGGTGAGATAGGCGGCAATCTCGCCGACGGCGATGGCCTCGTAGGGGGCCGTGACGAGGATCGCGGTGAGGCGTGCGCCGACCGCTTTGGCGAACTTGACGGCATAGGGGATGGCCCCCATCCCGAACTCGGACCCGTCGACCGGCAGTAGAATGTGCTTGTACATAGTGATCTCCGACCTCTGCGTGCAGGTGGACCGTCGCCGACGTGGCGGGTGGGGTTGCGCCGCATGGCCACGTTGCGCTCAGAGCAGAACACGACGCCTTGCGGCGGATCAAGTCATTCGACGCGCGCGCGTGCCCGGCAGCGGATGTTTGGCGCACGGGGAGGAAACGGCTAGTGTGACGGCCGAGTTTCGCCCCGCGAGATCAGACCGCTCCTTATGCCTAGTGATCCTGCCTCTCGAAATGAGCTTTCGGACGCGCACGTGTTCCGCCCAGCCGGCGAGAGCATGCCGCTCGATCTGGAGCGCCTCGCGGCCTATCTCGCCGGGATCGGGCTTGTGCTCGACAGGTCCGACCCCGTGCGGCAGTTCGGCACCGGCCTCGCCAACATCAACTACCGCCTGACGGCGGGTGGACGCCGGCTCGTCCTGCGGCGCCCTCCCGGCGGCGATCTGCCACCCGGCGCGCATGACATGTCGCGCGAGCACCGGATTCTCTCGCGTCTGTGGCGGGTCCATCCGCTGGCGCCGGAGAGCCTGCACCTGTGCGAGGACAGGAGCATCATTGGCGTGCCCTTCCAGCTCATCGAGTATCGGCCGGGGCTCGTCATCAAGGGTGACGACCGCTCGCGCTTCGACGGCCGCCCGGATGTCGCGCGCGCCACGAGCGACATGCTTGTCGCGACGCTCGTCTCGGTGCACCGCGTGGACTGCGCGGCCATCGGCCTCGACACCCTCGGCAAGCCTGAGGGCTTTATCACGCGAACACTCAAAGGTTGGGCAGGGCGGGGCCAACGCCTCGACGTGGCGCGCGAGACGGCGCGGCTGCTGGCCGAGGTCGTCGGATGGCTCGAGCGCCAGCCCGTTCAGACACGGGCGCCTGCGCTGCTGCACTCCGACTTCAAGCTCGACAACCTGATCGTGCATCCCGAGACCCTGGCGCCGGTCGCCATCGTCGATTGGGACATGGGCACGCGGGGAGATCCCCTCTTCGATCTGGCGACGATGCTCAGCTACTGGGTCGAGCCGGGTGACCCGCCGTGCATGCACGCCCTTCGCCAGATGCCGACCGCGGCAGCGGGCTTCGCGAGCCGCCGGGAGGTGCTGGGCGCCTACGCACGCGAGATGCGGCTCGATGTGTCCGACTGGCCGGCGCTGCGCGTGCTGGCCATGCTCAAGCTCGCCGTTGTGCTTCTCCAGCTCTTTGCGCTCTATCAACGCGGCGCGGCCAAGGGCGCCGACTATGCCGGGCTGGACCGGGTCGCCACCGAGCTGCTCGCCTATGCCACCGACGTCGCCCACGGGCGCGCGGATTGAACGAGGAAGGAAGCCCCATGGATTTCACCATCCCGAAGCCGCTCGAGGAGCTGCGTGACCGCGTGTCGGCCTTCGTGCGCGAGAAGATCATCCCCTTTGAGAAGGACCCGCGCTGGGGCCATCACGGGATCCCGGAGGATCTGCGCCGCGACCTCAACAAGACGGCTAAGGATGCGGGACTCCTCGGCATCAACAGCCCCGAGGAGTTCGGCGGCCGGGGCTTTTCCCACTTCGAGCAGGCCGTCATTTTCGAGGCCGCCGGCTATTCGATCCTCGGCCCGATCGCCCTGCACTTTCATGCCCCCGACGAGGGCAACATTCACATGCTCGACGTCATTGCGACGCCGGCGCAGCGCAAGAAGTATCTCGCGCGCCTTGCAACGGGCGAGGTGCGCTCGTGCTTCGCGATGACCGAGCCCGACGGCGGCGCCGGTGCCGATCCACTTCTCCTGAAGACCCGCGCCGTACCGGACGGTAACGGCTATATCATCAACGGCCGCAAGTGGCTGATCACGGGCGCGGAGGGCGCGGCCTTCGCCATCATCATGGCGCGCACGGGCGACGGGCCGAGCGATTGCACGATGTTTCTCACGGAGCTGCCGAACCCGGCCTTCAAGATCAGCCGCGTGCTCGGCACCATGGACACGAGCTTCATGGGTGGGCACGCGGTGATCGACATCGAGAACCTGCGCGTGACGGGCGAGGACATCCTCGGCGAGGTCGGCCAGGGCTTCAAGTACGCCCAGGTGCGCCTCGCGCCGGCCCGTCTCACGCACTGTATGCGCTGGCTCGGCTCGGCGATCCGCGCCCATGACATTGCGACGGCCTACGCGCGCGAGCGAATGTCCTTCGGCAAGCCGCTCGGCGACCACCAGGGCGTGTCGTTCATGCTCGCCGACAACGCGCTCGACATCCACACGTGCCGCCTCGCCATCTGGCACACCGCCTGGCTCCTCGATCAGGGCGACAAAGCCTCAACGGCGAGCTCGATGGCCAAGGTGATCTGCTCGGAGGCGATCTTCCGGGTCGTCGACCGCTCGCTGCAGATCCTTGGCGGCATGGGCGTCACCTCGGACACAGTCGTCGAGCGCATCTTCCGCGATGTGCGCGCGTTCCGCATCTACGACGGCCCATCTGAAGTGCATCGCCACAGCCTCGGCCGGCGCATCGTGAAGGGCGGGCGCGCCAAGGCGGCCGACTGACCGTGCGCGCTATTTTTTGCTCCCCGCAGCGACCGGCAGGGCAGGCCCTGCATTGTCGGCGTCGGCGGCAGACTTGCTCAATTCGGGTTTGGTCACGTCTGCGATCGGCGAGGGGCCGGGTGGCGAGGTGTCGCCGATCACAGTGCGGCACTCCGCCGGCAGGTCGGCCAGCGTGATCTCTGGCTTGGGTTGGGGC
>JBKBPL010000004.1:0-144625 GCA_046293075.1 Hyphomicrobiaceae bacterium | reverse complement strand
CCTCACCAATGAAGAGACGGAGCATTTTGGCATCCGTGTACTGGGTCATGCATCACCCTCCCTTCAGGCGGTTCAGGCGTACGCCAATGCGATGCCCCACCCAGACCGCCAACAGCCAGAGACACGTTGAAACGAGAACATTGGCGACGCCGAGTGCGTACGAGCCGTGCTGAATGAGAAGCAGCGTCTCCAGGCTGAAGATCGAGAACGTCGTGAAGCCTCCGCAAAAGCCGGTCAGCACGAATTGCCGCGTCGCCGGTCTCGCCAGCAGGCGGCCGTCGGGCTCCGTCAGGGTCGCATAGAGACCGATGATAAGCGACCCGAGGACATTCACGGTGAGCGTTCCCCACGGAAGACCTGCGCCTAAGAGCTGGTGCACGGCGAGCGAGCAAAGATAGCGTGCCACGGACCCCAGCGACGCGCCGAGCCCTACGGCCCAATAGAGGCGTGTCTGCTCGGACATGCCGCTAGGCCCCAATCCAGTGCGTTACGAGAGCGAATCCGACGGCCGCCGCCGACAGGCACAGGGCCACAGAGCCCAGCACGTTCATGACCGCGCGCTGCATCTCGCCGGCCCGAAGCAGGGCCAGCGTTTGCAGAGAGAAGGACGAGACGGTTGTGTAGCTGCCAAGTACGCCCACCGCCAGGGCCGCCCAGATAGGGAAGTGCGTTGGCGCCAGTTGATCCGGTGTGAGCAACAGCCCGGCCAAAACGCCAATGCAGGCGGCGCCGCTGACATTCACGGTCATCGTCCCCCAGGGAAAGGTCTCCCCGAAGCGTCGGGCCACGAGGCCGGAGATCCAGAACCGGCCGACGCCGCCTATCGCGCCCCCCCACGCAATCAGCAGAAGACTCAGCAGTGAGGCGCTCATCGCCGCCCACGTACAGTTTCGGTGCGCACGGCCACTCTTCCGGTAGCATGGCGACTGTAGTAGCCGAGCATGATCTTCGACAGGAGCATGGATGCCAGGATCCGTGCGATGGGCGCAGCGCTCGATGGCGCCCTCAAGCAGCAAGTGCCACCGAACAAAGGCGAACTAAGCATCACCCGAACCGGGAAGGCAAACGTCTGCGCACCGTACGCGTTGCCACGCAGCGTGGCGCATTCGGGCATTGTCACCGCCACGGCGCCTCTTCAGCCCCCTCGATCGTGCGAAGAGAACTATTGACATGTAACAACCGTAGCATAATTCTGTTCCCATGACAACGCCCTGGTTGCTACTGACTTACAAGGTCCCGCCGGAGCCAGCGGCCAAGCGGGTCGCACTCTGGCGCCGGCTCAAGAGCATGGGAGCGGTCTACCTCCAGAACGGCGTCTGCCTTCTGCCGAAGACGGACGACCACATTCGCCGCCTGAAGATGGTGGAGAACGAAGTCTCGGGCATGGGCGGCGAGGCCGTCATCCTGGAAACCGTCGCACTCGATCGCGCGCAGGAAGAGAAGGTGCTCTCTCGCTTCAAGTCGGACCGGGATGAAGACTATCGGGAGTTCATCGACAAGTGCGATGACTTCGAAGCGGAGATCGCGAAGGAAACCGCGGCCGAGCATTTCACCTACGCCGAGCTTGAAGAAAACGACGTCGATCTCAAGAAGCTGCAGGGCTGGCTCGACAAGATCAAGAAGCTCGACTTCTACGGCGGTGAGCTCCGCGAAGAGGCCGAACGCCGGCTGAAGGGATGCGAGGCGCTCCTCGACACCTACGCGAAGCTTGTCTTCGACGCGCATGATGAGAACCGCTGATGGAGGGGGACATGTCGAAGGCCACCGCAGACAGCGGCCAGCGCGTCTCCGCTTGGCGCCAGATCCCGCGTGGGGTCTGGGCGCTCGGCTTCGTATCGCTGCTCATGGATGTCTCTTCCGAGATGATCCATGCTCTCTTGCCCGTCTATCTCGTCGCGGTGATGGGCACGTCGGTCCTGACAGTCGGCATCATCGAAGGTGTCGCCGAGGCAACAGCCGCACTGACGAAGGTCTTTTCAGGAGCCATCAGTGACTGGCTCGGCCGCCGCAAGCTGCTTGCTGCGATCGGGTATGGCCTTGCTGCAGTCACGAAGCCGATCTTCCCCCTGGCCCCCAGCGTGGGCTGGATCGTCACCGCGCGTTTTGTCGATCGCATCGGCAAGGGTATTCGCGGCGCACCGCGCGACGCGCTGGTTGCCGATCTCAGCCCGCCACACTTGCGCGGCGCGAGCTTCGGGCTGCGGCAATCGCTCGACACCGTAGGCGCATTCCTGGGTCCGCTGCTGGCGATACTACTCATGTGGCTGACGGCAAACAATTTCCGCGCCGTCTTCTGGATCGCCGTGATCCCAGCTTTTCTGGCGCTGGCGCTCATCGTCTTCGTTGTGAAGGAACCGGAGGGCAAACGAAGAGCCGGCATCCCGACCATGCCGTTGCGTCGTCGGGAGCTCCTGCGCCTCGGCAGCGCGTTCTGGCTGGTGGTGGCGATCGCGGCGGCGTTCACCCTAGCCCGGTTCAGCGAGGCCTTTCTGATCCTCCGCGCCCAAACGCAAGGGCTCCCGATCGTCCTGGTGCCACTCGTGCTGGTGGTCATGAATATTGCCTATGCGGCATCGGCCTATCCTGCCGGAGTCTGGTCGGATCGCATCGAGCGGACCACCATTCTCATCATTGGCCTGGCGATCCTGATCGCTGCCGACCTGGTCCTGGCACTTTGGCCCGGCCTCATGGGCGTCAGCATTGGCATCGTGCTGTGGGGCCTGCACATGGGGCTGACGCAAGGTCTCCTTGCAGCCCTTGTCGCGGATACGGCCCCGCCTGATCTGCGTGGCACCGCCTTCGGCATGTACAATGTCATCACCGGCGGATCACTGCTGTTGGCGAGCATTATCGCGGGTGGGCTGTGGGACATCGTCGGCCCGGAGGGCACCTTCCTGACCGGGGCGGGATTTGCAGCGATTGCGATCGCCGGACTGCTCGCGATTCGAGGCCGCTTGGTGCGCTAGGCGCAGGACGATGGCCCTGCGGCTTCCGCCCGATGCATGCCGGAGGCGACCATGTCCCCTGCAAGGCCTTCCGCCACGCGAGCCATTCCCGGTGCGATCGTTGCGCCTGCGACACGGCCGCCGTCACTCGGATACGCACCGAAATCCCGCAGCAGATGTTTCCTAAAGCATCGTCAGCACATCGCCTTCATTGCTTGACAACTTCCGACTCCAGCCAGTCGCACGCCCGAACCGCAAGGGGGTTTTGATGACGGACAATGCCGGACGCATGAGCGTCGCCTTCCAACTCTTCCTCGCCGAAGCGCCACAGCAGGCACAGGCATGGATGACGGCGGTGCGGGAGCTCGATGCCACCTGCACGCTCGACAGAAAGACCAGGCACCTCGCCTATCTTGCGGTCCTGGCCGCATTGCGCCTGACCGACGGCGTTCCATTTCATGTGGGGCTGGCCAAAGAGGCGGGCGCAACGCGCGAGGAGATCAAGAGTGCGATCCTCGTCGGTCTGCCGGCGGCGGGCAATGCCGTCGTGCACGCGCTGCCGCCCGCCTTGGAGGCCTTCGATGCGAGCTGAGCGGCCCCGCTACGGATTTTCCAGGCTGAACATTTGCGTGTGGTCATCATAGGCGAAGACCTCGGCATAGCGCCCCCAGCTGATCACCGCGCGCAGCGTCTGCTCCGCGTCCTCCGGTGCCATGTGGTCCTCGAGTTCATCCGCGAAGCGGCTCCACGGCGCGCGATGGCTCGAGCGCTCATCGAGGACCCGGCGGATGTGGGCCGCAAGGGCGACATAGGCGATGAGATGGTGTGCGAAGAGGCGCTTGCGCCCGTCGGTTTCCATACCCGCAAAGCGCTTCCCTTCGGGCGTGAGCTTGATGTCGCCGCCCTCGACCTCGGCGAGCCGCAGCATCTGCAGGGTCTCGGCGACCGGGAACAGCTCATCGATCTCCATGTGCAGCGAAGCCGCAATGACCGGAAGGTCGGCTTCGCCGTCATAGGGTGGGCCGGCGACGGCCTCGAGGAGGCCAGACAGGAGGTTCGAAGACACGCGCGGAAGTACCGTGCCGATGCCGGCGCCCGCAAAACGCTCGGCCCGCTGGCCAGCCCGCCCGTCGGCGGACTTTGCTGTCAGCTCGACATAGATGCGCTCGACGAGGCCGCGGAAGCTCGGATCGAGCCGGTCACGCGGTTGGGCGAGGCCAACCGCGATCTCGCTGACAATGCGCCCCGGATTGCTCCCAAAAACGAGGATCCGGTCGCACATCAGTACCGCTTCCTCGATGTTATGGGTGACGAGAAGCACGCCCTTGATGGGCAGTTGCCCTTCCGACCACAGGTCGAGGAAGTCGGTGCGCAGCGTTTCGGCCGTGAGCACGTCCAGCGCCGAAAACGGCTCGTCCATCAGAAGAATGTTGGGATGAACGACAAGCGCCCGGGCAAAGCCGACGCGCTGGCGCATGCCGCCTGAGAGCTCGCGCGGATAGGCGGACTCGTACCCGTCGAGGCCGATCATATCGATGGCGGCGATGGCGCGCCGGCGCACCTCTTCCTGACGCAGCCCAAGCGCTTCAAGTCCGAGTTCCACGTTCTCGAGGACGGTCAGCCACGGAAACAGGGCAAAGCTCTGAAACACCATGGAGATCCCCGGCGGCGGCTCGGCCACTGCCTGACCGAGATAGGTGATCGTGCCGCCAGCCGGCCGCGTGAGCCCTGCGATCAGCCGCAAGAGCGTCGACTTGCCCGATCCCGATCGTCCAAGCAGGCCGACGATTTCGCCTTCCCGCAGGGCCAGATTGATGCCGTCGAGAACGAGAAGCTCGGCGCCATCGGGCCTTGGGAAGGTCTTGCGGACGTTCCTTACCTCCAGAAGGACTGCGGTATCCAAATCAGCCTCCTGTCAGCCGAGCCGGAACTTGCGTTCGGCGAAGGCGTAGAGCGGACGCCAGAATGCGCGGTTGATCACGACGACGAAGGCGCTCATTACGGCGATGCCGAGCACGACGCGATGAAAGTCCCCGGCCTCCGTCGCCGCGGCAATATAGGCGCCGAGACCATGCGCCTGCAGCCGGTCGCGGCCCCAGCTCACCACCTCGGCGACGATGCTCGCGTTCCAGGAGCCGCCGGAGGCGCTGATGGCGCCCGTCACATAGAAGGGGAAGACGGCAGGCAGCGCGATCCTGCGCCACCAAAGCCAGCCGCGAACGCCGAGGTTGGTGCCGATGTCCCGCAGCTCACCCGGAATGGTCGAGGCACCGGCGATGACGTTGAACAGGATGTACCACTGCGTGCCGAGGATCATCAGCGGGCTCAGCCAGATATCCGGGTTGAGCTCAAGGCCCACGATTGCGGAGACCGCGAAAGGGAACAGCAGGTTGGCCGGGAAGGCCGCCAAGAATTGGGCAATCGGTTGCGCGACGCGGGCCATATTCGGGCGCAGGCCGATCCACACGCCGATCGGCACCCATATAGCGCTGGCCACCGCGATCAAGACGAACACCCGGGCCATCGTCACAAGCCCGAGGAGGGCGACTTCTCCGGTCTCTGCCAGCGGTACCCCGGCCCGCACGAACTGCACGATCTTCCACAGAGCCAAAAGGGCGACCGCAGTCACGGCCGCGTACCAGATCCGGTCGATCCAGCGCCCGGTGCGCTCGTTCAGCGGGAGCCCTGTTCTTGGACCGTGCCTTTCGGGCACGGCCCGATAGGACAGGCGCCAGGCCGCGCCAAGCGGCGCGGTCAGGCCTTTGATCACGCGGGAGCGCCGCAGCGCCGTCAGCACCCAGGAACGTGGCGGTGCGACGCCGCTTTCCTGCTCGAAGCGGAAGCGATCGGCCCACGCGATCAGTGGCCGAAACAGCAGCTGGTCGTAGAGCAGGATCACCACCAGCATGGCGCCTATCGCCCAGCCAATGGCGCCCAGGTCGCGATGCTCGATGGCGAGCGCGATGTAGGAGCCGATCCCCGGCAGCGCAACGGTCGTGTCGCCGACGCTGATCGCTTCCGAGGCAACGACGAAGAACCAGCCGCCCGACATGGACATCATCATGTTCCAGGTCAGCGCCGGCATGGCGAACGGTGCCTCCAGCCGCCAGAAGCGCATCCAGGGGCTGAGGCGGAACGAGCGCGCCGCTTCCGTCAGCTCTTCAGGCACGGTGCGTAGCGACTGGTAGAAGCTGAACGCCATGTTCCACGCCTGGCTCGTGAAGATGGCGAAGATGGCGGCCAGTTCGGCGCCGAGAACGAGGCCGGGCGCCAGCGACATGAAGAAAACAACGGTGATCGACAGGAAACCGAGGATCGGGACCGACTGGAGGATGTCGAGAAGGGGGATGAGGACGACCTCGGCGCGGCGGCTCTTCGCGGCCCACGTCGCGTAGGTGAAAGTGAAGATGAGCGACAGCACCATCGCCGCCAGCATGCGCAGCGTCGTGCGGGCGGCATAGCCAGGCAATGCGGCCGGATCGAGTGTGATCGGACTTATGCCCGGCTTGGGAAGGGGCTGCAAGAACTCGCGACTCGCCTCTGCCAGAAGGACCAAGGTGCCGAGAATCAGAAGTATCGCGATGAGATCCCAGAAGGTCAGAATCCGGCGGTGCGCCCCCACTGAAACCGGCGGAACCGAGCGGGTCATGGCCAGCGGCTCTGTGCCAACGAATGGTCCCGTGCACGAACGCAAGGCCCTCCACGCCATTGCGCAGTGCGTTGATCAACCTGGCGTCCGGCCGTCCGCAAGCTCATGCTCGGTCATACCCTGATCGGCGGAAGATGCGGGCCGAAGGATACCTCTCACCCAGACCCGTGTCCCGTCGCTTTCGAGATGGACCGCCATAGCCGTGTGTTGGGACAAGCGTATTGACGCAGGTCATTCCTCGGGCCGGCCGTCCCGCCCGGTGGTCGAGCCGCCACGCCGCATTTGCCACAACGCGCGCGCACCAGGGCCAGCCGCACCAGCCGGGAGCCCTCCTAAGGAAGATCGATGTGGCCCCGTCACTGAAAAGGGCGCGCAGCAAACCCGCTGTGGTCCGTGTCGCGCGTGAGCCAAATGCGGAGGGCCGCTGGCCGATGAGCCCGACCGGTGTTCAAGCGCGCCCTTCACTCAATAGTCGACCGTAACGATCACGGTATCCGTGTAGGTTCCGGCCGCCGGTGTCGGCTGCGGCGGCACCCGGCCGTAGACGGGGTGCGGCTGAGCGCTCCCGTTGCCGGTGCCTGCAACGGTGGTGCCTGGCAAGTCCCCCCATGGCTGATCGCGCTCGCTGTTGCGATAGAGGCCATAGGTGATCGTCGCCGCCCCCTTCGACATCTTACGGGCCGTTGGCTCGGCCGCCGCCTGACCGCCGTCAAGCCGGATCGCATAGTCCGTCGCTGGCGTGCACGTGACGGACACGGTCCCGACCGCGTCGATGTTACTGCGCAGATTGCCGTGGGCGCCGAAGTTGACCGGCTCGGTACTCACGAGACAGTTCCTGGCGACTGTGGCATCAACAGTGAAGCTGACGGCGCCACCGGACTCTCCGGCCAAGGTCGCGCAGTCATTGTCGCTGGTCACGCGATAGCGGATGTCGACAGACTCGCCGCTGAAGCTCGATGTGTACGTCGTCGCCTCGGCCGTTGTCTGGTTGCCGAACAAGCGTCCGTAGATGGCCCGGTTGCCCGATGCCGCACCATTGCCATCGAGCACGGCCACAATGGGCGGCGGCGGATAGGCTGAGCCGGCCTCCCCCCAAACGATCGTGCGCTCGGCATTCTGGTAGAGTTGATAAAGGAGGTAGCTTGTGCCGCCCATCATGCGCCGGGCTTCGCCTGCGGCGGGAAAACTTCCCTCGCCGAGATGCACGCAAATCAGGACCCGGGCCGACGGGTCGCCATCGCTGCAGTTGTAGCTGATCGTCGTGGACGTATCGACGGCGCCGCCGGACAGGGTATCGACCGCCGAACCGAAGCTCATGTCGTCGATGGTGAAGCTGCAGGTCAGCGCCGACACGCGCGCCGGCCCGACTGCGACGGCTGCAAGGGCCAGCAGTATCGCGGCAGCGCTCCTTGGCATGTTCATCGGCACACCACTCCGTCGATCCTGACCTGCGTACCCCGGTTGGCTTGGTAGCCGAACTCGGCACGACACGTTTTGCCGCTTGCGCGCTCGATCGTTGCAACGTTCCAGGCCGCGAGATTTCGCAGGAAGGCCTCACCGCCATAGCCGACGACGAACTCGTCGTTTGCGCCTTCGAGGCGGCCGGACGATCCCGGCTTGATCGGCACGCCCGCGGAATCAACGAATGCAATGAGCGCAGCGCGATTTTCCTCGGACACGCCGAATCTCACCACGACCCCGGCACCATCGGCGGGCACAACGACTTCCTTGGTTGTCGGCACGTCGGCATCGACAGGAAGATTGCTCGGATCGATCGATATCTCGTTCGCCTCGAAGGAATGAAGGTTCGGCACGAGGATGCGTCCCCATCGATCGGTGACCCCCACGGGCCGGTTCTGATAGCTGACCTCGACGTTCGGTGCGCCGACGTCTACGACGGCGAAGGCGTCATGTATCCGATGCGTCGCGAAAACGCCGCCGCCCGCGTACACCAGTGCCCCTTCTGCCGAGGCGGTAGCGCGAACCTCATCGTCGTACTGGGTGACGGTTGTCTCGAACCGTGCGAACGGTGCGCGGTAGGTGCCCGCCAGGGAGCGCATGGGATGGTCGCTCTCGACGACCCGCGCACGCCAGCTATAGCTGCCGACATCCGGTCTCTCCGACTTCATCAGATCGACCCGCGCCCGCGGACCTTCCGGGCGCTCATCATAGCCCGCAGATGCCGAGATGCCGTTGCCGAAGGAGATCGTCAGGCCGGCATAGAAGCCGAGGTCCTTCTCTCCCCTCAGACTCTGAAACATCGAAGCGCGAAACGTCGTGCGTGGCCAGATCTCCTGACCGTAGTTGAGGCTGAGCGTTTCACTATCCTGCCAGAGATCGCGCTCGATGCGGGTGTAGGCCGCACGGAGATGAGCGCGATTGAACGGCACCGGGATGCCCAGTGAGAGCTGGTCGACGGCACGCGGGGCACTCGACGGCACAGCATGCTCAAGCCGGTCTTCCCACGCCTTGCGCGCAGAAACCGAGGCTATGTCGTCGTAGTCGCCAAATGCGCGCTGCATCCGCCCGTAGAGGGACCAGTTGTGCCACCGCAATGCCACGGCGGCACTGACCTGCGCACCCGAGCGGTCACCATGTGCGCTGCCGGCAGCCGCGAGCGATGCCGTGCCATAGCGGCCGAGCAGGAACGCCGCACCCATGCCGCCATTCACCAGATCCGATCCGGCTTCGACATGTCCCTCGAGCGTGAGCTGGTTCGAAAAGCCGTAGCGGGCGCTCAGAATCGCGAACGGACTGTCGTCGTAGTCCGCAGAGTCGACCCCGATACCCCGCCGGGGAAAACCGACCTCGGCCGAGAAGTCGAGCAGCCCCTCGCGGAGCAGCGTATCGGCCGAATAGAAGGGCAGCGTGGTTACGATCTCGCGGCCCTGGCTGTCCCGGAGTACGACACGTGCCTCGCCCGACATCCCGACGACCGGCAGGTTGATCGCTTCAAATGGGCCCGGTGCCACCTTCGTCGACCACACGCGCGCGTTGTGCGCGTAGACCTCGATTGTCGATGGCACGGCGGCCGAACCCGCAAAAGACGGCAGCGGCTTCGTCACGAGATCATGACGCAGGTCAAAGTTCCGCTGCACCTGCACGCCGCCAAGATTGACCGGCCGCGTCCAAGAAAGGCCGCCGCTGATGAAGTCGCCTGCGCGATACGTGAGCATCCGGAGCGGGTCCGAATAGGCCCATGCAGTTCTGAGGCGGACGACATCCTCCAACCAATCATCGCTGGTGCGACCGGCGATGAACGAATGGCTCAGCGTCCCGAGCGGACCGAACACGCGCAGATCAAAGGAGCCAGAGAATGTGTCCAGGCGCCCGAAGTCGCGATCGCTCAAAGCGCCCGTCGCCGCAAACAGCGAATAGTTGAGGACGGCGCCATAATCCGCGCGCGGTGCCGGAAGATGCTCCCGTCGCCCATGCCGCGCATCGAGGGTCCGGGCAACGCGGGCCGCGTCCGGCGCCGTGACGATAAGCCTTTGGGTGCTCTCATCGACGCGGTACGCAACGTCTGGCAGACTATCGAGCAGGATCCGGCCGTCAGGACCACGCGCCCGCTCGACCGGCCTCAATCCTGCAGCCGCCAGATCGTCGGGCGACACAGACAAGCCCCCGTGCGGCTCCTCGGTGAACGCCGCGAGCACGCCAGTCGAGTAGTCGTTGATGATGACTTCGAGAAAGAGCTGGCGCGCGTCGGTCACGCTCGACACGGCCTGCGGCCGCGGTATGGTTCTCATGGACTGCGCTCCCGCCGTCGAAGTCGCGACCGACGCGACGAGCACGGCCAAGAACAGACATTCAACGACCGACGACCGGCACGCGCTCATGGACGGCGCCGAGCTGGCTCTCGGCTTTGAGCGTGAGCACCGGTGCGGTCGGGCGCTGACGCAGGACCACCGGCCATTCCACCGTCGCCCCCGCGAGGACATAGCCGACCAAACCTCTCTTTATGAAGACGTGCGCATTGCCCTGGTGCAGCGAAAGGTCCGCGAGCCTGAGACGGGTGCCGCCCGCGTTCTCGGCCACGAGCTTCGGCTTGCCGTCGGATTGAGCAAGCCTCCACGAGACCTTCGGCATTGCGGCCTGCGCGCTACGGAAGAAGACCGGAATGGAATGACGAATGACGAGATTGATCGTGCCCGAGCGCTTGACGGGACTGCTGGGGATCTCGTCGATGACGACGCGGTAGCTCTCTTCGGCGGCGATGGGCGCCTTCGATATGCGGACGACGCGCACGGTGTACTCGACGCGCGGGGCGAGGCGCGTTGCCGGCGGGCTCACCACCACCGCCGTCGTCGGCTCGTATTGATCAGCACCACCGCTCTGCGTCCACCGGAAGATGCGGACCTGCACGTCGAGCGGCCGATCCGCATCGTTCCTGAGCCTCAGCGTCGCGGCATTGCGCGGCACGCGCACATCCAGCGTCACGGGCGTCACGCGGAGCGACGCAGCCTCCGCAGGCTCCGCCCACAACACGATGAGTGCCGCCAAGCATGCGAAGGTTGCGCGCATGGTGATCAACCTCGCGACGCCGGCCTCAGTAGTGGACCACGACCGTCACTGTGTCGGAGTACAGGCCCGACGCCGGCGTGGTCTGCACCGGCACGCGGCCGTAGATGGTGTGCGTCTGCGCTGAGCCCGTGCCGGTGCCCGCCTTCGTGGTCTGCTCTACGAGGTCGTCACCCCAGACATTTTGATACTGGTCGTCCTTGAAGAGCGAGTAGGCGACCGTCGCGTCGTTCGGTCCGGTCATGAGCCGGACGGCTACGGTGGCGCCGGTCCCCTGGCCGGCATCCAGCGCGATCTCATACGGAAGGCCAGTGGTGCAGTAGACATCTACCGACCCTGTCGCCGTGACGGCGGAGGCCAGATTGCCGTGGCTGCCGAAGGCGACGTCCTGGATATTCGATACCGTGCATTCGTCGGTGAGCGTGATCGAGACGCCGAGGTCCTCCGGGTCCGTCGACGACTGCGCATTGGCGCCGCCTGGCAGAACAACAGACATGGCAAGAAGGGCCAGAGCGGCCCCGGGCGTACGTTTCATGAGAGACTTCCCTCGGTTTGATGATGATCGTCAGGCGCGCCGAACCAGCGAAAGCCCCGGCCCTCGGGTGCCCCGAACGCAAACGATGTCCTCGCGCACACGCTGCATGTAAGCGCGATTCGGACGCAGCATCAACCTAAGGTTGTTATATTCGACAATAACTATTAATGCGCGTGGCGCGACGGCTACGCCACACGGCGGTGCGTTGAGACATGCTGAGGGGCCGAGAGACCACCGCCGATAGCGGTCCGGCTTGCTAGTGTGGCGATTCCGAAGTCCGCCACCACTTCGCGGTAGGTGTCGGAGGCGGACTTCGGAATCTGATCCACACTAGGCGCCCTGCCTCATAGCCTTGGCTGCAGCGACCATGTTCTCGAGCGCCGGCTTCACTTCCTCCCAGCGGCGGGTCTTGAGCCCGCAATCCGGGTTGACCCAGATTTGATCGGACGCCAGCCATTCTCGAGCCTTCTCGAGCAGCGTGGCCATCTCGGCGGTGCTCGGGCAGCGCGGCGAGTGGATGTCGTAGACGCCGGGGCCGATCTCGTTCGGGTACTTGAAGTCGGAGAAGCTTTCGAGCAGCTCCATATCCGAGCGTGAGGTTTCAATGGAGATCACGTCGGCGTCGAGCGCGGCGATCGACGGCATGATGTCGTTAAACTCGCAGTAGCACATGTGCGTATGGATCTGCGTCTCGTCTGCGACGCCTGAAGCAGCGAGGCGGAAACAGTCGACCGCCCACGTGAGGTAATCGGCTTGCTCTGCCTTGCGCAGTGGCAGCCCCTCGCGCAGTGCAGGCTCGTCGATCTGGATCAGGCGGATGCCAGCCTTCTCGAGGTCGAGAACCTCGTCGCGGATGGCGAGCGCGATCTGCTTGCAGGTCTGCGATCGCGGCAGGTCATCGCGCACGAACGACCACTGCAGGATGGTCACCGGCCCCGTGAGCATGCCTTTCATCGGCCGCGTCGTCAGCGACTGCGCATAGGTAGACCACTCAACCGTCATGGGCCTCGGCCGTGAGACATCGCCGAAGATCACCGGCGGCTTGACGCAGCGTGAGCCGTAGGACTGGACCCAGCCATTCTGTGTGAAGGCAAAGCCGGCAAGCTGCTCGCCGAAGTACTCGACCATGTCGTTGCGCTCGAACTCGCCGTGGACGAGCACGTCGAGGCCAATCGCTTCCTGGATCCGCACCGCCTTCTCGGTTTCCTTGCGCAGGAACGCGGCATAGGCCGCATCCGTAAGCTCCCCGCGCTTGTGCGCCGCGCGAGCCTTCCGCACCTCTTCCGTCTGCGGAAACGAGCCGATCGTGGTCGTTGGGAACGCAGGCAACAAGAACGCCGCGCGCTGCTTTGCCCGGCGTGTCTCGAACGGGCTGCGGCGCGCCAGATCCTGCGCGCAAATGCTGCCGACGCGCTGCGCGACCGCCGGATCGTGGATGCGTGCCGAGGTGGCGCGGGCCTGTGCCGCCGCATCACTGGCCGCGAAGGCATCCGCTGCGGCGTCCTTATCCTGCGCCGCCGCCAAGGCGAGCGCTTTGATCTCGGCGAGCTTCTGCTTCGAGAAGGCCAGCCAGGACCTGAGCTCGCCATCGAGCTTCGTCTCAGCATCGAGATCGACGGGGCAATGAATGAGCGAGCAGGAGGGGGCGATCTGTATGGCCCCCGCCGCTCGCCCGGCGCAGGCGCGCTCTACCAAGGCGAACGCCTTGGCGAGATCGGCACGCCAGATGTTCCTCCCATCGATCACGCCCAGGGAGAGAACCCGATCGGGCGGCAACACCTTTAGGGCGCGGTCGAGCTCGGCGGGCGCGCGTACGAGATCGAGGTGATGGCCGGCCACTGGGAGATCGGCAGCCACAGCCATATTGTCGATCAGGCCCCCGAAATAGCTCGCGAGCAGGATCTTCGGCGCAACCGGCGCGAGGTGCATATAGGCCACCCGCAAGGCCCGATGCTGCGATGGCGAGAGATCGAGCGCCAGGATCGGCTCGTCCATCTGCACCCAATCGGCGCCGGCGGCTTTCAGCTCAGCCAGAAGCGCTGCGTAGGCCGGCAGCAGATCCTCGAGCAGGCTCAGTGGATCGAGCCCATCATCCTTGGCCTTTCCAAGCATGAGATAGGTCACGGGACCGATCAGCACCGGGCGCGTGTGAATGCCAAGTGCCTTTGCCTCCTCGAACTCGTCAACGGCCTTGCGCGATGACAGCTTGAAGCTCTGGCCCTTGTGAAACTCGGGCACGATGTAGTGATAATTGGTGTCGAACCACTTGGTCATCTCCATGGCCGGCGCGGCTTTGGAACCGCGCGCCATGGCAAAGTAGAGATCGAGCTCCGGATGACCCTGCCCCCCTGTCGCGGCCTCCATTGCGCCGCGTGCGCTGCCGTCCGGATGGGTTGGCGGTGCGTCACCACCGATCAGAAAGCGCGGCGGAACAGCACCGACGGCGACCGTCATGTCGAGCATCTGATCGTAGAACGAGAAGTCGTTCGACGGGATGACCTCGATGCCGGCATCACGCTGCAGCTTCCAGTGGCGCGCCCTGAGCTCGGCACCGGCCGCCAGCAGAGCCGATGCATCGATCGCCCCTTTCCAATAGGCCTCGGTGGCGTTCTTCAGCTCCCGCTTGGCACCGATACGGGGGAAACCCAGATTTGCCGCTTGTGTCATGGCTTGGCCTTTCGCTTGGGGTCGGATGAGGAGGGACGGTCGCGCGTGCGGGTGTGCGCGGCGACGTACGCGAGAAGATCGAGCAGCCGGCGCTGGAGCTGCGAACGAGGCCCGGGAAATTTCTGAGCGAGGTGGCGCGCGAGGTCGGCGGCGGCGGCGGGAACGTCTGCCTCTCTGGGCAGGAGAGCCAGCCACGCGATCAGCACGACTTCAGCGTCGTCCTCGGGCGTCGCGCCAACGAAGGTGGTTTCGATCAATCGGCCCGGATCGACCAGACGGCCGTCGAGACGCTGTGTCCGGAAGAAGTCGCGGACATCGGCATAGCCCGCGAGATCACGGGCATGGCTGTGGCGCCTCCGGCCATCCGGTGAGCGATCAGGCCGCGCCAAGCGTCGCGGCGTGGCCATGGCTCAGCGCCGGCCCGAACGCGCCAGATGTCCGGAGCTGAGGAAGTGCGCGCGCAAGCTGCGCGGCGCCGCAACAGAGAACGCGGTCATCGGTCCAACCTCCGCCGACACACCCCGATCGGCCACCATGGGGCTCTCAGTCCGGCGGTAGGTCTCCTGGCTCGCGGGCTTGAGGCGCTCGCCTTCCCGGGATGCGCGATCCCAGTGGCCTTGATGAGCGCCCTTCACCGCTTACAGTTGCGGGGGCAGCTTCGGACTTGCAGGCCATGCCTGCGCACCGAATTCCCTGTTATCCCCTTGCGGGGACCGACGGCGCCAATCGTGTAGCAGAGGGCTCAATGCCTGTCGAGCGCACACGTCGCGTTCAGATGTCACCGCGCACGCCGAAGACAGCCGGCGCGTTTGTCTGGACAGCAGGCTGCGCGGTCTCATTCACCATCAACCGGAAGATATCGGGCCGGGCGTAATGCCCGGTGACGTCGAAGTCATACTTTCCGCGGGCCACCTCGCCCGGGTCGATCTCGGCGGTGAGCACGGCGTCCTGATCGAACACGCGCTCGGTCAGCATCTGCCCGAGCGGCCCGATGATGCAGCTTCCCCCGCGCATGAGGATCGTATCCGGCGCCGGATTGCCGTCGATCGCGTAGTTTGCAGGATAGTCGCAGCGGCGCGCGAACTGGCACGAGGAGAAGACGAAGCAGCGCCCTTCGAGCGCGATGTGACGCACGGTCGACGCCCAGGTCTCGCGGTCATCGGCCGTCGGTGCGCAGTAGAGCGACACGCCCTTCGCATACATCGCCATGCGCAGCATCGGCATGTAGTTCTCCCAGCAAATGACCGAGCCGAGCCTGCCGTACGGCGTATCGAAGCATGGCAGCGTCGAGCCGTCACCGAACCCCCACACCAAGCGCTCGGCGGCCGTCGGCATGAGCTTGCGATGCTTGCCAAGCAGCGAGCCGTCCGGAGCATAGTGCAGGACCGTGCAGTAGAGCGTGCCCTGGTCGCGCTCGATGACCCCGGTCGCGAGATACACGCCATTGGCGGCCGCGATCTCCCCGATCCGCGCAGCTTGCGCCCCTGGCACTTCGATCGCGCCCTCGTAGTAGACGCGGAACGACTCGCGCCCTGCCGGCGTCCGCGAGCCGACGCGCGCGCCAAAATCCAGCCCCTTGGGATAGCCGCCAACGAACGCCTCGGGGAACACGACGACCTTGGCACCCTGGGCCGCCGCTTTGGCGGCGTAGTCGCCCAGCTTCTCGACAGTGCGGTCGGGGTCGAAGGCAACAGATGCGGTCTGCACGACCGCGCCGATGAAGGGCTTCATGACGGGCATTCCTGGTGTGGCGGCGCCCCCGGCGCCTACAATGACGGCGGGCATTGTAGGTGCCCGCCGCGGGGAATGTCACTCCCAGCTCAGCGCACCGCCATTCTGGTATTCGATGACGCGGGTCTCGAAAAAGTTCTTCTCCTTCTTGAGATCCATGGCTTCCGACATCCAGGGGAAGGGATTCTCCGTCTCCTTGAACACGGGCACGAGGCCGAGCTGACCACAGCGGCGATTGGCAATGAAGCGCATGTACTGTTCGCAGAGCGCGGCATTGAGGCCGAGGAACCCACGGGGCATGGTATCGCGGCCATAGGCGGCCTCGAGCTCCGCCGCCTCGCGCAGCATGCCGCGCACGTCGTCCTGAAAGGCCTTTGTCCACAGGTGCGGGTTCTCGCTCCTGATCTGGTTGATGACGTCGATGCCGAAGTTCAGATGAATGCTCTCATCCCGCAGGATGTACTGATACTGCTCGGCGATGCCGACCATCTTGTTGCGCCGGCCGAGCGAGAGGATCTGCGCAAAGCCCGTATAGAACCACATGCCCTCGAACACGACATAGAAGGCGACGAGGTCGCGGAGGAAATCCTGGTCCGCCTCCGGCGTGCCGGTCCTGAAGTCAGCATCATCGAGATTTTTCGTGTGCTTCAGCGCCCACGCCGCCTTGTCCGTGATCGAGGGCACCTCGCGGTACATGTTGAACAGCTCGCCCTCATCAAGCCCGAGGCTCTCCACAATGTACTGGAAGGTGTGCGTGTGCACCGCCTCCTCAAAGGCCTGACGCAGCAGATACTGGCGGCACTCCGGGTTGGTGAGGTGGCGGTATATGGCCAGCACGATATTGTTGGCGACCAGCGACTCCGAAGCCGCGAAGAAGCCGAGATTGCGCTTGATCGCGCGGCGCTCGTCCTCCGTCAGACCATCGCGCGACTTCCAGAGCGCGATGTCGGCCTGCATGGAGACCTCGGTCGGCATCCAGTGATTGCTGCAGGCCGCGAGGTATTTCTCCCAGGCCCACTTGTACTTCAGCGGCAGGAGCTGGTTGACGTCGGCGCGGCAGTTGATCATGGCCTTGTCGTCGACCGACACGCGGGCAGCGCCGCGGGCGATATCGCCAAGGCCGGTCGCGCCAGCAGGCGCAGCGGGCCTCGTCGGGACAGGCTTGCGCGCCGTAGGCGCCGTGGCGAGCGCTGCTGGTTCTGACCAGTCGAGCATTTCAGTCATCTCCGGTTTGAATGCTTGTTATTGACTCACTGACAGGCTTCGCAGCTCGGATCATCGATCGAGCAGGCCATGGCCGCGGCCCGGGCGTGCCCTCCTGGGGCTGACACCAGGCCCGTTGCCGGGACGGCATTGAGCTTGCCGTCCGTGCCTTTGAGCGTCGATTTCTCAACGTGCGTCGCCGACTGCGTGCGCAGGTAGTAGGTCGTCTTGAGGCCGCGCTCCCAGGCCAACCGATAGAGCGCATCGAGCTTGCGGCCATTCGGCGCGGCGAGATAGAGGTTCAGGGCCTGCGCCTGATCGATCCACTTCTGGCGGCGCGCTGCGGCTTCCACGAGCCAATGTGCGTCAATCTCGAAAGCCGTTGCATACAGCGCCTTCAGATCGTCAGGCACACGGTCGATCGCGCCGAGCGCGCCATCGAAATACTTGAGATCCGAGATCATGACCTCGTCCCACAGGCCGCGCGCCTTCAGATCCCGGACGAGGAACGGGTTCACGACCGTGAAATCACCCGACATATTGGCCTTGACGTAGAGATTGCGGAACACTGGCTCGATTGATTGCGCGACGCCGACGATGTTGGAGATGGTCGCCGTCGGCGCGATCGCCATGACGTTGGAATTGCGCATGCCAACGGTCCGCACTCGTGTGCGCAGACTGTCCCAGTCGAGCGTCATGGACCTGTCCAGGCGCAGATGCTCGCCGCGCGCCGCCTCCAGCAGGAGGATCGAGTCGATCGGCAGAATGCCCTGGCTCCACAGCGAGCCGTCGAACGAGGCATAGCGCCCGCGCTCCTCGGCGAGGTCGACCGAAGCAGAAATCGCGTAATAGCTGATCAGCTCCATGCTCGTGTCGGCGAACGCAACGGCTTCCTGCGAGCTGACCGGCAGCCGCAGCATGTGCAAGGCATCTTGATAGCCCATCAGCCCAAGTCCAACGGGGCGGTGACGCAGGTTCGACCGGCGCGCCTCGGGGATCGTGTAGAAATTGATGTCGATCACATTGTCGAGCATCCGCATGGCCGTCCTCACCGTGCGCGCGAGCCGATCCCGATCGAGCCCCTTATCGGTGACGTGCGCCGCGAGGTTGACCGAGCCGAGATTGCAGACGGCGACCTCGCTGTCCGAAGTATTGAGCGTGATCTCCGTGCAGAGATTCGACGAATGGATCACGCCGCAGTGCTGCTGGGGTGAGCGGATGTTGCAGGGATCCTTGAACGTGATCCAGGGGTGTCCGGTCTCGAACAGCATGGTCAGCATCCGCCGCCACAAGTCGACGGCACGCACGCGCTTGGCGACGCGCAGCTCCATGCGCTCGGCTTTCTGCTCGTAGTAGGCATAGCGCTCGGCAAAGGCTGGTCCATAAAGGTCGTGCAGATCGGGCGTTTCGTCGGGCGAAAAGAGCGTCCAGTACCCATCCTCCGCAACGCGCTGCATGAAGAGATCGGGGACCCAGTTGGCCGTGTTCATGTCGTGCGTGCGCCGCCGGTCGTCGCCGGTGTTCTTGCGCAGATCCAGGAACTCCTCGATATCGATGTGCCAGGTTTCCAGGTACGCGCACACCGCACCCTTGCGCTTGCCGCCCTGGTTGACGGCAATCGCCGTATCATTCGCGACCTTGAGGAACGGCACGACGCCCTGACTCTGGCCGTTCGTCCCCTTGATATGCGCCCCGAGACCGCGCACGCGGCTCCAGTCATTGCCGAGACCGCCCGAGTACTTGGCCAGAAGCGCATTGTCCTTGATCGACTTGAAGATGCCGTCAAGGTCGTCGGGCACGGTCGTGAGGAAGCACGACGACAACTGCGGATGCGTCGTCCCGGCGTTGAACAGCGTCGGCGTCGAACACATGAAGTCGAATGACGACATCAGATCATAGAACTCGATCGCGCGGGCCTCGCGATCGATCTCGCGGATGGCGAGCCCCATGGCCACGCGCATGAAGAAGGCTTGCGGCAGCTCGAAGCGCACGCCACGCACGTGGAGAAAATAGCGATCGTAAAGGGTCTGCAGGCCGAGGAACTGGAATTTCAGGTCGCGCTCGGGCTTGAGCGCGGCGGCGAGGCGCTCAAGGTCAAATCGGCCAAGCTCCGGATCGAGCAGTTCAGCCTTGATGCCCGCCGCAACATAAGCTGGGAAGTATTCAGCGTAGCCGGTTGCCATCTCAGCCTGCGTCGCCTGCTCGGCACGGCCATGCACGTAACCGAGCGCTTCGCGGCGCAGCTTGTCGAGCAGCAACCGCGCACTGACGTAGGCATAGTTCGGCTCCTGCTCGATGAGCGTCCGCGCCGCCATGATCGGCGCCAGCGCCAGCTCGTCGGCTGTGATGCCGTCATAGAGATTGCGGCGTGTCTCGGCCAGGACCGGTTCAGGCGATACATCCGCCAAGCCGGCACAGGCTTCCTCGATGACACTGATCAGCCGCTGCTCATCGAGCTTGGATTTCGACCCATCGGCATTGGTCACGCTGAGGCGAACCGCCGGTGCGGGGGCGGGTGCCTTTTCGGCTGCCCGCTGCTTGGCGCGCGCCTCCCGGTAGAGGACGTAGGCGCGCGCGACCTTGTGGTGCTCGCCGCGCATGAGGGCCAGCTCAACCTGGTCCTGGATCTCCTCGATGTGGAATGTGCGGCCAGCATCGCCGCGGCGCGCGAGGGCGGCCACGATCTGCTGCGTCAGTGCCTCGACGACCTCGTGCACGCGCCGCGAGGCGGCAGCGCGGCCGCCTTCGACGGCAAGGAACGCCTTCGTCAGTGCAATGGTGATCTTGCGTGCATCGAATGGCGTTACCGTGCCGTTGCGGCGAATGACCTGAAAGGCCGGCGCGGATTTGGCCGCTGCGGGTGTTGGCCGGGCACCGCGGCCGCTTGCAGCATCGGAGGACTTGGCTTCGACAGGAACAGACATCGGCTTGACCCCTTCTGATCAGGGGGCTTGGGCCGAGCGGGCGCGAGCGGGAACGGGCGCGCGTATGCGCGAGACAGGGCCTGCCAGCGACCACCGGGACACCCCGCCCGAGGACGTTGCTTTGCTGTCGCGGCAGGTCTCCTGGCTTGCGGGTCACTGCGCCCGTCCGGCCTTCCCGAGATCTCGCGATCTCAGTGACACGGATTGGACAGGCGCTCGCCGCTTACAGTTGCGGGGGCAGCGCCGGAATTGCCCGATCGAGGCTCACCGGCTTCCCTCTTAACCCAGAGCCGACCGGGCTCCAGGACCACGACGCCTATATCTAGTTAGTGATTCGCCGATTACCCGCAAGAGGTCGCGCTTGGCACGCGAGACATGCAAGGGAGACCAGCTCCAGTCGCCCAGAAGTGGCGCCGGCACACTGGCGGCAGTAAGTTGTATTCGGGGCCCTCCCTCAATCAGGTGGGCAGGGCGGTTCCCAAGAGCGAACGAGCCAAAGGAGCAACAGATTCCATGTTCTCGCACGTCATGGTCGGATCCAACGATGTTGCCGCATCCAAGAAGTTCTATGATGCCGTTCTCGGCGCGATCGGAATCCCGGAGGGCACGGCCGACCCGAAGGGACGCGTCTTCTATCGCACCAAGACCGGCGTGTTCGGCATCACCAGGCCGATTGATGGCCAGCCTGCGTGCCACGCCAACGGCGGCACCATTGGCTTTGCCTGCGACAGCCCCGAGAAGGTCAGAGCCTTTCATGATGCCGGCGTCGCGAACGGCGGCAAGAGCATCGAGGATCCGCCGGGCTGGCGCGAATTGGGCCCGGCCAAGCTCTATCTGGCCTACCTGCGCGATCCCTTCGGCAACAAGATCTGCGCGCTGCACCGCGGCTGACCGCGTACATCCATCATCGTTTTCTCTGGCCGTGCGGTCGTCACGGCGCTCGGGTATTGCCTGAGTGCCCTTATACCGCGAGCGCTTCGTGGGAACGAGCAGGTCGCACATGCTCGCAGAGCTCCAACTGCTGCTGTCCAAGATCGCGCCAATGGCGCTGCTTTCAGAGGTGCGCGTCATTCTGGCACTAGTCGCCGCCATTCTCGGGCTTATGCGCTGGCCAGTGCGCTTAGCCTGCATCTCGTCTTCGCCGCGCTCCTAACCTTCTGGGTCAGCGCGATGCCCGTCGTTGCCAGCTGGCTCACCGGCACGCTCGAACGCCAGTACGTGTCTGACCCGCAGCCCGGCGCTATCTCAATCGCGGTAAGCCGGCGGAGGCTAAAGCGACCGGCACCCAGAACCCCACTGCCTACGAGGATGCGATGGAAGCCCCTATGATCATCGGGCCCGCCGTTCGATCACGTGGTAGTCGTGACCGCCTTGGTGCACATGCCGCGAACGCTGCGGCATTCCGCGCCGTGGGTGTCTCGAGTTTTCCGGCGCCCATGCAATGAGGAGCGACCCACTCCGCCAGCAGATTGGCCAACGCGCGTATCGCTGGCGCGGATGCCTCCGAGATCTGCAATTCGAAGCCTTCAGATGATGCGAGCCAACCCAGGCGAATCAGCCCTGACCTATCGTGACAACTCATAAATCCTAATCGCGGGCCCGGATGGCAGGGACGGCAAGTCAGCGACTAGGCGCGAATTTGGCAAGCCAGTTTCTGACCAACTCTTCGAATAAGGCGTTGTAGTTTCGCCCTTCCAAAGCACTACATGGGTCACTCCCGCCCGATCGAGATAGCGTCGCGCAGTCACGGCATCGCTATAGGGAAGCCACGTGAACTCGGCACGCGCGTGAAACGCCGGAGGCGTCCAAGTCGCAGAAAGACGCAATTTCTGCTGGCTATCCGCCGACATGCGAACGAACTCCTCCTTCCAAGCCCGCTGGGCTCTATCAGCCTGCATAGCCGTAACTGCTGAGGACCCGGCAGGGACCCAAATTGCTATTGCAGCAATCGCACTCACCGCGCCGGCAACGGGAACCCGGATTGTCCTCGGCGAAGCCACCTCCGCGAGCGTGCCCTGTGCCCACCGGCAAAGAATCCTGATACCATGTGCCGCCCAAATGCAGAACAATGGTATAAATATGACGTAGAAACGGAACTGAAGCGCATACGTAAACACTAACCCAAAGAGCGCTATGACTAAAACGAGCAAGAGATGCAATTGGTCGAGGATCTGTCGCGATGTCCACGGCCTGGCGAAGCAGCCGAGCACAGCCAGCGCAAACAAAGCTGGCCCGCCCATAGTGAAATTGCTCGATAATGTAACCATCGCATCGCGGATTAAGCGCTTGGCCCTCGTTGCGATCAGCATCGGCATCTCGCCTGCGCTGATACTGAACTGCCTTATGGCAGTGATATTTGGAATCATCCACGGTCCTTGAGTGGTCAAATCGGGGGCCACTCCGAAAGCAGCTTCGTACTCTGACATCCCCTCCTGCATCCGCCTTTCGGTCGGCAAATTCACGCTGCTCTTGCCCTGTAGTATAAACTTCCCTGCTTGAACCGACAGCCAGGCCGTATAAGGGCCAGCCAAGACCAGGAATCCTGAGATCAAGATCAGCGCCTGAATGCCTAGGGAATGCCGGCGCAACTGCGGTCGAGACCAATGGCGCCATACGATAAGCGCCACAACTATCGCAAAGTAAGCCAAAGCCTCCGGCCTAACCAAATAGGCAGCGCCATACAAAAGGCCCAAAAGAGAAATGCGGAGCAGCGTTATTTCGTCCCAACATCGCATCGCCATGCAAATACCCGTCAGCGCGAGCGTCATGAAGAAAGGCTCGCAGAACGCCGTCGTGGAAAATTGGACGAGATGAGGGTGGAAGCCAACAAGCGCTGCGGCCCCAAGACCGGTAGGATTGCCATATAAGCGGCGCGCAACGAAGTATACTGGAACAGTAATCAGCGAGCCAGATATTACTGATATCACCCGGGCAGCAATTTCGGCATCGCCAACGACGAAAGCGATGGCAGCGATCGTCCAGGGAAACATGGGTGGAAAAAATAGCTGTTTCCCTTCAGTCGCAATTCCGACGTAGCCAACCCCTGAAAGCAAATTTTGCGCTATCCGCGCATACTCGGCCCCCTCTCCATCTATCATGCCGCTGAACTCGACAGCGACCGCACCTCTAAGCGCCAGGGAAAAGAGAGCAATCACGCCGAGCAGCCAAAGATATCCTGCGCCGCTCAACACTCGGGCTCCTACAGATGATGGTGATGGAATGATCGGCGTCTTGGTCACCATTCGATTTGTTCTCAAGTTAATTCAGCCAATGAACACGTGGCAATTCTTACATTTCTTTTGTGGTCGCAGCCACGCCAAAGTGCAGTGCAGTCCCGTTCGATGCCCTTGTAGTGGTCATCGCAGCAACGCGCGCCTGGCGCGGCTTGCTTCAGAACAGGGCACTCAAGGCTCACCCCACCCGATGCATGGCCGCCGCCGGCATCCCCGGCCGGACAGGCATTCGATCGTTTCACGCCCCAGCCGCCCGGCCCGGCTCGGCACCTCAAGCCACGCGGCGCGTGATCTCTGCCCGCGGCGTTCCGGCTACGCCACCATACGCGAGGCGCCGACTGGCCCTCGTGGCGTCGTTTCATGCGCCGACGATGCACGCGACACCGATCGTCCCGCCTGCCCTGAGACCGGAGGTCGAGGACTACGCCACCACCTTGTTGCGCAGGGTGCCGAGCCCGCTCCAGGAGATTTCCAGCACGTCGCCAGGGACGAGGAAGCGTTGCGGCACACGGCTGCCGCCCGCACCGTCCGGCGAGCCCGTCGAAATCATGTCACCAGGGCGCAGCGACGCGAATGCCGAGACGTAGGCGATAATTGTCGGAATATCGAACACCATCTTGGAGACGGTCGCCGACTGAACCTGCTCGCCATTGAGCTTTGTCGACAGCTGCATGGCGCCGACATCGGCAATCTCGTCGGCCGTCGTGAACCACGGCCCACAGCCGCCGGAGGCGTGGAAGTTCTTGCCGGCGCCGACCGAGTGCTTCTGCCAGCCGCGCACCGATCCATCGTTCATGATGGTGTAGCCGGCGATGTGATCGAAGGCCTTGTCCTTGGGAATGTGGCGCCCCGCCTTGCCGATCACGAGCACCAGCTCGCCTTCGTAGTCGAAGGTCTTGGCCGCCTCGCCCTTGGGATACTCGAGCGGTTCGTTGTGGCCGGTGAGCGCATCTTGCGTCTTGATGAAGAGCGAGATGTCCTTCGGCGGCGGCACATCGCCGTCGACCGGATGCCGCTTCGGATAGTTCACACCGATGCAGATGATCTTGCCGGCATCATGCAGCGGCGGGAGATAGCGGATCGCGTCGAGCCTAAGCGACGGCTTCCTGCCGGTCCCCCACGATGCCACCTCGGGGAGCGCGCCTGCCGCGAGCACGGCCCGGATGGTCGGATATTTCTGGAGGAGCGCGGCATCCGCCGGGATGATGCCGCCGTCAGCCGCATCGGGCTCCACGACCACGCCCCAGCCTGTTCTACCGCCCTGCTCGTAGCTGACCAGCTTCATCTCGTTTCCGCCCTGTCTGGAAAGTACTGCCGCCTATCCATGCCCCATGCCCAAGGGGCGCGCAAGGCGCGATCAGAGCGGCTTCTCGCCGGCACGGCGCTCGAGCATCGGGATGATGATCGTGCGCTCCTTGAGGAACGGGTTGACGGCCAGCGCCTGGCGGTAGGCATCGAGCGCCTCCTGCCAGCGCCCGGCATGCGCGTGGATCATGCCGCGGCCGGCGAGCGCCCCGAAGTGCCGCGGCTCCAGCGTCAGGACCTTTTCGATATCGGAGAGCGACTGCTCGTGCTCGCGCATGAGATAGAGCACGGTCGCGCGCTTGTTCCAGGCCTCGGCGAAATCGGGCGCCGCCTCGATGGCCTCGCTGAAGCGGTCATGAGCAGCGCCGAACTGGCGGATGGCCAGATACCCGATGCCCTCCTGCATGAGGCGATCGACGTCGGCGCGCCCCGAGCGCGTCCACACCTCCCAGATGCGCGCGACCAGTTCGTCCGCCTCGTCATCGCCACGCGCCACCTTGAGACCCTCGAAAAGGGCGTCGAGCGCCCGCGCGCGTTCATCCGCCTCTGTGCCGGAAGGTGCAGATGGGGCCTGTGCGGCTGCCGGCGGCCAGAATGCCCCGCCGGTGCCGATCATTAAGCCCGCGACGACCACCGCGGCCGCCACTGCCGCATGGAGCCTCCGTCCGCGCTTTGCCATGGCCAGTCTCCGGTCGACTTCTGGAACCGATCGTGCGCCATCAAGACGCTAACGCACGCGGACGAACTTCGCTAGATTTGAACGGCAAACACGAAAACAGGGTGGAGACGACCGGGATGGCTATTCCGCGCACGGTGTTCGGCGAGGAGCACGAGATGTTTCGCGCCACCGTCAAGGATTTCATCGCGCGCGAGATCGCGCCTTTTCATGACACGTGGGAAAAGGACGGCATTGTCCCGCGCGAGCTGTGGCGCAAGGCGGGAGAAGCGGGACTGCTCCTGACCGGCATTCCCGAGGAATACGGTGGGGCCGGCGCCAACTTCCTCATGAGCGCAATCCTGATCGAAGAAATGTCGAAGGGCCTCTATTCCGGCCCGGGCTTCCGCCTCCACTCCGACATCGTGGCGCCGTACATCCTCCACTACGGCAGCGAGGAGCAGAAGCGCGCGCTGCTTCCGCGCATGGCGCGCGGCGAGATCGTCACCGCCATCGCCATGACCGAGCCCGGGACGGGCAGCGACCTGCAGGGCATCCGCACGACGGCCATCCGCCAAGGCAACGAGCTCGTCGTCAACGGCCAGAAGACCTACATCACGAACGGCCAGCTCGCCGACATCATCATTGTCGCCTGCAAGACCGATCCCAAGGAGGGGGCCAAGGGCATCTCGCTCGTCATCGTCGAAGCCGACCGGCCGGGCTTCGCGCGCGGGCGCAATCTCGAGAAGCTCGGCAACAAGGCCCAGGACACATCGGAGCTTTTCTTCGACAACGTGCGCGTGCCACCCTCGAATATCCTCGGTGCCGAGGGCAAGGGGTTCGCCTATCTCATGCAGGAGCTACCGCAGGAGCGGCTGATCGTCGGCGTCGCTGCCGTCGCGATCATGGAGGCGGCGCTCGAATGGACGCTCGCCTATACACGCGACCGCAAAGCCTTCGGGCGACCGATCGCAGACTTCCAGAACTCCCGCTTCAAGCTTGCCGAGGTCGCGACCGAGGTCCAGGTGGCGCGCGTGTTCGTCGACAAGTGCCTGGAGCTGCACGTCGCCGGTCAGCTGGATGTGCCGACGGCAGCCATGCAGAAGTGGTGGCTGACGGAGCTTGAGGGGCGTGTGCTCGACGTCTGCCTCCAGCTCCATGGGGGCGCCGGCTTCATGTGGGAGTATCCGATTGCGCGGGCCTACGCCGACGCGCGCGTTCATCGCATCTTTGCCGGCACGACCGAGATCATGAAGGAGATCGTCGCGCGGTCGCTGATGGTGGGGAGATGATTACGTCTCCCTCTCCCCGCGCGCGGCGAGCGAGTCGGGGCGAGCGAGTCGGGGTGAGGGGTGAGGGGCGACGGCAACGGCAAGCCTCAGCGCTTGTGCCGCCCCGCATGCCTGCCTGCGCCCCGTGAGGACGGCGAGAAGGGCCTGCAACTACTTGAACGTCACCGCATAGACCGGCGGCAGCGTGTGCGAGACGCACATCCAGCTCTCGCCCTGGTCCTCGCTGACCCAGAGACCACCCGTGGTCGAGCCCATCGCGAGGCGATCGCCAGTCTCGTCGATCGCCAGCGCGTGGCGATAGACCACGTCATAGGCGTGCGACTGCGGCAGGCCCTTTGTCAGGCTCTCGAACGCGCGGCCGCCGTCGCGCGTGCGCGTCACGACCAGCCGGCCGTCGACGGGGATGCGCTTCTCGTCCTTGATTTCGGGTACGAACCACGCCGTATCGGGATCCCGCGGGTGCACCACGACAGCAAAGCCGAATGCGGAGGGCCTCACGCCCGTAAGCTCTGTGAAGGTCCGTCCCCCGTCCGACGAGACGAAGATGCCATTGTGATGCTGCACCCACATGCGGTGCGGCGCAGATCGGCATTGGACGAGGCAATGGACATCCTGAGCATTCGGCTCATGTGCCTGCTCTGGCGGCATGTACTCGGCGCGCATGCCGTGGCCATGCTGCGTCCAGCTCTCGCCGGCATCCTCCGTGTGCCAGATGCCGCCCGTCGAGACCGCGATCGAGACATGCCGCGCATTCCGCGGATCGACGCAGATGGAATGGATGCCGGGCAGGTCAGCACCACCGCCGGTCCAGAACTTGCGGGAGGGATGATCCCAGAGCGAACGGACGAACTGCCAGCTCTCGCCGCTATCGGTCGAACGAAAGAGGCCGCCCGGCAGTGTCCCGCACCAGAGCACGCCGGGCTCGTCCGCACCGCCTGCAGCGAGGGCCCAGATGCGCACGGTGCTCCATGGGATCGGCCGCCCCCACATGTCCTTTTCCTCAACGCCCTCGGGTTTCTCGGGGTAGGTGGGCGTCGCGATCTCCTCCCAGCCATCGGCCGTCGAACGGTGCACCTTCACGCCGAAATGGCCATGATCGAGGGCCGCATAGCGTCGGCCGCTGCGCTTGTCGCTCAATGCCAGCGTCACATTGTCGGCGAGAAAATCGACCTTCGCGATCTCCCAGCCGCCACCCGCACGCGCAACCGTGAACAAGCCCTTGCGCGTCGAGACGAGCACTGCATCGCTCATAATCTACCCTCCTGACAGGGCCTGAAAGACGTAGATGGTGCTGCGATCGCCGACGGCGTCGCTGAGACCCGTGCGGTCGCGGATCATGATCCCGTCGACGAAGATCGTCATGTGCCGGCGCAGCACCGCCTGATCGTCGAGCACATAGCCGCGCGCCTGCGGGTTGTCGGCGAACACCGCGTCCAATACCTCGCGCACTGTTGCGCCCGGCGCTTCGGCCTCGGGGCACGCGACGTGTCGCTGGATATTGGGCGTGAAGACGACGCGGGGCATCAGGCTCCTTCCTTCGCGGGAACAGCGCTCACATCCATCCAGAATGGCTCCCAGACGTGACCGTCGGGATCGGCAAACGCCCGGCCGTACATGAAGCCCAAATCCTGCGGCTCGCGCGCATCCTGGCCGCCGGCAGCGACTGCCTTACGGATGATTTCATCGACATCTTCTCGCGAGTTGTATTTGAGCGCGACGAGCACCTGCGTGACCTTGTTCGGATCTGCGATGTCATTCTTGATGAAGTTCTTGAAGTGCTTGTGCGTCAGCAGCATCGCGTAGCTGTGGCCTTCGCTGATGATCATGCCTGCCGCGTCGTCGTTGGTGAAGCGCTCGTCGAACTTGAACCCCAGCGCCGTGTAGAAGGCGATGGTTCGCTTCAGATCCCTGACGGGAAGATTGATGAATACGCTGGTGCTCATGATGACCTCGAACTCCGAATTTCGATCTTTGACCTTTGGCGCATTCAGAACTGCACGATCGGCTCGAACCCACCCCAGAACATGCGCTTGCCATCGAACGGCATGCTCTCGGGGCTGTGCTTGAGGCGCGGATCCTTCATGACGGCCGCATTGATGCGATCCCGATCCTCGCGCGACTTGAAAGTGATCCACGAGAAGATGACGGTCTCACCTTCCTCCAGCTTGACCGCCTGAGGGAAAGAGGTGTGCACGCCCGGCTTCACGTCCTCGGCGACACATTCGACGTAGGAGAGAGCGCCGTGGTCCATCCAGACTTTGCCGGCCAACGTCGCCATCTCGCGAAAAGTGTCCAGGTTCTTCTTCGGAACCGGCAGTACATAGCCATCGACATACATGGTCACATCTCATCTCCTCGTCGTTGGGCGCATCGGCAGATAGGGGCTCACTTCACCGAGGCGATCGACCACATAACGTTGAAGGGATCGCGCAGAACGCCGTACCGGTGTCCCCAGAACATGCGCTGGACAGGCACGACCATCTCGCAGCCTGCCGCGACCGCGCGCTTCCAGACCGGATCGACGTCGTCGACCTGCAGATGGAGCGTGTAGCCCTGAGGCTTGACCGACGGATAGCCGTGCTCCGGAAACGGATCGCAGAGCATGAGCGAGCCGCCGTTCAAATAGAGATGGATGTGCATCATGCGCCCCTTCTCGTCGGGCGGGGCGCGCCCCATCTCCATGGCATCGAAGGCGCGGACGTAGAATTCTGCAGCCTTCGATGCACCATCGAGCTGCAGATAGGGCGTGACGCCCCCCAGAACCTCAACCTCTCCGGCCCTGCCGGCGGCCTGCGCATCGAGTGCTTCACCTGGGCAGCCGGTCGCCCGTATCGCCTGTTCAGACATGAAATCCTCCATCGTCGATCCGGTTTGTGTAGGCTGGTTTCGTTCAGTTTGATCCAAGGACGCACGGGAGCGCCGGCGTCCGACATCGCCGATCAGGAATTTTTCGCAGGCTCTCTCTTCTTGCTGCTGGCACCCGTCGCGCCCGCCAGCCGATCGAGCTGAAGGCGGATGTGCGCTGCTTCCGCCGGGGTGTTGGCCAGCGCGATGGCGCGATCGAAGGCAACCTTGGCCTCTCCGGGCCGCTCGAGTTCGAGCAGGAAGGCGCCGCGCGCACCGTGGAAGTAGAAGTAGCCGTCGAGCCGATCAGCAAGCGGCTCGATCATGGCCAGTGCGGCGGCCGGTCCCTCGGCCTTGGAGACCGCCACGGCGCGATTGAGCGTGACCACGGGCGAGGGCTGCATCTGCTCGAGCGCACCATAAAGCAGTGCGATCTGGGCCCAGTCGGTATCCTCGGCGCGCGCGGCCCGCGCGTGGAGGGCCGCAATCGCCGCCTGGATCTGATAGGGGCCCGGCCGGCGGTGGCGGAGAGCCTTGTCGACGAGGGCAAGCCCCTCGGCAATGAGCTTTGCGTTCCACAGGCTCCGGTCTTGATTGGGTAGCAGAACAGCATGGCCATTGGCATCGAAGCGCGCGTCGGCACGGGCGTGCTGCAGCAGCATCAAGGCCATGAGCGCCATGATCTCGGGCTCGGCGGGGAAGAGATGGAGCAGCAGCCGCGCGAGCCGGATGGCCTCTTCACAGAGCGCTGCGCGCGCGCCCTGCTCGACGACGTCGCTCGTATAACCTTCATTGAATACCAGGTAGATCACGCCGGCGACCGCCGCCAGGCGCTCGCTGCGCTCGACGGCACCGGGCGCTTCGAACGGCACGTTGGCGTTGCCGACGAGCCGCTTCGCCCGTGTGATGCGCTGCTCCATGGCCGCCTCGGTCACAAGGAAGGCGCGCGCGATCTGGGCGACGGACAGCCCCGAGACGATGCGCAGCGCGAGCGCGATCTGCTGCGTCACCGGCAGTTCGGGGTGGCAGCACACGAAGAGGAGACGCAGGATGTCGTCGCGATAATCGGCCGCGTCGAGGCGCTCGACGGTCGCAGCCTCCGCATCCGAGAGGTCGGAGATCGCGTCCTCCGCGGGGAGCGCCGTCAGGCGACCCTGGCGGCGGGTCGCGTCGATCGCGGCATTGCGGCCGACCATGATCAGCCAGGCCGCAGCGTCGCGTGGCGGCCCCTGCGATGGCCACAGCCGGAGCGCCCTGAGACACGCCTCCTGGCAGGCTTCCTCGGCCATGTCGAGGTCGCGAAAGTGCCGGAGCAGCGCCGCGACCACGCGAGGGCGCGCGGACGTCAGCACGGCGTTGATCCACCGGGTATCGGTCACGGCGCCTGCTTCCCGTCCTTGAACAGGCCGATAGGGCGGATCTCGTAGGCGCCACCGGGATTGGCCGCAGCAAGATCGCGCGCGATATCGAGGACCTCGTCCAGGTTCTCGGCATCGACGATGTAGAAGCCGAGCAGTTGCTCCTTGGTCTCGGCAAACGGCCCGTCGATGACGATCGGCGGCTCGCGGTCCTTGCGAAGCGTGGTTGCGGCCGTGGTCGGCAGCAGCCGCACCACGGGCCCAAGTTTCCCCTGGCGCGCGACCTTCTCGTGGACAACCGACAGCTTGGCCATCACCGCGTCATCGTGCGCCTTCGACCAGGCACAGACGACGTTCTCGTCGTGATAGCAGAGGATGGCGTACTGCATTGCTCAGGGTTCCTTTCGTGTGATCACCCCTCAAGGACGGTTGAAGAGGGCCGCAGTCGACAGCGGCCGCCGAATTTTGTTCGCACAGGCCAAGCCCCTGATCCGCCAGGCTGTTAACCGCCTGTTTGCCGACTTCCGGCTACGCTCGGGCATGGCACGTCTCTTCATACTGCTGGCGGTCGCTGCGCTGACCTATGCGGTACTCCTGCCGGGCTCTCCTGGCGGGCCCTTACCCATCGACCCGGCCACGGCCGCTGCGCCGGCCGCCAGGACCGGCCTCGCGCTGCCGAGCCTCGACCTCATGTCATTGGGGCTCGGACTGATCGCGGGCTTTATCGTCGGATGGGTATGGCAACTCCCCTGGCGGACGGTCCCCGAACTATTCCGCGAGGTCATCTTCCGCTCGATCCGGGGTGTGGGTCT
Source organism: Hyphomicrobiaceae bacterium (assembly GCA_046293075.1). Classification (GTDB taxonomy): domain Bacteria; phylum Pseudomonadota; class Alphaproteobacteria; order Rhizobiales; family Hyphomicrobiaceae. Next base: position 112,951 of record JBKBPL010000004.1, on the reverse strand, counting down.
GATTGGGCTGGCCATGGGCGCCGCGGCGATCCTGCTCTTCTACTGAAACAGACGCTGTCATCGCTGACTGGTTGCAATGGCCCAGCGCCGAAGACTGCCGGGAGGAAAAATCCATTCCGGCGTGACGAACGGCTGATCGGGCGCCAGGCGAAACCATGGGCTGCCATCGGGCGTATCGCGTCCCTTGAGGACGTGCATGTCCTGCGCCGGCATGAAGCTCTGGATGAGCAGGAAGCGGCGCTCGCCCGTCCCGGGGTGCTCGACGACATCGGCGACCAGCACCGCGTGACCGGGGAAGCCACCTTTGATGATCACATCGCCGATCTCGACGCGGCCGTCCGCCACCGGGGCAAGCTCACGCTCGAGGGAATGCGTGCCGGCCCAGGTGAAGACGGTGTCCATGTAGCGGCGGAACGAGGCATAGCTCGCGTCGGGGGGCGCCCGCTTCACCCAAACGAGCCCGCGGCCTTCCGCGCGCGGCCGCTCGCCGGCAGCCCAGCGACTGAAGGGCATAGGCTTGCGCCCACCCGTATCGTTGAAGGCAATCCGCCGGGCCTTGCCCCGCGCGAACTGCCACTCTGCCCTGAGCCGCATCACAGCATCGGCGCACTGCTGGAGATCGCGCGCACCCGTATCGATGTCGATCACGGCAGCATGGACGTCCTGGCGCCACTTCGGGCCGCCGGTGTGCAGGAGGACGGGTGTCCCCGGCGGCTTCAGCGGCAGGCCGCGCAGCCACGCGGCAAAGCTTCCCGCTTGCACGGTAATGCGGACGAACCCCTCTGGCGGCATGAAGCGCCGGTCGAGCCGGTCGCTTTCGGCGTGAGACCGCGACCGCCAGGCATAGTGCTCGGCCGCAGCCCCGCCCGCGAATGCCAGCATCAGCAGGAGCACGAGCGCGCTGACCAGCCAACGGTCTTGCATGTCCAAGCCCACCGGCTTCCTCCCGAATTTCCTTCGCCGGCAAGACGGCCACAGGGCTTTGGCATATTCGTGACGGCAATTGACAGCGTGGCGTCAGGAGCCATTGTCAGATGTCGAAAGAAGAGCGCGCCGACCGGGAGAGCAAGGCAATGTCGTCGCTGCTGACAGCCGCACAACGGGAAGCATTTGTACGGCGCGTGCGCATCGAGATGGCAAAGCGCGGCCTGACGCGGACCGCGCTTGCCGAGATCGCCGGCTGCAAGGAGCGTACGCTTGGCAATCTTCTTGCGGGCCAGCCCGTGCGCGACGCAACGGTTGCAGGCGTCGCGCGCGGCCTTGCCATCGACCTCGACACCCTCCTTGGCACGCCGCACGGCAATGGCGCATTGAGTGCCAAGCTCCAGGGCCGGGCAGATGAAAGCTATGGCGGCTACCTGCTTTCCGCCTATGAGGACTACCTCGGGCCCTATCTCGCCTACCGCCGCATCTTCTCGCGGCGGAATGCCCTCTATCGCTCAGTCTACGAGCTGGACTGGGACGAGGATCTTTCCCGCCTGCGTTTCCTCGAATTGCAGGGAAGCCCCAATGGCCGCGGCTCCAATGCGGCGACGCAGCACGCGGGAGGCGTCTACATCAGCCCGCACACCGGGATGCTGCAGCTTCTCACGACCTTCCAGGGTGCCCTGCGCCTCGTCACGCTCAACCGCTTCCAGCGCGGCGGCGACAAGCTCCGCGGCGTCATTCTCACCCAGAGCGACCGCGAGCGGTTCTACCAGCCTGCCGTATCCGCAATCTTCCTTCAGAAGCTTGCGGGCCGTCAGCGCCTCTCTGAGCTCGAGCGCCGTATCGGTACACTCGAGCCAGATCACGCCGATTTCCCTGTCGCCATGGCCGAGATCGAGGAGATCGAGCGCTCGGCGATCTTCCTGGCCGGGCCGGTCGGGGAGAAGTAGCCGCAAGCCGGCCGGTCAGAGTTCACCAACACGTCTCAGGTGCTCTCGCGCGCCCGCATGGCTGGAATCGACGTCCAAGGCGCTGCGGTAGTCGCGAATCGCGGCCTGCAGATCGCCCTTGCCTTCCCAGGCGCGACCACGCTCGACGAAAGCATCCGGTGAACGGCGGAGGATCTCCAACGCTCGATCGGCATCCGTGATGGCTTGGTCGAAGGCGCCCGTCTCGACATGACTGCGCGCTCGCCTCACGTGGGCAAGCTGATTGCGCGGCTCAAGACTGATGACCTGCGTGAGATCCTCGACCGCAGCACGATGATTGCCTGTCTCCGCGAGGATCTCGGCGCGGAGCGCGTAAGCCGGGGCGAACCTCGCATTGAACGCGATCGCGCGCCCGAGATCGAGGAGCGCCGGCTCATGCCTGCGCCCGTCGAGCCAGTGCAGTCGCCCGCGATTGAAGTAGGCAAGCGCATACCGCGGACTGATCTCGATGGCCTTGTCGTAGTCGGCCAGTGCGCCCGCGTAGTCTTTCAAAGACACGCGCGCAAGTCCGCGGTTGTTGTAGAGCCACACGCGCTGCGGATCGAGCTCGATGGCGCGCGTATAGTCAGCGATCGCGAGGTCGAACGCTTGTCGCGCGTAGTGCGCGAGGCCACGCTCCGCAAACGCGCGGCCGTTGGTCGGATCGAGATCTATGGCACGCGTGAGATCATCGACGGCCCGCTTGAGATCGCGGCGCTGGCGGTGCGCCGAGCCGCGAACAAGGTAAGCCTCGGCGCTATTCGGGGTGCGCGCGATGACGGCGTCACACGCCTTGATCACCTCATCAGGCGGCCGGTCCGTACGGCACCCCGTGCCACTGAGATCGGGACGCTGCACCGACGTACCACCCGGCTCGTTCTGCGTCGTTGCAGATGGCGGCGGCTCACGTGCTGCCGTCTGGCGATCGAGCTTGCGGCGCAGCTCCTCGACAAGGTCCTGTGCACGCGGCCGCCTGGTCTCCGGCTGCGCGGCGGGTGGCGCAGGCGACGATGGCGTTGACGAGGGCGGGGGCGCTGGCGCGGCAGGCGGCTGGCGCGTTGCCTCGTCGATCCTGCGCCGCGCCCCCTCGAGGATCTCCTGCGGGTTGAACCGCTTGGCATCCGGGTCGGGCCTCGGCACCGCTGGCGGCGGCACCCGCTCAGCAAGCTCCTGGCCACGCGGAGCCGGGCCACCTTGGGGCCTGACGGCCGGCGGCGCGGGCGAAGGCGGTGGTGGCTTGGCGCCCGTCTCGCGTGCCTTGCGCTCCGCCTCCTGCACCGCCATCGCGCGATCCTCAGCAGCCTTGCGGCGCGCGGCTTCCTCCTCGGCGGCCCGCCGCTCGGCCGCTTGACGGGCAGCGGCCTCGCGCTCTGCCGCTTTGCGTGCTTCCTCCTTCCGGCTGGCAGCCTCACGCTCCGCGGCCCGGCGTGCTTCCTCCTTGCGCTCGGCGGCCTTGCGCGCGCCCTCCCTTCGCGCCTCGGACTGACCCGGCAGCGACCAGACGCCCAGCACGTTCGTCGCTGCAAGAAGCAAGATCAGGGCAATGCCGAGCACAATGAGGAAGCGCGCCGGCGACGTACCGCGCTCGCCGAGTGCTGCCGTGTTTTGCTCGAGTGTCGAGCGCGTGCGGGGCTCAAGCGGGGCTTTCGCGGTCGCGGGCTGGACCTGATCAGCGCCCGTGCCCGGCCTTGGATCGTGCTCCGTCATAGCTTTTCACCCAGCCTTGTGAGGTTCTCGCGTGCGGCGGAGAAAGTCGGGTCGGCATCGAGGGCGCGCCGGTAGTCGGTGATCGCGAGATCGCGATGGCCCTGGCGCTCGTAGGCAACACCGCGCGCGTTGAGCGCGCGGGCCGAGCGCGGATTGATCTCGATCGCGCTGTTGAAATCGGCAAGGGCCTTGGTGAGGTCCTTCAACTCGAGATGGCTGAGGCCGCGGTTCTCAAAGGCCAGCGCATATTTCGGATTGAGCTCGATCGCGCGGTCGAGATCAAGGATGGCGCGGCGATGATCGCCGGTCCCGAGCGCGATCGCGCGCGCCCGGTTGTTGTAGGCGAGCGGATAGCGTGGGTCGAGCTCAACGGCGCGGTCGAAGTCCGCCGTGGCGCGCGGGAAGTCCTTGAGTTCCATGTAGGCGACGCCGCGGTCAATGTAGAAGCTCGCGCTCTGCGGGCTCAGCTCGATGGCCCTGTTGTAGTCCGCGAGCCCGCGGTCGAAGTCGCGCAGGCGGGCATAGGTCAGCGCCCGCTGTGCGTGGGTGGCGGCATTGTTCGGCTCAAGCTGTAGCGCGCGATTGAAGTCGGTCAGCGCCCGCTCGGGCTGATTGCGCTCGCGCAAGGCCCAGCCGCGGACGGCATAGGCTTCGGCATAGTCGCTGTGTTGCGCAAGGATCGCCGAGCAGGCGGGGACGATCACGGAAATGGGCCGCGTCGTCTGGCAGTCCGTCTCGGCCAGGTTAGGCCGCACCGGCGCGGGCGGCGGGCGGCCCTCTTCCTTGGCCTTCTGCTTTGCGGCCTCCTCGCGGGCGCGCCGCGCTGCTTCATCGTCGGCCGCCCTGCGCTGTGCGGCGCGCTCGCGGGCGAGCTGCTCGGACTCGCGGCGGTCGGCCTCGCGCCGCTCCATGGCGATGCGCTGCTTGTCGGCCGCCTCCTTGGCCGGCCCAGGCCGCCCGCGCTCGGCCTGCAGGCGTGCCTCGCGCTGACCGGGAGACTCCCAGAACCCCGCGTAGTTCGAGCCAAAAACGAGGACGGTGACCGCGAGCACGGCCGCGGCAACCTTGCGCCCGAGGCTTGCGTCGCGCTCGGCGGCGGCGCGGTCGGCCGAACTGAACGGGCGGCCTGAGTCAATTCGGCGCTGTGGCTGTGCCACCGAGACACGAGGCCTCAGCGTCGAGGGGGCGGCCGTGGCCGGTGCCGGCTTCGTCTCCGCGCCACGCCGCCGCCCGCCACCCCACTTGGCCGGTTTGTCGCTGCTCATGGAATGGCCAACCTCCGGCAGATTCCAGCGGGCGTGGCGCGCTCAATCGATTCGCCGTGCGTGCCGGCACTGTTGCACCAGGGCAGCGCCCGCGCAACCGAGGCGGCGCAGGGGGCGAAGGCATAGACGCGCCTGTGGTCTGCGCGCGGGGACGTGGCGGGCCGGGCGAGCCGCGCTATGGTTGGGCTGAGCGCCGGCGCCGTGCGACGGGCGGCGTATCATAGTCAAGGGGAGGATCACACCATGCCATCGCTCGATGGGCGGGTCGCCATTGTCACCGGCTCGGCCCGCAATATCGGCCGCGCGACGGCGAAAATGCTCGCCGGCGCAGGGGCGTCGGTCGTCATTCATGCGCGCCAGGACAAGGAAGGTGTCGACGAAGCGGTGGCACTGCTGACGGCCGAGGGCGCGACCGCCATCGGCCACCTCGCCGACGTCTCGACCGAGGCCGGCGCGCTGAGCCTCATCGGGGCAGCCATCACCCGTTTCGGACGCGTCGATATCCTCGTCAACAATGCCGCCATCCGCCGCAACACGCCGCTCGTCGAGATGTCCTATGCCGAATGGCGCGAGGTGCTGGCCAACAGCCTCGATTGCGCGTTCCTTTGCACGCGCTATGCCGCGCCGCACATGATCCGCGGCAAGTGGGGACGGATCGTCAACATCGGCGGCATCTCCATGTTCAAGGGCACGCCCGGGCGGGCACACGTCTCCGCCGCCAAAGCGGGCATGATCGGCATGGCACGCTCGCTGGCCAGTGAGCTGGCCCCTCACAACATTACGGTCAATGTCGTTGCGCCGGGCGCCATCGACACGGTGCGCAGTGGCGCGGCCGGCGCCCGGCCCAGCGGGACGGCTGCGGCCGCCAACCCCATGGGACGCGACGGACGGCCCGAGGAGATTGCCCATATCGTGACCATGCTCTGCCAGCCGGACGCGGCCTACACCACCGGCCAGACCATCGAGGTGAATGGCGGCGCCCACTACTGAGGCGGCCCGTCCGCCGCACATCGAAAGCACAGGGCGCCGCAGAACGCACGGGTCGCAGTTGAAAGCGCGTCTTGCGGCCGCTAAGAGAGGCGGACCATGCTGCTTCGCGCGTTCATACGCCGCCCCGGGCGAATTCGCGTCCCGGCCGCCTCCGGGCGCCGGGTGAGGGCACATCTGTTTGCCAGAAGTGCACGTCAAATCAACGCGTAAGGCAGACCGGACCGATCACTGGCCGGCGCCGTCACGATCCAAGACGGAGCACGCCCCGAGTGGGCGGCCTCCCGACCGTCCGAGCCCCTGAGGCCGACCTCATGAACGACACCACCACGACCGAAGCGCGCGACTGGAGCAAGACGCTCTTCCTTCCCAAGACCGATTTCCCGATGAAGGCCGGGCTGCCGCAGATGGAGCCCCGGATGCTCGAGCGGTGGGCCAAGATCCGCCTCTACGACAAGCTCCGCGAGAGCGCCAAGGGGCGCGCCAAGTTCATCCTCCACGACGGCCCGCCCTACGCCAACGGCAACATCCACATCGGCCACGCGCTCAACAAGATCCTCAAGGATCTCGTCACGCGCTCGCAGCAGATGCTCGGGCACGATTCGAACTACGTGCCGGGCTGGGACTGCCACGGCCTCCCGATCGAGTGGAAGATCGAGGAGGAATACATGGCCAAGGGCAAGGCCAAGCCGAACCTCAAGGACCCGGCGGCGATGAAGGCGTTCCGCGCCGAGTGCCGGGCGTTCGCCGAGCACTGGCTCAACGTGCAGCGCGAGGAGTTCAAGCGCTTGGGCGTCGAAGGCGACTGGGACCATCCCTATACGACGATGACATTCCCAGCCGAGGCGCAGATTGCGCGCGAACTGATGAAGTTCGCGGAAACGGACCAGCTCTATCGCGGCTCGAAGCCGGTGATGTGGTCGGTCGTCGAAAAGACCGCGCTCGCCGAGGCCGAGGTCGAGTACCACGACTATCAGTCGGACACCGTGTGGGTGAAGTTTCCTGTGGTGCACGGCGCGCAGGCCGACTGGGGCGACGCAAACGCCGCACCTACCGCGCTCATTCAAGCTGCAAGCGTTTTGATCTGGACCACGACGCCATGGACGATCCCCGGTAACCGGGCAATCTCGTTCAATTCAAAGATCGCGTACGGGCTGTATGAAGTGACGGCCGCGCCTGAGGGCAGCCGGGCTAAAGCAGGCGACAAGCTGATACTGGCTGACAAGCTCGCCGACGACGTGCGCAAAGCGGCGAAAATTGACGCCTGGGTGCGCCACTGCCCTGTGCATTCAACAACGCTTTCCGCAATGATCTGCGCCCACCCCCTCCGCGATGCCGGCCTCGGCGGCTATCAGTTCGACGTCCCCCTGCTCGATGGCGACCACGTCACCGACGACGCCGGCACGGGTTTCGTGCACACCGCGCCCGGCCACGGCCGCGAGGACTTCGACATCTGGACGGCCTCGACGCGTCGCCTGAACGAACTCGGCATCGATTCCACGATCCCCTACACCGTCGACGAGAACGGCGCCTTCACGAAGGACGCGCCGGGCTTTGAAGGCAAGCGCGTCATCACCGACACGGGCGAGAAGGGCGACGCCAACCAGGCCGTCATCGACGCGCTGGAGAAAGCCCGGATGCTGCTGGCGCGCGGGCGTCTCAAGCACCAGTACCCGCATTCCTGGCGCTCGAAGAAACCGGTGATCTTCCGCAATACGCCCCAGTGGTTCATCCACATGGACAAGGAGATCCCGTACCTTGAGAAGCTTTCGCGCGAGCTGCGGGCGAAAGCGGTATCCATGGGCCTCGCCAGGCACAATCTGCCGATCCCCAAGACGCTGCGCGAGGTCTCGCTGCAGTCGATCCGCGATACCGAGTGGGTGCCGAAGTCGGGCGAGAACCGCATCACCGGCATGATCGAAGCCAAGCCCGATTGGGTCATCTCGCGCCAGCGCGCCTGGGGCGTGCCGATCACCGTGTTCGTCAGGAAGAGCGACGGCGAGGTGCTGGTCGATCCCAAGGTCAACCAGCGCATCTACGACGCCATGTATGCCGAGGGCGCTGATGCCTGGTTCTCGGATGCAGACGGTGCGCGCTTCCTGAGGCCTGATTACGACCCTGCCGACTTCGAGAAGGTCAACGATGTGCTCGATGTGTGGTTCGACTCGGGCAGCACGCACAGCTATGTGCTTAATGACCCGCATTTCCCAAGCCTCATGGGCATTAAGCGCCGCATCGACGGCGGCCAGGACCGCGTCATGTACCTCGAGGGCTCGGACCAGCACCGCGGCTGGTTTCATTCCTCGCTGATCGAATCGTCCGGCACACGCGGCCGGGCCCCGTTCGATATCGTGCTGACACATGGCTTCTGCCTCGACGAGAAGGGGCAGAAGATGTCGAAGTCGGTCGGCAACGTGACGGCCCCTCAGGACGTCATCAAGACCTCGGGTGCCGACATCCTCCGCCTTTGGGTCGCCGCCTCCGACTATTCCGATGACCTGCGGATCGGGCCGGAGATCCTGAAGAACTTCGTCGAGACGTACCGCAAGATGCGCAACACGCTGCGCTGGATGCTCGGCACGCTCGCGCACCATGATCCCGCACAGGAGGTCGCACCGGCCGACATGCCGGAACTCGAGCGCTACATGCTCCATCAGCTCGCCATGCTGGAGCCGCTCGTGCGCCGCGCCTACGTGGAGTACGACTACAAGCGCGTTGTCTCGGCGCTGGCGCAGTTCATGAACACCGAGCTGTCGGCCTTCTATTTCGATGTGCGCAAGGATGCGCTCTACTGCGACGCGCCGTCGAGCCTGCGGCGGCGTGCGGCGCTGACTTGCGTCGAGCACATCTTCCAGTGCGTGACGACGTGGCTGGCGCCGATCCTTGTCTTCACGGCCGAGGAGGCCTGGCTCACGCGCTATCCGAGCCAAGAGGGCTCGGTGCACCTCGAGACGTTCAAGGCGGCGCCGCCTGAGTGGCGCGACGATGCGCTCGACGCCAAGTGGGAACGCGTGCGGCGGGTGCGCTCGGTCGTCACCGGCGCGCTCGAGATGGAGCGGGCAGCCAAGCGGATCGGCTCGAGCCTCGAGGCGGCGCCGATCATCCACGTTGCCGACAGCGATCTCGGCGCTGCGCTCGCAGGCGTCGATATGGCTGAAGTCTGCATCACCTCGGGCATCGCCATCGTCGACCGCCCGGCTCCGAAAGGCGCCTTCACTTTGCCGGACGTGCCGGGCATTGCTGTCGTCCCGGCCCGCGCCGAGGGCCGCAAGTGCGCGCGCTCATGGCGGATCACGACCGACGTCGGCAGCGACCCGGCCTATCCCGAGCTGTCGGCGCGCGACGCCGCAGCGATGCGCGAGATCGATGCGGCATGAGCGAGATCGAGGACCGCGGCCTGTTGGAGAACGAGGCAAGGCCGCGTCGCGGCTGGCTCTGGGGCGGGCACGCCCCCCTCGGCCTCGCCCTGCTGCTGCCGGTCCTGGTCATCGACCAGGCGCACAAGTGGTGGATGCTCAATGTCTACGACATCGCCACGCGGGCGCCCGTGCGGGTCACCCCGTTCTTCGAGCTCGTCTTCGTGAAGAACACGGGGATCAGCTACGGCCTGCTGGCCCAGGATGGGCATGGCGGGCAGTGGGCGCTCGCCGGCTTCGCCGTGCTCACCTCGCTGGCGCTCTGGATCTGGCTGGTGCGCGGCGCCATCCACCCTCTGGCTGCAGCGTCGCTCGGCCTGATCATCGGTGGCGCACTCGGCAACGCGCTTGACCGGCTGGTCCTCGGCGGCGTCGCGGATTTCTTCCATTTCCACGCTTACGGCTGGAGCTGGTACGTGTTCAACATCGCCGACGTGGCCATTGTTGCCGGGGTTGCGGGGCTCCTGTATGACTCTTTGCGGCCGAATCGCAATGATGCCGCAAAGGGCTCATAGATAAAGAACATTCCGCCGTCTGGGCGCGCCGGTGGATGGGGCGACAGCGGGCAGAGCAGGGGGTGGAGATGATGGCCAGGACAACTGCACGCATCAGCCGCCGCATACGAGTGGGGTTGGCGGCCGCCATGTCGAGCGCCGCACTGCTGGGCGGCTGCGCGGACGGCGTCGAGATCAACAGCCCCCTTCTCGATGCGGTGGGGCTGAGCACGGCGGCGCTCTCGAAGCGCGAGGAACCGAAACTTCAGCCGCGCGCGCCGCTTGTCATGCCACCGAGCACCGAGCGCCTTCCCGAGCCTGGCCAGGCGCCGCCGGCTGCGACCGCCGCCGCCGCCGACCCGGCATGGCCCAAGGACAAGGACCAGGAGCGCGCCGCCGCCGCGGCCCAGAAGAAGTCGCGGCAGGCCGAGTACTGCCGCGACGGCAACTGGCAAGAGCGGGCGATGGACAGCGGCTACGGCCACACGGTCGGGCCGGACGGCGTCGTCTGCGGCTCGATTTTTGGCATGGTCGGCGACTGGCTCAGAGGCAGTCCCTCGAAGGACGCGGAGACTAGGCCCTGATCGCTGTGGCCGGCTCTTCTCTGCGATGTGGGCCGCGTCACAATTGCGGGGACGCGTGCTTATTGCGTTGCGAGGTTAATGTTGCTGCAATGCAGAAGGCCCACTATATAGGGCGATCGCTCACTGATATGCCAGCCAGCGCCCCGAGGCTCCCATGCACGCGCGTCCACTGGATCTCCCGGCAGCCTTCGCGCGCATCTGGATCGATAGCTCCATCCAGATGATGCGGGCGACCGCTGAGCTTTGGAGCGGCCTGCTCAGCCCGGCGCCGGCACGTTCGGTTTCCTCGACGGCCTCCCCGTGGTGGATGCCCCCCCAGCAGCCGCGCGCAACGGTGGACGTCCCGCGCTGGCCCGCCGCCCTGGCCGTTGGTGCCTGGGTGCCTCTCTGGCCGCAAACACTCCCGCTGTCGGGACTGGCTGGTGCAAGCCCGTTTCTCCCCTGGCTCCCCGCCGAACGGACAGCGTCCGGCAGCAACCCGTTCGCCCTTTGGCAGCAGTTATGGCTTGAGGCCGCGACCCCCTCGCTCCCTCGGCCGTGGCAGGCTGGCGCGGCTCCGGTCGCGGGTGACATGTGGCAACCCATCGCTGCCGCCTACAGGACCGCGAACGGCCATGCCATGGCCGCCATGCTCCGCACCATGGCCGATGTTGTCGAGCCGAGGCCTGCTGGGACCGGCCCGGCGCACTACTGGCCCCGCACGCTCGGCACGCGGCACTGACCGCGCGATCGTGCTCAAGCCATCTGCTCCCAGCGCCCGGCATCGCTCTGGCGCCAGTAGGTTGCCTTGCACCCCTGCGCCCGCACCCGCTGCCATTGCGCGCGCGCTGCAGCAACGGCCGCCTCGTCCCGCCCGTCGAAGATCACCACGACGCGGATATAGCCTGTGAAGGTCTCCATGTCCGCGCCGTCGATCAGGAAGCGAACGCCGGCGCCATTGTCGTTCTCCTCGCCGAGCGTCAGCAGGATAGGCTGGCGCTCGCCCGCGCCTTCCTTGGCGGTACCATGGGGCAGGAAGCTGTCGTCGGCGTAGGTCCACAGGTGCGCATCGAGCGCTTCGAGACGCTCGGCACTGCCTACCTGTACCACCGCGCGCCAGCCGCGCTCGAGCGTCCGCTGCAGCAGGCTCGGCAACACACGCTCGAGCGGCTGACGCTCGAGGTGATAGAAGAGCACTTCCGTCGTCGTCTCGCTCATGCACGGGCCCCTGCCCTGTCTCGCGCAATGTATCAGAAACCTCTGGCCCACCGTCTCGCTTGAAACCGTAACGCGCGCTCACGTATGCTGCATTCCGTGCGGGATCGATGAGAGGGCAGCATTAGGTGACTGAGCAGCAAAAGCAGTTCCCCGAGTTCTACGTGACTGCTCCGCAGGCTTGTCCCTACCTGCCGGGGCGGGCCGAGCGCAAGCTCTTCACGCATCTCACGCACGACAAGCCGCGCGTCCTCATCGATAACCTGTTGAAGGGCGGCTTCCGGCGCAGTCAGAACATCGCCTACATGCCCTATTGCGAGGGCTGCCAAGCGTGTGTGTCGGTGCGCGTGCTCGTTAACGAGTTCGAGCCGGGCCGCAACTTCCGCCGCATTCAGGAGCGCAACAGCGACCTCAGAGCGCGCCGCATCCAGGCCGTTGCAACGTCGGAACACTTCAGCCTCTTCCGCAGCTACATCGACGCCCGCCACGGCGACGGCGGCATGGCCGATATGAGCGTCCTCGACTATGCGATGATGGTGGAGGACTCGATCGTCGACACGTTCCTCACGGAGTACCGCGTCGGAGCCGACACGCCGCACCTTCAGCGGGCCGAAGGCGCGCCGCTCAAGGCCGTTGCGCTGTGCGACCAGCTCTCCGACGGCATTTCGATGGTCTACAGCTTCTACGATCCTGAGGACCACGTCCGCAGCATCGGCACCTACATGATCCTCGAGCATATCGAGTATGCGCGCCGGCTCGGACTGCCATACCTCTACCTCGGCTACTGGATCGAAGGCTCGCGGAAGATGAGCTACAAATCGCGCTTCTCGCCGCAGGAGCGCCTCGGTGCGGACGGTTGGGCACGGGCTTGACCGGGCGCAGGGCACGGCTCATACGTTGCGAAGCCGCGCGCGTCGACGCAATCTCCTGGTGAGCGGCGTCACACTACGACAATTCGAAGCTTCTCGGAGGGAGCGTTGCGCACCCGCCCTGAAGGATGCGGATGCCGTGAGTCCGCGGCCGGGAGCAGGCCCGGTCGCATGTCATGATGCCAGCGAGACGGCACCATCTCGGGCGACAGGACGGGATACGGTGACGGAAGTCTTGGCAGCGCTGGCGGATCTACCTTTCGCAGCACTCGCGGTGCGCATGGCCGCCGTGGCGGTCTTCGTCGTCATCGTGGCACTGATCTCCGAGCGGGTCGGCGCATTTTTCGGCGCCATGGTGGCCTCGCTGCCGGTCTACACAGGCCCGGTCTACCTCTTTCTGGCGCTCGACCATCCGCCCGAGTATCTGGCGCGCGTCGCCATCGCTTCCTTGGCCACATGCGGCGTCATCCCGGTCTATTTGCTGATTTATGGGCTGCTTGCGCGGGCCGGACGTTCGATGGCCGTGAGCCTGTCGGCCGGCCTCATTGCCTGGCTGCTGTGCGCAGTCTTCGTTCAACTCTACGACTGGTCGCTTGCCGAAGCGCTCCTGTTCGCCGTGCCTGTCTTCGTCGTCTCACTCCTGCTCGCACCGCATTTCACGGACGCCGTGCCGCTCGAGGCGGGCAAGCGCGCGTGGCTCGATCTCGCCGTGCGCGTCCTGCTCGTGACGATCGTCGTCGGCGTCGTCAATGCGCTGAGCCCGTTCGTGCCGCCTCAGCTCACTGGCATTCTCTCGATCATGCCGACCGTGACCACCAGCCTGATCCTGGTTCTGCACAGCCGCATCGGTGGGCCGGCCACGGCGGCGCTGCTCGCGCACTCCATCGGCGGCCTCATCGGGATGCTGCTCGCGCTCACGCTGGTTGCAGCCACCGTCGTCACGTGGGGACCGGCGCTCTCACTCGCGCTCGCCCTCGCCGTCAGCGTGGCATGGAACCTGATGCTCATCGCGGCCAAGCACGGCCGCGCCCTCTTCAGCGGCCGGCGACGCTAAGGCGAGGCCTTATCCAACGACCGCCTGCGCCTCGATCTCGACCTTCATGCGCGGATCGACGAGGCCCTTGACCTCGACCAGCGTCGAGGCGGGCCGATGCTCGCCGAAATAGGCAACGCGGCGCGGATTGATGGCCGCCCGCTCGCTGACGTCGGTCATGAAGATCTGCACCTTCGTCACATGCTCCGGGCCGGCGCCCGCCGCCTTGAGGCACTTGTCCATGACATCCATGGCGATGTCGAACTGGGCAACCGTATCCGGCGGGATATGGCCATCGGCCTCCATGCCGACGACGCCGGAGACCCAGACGAGATGACCGGCCCTCACCACGTGGCAATAGTGACTGACCGGAGCCATGATGCCCGGAACCATGATGCGCTGGATCATGCTGGTGTCCTCCCGCTGCACATCTCGGATGCATCACCCAACTATAGCGCCCTGCACACGCGAGTCGATCTTTGGCCGCGCACGCTCTACGCTTGGGCCATCCGGAGGAACAACGCCATGATCGAAGAGACGCTCGACATCCCGACCCGCGACGGCGCCATGGAGACCTTCGTCTGCCGGCCGGACCGCGGCACGCATCCCGCCGTGCTGCTGCTGATGGATGCGCCCGGCATTCGCGAGGAATTGCGCGACATGACGCGGCGCCTGACATCGGTCGGCTACTGCGTGCTGCTGCCGAACCTCTACTACCGCGCTGGACGCGACACGAAATTCGATGCGACAGTCCTCGATCACGGCAGCCCCGAGCACACGCGCATGCGCGCGATCCGCACAAAGATGACGATCCCGCCCGTCATGGAGGACGTCGGCGCCATGATGCAGTTTCTGGATGGGCGCGAGGGCGTGAAGCCGGGCCCCATTGGCGTCCACGGCTACTGCATGAGCGGGCCCTATGCCCTCGCTGCGGCGGCACGCTATCCGGACCGCGTCGCCGCCGCCGCCTCCTTCTATGGCACCTGGCTCGTCAGTGGCGCGGAGGAAAGCCCGCACCTCACGCTCGGCAAGGCCAAGGGCGAGCTCTACATCGCCTGCGCCGAGCACGATGAGCTGGCACCGCTGCCGATGGTTGCGGAGCTGAAAAAGCTCTTCGACGCGTCAGGTAATCCAGGCGAACTGGAAATCTACCCTGGCGTGCACCACGGCTTTGGGTTTCCGCAGCGCAGGGTCTACGACAAGCCTGCCGCCGAACGGCACTGGGAGCGGCTGATCGCGCTCTATCGGAGGCGCTTGGGGTAGAAGCCGGCGGGCGATCCCCTCTCGGCGCTCAGCTGCAGAACTGCACGAGCGTCCAGCTCTTGATCCGGCAGGTCCTGCGGCCGCGCTTGTCGGTGGTGCACACGCGATTTGGCACCCGATGATAGGAGCAGTAGACCCCAGGCGCCGGGAAACCTTCATAGCCTCGCTTGGGCCGCCTGGTCTCGTATCGCCACTCCTCATAGGGCTGATGCTCAAAGGGCTGGGCCTCAAGGGGTCCGCTCGCTGCCGGCACCATGACGACCAGCCCGATCAGCAGTCCTCTGGTGCAGAAGATGCGGGAAAGTCTCTCGACCATGCGATGTACTCACCTGGGCAACCGCGGCCCGTGCCGTGGCGCGGCCGCGCCTGCAATAACGCGGCCAGCGTACGCCCGGTTCCGTAATCTCTCGCGCGCCACGTGGGCTCAACCGACGAGCTTCCCGGCCACCTCGGCCACGCGCTCCGGCGTCAGGCCAAAGTGCGCAAAGAGCTTGCCTGCGGGCGCCGAGGCACCGAAGTCGGACAGTCCGATGAAAGCATCCGTCGGCCGCAGCCACTCGCACCAGCCCTGCGCGACCGCCGCCTCGATCGCGACGCGCGGCACATCGCCGAGCACGCCCTGCCGATAGGCCGCATCCTGCTTGCGGAAGAGCTCAAAGGACGGCAGCGAAACGACGGCCGCGGCAATGCCCTTCGCCGCCAGCAGGTCCGCCGCCTTGACGGCGATGCCGACCTCGGAGCCGGTCGCGATCAGCGTCACCGCGCGCGTGCCACCTTTGGCCTCGCGGAGTACATAGCCGCCCCTGGCGCTGAGGTTCTCGCCGAGCGGCCCCTTGCGCAGGTTCGCCACGTTCTGCCGTGTCAGCGCCAGCACGGTCGGCGTGCCGGCCGACGCTACGGCGAGCGCCCAGCATTCCGCGGTCTCGACACCGTCGGCCGGACGGAGAACGTTGAGATTGGGGATCGCGCGCAGCGCCGCCAGATGCTCGATGGGCTGGTGGGTCGGCCCGTCCTCGCCAAGGCCGATCGAGTCGTGCGTGAAGACATAGACGACCTGCCGGCGCATGAGTGCGGCGAGGCGGATGGCCGGCCGGCAGTAGTCCGAGAACACGAGGAACGTCCCGCCGTACGGGATGAGCCCGCCGTAAAGCGCGATGCCGTTCATCGCCGCAGCCATGCCGTGCTCGCGGATGCCGTAATAGAGGTAGCTCCCCGCGAAGTCACCCTTTGCGATCGGCTTCTGGCTCTTCGCCTTGGTGTTGTTGGAGCCGGTCAGATCGGCCGAACCGCCGATGAGCGCCGGCTGCGCGGCAACAAGCGCCTCGAGCGCCCGCTCCGACCACACGCGCGTCGCGCGCTCAACCGTCTCGGCGGCGGCCGCCTCGCGGAGGTTCAGGACCGCCGCATGGACGGCCTCGGTGCGCGCCGCAGCCGGGTTCTCGAAGGCCTCTCGCTCGCGGGCGTCGAGCTTCCTCCAGCGCTCTTCCCAGGCCTCGCGCGCCGATCGGCCGCGTGCGCCGACCGCGCGCCAGGCACTCAGGATTTCAGCCGGCACCTCGAAGGGCCCGCTCGTCCAGCCGAGTTTTTCGCGCGCCCCGGCGACTTCCTCCGCACCGAGCGGCGAGCCGTGGGTCGCCGCCGTCCCGGCCTTCTTCGGCGCGCCAAAACCGATCACGGTCTTGCACGCGATCAGCCACGGCTTGCGCTCGTCCGCGCGCGCGGTTGCGAGTGCTTGTCGCACCGCGTCCATGTCGTGCCCATCGATGGCGAGCGTGTTCCAGCCGGCGGCCTTGAAGCGCCCGAGCTGGTCCTCGCTCGTCGAGAGCGACGTCGGGCCGTCGATCGAGATACCGTTGTCGTCGAACAGCACGATCAACCGGCCGAGGCCCAGATGGCCGGCGAGCGTGATCGCCTCCTGCGAGATGCCCTCCATGAGGCAGCCATCGCCGGCAATCACATACGTGCGGTTGTCGAAGAGCTCGCCATGACGCGCATTCCAGATGCGCTCCGCGATCGCCATGCCGACGGCATTGGCGAGGCCCTGACCGAGCGGGCCGGTCGTCGTCTCGATGCCCTCGGCGTGGCCATACTCGGGATGCCCGGCCGTCTTCGATCCGAGCTGGCGGAAATTCTTGATCTCCTCGATCGTCATCCCCGGATAGCCGGTCAGGTAGAGGAGGGCATAGAGCAGCATGGAGCCGTGACCGGCCGACAGCACGAAGCGGTCACGCGCCGGCCAGCGGGGTGCGGCAGCATCGAATTTCAGTTCCTCGGCGAACAGCACCGCCGCCACGTCGGCCATGCCCATGGGCATGCCCGGATGCCCGGACTTCGCCGCCTCGACGGCATCCATTGCCAGCGCCCGAATGGCGTTTGCCATCTCGCGGGTCGCGAGCGCCGCGCCCTTCGCCTTGCCAGTCATGCGCGCAGTCCCTGCTGGTTATGTCCCCCAAAACCCAACTGAGAAGCGGGGAGATGGCGCACCATTAACGATGCGCCGCCCGTGCGTCCACCATCCTTGGCGGGCTTATCCCGATCATGCGGTCGCAGTGGCGACCAGCTCCCTGAGGCGCATGAGTGAACGCTGTGTCGCCCCGACCGGGTCATCGGGGACGTGGGTTTCGACAGACAGGGTCAGCGGGCGCCCCGCCGCCGCATCGAGGCACGCCTTGATGTAGGCCCGGTACGGCACATCACCCTCGCCCACGGCGACATGGCGGCGGCCGGCGCCAATCGAGAAGTCCTTGAAGTGCATGTGCTCGACGAACGGCATGAGCGCGGCCATCCGGCCGGTATCGGGCGTGGCACCCGCCGCATAGATATTGCCAATGTCAAGCAGGGCCTTGAGGCGCGGGTGGCGCCGCGCCTGGACGAGCGCCATCAGGTCCGCTTCATCCCGGATATTGCATACGGGCTCGTTCTCGACATGGAGAACCAGTTCCTCTCGCTCGGCGATCGCCAACAGCTCGTCGAGGGCGGGCTCGAGATCCGCGAGCTTGAATTCGTCGTAGGTCAGAAAGCTGAAGATGCGGACATTGCCCGTGCCCAGCCGATGCGCCGCCTCGGCTGCGAGCCGGGCGATCTCGCCGAGCGAGCGTGAGCCGATCTCGAAGCCGAACTGGTCGCCCAGCCTAGTGGCAGCCCGGCCCGGGGCCGCCCATTTGAGCAGCGGCGAGGCAAGCCCCACCACCCTGAGCCCGGCATCGGCAAGCCGGTCGGCCGCGTCCTTC
Organism: Hyphomicrobiaceae bacterium; assembly: GCA_046293075.1. Classification (GTDB taxonomy): domain Bacteria; phylum Pseudomonadota; class Alphaproteobacteria; order Rhizobiales; family Hyphomicrobiaceae. The sequence goes on along the minus strand of JBKBPL010000004.1, from coordinate 95,014 downwards.
TGCTCGCCGGGCGAAAGCGCGAGGAAATTGCGGCCTTCGATCGAGCGCATTTCGAGCGCCGTCACCCCGTTGTTGAGTGCGAACGCGATCGTCGCGGCCAGCGGCGCTCTCAGCTCGTCGTTGACGAAGGCAATCGTGTGCTGAGCTGTCATGAATGCCGCTCCTGCCGCCCTCCCCACGCATGAAAGGCGTAGGAGCGGGCGGTGGGCGAGTCAACTGTCGTGCAAAGCAATGAAGAGCTCGAGCTCGCTCCGCGTCGGCAGGCCGGCGCGGCTCCCGAGGCGCGTGCACTTCAGCGCGGCCACCGCTGCAGCCCGGCGCACATTGGCCTCGATCGGCAGCCCCTCCGCCACGCCGAGAGCGAAGGCACCGTGGAAGGCATCGCCCGCCCCGGTCGTATCGACGACATCGACGCGGAAGGCCGGCTGATGGCCCGTCCGGCCGTCGCGCTCGGCCCAGAGATAGCCGCGCGCCCCGAGCGTGACGCCGGCATGACGCGGACCATGGCGCAAGACCTGCTGGAGGGCGTCGGCGTCACTCATGCCGCGCGCGAACTCATGAAGCGACGGGGCCGAAAATACGGCATGGTCGACCAGTTGCAGCAGCTCGGGCAGCGCTTCGCGGCCACCGAGGTCGGCGTCGAGCACCGTAGGGACGCCCTCCCGCTGTGCCCGCGTCAGCACCACCCGCACCGCCTCCAGCCAGCGCAGATCGCAGAGCACCGCGTGCGCCTCAGCAATGCGCTCGATCGGCAGCCAGCTCGTGCCGGCCGGGATCGAGGTGTCGCGCTGCGTGACGATCATGCGCTCGCCTTGGCTATCGACGATGACCGCCGACGTCGACGAGCGGGCCTCCTCGAAGGCGTGGACATAGCGGACATCCACCTTTTCAGCCTTGAGACCGTTCCGTATGGCGACGCCGGCCTGATCGTCCCCGACACGCGACCACAGTTCCACGCGGGCGCCAAGGCGCGCGGCCGCAACCGCTGCGTTGGCGGCCATCCCACCGCCGACCTCGATGTGCTCGAGGGCGCGGATCTTGGTCGGTTCGGGCGGAAAGCTCTCGATCCGATAGATCCGGTCGAGGGCCGCATGTCCGACACAGATGAGGGAAACCGGCTGAGCCATCGCAGTCCGCAGGATCAGGGCGCGCGGTCAAGGTGGCGAGACCAGGAAGCCGATGCGCACGGAAATGAAGGATCCGAGCCAATTCCGGCGATTCGAGGATCGCCGACCAGCCTCGGAACGCAGGCAAACGCACACTCAATCGGCGGGCCGCCGACGTGCCAGCCCGGCCAATCAATTCGTTGTTAAAAGCATATCGCGCGTGATCCGGCCTGACCAGTGCGTTGATCGCGGATCGCGGGCGAGTCCTGGGACCTCGGGCGGGGGCCGGGGGATCACGCAGGCGCATCCCCGGCGGCGCGCGCCTCGCGAGTCGAAGGCAGCAATCTCGGCCGTTATCCACAGGGCCTGCGACGATTTGCTGAGGCACGTCGCGTTGTATGCCATGACACGGCAAGTCAAATCGTGCTTCCTCGCTGGAAAAGGGTACCGCCGGCCCACGAATGGCCTCGGCGCGCGGTCTTACAAGAACACCGTCGTGGAGACGTTCCCGCCTTGACTATCTCAAAGAGTCCCGCCGTCGGCGCAGGAGCAGCTGCGGGAGGGGAATTCGACGATGCGGCAGCACTGAAGGCCGAAGCGCGGCGGCTGGCGGCGCACTGCGCCATGTACCGTGGCGCCGACACGCGGCGCGCGATCGTTCAGATCCTCACCACGGCGGTCCCGTTCCTGGCCCTTCTGGCGGCCATGTGGGCGACGGTAGACGATGCTTACTGGCTGACGGTGCTCCTCGCACTGCCGGCTTCCGGCCTGCTGGTCCGGTTCTTCATCATTCAGCACGACTGCGGGCATGGCTCATTCCTTCCATCCGCACATGCCAACGACACCCTCGGGCGGCTGATCAGCGTCCTGACCCTGACGCCGTACGGCCTCTGGCGCCGCGTTCATGCCAAGCACCACGCCACCTCGGGCAATCTCGACCGCCGCGGCTACGGTGATATCGACACCCTCACGCTCGCCGAGTACGGCGGCTGCTCGACTTGGGGACGTCTGCGCTATCGCATCTACCGCCATCCGCTGTTCCTGTTCCCCATCGCAGTGCCCTTCTTCTTCGTGATCTTGCAGCGCCTGCCTTGGGGACATCCGCTCGACAGCAGGGAAGGCTGGCGAAGCGTGGTCGGTCTCAACATCGCGATAATCGTCGTCTACGGTTTGCTCGGCGCCACCATCGGCTACGCTAGGCTTATGTGGATCGTTGCTCCGATGATCCTGATGGCCTCGGCTCTCGGGGGATGGTTGTTCTTCATCCAGCACCAGTTCGAAAATGCTCACTGGGACGCAAGCGACGAGTGGGATTTCCAGGTCGCTGCGATCCGCGGCTCTTCGTATTACGATCTGCCGAAGCCGCTCGAATGGTTTACGGGCAGCATCGGCCTGCACCACATTCACCACCTGAACAGCGTCATTCCAAATTACCGCCTGCGCGAGTGCCTCGCGGCCTCCCCCGAGTTCCAGACCATGAACCGCGTGACACTCTGTCAAAGCTTCAAATGCGCGCGCTTGGCAGTTTGGGACGAGGCGCAGCGCCGGCTGATTACCTTCCGGGAGGCGCATACCGCCATGGCCGAGCAAGCCGCCGGCCTCCGCCCGTCCGCGCCATCCTGAAGTCCCGCCACCGCCAACCATTTGCAAATACTGCCAAAAGCTCTGCGGCCAGTTGATTTCGCGTGGTCATGCGTGTTCAAGGGGGCAACGCGCCCGCATGAGCGCTTCTCAACCGTGAGCCGCCCCGCCCCCCCAATGCCGAGCATCGAAGCACGCACCAGCAGAATGGCGATCGCGAGCATCGCTGTCGCCACGGCCGTCCTGGGCATAAAATATCTGGCCTACTGGATGACCGGGAGCGTCGCGCTCTTCTCCGACGCGCTCGAGAGCATCGTCAATGTCGTGACCGCGCTGGTCGCCCTGATGGCCGTCCGTATCAGCGCGCGTCCTGCTGATCGCCAGCATCAGTTCGGCCATCACAAGGCGGAATACTTCTCGGCCGTTCTCGAGGGCGTGCTGATCATTCTCGCGGCGCTGCTCATTCTGCATGCTGCCTGGCAGGCCGTACGCGAGCCGCGCGCCATAAGTGAACCGTGGCTCGGCCTTGCGATCAGTGGCGTGGCGACGGTGATCAATGCCGGCTGGTCCTGGGCGCTCATCACCTACGGGCGACGCTGGCGCTCACCGGCGCTGGTGGCAGACGGCTGGCACCTCTTCTCCGATGTTGCGACATCTGTCGGCGTCATCCTTGGATTGACGCTCGCCGTGCTGACCGGCTGGACGATCCTTGATCCACTCCTCGCGGCCCTGGTGGCCGTCAACATCCTGGTCGCCGGCTGGCGCGTCGTGCGCACGTCAATCGGCGGCCTCATGGACGAGGCCGTGGATGGCGATATCGGCCGGCGCATCCGCAGCGTCATCTCGGAGAGCGCCGAAGGTGCCATCGAGGCCCACGATATCCGCACGCGCACGGCGGGCCGCGCGACGTTCATCGACTTCCATCTCGTGGTGCCGGGAGCCATGAGCGTGGCCGATGCCCACCGCATCTGCGACCGCATCGAGCGCGCGCTCGAAGCCGAGATCGACGGCGCCGAGATCGTGATCCACGTCGAGCCCGAGGGCGAGGCCCGCCACCGCGGCGTGCTCGTGCTGTGAGCTCTCCGGTCTCGGAGCGGCGACCTCAGACCTACACGGAGAGCGACGTCGCTTCGCCCTGCTCGTTCACATAGGCAATGCGGACCATGTTGGTCGTGCCGGGTGAGCCGAGCGGTACGCCCGCGGTAATGATGACGCCGCCGCCGGCGCGCACAAAGCCTTCCTCGAAGGCAATGCGGCACGCCTTCTTCACCATATCGGCGAGGTTCTCGGGATCGCTGGTCAGCACGCAATGCACCCCCCACACGACGGCAAGCCGTCGCGCGGTTGCGACAACCGGCGTCAGGCCTATGACCGGCAGGCCGGGCCGCTCGCGCGCAACGCGCAGCGCCGTCGAGCCGGTCGCCGTGAAGCAGATGATGGCCGAAAGCCGCAGCGTATCGGCGACCGCGTGGGTGGCGGCCGCAATCGCGTCGGCCGCTGTCGGCTGCGGCGGCGTGCTGGTTGCGTGAACCAGCACGTCGTAGGTCGGATCCGCCTCGGCCTCGATGGCGATGCGGTCCATCATGCCGATCGCCTCGATGGGATACTTGCCGACGGCTGACTCTGCCGACAGCATGATCGCGTCCGCGCCATCGAACACCGCCGTGGCAACGTCGGACACCTCGGCGCGCGTTGGCACCGGCGCACTGATCATGCTCTCGAGCATCTGCGTTGCGATCACCACCGGCTTGCCGGCTGCGCGCGCCTTGCGCGTGATCTGCTTTTGCAGGCCAGGCACACGCTCGACCGGCATTTCGACACCGAGATCGCCGCGCGCCACCATGAGCGCGTCCGACTGCGCGATGATCTGATCGAGATCGGCGATCGCGGAGGGCTTTTCGATCTTCGACATGATCGCGGCACCCTGCCCGATCATCCGACGTGCCAGCGCCACGTCCTCGCCGCGCTGGACAAACGAGAGCCCTACCCAGTCGATGCCGAGCTTCAGGACGAAGTCGAGATCGGCCTTGTCCTTGTCGGTCAGCGGGCTCACGGGCAGGATCGTATCGGGCAGGGAGATGCCCTTGCGGCTCGCGAGCGGGCCGCCGACGATCACCTCGGCGGCAATGCGCCGGGGATCGGCCTCGATGACGCGCATCCGGATCTTGCCGTCGTCGAGCAGCAGGGTGTGACCGGCCTCTACACTCTGGAAGATCTGTGGATGGGGGAGGAAGACGCGGCGATCGTCACCCTCCTGCTCGTCGGTGTCGAAGACATAGGTTTGCCCGGCCTTGATCTCGGCCCGATCGCCGCCGAGCTTGCCGACGCGGAACTTCGGGCCTTGCAAGTCGGCGAGAATGCCGATCGGGCGGCCATGCTTGATCTCGGCAGCGCGCACCGCACTATGCAGCCCCCGCACCATGTCGAAGCTCGAATGGCTCATGTTGATGCGAAAGACATCGACGCCGGCCAGGAAGTAGCTCTCGATCACGTCAGGGGTCGACGAGACCGGGCCCAGCGTCGCGACAATTTTCACCCGCCTGTTCCGTCTCATCGCCCCTTCCCGCCGCTGTCGCCCGGATCTGTCAGGCGGATCGTCCAGTCTTTCGAATCCTTCGTATCGACCTCGAAGAAGCCGGTCCGCTTGAAGCCTCGCCGCGCGCAGTCCTCGACGCCACGGATCGTGAAGGCCTTGTCGGCCGTGCACATCATGTTGGTGCCGCCCCACTCGCCGCCGCGGTCGTAGTCTACCGCATGCACGTAATAGAAGCGGCTGCCAAGCCTTCCTTTCAATAACGTCTCACAAGTCTGTGACGCGATGTTCCACCAGCCCTCGGTCGCCCAGCCCTTCGGGTCCTGGTAGCCGATGGCCACGCCAATCCTGCTCGACGTCGCATTGCAGAGCTTCAGATCTGCACGCGCACCATCCGTGCCAATGACGATTGTCGAGGCGGCTGCAAACGCGATCAGCGGCCATCGAATGAGTCGCAGAGGGAAGCGGCGCGGCGCACAGGCAGGCTCCCGGCCGCATTTGGCCCGTTCACGTGCATTGGTCATGGGTGTCAGGCCGGCTCGACGAGGATCACTCTGAAATCGTTGACGTTCGTATGGGTCGGCCCGGTGTGCACAAGGTCGCCCAGCGCCGCGAACAGGGTCGTGGCGTCGTTGTTATCGAGGGCCTTTCGGGCGTCCACATGGCGCGCACGCGCGCGCACCAGCGTATCCGGGCCGATCACGGCGCCGGCAGGATCATCAACCCGGCCCTCCCCGCCATCGATCCCATCCGTGTCCGCGGCGAGCGCCGTGATGCCGGCGAGGCCATCGAGCGCGCAGGCCAACGCAAGGGCGTATTCCTGGCTGCGCCCGCCGCGTCCCGCCCGATTGCGCACCGTAACCTCAAGCTCCCCGCCGCTGATGATGGCGAGCCGCCGGCCGTCGGCTCGCGCCTTGCTGGCCAGCGCGGCGTGGGCCAACGCGACGTCGCGCGCTTCGCCCGTCACCTGATCGCCGAGGCTCAGGACGGCATAGCCCCGCGAACGTGCAATAGCGCCGGCTGCCTCGAGCGCAGCGACGGGCGTGGCAACGACCTCATAGATATCGCGCGCGAAGAGAGCGGCCCCCGGCTTCGGCGTCTCGTTCGCCGGATTCTCTAGGGCGCGATTGACGCCGGTCGGTACGGGCAGGCCCAGCTCGGTCATGCGTGCAATGCGCCGCGAGATCACCTTGCGCGCATCGGCAAGCGTCGTCGGATCGGCAACAGTCGGCCCCGAGCCGATCGTTGCGGGATCATCGCCCGGCACGTCAGAGATCGCGAGTGTGATAAAGGTGCCCGCGGCCGCTGCCGCTGCGCGCAGCCGCCCGCCCTTGATGCGCGAGAGGTGGCGGCGCACGGCATTCATCTCGTGGATGTCCGCACCGGATTTGAGCAGCCCCCGCGTCAGCGCCGTCTTCTCGGCAAGCTCCAGTCCTTCGGCCGGCGCCGCCCACAAGGCCGAGGCGCCGCCCGAGAGCAGCACCAGTACCGTGTCGTCAGGCTCCGCAGAGCGCGCCAACGCCAGCGCCCGCTCAGCAGCGGCGAGGGATGAGCCATCCGGCGTCGGGTGTCGGCCTTCGAGAACCTGAAGCCCCACTGGCCGAGGACCCGAGAATGCTGCCGCATAACCATGGGGCGCCGTCGCCACGCCCGTCAGCCGATCGCCGATGCCGGCGGCCCCATAGTATGCCTCGGCGACCGAGGCCATGGCGATCGCGGCTTTGCCAGCACAGAGCACGATGAGCCGACCTTGTGCGGGCATGGGCGGCAAATGCGGCGCAAGGCAGGTCCGCGGATGCGTGGCGGCGACCGCCGCATCGAACATCTCGAGGAGGAGTCCGCGTGCTTCGGCCGACATTCTACGGGTTGCCTTCGAGCAAAGTTCGCCGCCGCCTCTACTTGCGGTCGGCGCCCGCCACGCGTCAAGCGCCGAAGGGCATCGCCTCAGAAGGCTGGCCCGAAGCGGTTGGAGCGCGGGAAGCCCTTCGGCGCCGTCCGGCCCGCCTGGGCGCGCTGGCCGAGCCATTCCATCATATCGGCGCTCGCCAAGGTGTGGGTGCGGCCCGCAGCATCGAGCCACGTCAGGCCAGCCTTCTTCACGAACGGCCGGACATCCGAGAGCCCCCCGTCCTTGAAGCGCTGCAGGATGATGCCCTTCCCGCGCACCATCTCATTGACCTCGTCGAGGCTGAAGACAAGCATCCGCCTGTTTTCGCCGATCGTCGCGCACATGTCGGCACCGGGCGGGATCGGCACGCAGACCCGGGCCTCCGCAGCAGCATCGACGTTGAGCACCTGCTTGCCTTTGCGCGTCGAGGCCACGACCTCGTCCTCAGGGACAATGAATCCGTGCCCCGATGTTGATGCGACAATCAGCTTGCGCCCTGGCTCGTGGACGAAGAGCTCGACGATCTCATGGCTCTCCTCGAGATCGACCATCAGACGCACCGGCTCGCCATGCCCCCGCCCGCCGGGGAGTTGGCTCGCCTCGAGCGTGAAGAACTTGCCGTTGGTCGCAAACAGCAGGAGCTTGTCGGTCGTCGAGGCCCGCACGGCCCGCTTGAGGCTGTCGCCGTGCTTGAAATCCAGCTTCGAGAGATCATCGGGGTGGCCCTTGAGGGCCCGGATCCAGCCCTTCTCAGAGAGAATGACCGTGATCGGCTCCTTCTCGATCAAGGCCTGATCGAGATCGACTTCGATCGCCGGGGCATCCGCAAGCTCGGTGCGGCGGCGACCGAGCTCGGTCTTCTTGGAGTATGTTTCGCGGATGGCCTTGATCTCGGCGCCGATCCGCTCCCACTGCAGGTCTTCCGACTGCAGCAGGGCCTGGAGATCGCGCATCTCGCCCGTGAGCTTCGTATGCTCGGTGCGGATCTCCTGCTCCTCGAGCTTGGACAACGACCGCAAGCGCAGGTTCAGGATGGCCTCGGCCTGCACATCGGAGAGCTTGAATTTCGCGATCAGCTTGGCCTTGGGCTCGTCCTCGAAACGGACAATGCGGATGACCTCGTCGATATTGAGATACGCGATCAGGTAGCCGTCGAGAACCTCGAGCCGGTGCTTGATCTTGGCGAGCCGGTGCTCGGAGCGCCGGACCAGCACCTCCTGGCGGTGCTCGAGCCAGTGCCTCAGCACGTCGCGCAGGGACAGCACGGCGGGAACCTGGCCGGCCGTCAGAACGTTCATGTTGAGCCCGAAGCGGATCTCCAGTTCCGTAATGCGGAACAGGCTCTCCATGAGCACGAGCGGATCAACGGTGCGGCTCTTCGGCTCGAGGACCAGGCGCACCGTCTCGGCGCTCTCGTCGCGCACGTCGGCGAGCAGCGGCAGCTTCTTCGCCTGCATGAGTTCGGCGATCTTCTCGACGAGGCGCGCCTTCTGCACCTGATAGGGCATCTCGGTGACGACGATCTGCCAGCCGCCGCGGCCGAGGTCCTCTTTTTCCCAGCGTGCGCGCAGGCGGAAGCCGCCTCGGCCCGTCCGGTAGGCCTCGATGATGCTCTCGCGCGGCTCGACGAGAATGCCGCCGGTCGGGAAATCCGGACCCGGAATAAAATCAACGAGCTTCTCGACCGTCGCATTCGGGTGCTTGATCAGGTGCAGCAGCGCCGCGCACAGCTCATCGACGTTGTGCGGCGGGATATTGGTCGCCATGCCGACGGCGATGCCGGACGAGCCGTTGGCGAGCAGGTTCGGGAAGCTGGCCGGGAGGACCACGGGCTCCTTGTTGGTGCCGTCGTAGGTCGGCCGGAAATCGATCGTGTCCTCGTCGATGCCGTCGAGCAGCGCCTCGGCGACCCGCGTCAGGCGGCTTTCCGTGTAACGCATCGCCGCCGGGTTATCGCCGTCGATGTTGCCGAAGTTGCCCTGGCCGTCGACCAGCGGGTAGCGGACGGCGAAATCCTGGGCGAGGCGAACGAGCGCGTCGTAGATGGCCTGGTCGCCGTGGGGGTGGAAATTACCCATCACCTCGCCGACGATTTTTGCGCACTTCTTGAAGCCGCCCTCGGGATCAAGCTTCAGCTCGCGCATGGCATAGAGGATGCGCCTGTGCACCGGCTTGAGGCCGTCGCGCACGTCGGGCAGCGCCCGGTGCATGATCGTGGAGAGCGCGTAGGCCAGATAGCGCTCTTCCAGCGCCTCACGCAGGTTGACGGGTTCGATGGGGCCCGGCCCCGGCAGAATCGGTCTGTCACTCATGGTCCGGGGACTTAACGCCCCGGCCCGCTTCCCTCAAGTGCCTGCGGCGCCACAGCGATGCCGAGCGCACAGCTTGTGCCTGGGCCGGCAGGCCGTTTCAGGCCTGCAACGCATGGTGGAAATTTCCTTAGCGCAGCTTCCGATACGGCCCCTCGCCCAAAGCCTGAGCTACAGTCGGGCAAATCACCCCTCGACACGAGGCCACCTTGTCGCCGTCGCCAACTGACGCCCCCATTCTGCTGCTCGGCCAGACCGTGCGGGCCAAGCGCACGGGCGATGCGGGCGCGCTGGCGTCGGCGCTCGAGCGGTGCCGCACCGCGGATGCGGCTTTCGCCTATGCACGTGGCGCCGAGCCTCAAGCCTTCCGGATTGAGGCGCGCACACCCAAGGAGCTGGCGCAGCAGCTCGCCCAGCTCACCGCGGCTGCGGCTGTGCCGATCGAGACTGGCCCGCCTAACGTGCTGCCCTGCTGGACGCCGGGGCGGCTCGCCGAGGCCGAGCATCGGCTCGGGACGGCCGACGGCGGAACCGGCGATTTCGCGGTCGTGCGCCTGCGGATTGTTCCCCGCCGTTCGGGCGAGGGCAATGTCTTCGAGAGCGAGTTCGCCGGCCCGCCCGAGATCGATGCTCTCAATGCCGCGGTGGCGCGCGGCGTCGCGCGGGCCTCCGCCGAAGGCGTGGATGGCGAGGGCCGGATCATCGACACGCGCGTCGTCTTCATTGACGGTGCCTTTCATCCGCAGCGCTCGACCCCCGCGGGTTTCGAGCAGACGGCAGCCGCCGCCATGCGGGCGGCGTGCCGGACGGCGGGGCTGCGGCGGCTCGAACCACTGATGGAGATCGAGATCCTGGCAGCGCGGGACGACGTGCTGACCGTCGTCGGCGACCTCGCGCCGCGCGGTGGCCGCGAGCTGCGCCGCCGGCTCGCGCCGAAGGGCGTCGTGATCGTGGCGGAGCTGCCGCTGAGCGCCTTTCTCACCTATGAAAGTGATGTCGCCGCGCTGACGGAGGGGCGGGCGCGCCTCATCGCCGAACCGCAGCTCGCCCGTTGGGCCGAGGTCCGCCGCCGCTGACCGAAAGGCCGCCGCCCCCACGCCCGCCTTAACCGTGAGACCAGCAATGCGCGGCCATCATGGCTAAAGCCTGCGCATCAGGAAGGGATTGTTCACGAAAATCCCGTTCCACTCGGGCGCGCACCCGATCGGGCGGGGCGAAGAGCGAGGGGACCATGAAGCGCAACGTCATCTCACTGGCGGCGGCTCTTGCCGCCACCGTGCTTGCGGTGCCTGCCGAGGCCAAGACGTTCCGGTTCGCCTTCCAGGGCGACCTCAATGCGCTCGACCCTTATGCCCTCAACGAGACGTTCACGCTCGGCACGCTCGGTAATGTCATGGAGGGCCTCGTCACGCGCGACAAGGACCTCAAGATCGTGCCCGCTCTCGCCGAGCGCTGGGAAATCATCGCGCCCACGCGCTGGCGCTTTCACCTTCGCAGGGGCGTCCGGTTCCATAGTGGCGAGGCCTTTACAGCCGACGACGTGATCTTTTCGCTGGAGCGGGCACTCTCGCCGGAATCCAACATTCGCACGCGCTTTGCCGCGCAAATGAAGGCTGAAAGGATCGACGATCACACCGTCGATTTCGTCCTCGCCGCACCGAACCCGATCCTGCACGCCGAGTGGGACTCCTGGTTCATCATGTCGAAGGCCTGGGCCGAGGCGAATGGCGCCACCAAGGTCCACGCGAAGAGCGCCCACCTGAGCCCCTTCGCCCTCAAGGCCAACGGCACCGGCCCGTTCATGGTCGAGAGCCACGAGCCGGGCGTGCGCACCACATTCAGGCCCAATCCGCACTGGTGGGGCAAGCCCGAGCACAATCTGACGCGGGTCGTCTTCCAGACCATCAAGTCCGATGCGACGCGCGTCGCAGCCCTCCTTTCCGGCGAGGTCGACATGATCGACCCCGTGCCGGTGCAGGACATCCCCCGCATCAAAGCGAGCGCCGGCACAGACGTGCTCACAGGCCCGGAGCTGCGCACCATACTTCTCAACATGGACCAGGCGCGCGACGAGCTTCTCTACGCCGACGTCAAGGGCAAGAACCCGTTCAAGGACGTGCGCGTGCGCAAGGCCTTCTACCAGGCCATTGACATCGAGGCGATCCAGAAGCGGATCATGCGGGGCAACGCCACGCCGACCGCCTTGCTGATCTACCCGCCGCTGTTCGCGCGGGCCGCCGAGTTCAAACGCCATCCCTATGATCCGGCCGCGGCTAAGAAGCTCCTCGCCGAGGCCGGCTATCCCAATGGCTTCGCCCTGGAGATGGATTGCCCGAATGACCGCTACGTCAACGATGAGGCCATCTGTCAGGCCGTCGTCGCCATGCTGGCGCGTATCGGCATGAGGGTGACGCTCAATGCCATGCCGAAGGCCCGCTACTTCGACAAGGTCGGCGCGCCACAAAAGTACGACAGCTCATTCAACTTGGTTGGCTGGACCGCGAGCTCACTTGACGGCCTCAATATCCTGCGCTCCATCGCCGGTTGCCGCGATGCCAACGGCAAGGGCGCCACCTTCAACTTCGGGGGCTACTGCAATCCAGTGGTCGATGAGCTCGCAAGTGCCATTCTTGTCGAAAACGATGTCCAGAAGCGCGACGATATGCTGGCCAAAGCCTTCCGCATCATCCATGAGGATGTCGGCCTCATTCCCCTCCATCAGCAGGCGCTAAGCTGGGGCGTTTCGAGAAAGGTCCGCATGGCCCAGCGCGCCGACAACCGTATCCTCTTCTACTGGGTGCAAATGCAATAGCCGTCCGCCAGTCGCGCCGCCGACAGTGTCCGAACCGATGGTCCGCGCGCGGACCAGCTAGACCGCCGGCTCGGGATGAGACAGTATCCGTCCCATGGCCGGCCATGGGGCGCGCGACGCACCTCAGGTCGGCATGTCGCTTATGATCAGATTGATCAGATCCAGCACCTCGACGCCGGGAGTAGAAATCGATGAAGCTGCGCATCATGACGCTGGCCGCGGCGCTTGCCGCCGCTATGCTCTCCGCACCTACTGAGGCCAAGACGTTCCGTTATGCCTTCCAGGGTGACCTCAATGCGCTCGACCCCTACACGCTGAACGAGACCTTCACGCTTGGCGCCCTCGGCAATGTCATGGAGGGGCTGACGAAGCGCGACAAGGACCTGAAGATCATCCCCGGCCTCGCAGAGCGCTGGGAGATCCTCGAGCCGACACGATGGCGCTTCCACCTGCGCAAGGGCGTCAAATTCCACAACGGCGAGGCCTTCACGGCCGACGACGTGGTCTTCTCAGCAGAGCGTGCGCTCTCGCCCGAATCGAACATCAAGAGCCGCATCGCAGCCGGCACCAAGATCGTCAAAGTCGACGATCACACCGTCGATTTCATCACCACGACGCCCAACCCCATCCTGCACTACGAGTGGGACACCTGGTATATCTTCTCGAAGAAGTGGGCGGAGGAGAACGGCGCCACCAAGGTCCAGACGAGCGCCACGCAGCTCAGCCCCTTCACCCTCAAGGCCAATGGCACTGGGCCGTTCATGGTCGAGAGCCACCAGCCCGGCGTGAAGACCGTCTTCAAGCCGAATCCCAACTGGTGGGGCAAGCCCGAGCACAACCTCACCGAGGTGATCTTCCAGACGATCAAGTCCGATGCGACCCGCGTCGCCGCCCTCCTCTCGGGCGAGATCGACATGATGGATCCGGTCCCGGTCCAGGACATTGCCCGCATCAAGGCCAATCCCGGCACCGACGTGCTGACCGGTCCGGAGCTTCGCACGATCTTCCTCAACATGGATTCGCTGCGCGACGAGCTGCTCTATTCGGATGTGAAGGGCAAGAACCCCTTCAAGGATGTCCGCGTGCGCAAGGCATTCTACCAAGCCATCGACATGGAGGCGATCCACACACGCGTCATGCGCGGCAATTCCGCCAACTCGGCGCTGCTGATTTCGCCGCTGCTCTTCTCGCGCTCGGGCGAGTTCAAGCGCCACCCCTATGACCCCGACGCGGCAAAGAAGCTCCTCGCGGAGGCCGGCTATCCGAACGGCTTCGCCATCGAGATGGACTGCCCGAATGACCGCTACGTCAACGATGAGGCCATTTGCCAAGCCGTCGTCGCCATGCTCGCGCGCATCGGCATCAAGGCCAAGCTCAATGCCATGCCGAAGGCCAAGTATTTCGAGAAGGCCGGCGCGACGCAGAAGTACGACAGCTCCTTCAATCTGCTCGGCTGGACGCCCGGCTCATTCGACAGCCACAACGTGCTGCTCAACCTCGTTGGCTGCCGCGACGGGAAGGGCTCCGGCGCCTTCAACTACGGCGGCTACTGCAATCCCAAGGTCGACGAGCTCGCCAAGCAGATTCTCGTGGAGAACGATACGACGAAGCGCGACGACCTGATCGCCCAGGCCTTCCGCATCGTTCACGAGGAGGCCGGGCTCATTCCGCTTCATCAGCAGGCGCTGAACTGGGGTGTGTCGAAGAAGGTCAAGATCGCCCAGCGCGCCGACAACCAGATCCTCTTCTACTGGGTGCAGAAGGAATAGCGCGCCGCTGTGCTCGCGCGGGGCGGACCACGGTCCGCCCCGCAGTTTGTTCCATGGACTGATTGGCGCCAATGCTCGCGTTCACGATCCGCCGTCTGCTCGAAGCTGCCGTCGTCATGCTGACGGTGGCGCTCCTGGCCTTTGTGCTCTTTCGTTTCGTAGGCGATCCCATCAACCAGATGGTCGGCCAGGATACGAGCCTCGCCGAGCGCGAGGAGCTGCGTGAGCGGCTCGGCCTCAATGATCCTGTGCTTGTGCAGTTCGGCCGCTTCATCTGGAATGCCGCGCGCTACGACTTCGGCATTTCCTATCAGGTCAAACGGCCGGTCACCTCGCTGATCGCCGAGCGCTTCCCGGCGACCTTCGAGCTGGCGCTGACGGCGGCGCTCTTCGCCATTCTGCTCGGTATCCCCATGGGCGTCTATACGGGCATTCACCGCGACAGCTGGCTCTCGAAGCTGTTCCTCTCCATCTCCCTTGTGGGCATATCGCTGCCGACCTTCCTGATCGGCATCCTCCTCATCTACGTGTTCGCCGTGCAGCTCGGCGTTCTGCCGTCCTTCGGTCGCGGCGAGGTCGTCAGGATCGGCGGGTGGACCACGGGCTTCCTCACGGTCTCCGGCCTCAAGGCCCTGATCCTGCCGGCAATCACGCTCGGCCTCTTCCAGATGACGCTCGTCACGCGGCTCGTGCGCGCGCAGATGCTCGAGGTCCTACGCACCGACTACATCAAGTTCGCGCGCGCCCGCGGCCTCTCCGACCGCGCTGTCAACTTCGGTCACGCGCTGAAAAATACCCTCATTCCCGTCATTACCATCATCGGCCTGCAGCTTGGCGCCATCATTGCGTTCGCGATCATCACCGAGACGGTCTTTCAGTGGCCCGGCATGGGGCTCATGTTCATTCAGGCCGTGCAGAACGCGGACATCCCGGTCATGTCCGCCTACCTCCTGCTGGTTGCCTTCCTGTTTGTTCTCATCAACCTGATCGTCGATCTGCTCTACGTGTGGGTTGACCCACGCGTGCGCATCTACGGGCGCGAAGCATGACCACGCAAGAGCAGGGCCTGCCGGCAACCGATACACCGCGCGCCTCCCGCGCCCCCGCGCGGGGCCTCTTCGAGCGCATTTTCGACAGCGACCTCTGGTACAGCTTTCGCTCCTCGCGCCTCGTTGTACTGGCTGCCATCGTGACGCTCCTGATGGTCGGCGCAGCGCTGCTCGCACCCGTCATCGCGCCGCACGATCCCTACGACCTGCGGTCCCTCAATCTGATGGACTCGGACCTGCCGCCCGCCTGGGCGAATGGCGGCGACCGGCGCTTCCTGCTCGGCACGGACGACCAGGGCCGCGACATCCTCTCGACGATCCTCTACGGCACGCGCAGCTCGATCGCGATCAGCGTGCTCGCGGTGCTGCTGGCGATCGGCATCGGCGTCAGCCTCGGCCTTGTCGCGGGCTACTTCGGCGGCATCGTCGATACCATCATCATGCGCATCGCCGACGTGAAGCTGACGTTCCCGGCGATCCTCGTTGCGCTGCTCATCAACGGCATTGCACAAACGCTCTTTCGCGGGCGTCTCGGCGGCGCCGAGTTCTGGATCCTGGTGTTGTCGATCGGTCTTTCCTTCTGGGTGCAGTATGCGCGCACCGTGCGCGGCATGACCCTCGTCGAGAAGAACAAGGAGTACGTTCAGGCCGCCCGTCTCATCGGCATGAGCCGCACCGCCATCATGTTCAAGCACGTATTGCCCAACGTCCTCTCACCCGTGCTGGTCATCGGCACCATCAACCTCGCGCTCGCCATCATCACGGAAGCGACGCTCTCCTTCCTCGGCGTCGGCCTGCCGCCGACCGAGCCTTCGCTCGGCACCATGATCCAGATTGGCAACAAGTACCTATTCTCGGGCTCCTGGTGGATGGTCGCCTTCCCGGGGATCACGCTTGCCGTGCTGGTGCTCGCCGTGAACCTGCTCGGCGACTGGTTGCGCGACGCCCTCAACCCGAAGCTGCGCTGATGTCCAATGCACCTGTCCTCTCCGTCCGCAATCTCCGCGTCGAGTTCCCGACGCGGCGCGGCACGCTCATTGCCGTCGATGATGTCTCCTTTGACATCGCGCCCGGCGAGGTGCTCGGCGTCGTCGGCGAATCAGGGGCCGGAAAGTCGCTCACTGGCACGGCGATCATCGGCCTTCTGGAGCCGCCGGGGCGCATTGCCGGAGGCGAAATCCGCCTCAAAGGCCAGCGCATCGACAACCTCGCGCGCGAGGATATGCGCCCCATCCGCGGAAAGCGCATCGGCATGGTCTTTCAGGACCCGCTGACGAGCCTCAACCCGCTCTACCGTATCGGCGATCAGATCATCGAGACCATCCGCACGCACTTGCCCCTCAGCGAACGCGAGGCGCGCACGCGCGCGATCGCCCTGCTGACCGAGGTCGGTATCCAGGGCGCGGAGCGGCGCATTGACGCCTATCCGCACGAGTTCTCCGGCGGGATGCGCCAGCGCGTCGTGCTGGCGCTCGCGCTGTGCGCCGAGCCCGACCTCATCATCGCCGACGAGCCGACGACCGCGCTCGACGTCTCCATTCAAGCGCAGATCATTCAGCTACTCAAGCGGCTGTGCCGCGAGCGCGGCACCGCCGTCATGCTGATCACGCACGACATGGGCGTGATCGCGGAGACCGCCAACCGCGTCGCGGTCATGTACGCCGGCCGCATTGCCGAGATCGGCCCGGTGCGCGAGGTGATCAAATCGGCCCACCATCCATACACGCGCGGCCTGATGGGCTCGATCCCGTCAATCGAAGGGACCAGCGACCGCCTTGCGCAAATTCCCGGCTCGATGCCGCGCCTCTCTGCGATCCCCGAGGGCTGCGCCTTCCATCCGCGCTGCCCGCACGCCTTCGACCGCTGCCGCACGCAACGACCTGATCTCATGCCTGTTGACCACTCGCTTGCCGCCTGCTGGCTCGTCGCCCCTCAGAGGGCGGAGGCGCGCGGATGACGGAGCGCCCCTTCGTCGAGGTCAGCCACCTCTCGCGCGTTTTCGATGTCTCGAAGCCGTGGCTCAACCGCGTGCTCGAAGGCGATGAGCGCAAACTGCTCCGCGCCGTTACCGACGTCTCCTTCGACATCGGCCGGCGCGAGACCGTCGCCCTCGTCGGCGAGTCGGGGTCGGGAAAATCAACGGTCGCCAAGATGGTCGTCGGCCTGCTGGAGCCGACCGGGGGGCGCGTCACCATCGACGGCGTCGACATGTGGTCGCTCGCCGATGCCGCGAAGCGTCAGGCCCTGCGCCGCCGCATTCAGATGATCTTCCAGGATCCCTATGCGAGCCTCAATCCGCGCTGGCGGGTCGGCAGCATCATCGCCGATCCTATCCGCGCCTTCGGGCTTGCCACGGATCGCGCCGAAATCGAGCATCAAGTGAGCGAGCTGCTCCGCCTCGTCGGGCTCGACCCCGCCGATGCCGCCAAGTACCCACATGAGTTCTCCGGCGGGCAGCGCCAGCGCATCTGCATTGCTCGCGCGCTTTCGTCGAAGCCCGAGTTCCTCGTCGCCGACGAGCCGACGAGCGCCCTCGACGTTTCCGTCCAGGCGCAGATCCTCAATCTCATGCGCGAGCTGCAGGACCGCCTCGGTCTCACCTACCTCTTCATCAGCCACAACCTCGCCGTCGTCCGTCACATGGCCGCACGCATCGGTGTCATGTACCTCGGCCGCATCGTCGAGATGGCGCCGACACAGGCGCTCTTCCGCGCCCCGCGCCACCCCTATGCGCGCATGCTGCTCGACGCCGTACCGGATCTCGCCATGACAGGGCGCCCCCGCAAGATGGTCGAGGGCGAGATCCCGAACCCGATCAGCCCGCCGCCAGGCTGCGCCTTCAATCCGCGCTGCCCGGCTGTGCTGGAGCGCTGCCGGTACGAGGTTCCGGAGCTCACTGCGGCAGCAACATCGTGCGCCGCTCATGCGGTCGCCTGCCACGCCGTTTCCGAAGGACGGCTCTGACGCCAACCCGCTTGCCGAATGGCGCCCTGCGACTATGGTTGGTGGCCGAACCCGTCCGACTTTAGGGAGACTACGGATGAGCGAGACCATTGCGTACACGGGCCGGATTGAGGACGCGCGCCTCGCCACGGGCCGCGGCCGCTACGTGGCCGATCTACGCCTGCCGCGCCTCGCGCACGCCTTCATCGTCCGCTCGGTCTATGCCCATGCCCGGATCCGCGGCATCGATACGGCCGCCGCCAAGGCCGTACCCGGCGTGCTTGCGGTTCTGACCGGCGCCGATCTTGCCGCCGACGGCATCGGCGATCTCCCCTGTGGCGTCGAGCTGCCGAAGTCGGATGGCCAGAAGGCCCACCAGGCCCGGCGCCCCGTGCTCGCCCGCGACCGCGTGCGCTTTGTCGGAGAGTGCGTGGTGCTGGTCGTCGCGGAGACTGTCGAGCAGGCCGAGGCGGCCGGCGAGCTGGTCGAGATCGACTACGACCCGCTCGATGCGGTCGCGGGTGTCGAGCCTGCACGCGCGCCCGGCGCGCCTGCCGTTTGGGACGAGGTGCCCGACAACATCGCTTATGTCTGGAAGAAGGGCGACCCTGACGCCTTCGAGAAGATCGCCGCGGGTGCTGCCCACATCGCCCGCCTGAACACGCATGTTTCGCGCGTGACAGCGTGCAGCATGGAGCCGCGCGGGGCGCTCGGCCTGATCGACGATGAAGGGCGCTACGTGATCCATGCCTCGACGCAGAGCCCGTTCGCAATGCGCCCGACGCTCGCCGGGCTCTTCAAGGTCGATCCGTCCAAGATCCGCATTCTTGCCGGCGACGTCGGCGGCTCGTTCGGCATGAAGAGCGGCGCCTACCCGGAGGACGTGCTGGTGCTCTGGGCGGCGAAGCGCCTCGGCCGCCCGGTGCGCTGGATCTGCGAGCGGCGCGAGTCCTTCCTCTCGGACGACCACGGCCGCGACGTGCACATCGACGCGGAGCTGGCGCTCGACAAAGAGGGCAAGTTCCTCGGCCTGCGCGGCAGGTTCGATGTGAACATCGGCTGCTATCTCAACGGTCGCTCGCTCTTCCTGATCGGCAACCTTGGCGGCATCGCCGGCGTATACCGCATCCCGACCATCGTCGCGAGCGTGCGCGGCATCTTCACCAATCAGCAGACCTCAGCACCATACCGGGGCGCAGGCCGCCCCGAGGCGACCTATGCCATTGAGCGCCTGATCGATATCGCTGCTCGTGAGATGAAGATCGATCCCTTTGAGCTGCGGCTGCGCAATCTCGTGCCGCCGGCGGCCATGCCATACGACACGGGCTTCACGTTCGTCTATGACTGCGGCGAGTTTGAAGGAAACATGACGGGAGCCGCCGAGCTTGCCGACCGCGCCGGCTTCGAGGCGCGTCGGGCAGAAGCGGCCAGGCGCGGCAAGCTGCGCGGCCTTGGCATCTCTAACCCGATCGAAGTAGCCGGCGGCCCGTTCGTCAAACCGGGCAAGGATTTTTCGGCCGTACGCATCTCCAGCGATGGCACGGTGACGCTGCACGCCGGCGTCATGAGCGTCGGCCAGGGCCTTGAGACGATGCTCTCACAGCTTGTGGCACAGCGCCTGGGTGTGCCCCTTGAGAAGGTCCGCTACGTGCAGGGCGACACGGACCTGCTGCCCGGCGGGCGAGGCAATGGCGGCTCGAGCAGCACGGGCGTCGGCGGCGCCTGCGTTGCCATCACGCTCGACAATGCGATTGCGAAGGGCCGCGAGATCGCTGCCCAAATGCTCGAGGCCAAGGCTGATGACATCGAGTTCGCGGATGGACACTTCCGCTTGAGCGGCACCAACCGCGCCGTGACGCTCTTCGAGGTCGCCGAGCACGCGGAGAAGACGAGCGATGAAGGCTTCTCGGCCGCCGGCGAGTTCCAGCCGCCGGCGGTGACCTACCCGAACGGCTGTCATATGTGCGAGGTCGAGATCGATCCGGACACGGGCGCCCTTGAGATCGTGCGCTACACCGTCGTCGAGGACATTGGAACGGTCATCAATCCAACGCTCGCGCGCGGCCAGATTCATGGCGGCGTGGCGCAGGGCGTCGCCCAGGCCATCGGCGAGACAATCGTCTACGACGCGGAGACTGCCCAGCTCGCATCGGGCTCGTTCATGGACTACATGATCCCCCGCGCCCATGACCTGCCGAATATCACGATCCGCACGCGCGAGGTCCCGACGAAAGTCAATGCGCTCGGCGCCAAGGGCGTGGGCGAGGCCGGCACGGTCGGCTCACTGGTCGCCACGATCAATGCGATCTGCGATGCGCTGGCGCCCCTCGGCATCACCCATATCGAGATGCCGGGGACGCCAGCGCGGATCTGGCAAGCCATCGCGAAGGCTCGCAAGGCCAAGGCGGCATAAGAGACCGCCGGACATTCACGCCGCCCAGGGAGGGGCGCCATGCTGCTCGGATGCATCGCCGACGACCTGACCGGCGCAACCGATCTCGCGCTAATGCTGACGCGCGGCGGGATGCGGACCGTGCAGGTCATGCAGGTGCCCGATAAGAGCGCGGACCTCGCCGGCTACGATGCGGTCGTCGTCGCGCTCAAAACGCGGACGTGCCCGGCCGGCGAAGCGGTGTCTCTCTCGCTCGCCGCTGCTGAAGCGCTGCTCGCAGGTGGCGCGAAGCAGCTCTTCTTCAAGTATTGCTCGACGTTCGACTCGACGGATGAGGGCAACATCGGCCCGGTGGCGGAAGCGCTGCTCGGCCACCTCGGCGCGCGGCAGGCGATTGTGTGCCCCGCCTTTCCGACGAACAAGCGTACGGTCTATCAGGGCAATCTCTTCGTCGGTGATGTGCCGCTCGCCGAAAGCCCGATGAAGGATCACCCGCTGACGCCGATGCGCGATTCGAACCTCGTGCGTGTTCTCCAGCGCCAGACCAAGCTCAAGGTCGGGCTCGTGCCCTTTGCCGTGGTCGACTCCGGCGCGGAAGCGATCAGGGCAGCCTTGGCCGCCGCCGACCAGCGCGACGAGCGTTTCCTCGTCCTGGACGCGATCACCGACCGCCACCTGATCGATATCGGTACGGCCGCGGCCGGCATGAAGCTCATCACCGGCGGCTCGGGCGTCGCACTCGGCCTGCCCGCAAATTTCGTGCGCGCGGGCCTGATGAGCGCCGCCGAAGCGCCCGCGTCGATGCGCGCGCCAAAAGGCCGCGCGCTGATCCTGGCCGGCAGCTGCAGCGCGGCGACACGGGGGCAGGTGCAGCGCGCGATTGCGGCGGGCCTGCCAACCCTGCGCATCGATCCGCTCGCCATTGCATCCGGCGAGATCAACGCCGACCGGATCGTCGCCTGGGCCAAGGAACAGCCCGCCGAGCGCCCGCCACTCATCTATTCAAGCGCCGATCCCGATGCGGTTGCTGCCGCGCAGGCGAGGCTCGGTCGCGAGCAGGCCGGCACGATGATCGAGGACACGCTTGCATGTGCGGCCGTCGGGCTTTCAGAAGCCGGCTTCACCCGCCTGATCGTCGCCGGCGGCGAGACCTCCGGCGCCGTCGTCAATGGCCTCGGTGTTACGGCGCTTGAGATCGGCCCCGAGATCGATCCGGGCGTGCCCTGGACACGCGCCCTCGGCGGCCGCGAGATGGTGCTGGCGCTCAAGTCGGGCAACTTCGGCGCACCGGATTTCTTCCTCAAGGCCTGGGAGAAGCTGTCGTGAGCGAGAGCCGTCTGCGCGAAGAAATCGCGAGGGTCGGCGCGTCGCTGTTCAACCGCGGGCTGACGCACGGCTCGACCGGCAACATCTCGGTCGCGCTCCCCGATGGCGGCTGGCTCATGACACCGACCGGCTCGTCGCTCGGCACGCTTGATCCGGCGCGGCTCGCCAGGCTTGATGCCGCGGGCCGCCTCATCGACGGCGACAAGCCCACCAAAGAGGCCTTTCTGCATGCAACCATGTATCGCGCCCGTCCCGGCTGTGGCGCCGTCGTGCATCTCCACTCTACGCACTCAGTGGCGGTGAGCTGCCTTGACGGCATCGATCCGAGCAACTGCCTGCCGCCGATCACCGCCTACTACGCCATGCGCATCGGCCGGCTGCCGCTGGTGCCCTACTATCCGCCGGGCGATGAGACCCTCGCGACGGCCGTTGGCGCGCTCGCTGGCACGCATCATGCCGTGCTGCTCGCCAACCACGGACCCGTCGTCGCCGGCACGAGCCTGTCGGCGGCGCAGGACGCCATCGAGGAACTGGAGGAAACGGCGAAGCTCTTCCTCATGCTGCGCGGCGAGCGCCTGCGCCTTCTCACCGACGAACAGGTAGCGGAGCTCGAGCGCCGCTTCCGCTAGGCTCAACCAGAGACCAGACCCGAGGAAATCCCATGGCTAATGCAATTGATCTGAAGGGCCGGATTGCCGTCGTCACGGGCGGCGCACAAGGCATCGGCCGCGCGATCACCGAGCGCTACATCGCCTCGGGCGCCAAGGTCGCCATCTGGGATCTCGACAGGGCGCTTGCAGACAAGACTGCCAAGGAGCTCGGCGCGTCCGCCATGGCCTATGCCGTCGACGTGACCAATCCGGATTCGATCGATGCGGCGGTCAAGGCGACACTCGCCGACGTCAAGCGCATCGACATCCTCGTCAACAATGCCGGCATCGCAGGCGGCAATGCGCCGACGTGGGAGCTCCCCATTGCCGATTGGCAGCGCGTCCTCCGCATCAACCTCGACGGCCCCTTCTACTGCTGCCGCGCCGTCGTGCCGACCATGATCGCGCAGAACTACGGGCGCATCGTCAACATCGCGTCGATCGCCGGCAAGGAAGGCAACCCCAACGCTGTGCACTATTCCGCCTCGAAGGCCGGCGTGATCGGGTTGACGAAAAGTCTCGCCAAGGAGCTGGCGCAGTACGACATCTCGGTCAATGCGATCACTCCGGCTGCCGCGAGGACGGCGATCTTCGATCAGATGACCCAGCAGCAGATCGACTACATGCTCTCGAAGATCCCGCGCGGCCGCTTCGTGAAGGTTGAGGAGATCGCGGCGCTTGCCGCCTTCGCGGCCTCGGAGGACTGCTCGTTCACGACCGGGAGTGTCCTCGACATCTCCGGCGGACGGGCGACGTATTGACGGGCTGCGCGGTTACTCAGCCGCTGTATCGATCACGCGACCGAGATACGAGAGGCAGCGCTCGAGCTCGCTGATGGCGATGAACTCGTTGGCTTGATGCGCCTGATCGATGCTGCCTGGGCCGCACACGACCGACGAGCACCCGGCGGCCTGGAAGTGGCTTGCCTCAGTGCCGTAGGCGACGGCGAACGTCTCGTTCTGACCGACAAGGCGGAGCGCGAGCGACGTCGCCGGAGCGTTCTCCCCCGATGAGAACGCCGGTAGCACCCCCGTCGGCGTCGTCACGATCGCGCAATCATCGCTCACCGCGCGCATCGGCGGCAGGACGTGATTCTGCGCATATGAGTCGAACTCCTGGACGAGCGCCGGCACGTCGAGGCCAGGCAGCGCGCGGATGCCCCAGTTCATCTCGCAGTGCGGCGGGATAATATTGTGCGCGACGCCGCCCGAGATCGATCCGACCGAAATCGACGAATGCGGCGGGTCGAACCGTGGGTTGATCTGGCGCGCCTTCAGCCGCTCCTCGATGCGCCTGAGCTCCATCGCGAGATCGGCCGCGGCAAATATCGCCGAGGCCCCGAGCTGCGGCTTTGAGGAATGCGCCGCCTTACCCGTGATCTCCGTGCGGAAGCGGTAGCCGCCCTTGTGCGCGTCGACGACGGTCATGAGCGTCGGCTCGCCGACGAGCACGATGGCGGGCGTCGGCAGGGTCTTGCCGAACTCGGCGATCATCGGCTTCACGCCCGTGCAACCGACTTCCTCGTCATAGGAGAACGCGATGTGGAGCGGCCGCTTGAGCGGTCGCCGGACCATCTCCGGCACCAGCGCCAGCACACAGGCAAGATAGCCCTTCATGTCGCATGTGCCACGGCCGTAGAGCCGCCCGTCACGCTCGACCATTTCAAAGGGATCGGTTTCCCAAGGCTGGCCCTCAACGGGCACCACGTCCATGTGTCCCGAGAAGGCGATGCCACCGTCGCCTGGCGGGCCGATGGTCGCGAACAGATTGGCATGAATGCCGTCGTCCGACGGCAGCAGTGCCGCTTTGACGCCATGCCCGGCGAGCACGTCGCGAATGAACTCGGCACAGGGCAGGTTGGTCTTCGCGCTGGTCGTGTCGAATGACACCAGCTTTGCGAGCAAAGCCTTGGCGTCAGAGAGAAGGGACGACATTCAAACTCCTTGGGTTCTACCGAGACGTTCGGCTCAGTTCAGGCTCCGCCGCGCGAACGGACTGTCGAGCGAGAAGGCGGGGATCGCGACATCGATGAGTGTGCCGTTGGCCTTGGTCATCTGATAGGAGCCGACCATGATGCCCGACGACGTGCGGAGCGGACAGCCGGAGGTGTATTCGAAAGACTCGCCGGGGCCGAGCACAGGCGTCTGCCCGACCACCCCCGGACCACGCACTTCCTCGACGTGGCCGTTGGCATCCGTGATGCGCCAGTAGCGCGAGCGGAGCTGGACAGTCTCGCTGCCTTCATTGACGATCTCGACCGTGTAGGCCCAGAAGAACCGCCCTTCTTCGGGGGCGGACTGCGCTTCAAGGTACTCCGGTCGGACACGCACGCGGATCGAGCGCGTGACCTGTTCGTACATGTTATGAGCTCGATCGATTGGCACGAGCGGCCGCTGTGAGCGGCCTCAATAATCTTACGGGGTCAGCAAGGGGCTTGTCTCGGTCAAATCGTGCATGGAAGGCGGGCAAGGCGCATACTTCGCCGCTATTGAGCCGCCTTGGCGCCGTAGCGCTTCTCGATATAGTCCTCGACAATTGCCTTGAAGTCGCTGGCAATATGGGGGCCCCGCAGCGTGACGGCCTTGCGGCCGTCGATGAAGACGGGGGCCGCCGGCTGCTCGCCCGTGCCAGGGAGCGAAATGCCGATGTCGGCGTGCTTTGATTCGCCAGGACCGTTCACGATGCAGCCCATGACGGCAAGGTTCAGCCCCTCGACGCCGGGATAGCGCGCCCGCCATTCTGGCATGCGCTCGCGGATCATCGTCTGCACGTCGCGGGCCAGCTCCTGAAAGACCGTCGAGGTCGTGCGCCCGCAGCCGGGGCACGCCGCAACGATCGGCATGAACGTCCGCAGCCCCATGGTCTGCAGGAGCTCCTGCGCAGCCTGCACCTCGAGCGTGCGGTCGCCGCCGGGCTCGGGCGTCAGCGAGTAGCGGATCGTGTCGCCGATACCTGCCTGAAGCACGATGCCCATGGCTGCTGAGGACGCGACTATGCCCTTCGAACCCATTCCGGCCTCGGTGAGCCCTAGGTGCAGCGCATAGTGGCAGCGCTCGGCGAGCATCGCGTAGACCGCAATCAGGTCCTGCACGGCCGAGACCTTCGCCGAGATGACGATGCGATCGCCGCTGAGGCCCAGCTCTTCCGCACGCTCGGCCGAGAGCAACGCCGACTGCACAATCGCCTCGTGCATGACGGCGCGCGCGGGCTTGGGCGTGGGGCTCTTCGCATTCTCATCCATGAGATGGGTCAGCAGCTCCTGGTCGAGCGAGCCCCAGTTCACGCCGATCCGCACAGGCTTGTTATGCTTGAGGGCAAGATCGATGATCGCCGAGAACTGGCGGTCCTTCTTGTCCTTGAAGCCGACGTTGCCGGGATTAATGCGATACTTGTCGAGCGCCTCGGCGCAGGCAGGGTTCTCGGCGAGCAGGGTGTGGCCGTTATAGTGGAAATCGCCGACGATCGGGACGCGCACGCCCATGCGCGCCAACCGATCGCGGATGGCTGGAACGGCCTTCGCCGATTCGTCGCGATCGACGGTCACGCGGACGATCTCGGAGCCAGCGCGCGCCAGGGCCGCGACCTGCCGCGCCGTGCTCTCGGCGTCGGCCGTATCGGTATTGGTCATCGACTGAACGATGATCGGGGCGCCGCCGCCAATGATGACGCCGCCGACGTTGACAGCGTGGGTGTGGCGGCGCTCGGCAGGGCTCGTCAGCATGTCTCGGCCTGTTCGCGGTTCGGACGCCCCTGCTTGCCACACCTTCATGTCACAGCCAACTGACCTCACCGCCGCTGCAGCGAGAACGCTGCCGCCAGCGAGGCGAGGCAGAAGGCCGACAGGAGCACGACCACAGCCGGTCCTGCCGGCACGTCCCAGGCCACCGACAGCGCCAGGCCGCCGGCCGTGCCGGCAATGCCGAGGCCCGCCGCCCCCGCAACCATCATCTCGGGCGTCTGCGAGAAGGGGCGCGCCGCCGCCGCCGGCATGATCAGGAAGGCAACGATCAGCAGCACGCCGACGACCTTCATGGCGACCGCAATGATGAACGCCAGCAGCAGGATCAGGGCCGCTTCGGCGCGGGCCGTCTTGTGCCCTTCGGCCGCCGCCAGCTCCTTGTGTACGGCGACCGCGACCAGCGTCTGCCAGAAGAGCGCGACCGCCGCCAGCACGAGCGCGCCGCCGACGTACACCCAGAGAATGTCGCCCTCGGTGACCGCCAGGATGTCGCCGAACAGATAGCCCATAAGGTCAAGGCGCTGGCCGGAAAGCCGCGCCGCCGCGATCAGTCCGAGCGCCAGTGCGGCGTGCGAGAGAATGCCAAGCAGACTGTCGACGGGCAGCAGCGGCTGGCGCTCCAGGACGACCAGCAGGGCACCGACCGCCAGCGAGACCAGGATCACGCCCAGCGTGAGGTCGATGTCGAATGCAATGCCGAACGCCACCCCGAGCAGGCCGGCGTGCGCCACGGTCGAGCCGAAATAGGACATGCGCCGCCACACGACGAGGCAGCCGAGGGGCGCCGCCACAATGGCGATGCCGAGGCCGGCCATGAGGGCGCGCAGCAGGAAGGGCTCCATCATGGGGAAGACTTTTGGTCTGCGCCGCCGTCCATGTAAAGGACCAATGCAATAGTATTGCATCCGCGTCCCGCTCCGGGCGGGGCCCGCGGTCCATGTTCATCTTGCGCCGTTGCCAATGCTGGCGGTATTGCGTTGCCTCCCTTTCGATTTCGCCGCCGGAGCCGCCCATGGCCAAAGCCGACGCTGCCGTATCCCCGTTCGCCCCCAAGGTCATCCCCGAGGTTCCCGTCATCGATGGCGTGCGCTTTGCGGCGTGCGAGGCCGGCATCAAGTATCGCAACCGTAAGGATCTCATGATCGCCGTGCTCGATGAGGGCACCGTTGCGGCGGGCGTGCTCACACAGTCCAAGACCTGCTCGGCGCCCGTGCTGTGGTGCCGCGAGAGCCTCAAGACAGGCCGCGCCCGGGCCCTCGTCGTGAACTCCGGCAACGCCAACGCCTTCACCGGCAAGAAAGGCCGGGAGGCCGTGGAGCTGACCGCGGCCATGGCCGCCAAGGCCGCGGGCTGCGCTACGAACGAGGTCTATCTCGCCTCGACCGGCGTGATCGGCGAACCGCTGGATGCCGGCAAGTTCGCGCACCTGCTCGAGGGCCTTGCCAGGGCCGCGAAGCCCGATGCCTGGGCCGATACGGCGCGGGCCATCATGACGACGGATACCTTCCCGAAGCTCGCGACGCGCACCGCGACGATCGGCGGCGTCCCGGTGACGATCAACGGCTTCTGCAAGGGTGCCGGCATGATCGCGCCCGACATGGCGACCATGCTGTGCTTCATTTTCACGGATGCCGCCATTGCGGCGCCGGCTCTGCAGGCTCTGCTCGCCGCCGGCGCCCAGCAGAGCTTCAATTGCATGACGGTCGACGGCGACACATCGACGAGCGACACCATGTTGATGTTTGCGACGGGCAAGGCGGCGGCGCGCGGCCAGAAAATCGTCACCGATGCCGCTGATCCGGCCCTCGCCGACTTCACGGCCAAGGCACACGACCTCATGCGCGAGCTGGCGATCATGGTGGCCAAGGACGGCGAAGGGCTTTCGAAGTTCGTCACGGTCGAGGTCCAGGGTGCCGAGAACGATCGCGCCGCGCGCACGATCGGCCTGTCGATCGCCAACTCGCCCCTCGTGAAGACGGCGATCGCCGGCGAGGACCCGAACTGGGGTCGCGTCGTCATGGCGGTCGGCAAGGCCGGCGAGGCGGCCGACCGCGACCGCCTCGCCATCTGGTTCGGGCCGCATCAGGTGGCAAAGGACGGCGAGCGCTCACCCGACTACTCGGAGGCAACCGTCGCCGCGTACATGAAGAACCCCGAACTGACCATCAAGGTCGATCTGGGCCTCGGCGCCGGCAAGTCCACGATCTGGACGTGCGATCTCACGCACGGCTACATCTCGGTCAATGCGGATTATCGGAGCTGAGGGCAAAGCGAGCGCCGCCTTCTCTTCCCCTTCGCCCCGTTCTTCACGGGGAGTAGGTCGGGAAGAGGCGCGACAGAATCGCAAACTTCGGCTAATTCCGCCGCCCCTCGCCCTCCCCTCTCCCCGCAAGCGGCGAGAGGGGAAACTCCTAACGCGCCGTCCAGCCGCCGTCGATCGAATAGTTTGCGCCCGTGATCGATGCTGCGGCGTCGCTCGCGAGGAACACCGCGAGCGCGCCGATCTCATCAACCTCCACGAAGCGGCCCGTCGGCTGCGCCTCCAGAACCTCCTTCTGCGCGGCTTCCTCGCTGATGCCTTTGCTGCGCGCGAGGTCGGGGATCTGTTTGGCGACGAGCGGCGTTTTCACGAAACCCGGCGAGATGGCATTGACGGTGATGCCCGTTGTCGCAAGCTCGAGCGCCACCGCCTTAGTAAAGCCGGCAAGGCCATGCTTGGCCGAGACGTAGGCCGACTTGAAGGGCGACGCAACGAGCGAGTGCGCCGAGCAGAGGTTGATGATGCGGCCCCACCTGCGCTGCTTCATGCCGGGGACAGCCGCCCGCGTCGTGTGGAAGGCGGATGTGAGATTGATCGCGGTGATCGCGTCCCACTTCTCGATCGGGAATTCCTCGACCGGGGCAACGTGCTGAATGCCGGCATTGTTGATGAGGATGTCGACCGAGCCAAACTCGCGCGTGCACCGCTCGACCATCTCGGCAATCTGATTGTGGCGCAGCATGTTGGCGGCGTCGTAGAGCACGCGCGTGCCGGCGGCCGCCACCTCCTTCGTGGCTTCGGCGATCTCCGCCTCGCTGCCGAGACCATTGATCATGACGTTCGCGCCGGCTCTGGCCAGCGCCTTCGCCATGCCGAGACCAATGCCGGAGGTGGAGCCTGTCACGATCGCATTCCGGCCCTTCAAGCTCATCACTTCGTGCTCCGTTCATTCAGCCGATCGAATAGGCCGCCCGCAACTTGACAGCCTCACTCAAGCGCAATCGGTTCCCTCAAGCCATCGGCCACGCCGCCGCATGTGTGCCGAGCGCCACC
The DNA here is from genome assembly GCA_046293075.1 of Hyphomicrobiaceae bacterium. Classification (GTDB taxonomy): domain Bacteria; phylum Pseudomonadota; class Alphaproteobacteria; order Rhizobiales; family Hyphomicrobiaceae. Next base: position 65,604 of record JBKBPL010000004.1, on the reverse strand, counting down.
GACGGCCGATCCCACCGCGGCGGCGTCTCGGACAGTCGGCCGGCGTGGCTCAGCGCCGACATGATGCCGAAGGCGCTCGGCAGATCGATCAACAGATCCTCGACAGCGCCCCGGCCGATCTTAGCTGCCTGCTGCCCGTCTGGCATCCGGCCGAGCCTGGTCAACCACTGCCCGACCTGGGCCAGCGACACGCGCACGAGCCACGAGCCGCCGATCTCGGCCCGTCGCTTGAGGGCCATCATGGCGCCTGCTGCCATCAGGTATCCAGCACCATGGTCCAGCGCCTGACAAGGGAGCTCGACGGGCCGATCGACGCCCGCGACGTCCGCCTCCGCATGGTTGATGCCGGTCGCCGTCTGCACGAGCGAATCAAAGCCGCGCCGCATGGCCCAGGGTCCGACATGGCTCCAGGCGGAAAGTGAGACATAGACGATGCCGGGACGCAGCGCCGCGGCGTGCTCCGGCACAAAGCCGCGCTCGGCAATGCCGCCCGGCCGATAGCCCTGGACGAAAACGTCCGCGGCCTTCAGCAGCTCCGAGAGGACCGCCCGGCCGTCGTCGCCGCGAAGGTCGATGTGCGTCGAGAGCTTGCCGCGCCCGGTATCGACATCGAGGCCTGGAATGGCGGGCAGATGCGGCCCCGTCACGCGCATCACGTCCGCGCCGTGCGCCGCCAGCGTACGCCCGCAAACCGGTCCCGCCAGCACGCGCGTCAGATCGAGCACGCGCACACCCGAAAGCGGCCGCTCACCTGGCGGTAGCGGCCGGGGCGGCGCCTTTGCGATCTTCACGATCTCGAGAAGCGGAAGCGCGGCAATCGCCAGGCCCTGCGGATGCGCGGCCCATTCGGCCGGGCTGCGCATCATGGTGCCGACGAGACCGCGCCGTGCGACCTCGTCCTCGTAGTCCTGCCCGCGCCAACCTTTCAGCGCGGCGGCAACCTGCTCGCGCGCGTAGGCGGCTCCCAGCATGTCGAGAATGCCGTCGCGATGATGCGGGAAATTCGTATGCAGCCGCACCCAGCGGCAGTCGCCCGTCTGATAGGTTCCGGCGATCTTGTCCCATCCCCATGCAGGTGGCCTGCCGTCGATCGTGTAGAGCCGCTCGCTGATGAACTCTGCAGCGGCATGGCGCATGTCCACCGCGACCTGCTGAGTGCGACTGTTGCGCACCCGATCGACCTCGCTTGCCGCCAGCGCCGACGCCGCAATGGTCGCCTGGGCGATCGTGCCTGTCCGGAAGGAGGACGGCAGCGCCGGCTCCGCACCGGTCAGGCGCACGCGCGCCAGGGCCGCGGCATCGCCGCCGAGGGTCTGCCAGATATCGGCAAGGGCATCGCTGGGGCTCGTCATGGGCTCTGGCTCCATCAAATACCCTGGACCGGCTGTGCACGGCCCATGCAGTAGACCGGGATCACACTCGAGGGAAGAGCCCTTGTGCAGCCGCAGATGCCGTCGCGCGAGCGCGCTCAGCCCGGCAGCGCGGCGTGGCCCGTGCGTCTCAACGCATCGATCTGGGCCAGCGCCCACGCGTACGTCGATTGATAGAGCTCGCGATGCCGCCCCCAATCCATGACGCTCATGTCCTTGAGCAAAGGCGGCACCAGCAGCAGATCGGTCGGGCGCAGATGGCGGTCAAAGCCGTGCCGATTGGCCATGAGCGCGCGCACGATCACCTGCCGCAGGCTCGGCGCAGCGGGGACCGCGTTCTGGCCAAACGGAAAAAGAAGCCGCATGAGCAGCTCCGCACGCGACGGCAGCGCCTCGTAGTTGACCTCGAAGCGCTGGAGCTGCGGCAGCTCGAACGACACCACGACATTCGGACCGTGTTTCAGGTCGTGCATGATGCCGATCGGCACATTGTCCATAAGCGCCCCATCGACGAGCATCTCGCCATCCGGCGTGTAGTAGGGCGGCAGCAGCCCGGGGATTGATCCGGACGAGCGGACTGCGGCCCACAACGCGCCCCGCCGATGGCAATGCACCGAATGGCGCGACAGATTGGTCGAGACCGCAAAGTAGGGTATCCAGAGATCCTCGATGTCGATGCCGCCGTAATGCGCGTGGAGCATCCGGTCGAAGTGCGTATGGTCGAGGAGGCTGAACCGCGGCCACGTGTAGCGGCGGAGCGCCTTGCCGCGCACGAACATCTCATGCGTGGCCTCGACGATCTCTTCAGGCGATATGCCCATCGCAAATGCGGCAGCCATGGCGCTGCCGCCGGACGTGCCTCCCATGATGTCGAACGTGATGCCGCGCTCGAGCATCGCCTTGAACAGCCCTGTATGCGCTGCGCAGAACGCGCCGCCGCCGCACGCGACGAAGCCGAGTGCCGTACCACGGATAAAGCGCGCGAGGCGCTCCACGTCGGCATCATCGATGAGGGCGACATGATGGTGTGCACCGACGCTGCGGCCTTCGAGCCATTGCGCCGTCCCCTTGGCGCGGCCTCGGTGGGCATGGACCAGCACAAGGCGATGTGACCGCGGTCGGAAGTGGCTGTTTGCAAAGCGCTCATGGGGGCTCAGCGCCACGGGGCGGGGCGTATCGGCATCCGCTGTGCCAACGCTGAGGATGAGATCGGCCTGCCGGACGGCCTTCTCCGACCAGGGCGTCATCTCGTCGTCCGCAACGAGCAGCACGAAATCGTGCCGCGCCTCGAGCGCATTGAGCGCACGTGTCGCCGTCTGGCTGTCGAGACCGGACTGGCCATCGACGACGTCGCGAAGATTGGCGGAGCGCACCACCTCGAGTGCGCCGTGGCGCGCGAGCGCTGCCTCGAGGCGCTCGACGAAACGCGACGGAACCGGTCGCGGGCCCGCCGGGATGATTGTGATGACCCGCGGCATCTGGTCCGCCGGTGCCGCGCGGCCAGCGGTCTGATCGGCGAGCCGGCGCGCGAGTGTCGCCGCCAGCCTCGGCCAGATGGTTGGATGACGGGCGCAGAGGCGATCGAACTGCGCACGCGTGAGCTTCATCACCACGCTGTCGCGCGCGGCGGTCACGGTCGCGGTCCTCGTTCCACCCGCGAGGAACGCGATTTCGCCGATCGGCGCGCCGGCGCCGAGCTCTGCGATCGGTGCGTCGAGGCCGGCGACCAAGACCTCGAAGCGTCCGCTCTCGACGATGAACAATGCGTCTGCCGGCTCGCCCTGCTGCACCAGCACCTCGCCGCGCACGAGACGGAGAGTCGTCAGCTCTGCGGCGAGCGCCACGCGTTCGCCCGGCGAGAGGTCACTGAAAATGTCCATCGACGCGAGAGAACTGCTCATGCGCTGCACCAACCCCTGGGGCCCGGCCAGCGCTTCGATCAAGGTCTGAACCCGACAACCGCACTGCCTGCCTCCTCGGCAGCGCGCAGTATAGGCCGATCGCGCCACATTGTGATCGGCGTATGCGAGATTGGTTCATTCAGAAATGAGAAGGCGCCGTGTGCCGGCGCGACCGGTCCCGCCCCGCCCTGCCGGAACGCGACGTGCAGGGGCGGGGCGTCGATCGGGTTGCTCAGGCATTGCAGCGTTTGAGGTCGGCCGGTGCCCGGCGCCAGGTCATGGTCTCGCTCAGCATCTTGCTCGCGAGATAGCCCATGACCCGCAGCCGATCGCCGCCGAGGCTCGTGATCTCGACGCTGTAGCGCGCATCATCCTCGGGGTCATAGATCCAGCCTTTGTCCCACTTGCCGGCACCGACGGCCTTGACGTTGCCGATGACCTGCTTGCCGCAGGTCTTTCCATGCGACGCATCCTTCAGCCAGACGATGCGCCCGCAGAGCGCGCCGCCGCAATCGGTGATCTCGACGGCGCCGCGGCCGGTGTGATCGAACCATATTCCGGCTGCCTCGTTGGCGGCGGATGGCGTCGCGGTCGCGATGGTGGCGGCGAACAGGGCGGCTGCATGAGCTAGGCGCTTGACGGAAACGATCATGGCACTCTCCTTTGACCTGTTTTTGGGGTTGCTGATGCTGCCCTGTCCCGCATTCGGGTCAGTGCAGAAGCGAGTATGTCGCGAGCGGCGATGCTGCGCTGTTCCGCCCGAGACAGCCGTTCGAGAATTACGCAGCGGGCGCGAGCACGGTGTCCGGCGCTGCCGTCATGCGACGGCGCGCGCGGCTTGCGATGCGGCCATCCTCGATGCGGATCATGCGATCGCCGTACTTGAGCGTGCGGTGATCGTGCGTCACGACGAGCACGGCGCGCCGCGTATCCCGCGCCACCTCGGCGAGAAGCGCCATCACGGCTTGGCCGTTCTCGCTGTCGAGTGCGGCCGTCGGCTCGTCGGCGAGGATCACGGACGGCGCCCCGGCCAATGCACGCGCAATCGATACGCGCTGCTTCTCACCGCCCGAGAGCTTGCTCGGCATGACATGCGCGCGGTGCGTCAGCCTGACGGCACTCAGAGCTTCCCACGCGAGATCCGGCGCTTGGGCGCGCGATGCACCTCTGAGATCGAGCGCCAGCATGACGTTCTCCAGCGCCGTCAGCGTTGGCACGAGGTTGTAGGACTGGAACACGAACCCGACGTGCCGGCGGCGGAGATCGGCCATGCCTTCGGCGCTGAGACCTTCCGTGGCGTGGCCCGCGATCCTGAGCGTGCCGCTCGTCGGCGAGAGAATGCAGCCGAGGATCGACAGGAGCGTGGTCTTGCCACTGCCCGACGGCCCCATGAGCAGGGTGAGCTCGCCGGGTGCCAGCTCCACGCTGACGCCCTTCAGGGGCATGATATCGCCGGCTTCCGAGCGGTAGACCTTGGTGATGTCGCGGGCTTCGAGCATGAAGGGAGCGGTCGTCATGATCTTGTCTCCTTCCGAATGGGATCAGCGGCTGAACACCACGGCCGGATCGATGCGGATGACTTTGAAGATGGCGCAGAGAGCGGCAATCACGCACATGCCGACCGTCAGGGCGAACAGCATGAGAGCGAGCCGCGGCGTCATGACGATCAGGAGTGTCGAATCCTCCGCCGCCCAGATGACCAGCAGGCTCAACATCATCCCGAGCACGTAGCCGATCACGGCGCTCAGCACGGCCTGGATCAGAATGACCTTGTTGATGTAGCCGGCCGAGGCACCGAGCGCGCGCAACGTCGCGAACTCATTGAGATGGTCCTTGGTGCTCGCATAGAGCGTCTGCGCGACGATCACCATGCCGACAATGATGCCGAGCACGGCACCCGCGATGAGCGCGGCGCCCGCGCCGGTCTCGAACAGCCAGTAGTCCAGGCTGCGCTTACGGAACTCGGCGTGCGTCAGGATCTCGGCATCCGGTAGGCGCTTGAGGAGTGCGGACCTCAGATCCTCGACCGACATGCCGGGCGCGGCCGAGACGAGCGTGTAGGACGACTGGTCGGCTGAGGCGCCAAGGAGCGTGCGCGCGGTCGAGAGGGTCGTGAAAACGTACGGCAGTGTCGTGAACGAGCGGATGCCCTTGGTCACGGCCTGCACGGTCACTTCCATGTTGTTGACCTCGGCGCGATCGCCTATGCGGGCAACGCCGAGCTCCTCGAAGTAGGTGCTGTCGACGGCGACAGCCGACGGCGCAGCAAGCGCACTGACGCTGCCCTCCGTGACATTCCAGGGCAGGCTGGAGCCCTGCGTGATGGTCGAGCCGACGAGCAGGGCGGCCGTTGATCCACCCTTGGGCTTGCGCCAGTTGACAAAGCCGACGGCAAGCTCCTGGACCCGCGCGACGCCCGGCGTCGAAAGCACGTTATGGCGCTCGCGCCCGGACAGCATGGCAGGGTCATCGAAGCTCTTGGTGCCGAGCGGCACGACCCAGAGATCTCCCTCGGCATGGTCGAACATGGCGGCGATGCGGTTCTCCGAGCCGAGGTAGAGACCGAACTGGACGGCCACGAGGACGACGGAGAAGACGATCCCGACCACCGTCACGATCAGCCCGAGGCGATCATGAAAGAGATTGCGGTACGCGAGCTTCGGGATCATGGGCAGGTGCATCGTCCCGCGCCGGGCCGGCATGGGCCGGCCCGGCAGGGCGATGGTTGGTGCATCGGCTGTGGTGTGCATCGCATGTCTCCCGTGCGCGTGGTTGGCGGCAGTGCGGCGGGGCCGCTTACTGAGTGCAGGGAACCGAGACGGTCTCGCCGAGGCTCGGGAGGTACTTCTTGCAGTCGCTCGCATTGGCCGTCGCTTCAGGGGCTTTTGGCCGCGCACCTTCAGGCTGGCTCTCGACGGTGCGGGTCGGCGCCTCGGCGGCAGCCGCCGGCTTGGCCGCTTCGGCTGCGGGCGCGACCGAGCTGGTTGTCACCGGCTTGATCTTGCCTGCGAAGGCCTTGACGCTGGCGCAATCGACCTGCTCGGGGAGACTGCCGGAGGAAACGCCCCAGCCATTGCTGGTCTGCACCCAGCGTGCAGTGCCGTAGAACCAGGCGCCGCCGCGGTAGGCGAACGTCTTGTCACCCTTCCAGCATCCGCCGACGCCGTCGAACCAGGTCTTGCTGGCACGGTCGAACTGGCGGCCTTCGCCGTCCACGTACCTGACGGGCGCGGGCGCGGCGGCAGGCTTCACGACCTTCGGCTGGCGATAGATGTAGACCGGCTCCGCGGGCTTGTAGATGGGCGGGCCGATGTGGATGTGATGGAAGCGGAAGTGCCCGCGGCGACCGGCATCGGCGGTCGTTGTGAGCGCGATGGTCGATGCCGTGGCGATGGCCAAGGTGGCGAGAGCGAGAGGGAACTTGATCATTGGGCGTTCCTTTCGTGTTCAGGATGGATTGATCTTGCGGGAAGCTCTGCGCGGCCGCTGTTCCGCGCGGCACAGGCGCGGATTTTCGTTCCGGCCGTGGATCAGGCGGCCGCGCGTGCCGGCGCAGCAGCAGTGGCGGGGGATGCACGCCTGGCTCCGGCGCGGCCAACGACGCCGGCGACGAACGCCGCCATGCGCTCGACAACCAGGTGACGCTGACGGTCGACGGTCACGATGTGATAGCTGTCGTCGAGCACCACCATGTCGACGAGGCCCTTGAGGTGGCGCTGGAGGTACCAGGCGTTGTCGAGATCGGCGTAGTCATCCTCACGCGGATGAACGATGAGGGCCGGCTGACGGATAGCGGCGAGCTCGGCGCGAACGGCCTTGACCAGGCGGCGGTGCTCGAGAACGGCCCCGCCCGGCGTGCTCGGCAATCCGGCCACGGAGCTGTCGCCGCTGAACAGCGCATTGCGGATGAACTCGCGGATGCGCTCGTCCTTGATCCCGTGCGGGTGCAGGTCAGGAAAGCCGATCAGATTGGCGATGCGCCTGCTGAAAACGAGGCGGAAGAGGCGGGCATACCAGGGAATGAGCCAGCCATTGAGCCAGAGTGTCGGGGCCAGCAGGGCCGTGCCGTGCACATCCGCCGGGCGGCGGGCGGCGAGCAGGAGCGCCAGCACGGCGCCCGTCGACAGGCCGCCGACGATCACGGTGTCGCAGTCCTTGCGGAGGCGATCGAGGGCCTTTTCGGCGCTGTCGTACCAGTCCTGCCAGGTGGTGGCCTTGATGTCCTCTTCGGAGCCGCCGTGGCCTGCCAGCATCGGGCAGTAAACGGTGCATCCCGACCGAGCCAAGCTGTTCGCGACGAAGCGCATCTCCGCCGGCGTGCCGCACAGCCCGTGCATCAGCAGGACGCCTGTGCGACCGCCGGCGACGTAGTAGCCCTGGTTCTCGAAGGTCATGGCCGTACCCCAGCTCGAGTGACGATGCTCGAACCGTAGGCCGTGCGCCGCTCACGCGCTGTTCCGGCAGGAACATGCGCTGCTGGTTGCACGCGAACGCAGCAGATTTTCCGATTTCAGGAGACCACGGCGCCGGCACGGGCCCTGCGCAGGCGGTCCTTTCTCAGGCCGCATCCATATCCGCGACCGAACCGAGGATCTCAAGGTCGCATACGTAGCCCGTGCCCGATCGGGTGATCGCCCCCATGTCCTCCAGTGCCGTCAGCGCCAGATTGACCTTCGGCCGGCTGGCACCGATCAGCAGGCCCACTTCGCTCTGCGAGAGGCCGAGATCGAGCCGCGCTTCGCCGTTCTTCGGCACCGCACCCTGCAGCTTGAGAGCGGACAGCATGAGCCGGGCAAGGCGCACCTCGATGCGGTGCAGCGCAATAGCTTCCAGTTTCTGGTCCGTATCGCGCAGACGCTGGCAGAGGAAGCGGATGGCCGCATTGGCCATTTTCGGATTGCTCTCGATGAGATCGCACAGCGCTTTCTGCGCCAGCGTCATGGCCGTGACCGGGCCGATCGCGGTCGCGCCGGCCGTGCGCTCGCCACCATCCAGCGTCGCAATCTCCCCGAACAGCTCCCCGGGTCCGGCGTGCGCAAACGACAGCTCCCGCCCCTCTGCCGACAGGACGGACAGCCGGATGCGGCCCTCAAGCACAAGGTAGATTTCGCGGCCGGGATCCCCGCGCGAGAATATCATCTGGTTGGTCTCGAACTGCACGCGCCGCATGCGGCCGACGACGGCCAGCCGATCGCCCTCGTCAAGGCCCCCGAAAAGGGCGGTTTGCGCCAAAAGCTGAGCAAGCGCTTTGTGATCCATCGTGCGAAATCCAAACAGCCTATGGCCCGCAGCGCGCCAGCGGGCTAAAAAAGTGAGCGGCAGCCGCGCATCCTACCATAGCGGAGGTTTGAACCAAGCCTTCTGAACGGGGTTGAGTTGGCTACTGGTTCGCTCGATAGTGGGCCCTCCAGAATTCGGGAGTCTCAGGATGGGACCGCCTCGCCTCCCACTCTTGGGCATGGATGGCGTGCGCAGGACCGGCGCGTGGCTCGCCCGGCTGTCGGCCTACGGCACCGAACCATATTCGCCGCACGTGCGGCGCCGCCTCAAGATCATGAATGTCACGGCGTACGTGATCGCGCTCTTCACGCTCGTCTACGCCTTCCAGCAGATGTTCCTGGATTTCCAAACGTGGAAACCGGTGATCATCATCAACTTCGCCATGGCGGTGGTGGCGCTGTCGGTACCCTTCCTTCATCGGTACGGCGAGCTGGTAGGTCCGATCGCGATCCTCGTCTCGGAGCTTGTCGGCATCTTCGTGCTGACCTCCTATGTCGGCCGCGAAACGGGCCTCCATATGCAGTACTTCGCCGCGCCCGCAGCTTTCTTCGTCATTCTGGGTATCGAGCGGCTGAAGCTCATCGTCCTCGCCACCGTGATCGCGATCACGCTGTATTTCCTGGCGCGGCTGCACTTCATCGAGAGCGCAGACGGGCTGATCATCTCCGATGCCGATACTGCCGCCCTGCACGTCACGGCCGTCATCACCACATTCTGCGTCATCTCGATCGTGCTCTACTACGCCTTTCGCCTCGTCGAGCAGGCCGAGGCGGAAACGGAGAGCCTCCTGCACAACATCCTGCCTGGAACAATCGTCGATCAACTGAAGGAGCGTCCGGACACCACGATCGCCAACGAGTTCGGCGAAGCCTCCGTGTTGTTCGCCGACATCAAGGGATTCGTCTCGCTCGCCAAGTCGCTCGGGCCCGCGCGAACGGTGGCGCTGCTCAACACGATCGTGCGGACGTTCGACGAGCTCGCCGACCGCTGGGGCGTGGAGAAGATCAAGACCATCGGTGATGCCTACATGGCTGCGGCCGGCTTGCCCGTGCCAACCGAGGATCACGCGGATCGCATTGCCGGGATGGCGCTCGACATGATCGATGCGGCCGAGCGCATATCGAACGAGCACAGTGTCAGCATCGTGCTCCGCATCGGCATCGCCAGCGGCCCCGTGCTTGCCGGCGTCATCGGGGCCAAGCGGCTGATCTACGATGTCTGGGGCGATACGGTGAACCTCGCCTCGCGGCTTGAGAGTCATAGCCCGCCCCAGGGCATCCTCGTGTCGGAGCTGACGCACGCGCGTCTCGGAGACCGCTATGCTCTCGAGCCGCGCGGCAGCATCGACGTCAAGGGCTACGGCGTCGTGCACACGTGGGTTCTCAAGGGGCGCCGGGGCGACCGTGGCGCGGCGATCCCGGAAGAGCAACCGAGGGTCGCGCCGCACGATGAAGCGCTGGCAAGCTCCGTGGCGCGTTCAACGGTCTAGCTCCACGGTTCACGCCTGTTCCCGGCGGAACAGCCCTGCATCAGCTGCTGCTGGCAGACTTGCGCCACACTCGCTGATGTGGAGCCGCCACCATGTACAAGCTGAACACCCCGCGCCGCCTAGCCCTGATCGCTGTGGTCCTCGCTGGGGGCCTTGTCGGCACCTTGGCCGCAGCGTCCCCATCCGCGCCGATGGCGCAGGGCGCTTCGAGCACCCGCTACTGCGCGACCACATTCTGCACGAATCGCCTCTGGCTGCGCGCGCCCGTGCTGCGCACGCACGCTCGCTAGAACGGGACACGCAGCCCCATCTTCTCAGCGACGAGCGGTGCCGCCGGCGTCTGTGCCGGCGGCGCGCGTCCTGGTGGCCGGGCCCTGCGGCCCATGCCTTGGGCGACGCTCAAAATGCAGTGCGCCCGCCTGATCATCGTCAGGCGGGCGCGCTTTGCACCGTCCAGCATTGGCGCTGGTCTCATGCGCCGCCGGCTATGCCGCCAAATGCCGTCCACGGCGATCCCGAGATGACGATGATCTCTGCCGGCTGGTTGGTTGAAAGGAGGAAGTCGACCTCCTGACCGACCAGATCCGCCGCGGCACTGATGACATGCTTGCCGGCGAAGCGGTAGCGGCGCCCGTCGTCCGTCGTGATGACGCCGATCCCGAGGTCGTCGCGATATTTCGTGATCTCACCCTGCATGGCACTCTCCTTTGATGTCGCCTCCGGCACTTTTCGCCAGTCGCTGGCCGGATGCGGCTGGTGGTGTGACGGGTAGAGCATGGCAGGGCGCCGGCGGCGGCGCTGTTCCCGGGATAACAGGGCGAAGTTTGTGCGCCCTGTCGCGGCCTGACCGGCCTGTTCCCTGCGAAACAGACTGCCTTTCCTCTGCACCGTAGGGTGAGCGTGTTGCACAAGCGCAGGGGGAGCCTCTGTGCCAAGCCCCACGGGGCGATCTTGGAGGATTATGTCATGCAGCCGCACCCGACCACGAGCCCGTCGCAGCCCATGCTGAACGCAGCCAACGCCCCCAATCGTGGCCGGCGCCTCGCCGTCATGCTTGGCCTGTTCGTGGCCGGCTCCGCCAGCGTCCTTGTCGCCATGTACGGCGCTCCGAAGCAGCTCGCTGCGGCCATCGCGCCCGCCTCGGCGACGCCTGCGCAGGCGATCCCCGACCGCCCCCAAACCTCGTGGGCCGCGGCCGCGCCGGGCCGCGTCGAGCCGCGCTCCGGCCAGATCCGCATCAGCACCATCACGCCGGGCCGCATTCAGGAGGTGAACGCTGCGATCAGCGACCGGGTGACCAAAGGCGATGTGCTGATCCGGCTCGATGACAAGGACGCGCGCGCGCGGCTTGCTGCGGCAGAAGCCGAGGTCGCCGTTCGCCAGCGCGAGCGCGACGCGCAGCCGGAGACCGCGGGCCGCGAGGAGGTCCGCAAGGCCGAGGATGCCCTGTATGCCGCCGAACGCGCCGCCACCAATGCGCGATTTGCGCTCGATGGCGTGCTTGCGGCCGACCGCAAGGCGGCAGGCAACCCGCAGGCCCTGCTGCAGGCACGCAGCCAGCTCGCTCAGGCCGAGGACAAGCTGCGGCTGGAGCGGATCGCGTTGGCCACGGCTCACGCCAAGTCCAAGGTGCCGGCACCCAACCGCCTCGAGGCCGCGCTGATCGCCGCGCGGGCGGAGCTGACACTTGCCGAGGAGATGGTTGAAAAGATGCGCATTCGTGCGCCGATCACCGGTTCGGTGCTGCAGATAAACGCCAAGGTCGGCGAGCTCGCGACACCAAGCGCCGAGCAGGTGCTCATCGTCATGGGCGATCTCAGCCTGATGCGTGTCCGCGCCGAAGTCGACGAGCAGGATGTCGCCAAGATCAAGTCCGGGCAGCAGGTTTTCGTGCGCAGCGCAGCCTATCCCGGCCGCGAGTTCAGCGGCACGGTGACGGAGCTCGCGCCCTTGCTCGCCATGCCGCGCATGGGCTCGCGCGGCGCGCGGCGGGCCACGGACGTGGAAGTCATGGAGGTCATGGTCGACCTCGAAGGCAGCGCCCCGCTGCTGCCGGGCATGCGCGCGGACGTGTTCTTCCGCTGATAACCGCGGCAGCGTCCGGTGGGCGGAGTTGCCGAAGGATGTCTGGCCATTTATAGCCCGGCTTGGAGGAAGTTGATGCCCCCAAGCCGGGCGTTGCGCGCGGACGTGGTGGAACTGGTAGACACACAGGACTTAAAATCCTGAGACGGCAACGTCGTGAGGGTTCGACTCCCTCCGTCCGCACCACCTTTACGCTCACGCCGAGTTTGCTGCACGCTGCGGCCCCGCGGAGCGGCAGCGCCGCCGGCGCACCATCGCACGCTTGTATGCCCCCAAGAGACGCGCCCCGCCTGGACCGCGCGCCCGCTAGCGCCAGCCCTCCTGCTCATAGGCATTCGCGATAAAGTCGATGAACGCGCGCACCTTCGGCGAGTTCTGCCGCCCGTGCGGCACGACGGCGTGCAGTTGGACGGCTTCCGACACATGGTCCGCCTCGAGCACAGGTACGAGACGGCCGACCTTGAGCGCCCGCGCGGCTTGCTCGTTGGAGAGCCGGATGATGCCGACGCCGGCAAGGCTCGCGAGATAGCAGGCCATGCCGTCATCGAAGGTGTAGCGGCAGGACACCTTGATCCTGCGTGTGCGGCCGTTGCTGTCGCGGAAGGGCCACAGATCGAGATCCGGCGTTGAGGTCGCGAAGAGGCACTCGTGCTGGAGGAGATCGTCGGGCGTCTCAAGTCGCGGGGCATTGGCCAGATAGAGCGGCGAGGCGCAAAGGATCCGCCGGAATGTCGCGAGCTTGCGCGCCACGAGCGAGCTGTCAGGAAGCGCCCCGAGCCGGATTGCGACATCGATCTGGTTCTCGACAATGTCGATGCGCCGGCTGCCGATCGCAAACTCGATGCGGATGTCGGGGTAGCGTTCGCGGAACTTCGGCAGCGCGCTCACGATGGTCGTAAAGCCGACGCCCGTCGCACACGCGACCCGCAGCTCGCCGCGCGGCGCCGCGCCTTGCGCCATCACGTCGGCCTCACATTCGTCGATATCCGCGAGGATCTTGCGCGCACGCGCGACATATCGCTCGCCTTCGGCGGTGAGCGTCACGCGGCGCGTCGTCCTGTTGAGCAGGCGCACGCCGAGACGCTGCTCCAGGCGCGAGACGAGCTTGGCCACGGCGGACGGCGTAAGCCCGACGTCCTCGGCCGCCGCCGTGAAGCCGCCGCGGTCGGCGACGCGTACCATCACCAGCATTTCATCAGGCTGTCGCATGGCGCACCTGCAGGATCGTGAGCGGCCACCGTGAGGGCCGCGCGCATCGTCCGCCCGCCTCGAAAGGCGGGCGCCTTCCGCGCCAGTTCATGCACCTAGGGATGGGCCTCTCTAGCACGGGAGCGGCCGGATCTGTGAATGGAATTCCGCACTGTTTGTCCGCAACGACGGATTATCAAGACGCCCCTGGCGTGACATGAACACCATCCGCGCGGATGACCTCTGCCAGCGCGATACACAAAAGAGAGGGGATGATCATGAGCACTCAACCTGTTCGTTCCAGCGCAGGTCATGCGGCAGACATCGCCTTCAAGGCGGCTCCCGCGGCCGGCGCAGCACGCGCGCACGTGATCGCACAGCCGCGTCAAGCCTCGACGCACAAGACCGGCACGCGCGTGATGCATGACTTTTCGGTGGAGCGCCCGGCCGCGTTCGACTGGAGCCCGGACGACATCCGACGAGCGAAATCCGTCTGACGGCGTAACCGGCACCTCCACCCTAGAGCCGAATTAAGGAACGAAATCCCATGAATGCCCAGAAGTGTGACATCGGGGCGCCTTACGGCGTCGCCGAACATAAGTTGCCGCCGGCGCTTGCCAGCGCCGCTTCCGCCATCGCCAGCTTCGTTACGCGGATCGCTGTTGGCTTCAGTCGCTATCTGAAGTTCAGGGCCGCTGAGAGGGAACTCCAGGCGCTCGACGACAGAATGCTGAAAGACATTGGTATCGACAGAAGTGAGATCAGGTCGGCGTTGATCAATGCATCCAACGCGCGGCGCACCGTCTGGCGGATCTAGCCTGTGCGCTTAAGCACCGACAGAGGCACACGAGCACACCGCGCCGCCCTTCACCGCGCGGCGCGGTGTTGACCGTTGCCGCTCACGCTGTCGCAATATAGTCGCGCATGGCCATCGCCTCCATCTCGACCTCGGCGATGTGATGCTTCACGACGTCCCCAATCGAGATGATGCCGGCGAGACGGCCATCGGCCATGACCGGCAGATGCCGGCACCGCCGCGCGGTCATGCGACTCATGATCTCGTCGATGGTGTCGTCCTCGCTGCACGTGAGGACATCGCGCGTCATGATCTCGGATGCTGGCCAGTCGAGGCAGGCCGCCCCGTCCTTGGCGATCGCATGAACGATATCGCGCTCCGAGACGATCCCCGCGATGGCTCCGGTCCGATCGGTCACGACCACGGCACCGATGCGCTTGTCGGCAAGCCGGCCGGCGACGGCCGTCAGCTTGGCGTCAGCACGAACCGTCTCGACGGCGTGGCCCTTGACCTTGAGTATCGAGGCAACATGCATGGGTGTCCTCCCGTTCACCGGTCGGATGACCCATCGCGCGGGTACAGGGCGCCCCGCCCCCTCTGGCCCTGTCGCTGCACGAACCGGTCACCGTGGCCGATGAAACCGTTCGTCGCTTCGTAGGGACGCGCACTTTGCCGATCGGCACGGCGCGTCGCTGTGGTTAAGGTGAGCTATCGAGCGAAGCCTTGCAAGGAAAAAGATCCGTCCCCGTACGGATGGGCGTGCGACGCACAATTCGGCGCCGCGTGGCAAGCCATTGATCGGCGGCATCGGTCGGCCTAATGCTGGCGGCGAACAGGGCCTGCGCTCGCACGCAGCGCAATGGAATGTCCGGCGGGAGAGCGAATATGATTTTTGACAAGGGACTGAAGTACTTCATTAATGGCGCGTGGGTTGATCCCGTCAGCGCGACAGCGCTCGATGTCGTCAATCCAGCGACCGAGCAGCCCTTTGCCAAGGTGGCTCTCGGCAGCAAGGCCGACGTGGATCGGGCCGTGGCCGCCGCGCGCGCCGCCTTCCCGGCCTTTGCCGCGAGCTCGCGCGAGGATCGCCTCGCCCTCCTCGACAGGATTGCCGCCATCTACAAGCGCCGTTTCGGCGAGATGGGTGAGATCATCAGCCGTGAAATGGGCGCGCCGCTCTCTTTCGCAACGCGCTTCCAGGCCGGCGCGGGGATGGGTCATTTCCGCACCATGCACAGCATCCTCAAGACATACCCCTTCGAGGAGGCCCATGGCGCGACCGAGATCCTGCGCGAGCCGATCGGCGTCGTAGGCATGATCACGCCCTGGAACTGGCCAGCCAACCAGATCTCATGCAAGGTCGCAGCGGCACTGGCCGCAGGCTGCACGATGGTGCTGAAGCCATCCGAGGTGGCGCCCTTCTCCGCGATCCTGATCGCCGAGATGCTTGATGAGGCTGGCGTACCGGCGGGCGTCTTCAATCTGGTCCACGGCGACAAGGTGGTCGGCCAGTCCATGGCCGAGCACCCCGGCATCGACTGCATGTCCTTCACTGGCTCCACCGCCGCCGGCATCGACGTTGCAATCCGCGCCGCGCCGACCGTTAAGCGCGTCGGCCAGGAGCTCGGCGGCAAGTCGGCGAACATCCTGCTCGATGACGTCGATTGGTCGCAGGCTGTAGCAGAGGGCGCGAAGCTCTGCTTCCGCAACTCGGGCCAGTCGTGCAATGCACCGACGCGCATGCTGGTGCCGGCGAGCCGCATGGGCGAGGTCGCCGAGATCGCGAAAGCGGCCGCGCTCAGCATGAAGGTCGGCGACCCTGCGGCGGCCGACACGGAACTGGGCCCGGTCGTGTCGGACCTGCAGTGGCGCAAGATCCAGGACCTCATCCAATCCGGCATTGCCGAGGGCGCGACGCTCGTCACGGGCGGGCCGGGCAAGCCGGAAGGGCTCAATCAGGGCTACTACGTCAAGCCGACGGTATTTGCCGACGTGAAGCCCGAAATGCGGATCGCGCGCGAGGAAATCTTCGGGCCGGTCCTGTCGATCTTGCCCTATGAGGACGAAGCCGATGCCGTGCGCATCGCCAACGACCACGTCTTCGGTCTGGCCGGCTACGTCCATTCGTCCGACCGCGAGCGGGCCAAGCGCGTCGCCCGGCAGGTCCGCGCAGGCATGGTGACGGTGAACATGGCGCCAGCCGATCCTGCCGCGCCCTTCGGCGGCTATCGCCAGTCCGGCAACGGTCGCGAATGGGGGCGCCACGGCATCGAGGAATACCTCGAGGTCAAGGCCGTCATGGGCTGGAACAGCCCGGCCGCGCGGTAACCGGCATCGCCGCAGCCGCTTGACGGACGGGCCCGCGCACCCCTTATGTCCTGCATGTCAGCCGGCCGGACGGCCGCTGCCGGATGCCGCGAAGGCTGCGTACCGGTGGAGGAAAGTCCGGGCTCCATGGATCGACGGTGGCGGCTAACGGCCGCCGGGGGCAACCCCAGGGAAAGTGCCACAGAAAGCAAACCGCCGAAGCGGGCTCGCCCGCGGCAGCAAGGGTGAAAGGGTGCGGTAAGAGCGCACCGCGCCTCTGGCAACAGAGGCGGCAGGGTAAACCCCACCGGGAGCAAGACCGAATAGGGGCGGCATGGCGCAGAGGGCACGCCCTTTGCGCCGGGCGTGGTCCACGCCGCTGCCCGGGTTGGTTGCACGAGGCGCCCAGCAATGCGCGCCCCAGATGAATGGCCGTCGCGGAGGCTCGCCTCCAGACAGAACCCGGCTTACAGGCCGGCTGACACAACTCTCTTGCCGCTCTCTTGCTGCGGGCTGCTCGGAAGGGGTGCTACCGCCCCACCTTTGCTTGGAGCAGGCCCGCGGCCGCCATGCAGACGGCTTGGCGCTTGCCGCAGCGGACTGCCGGGCCGAAGCTAGCCCCTGACCTCCCCGCCCGTCGCGCGCCTGACCTCGGCGATGACCTTCTTCGAGACGGCATCGATCTCGGCGTCGGTCAGCGTCTTCTCGGTTGGCGAGAGCGTCACCTCGAGGCCGAGCGACTTCTTCCCGGCGCCGAGCGCATCGCCCTCGTAGAGATCGAACACGCGGATATTCGAGATCAATGCCTTGTCCGCCGCGGCGGCAGCCTTGATGACATCGCCAGCCGCCACATCCCGGTCGAGCAGAAAGGCGAAATCGCGGGTGACGGGCAGCAGATCGGCCGCAACCAGCGGCGGCCGTGCGCGTGCCTTGCGCTTTTCTGCCGGAAGCCCGCTGATGAACACTTCGAAGCCGGCCGCCGGCCCTGTCACGTCGAGCGCCCTGAGCGTCGCCGGATGGATCTCACCGAAGTGCGCGAGCACGACCTTCGGCCCAAGGCGCAACGTACCTGAGCGGCCAGGATGAAACCACGCCGGCGCATCGCGCGTGACCTGCGCCCGCGCAGGATCGATGCCGAGGGCCGCAAGCAGCGCCGCCGCGTCGGCCTTCACGTCGAACACGTCGGCGGGCTTGGCCGAACCATCCCAATGGCGCCCGCGCCCGAGAAGCTGCGCCGCGCCGACACGGACGCCGGATGCAAGCAGAAGCTGGTCCTCCGGCTGGTCGCCCTTATACGCTTGTCCGACCTCGAAAAGCGCGACATCGGCAAAGCCGCGATTGCGATTGCGCTGTGCCGCCGTCAGCAGGCCGGGCAGCAGGCTCGGGCGCATCGAGCTCATCTCTGTCGAGATGGGATTGGCCAGTTCGAGCGCGTCACTGCCACCACCGAAATGCTCGGCCCAAGCGCGCGGCGTGAATGACCATGTGATCGCCTCCACGAAGCCGCGCGTCGCAAGCACGCGACGGGCGCGGCGGGCGCGGCGCTGCACCTCCGTGAGCACCGGGCGCGTCACGCCGTGCGGGCGCGGCATGGCTGCCGGCGGCACCCTGTCGAGCCCGGCAATGCGCGCGATCTCCTCGACGATGTCGGCAGGACCATGCACGTCCGGCCGCCACGTCGGCACCGTGACCTTGACCGTGTCGCCCGGCCCCTCGACCTTGAAGCCAAGCGCGTCGAGCGTCTTCCTCGCTTCAGCCGCCTTGATATCGAGACCGGCCAGCTTCTTCACGCGCGAAAAGGCGAACGAGATGACGGTTTTCTTGATGGGCGCCTTGCCGGCGACCTTGGCGCGGGACGGTTCGCCGCCGGCAAAGTCCAGCATCAGGCGCGTACCAAGATCGAGGCCGCCCATGATGAACGCCGGGTCGACGCCGCGCTCGAAGCGATAGCGCGCATCCGTCTGCAGGCCTGCCTTGCGCCCCGTCGCCGCCGTCAGCAGCGGATCGAAATAGGCGCACTCAATGAGGACGTTGGTCGTCTCATGCGTCGAGCCCGACTCCTCGCCGCCCATGATGCCGCCGAAGCCGAGCACGCGCTGCGTGTCGGCAATCACACACATGCCGTCCTCGACGTTGTGCTCCTTGCCATCGAGGCCGAGGAAGCGCTCGCCATTGCGGCCAACGCGTGCGCGGATCGCGCCGATCACCTTGTCCGCATCATAGACGTGCAGCGGGCGGCCGCGGTCCATGCTGACGTAGTTCGTGACATCGACCACGGCGTTGATGGGCCTGAGGCCGATGGCCTTCAGCCGCTGCTGAACCCAGGCCGGCGATGCGCCGTTCTTGATGCCCCGGATGTAGCGGCCGGCAAAGATCGGGCAGGCGTGCGCCAGCTCCGGCGGGAACTCGAGCAGAATGTCGATCGGGCACTCGTACTTGCCTTCGACGCCGGGCGTCGGGCGCTCGGGCTTGAGCTTGCCGAGGCCGCAGGCGGCGATGTCCCGCGCAATCCCGCGCACCCCCGTGCAGTCTGGCCGGTTCGGCGTGAGCTTGACCTCGATGACCGGATCATCGAGCCCCATGACGTCCACAAAACGCTTGCCGACGTCCTTGGCGTGCGCCTCACCGAGGTCGATGATGCCCACGTGGTCCTCGGACAATTCCAGCTCACGCTCGGAGACGAGCATGCCGTTGGAGACGACGCCCCGCACCGGACGCTTGTCGAGCGTGATGCCCGTACCAGGAATGTAGCTGCCGAGCGGCGCAAAGACGCCGATCATGCCCGCGCGCGCATTGGGCGCCCCGCAGACGACCTCAACGGTGCCCGATCCGGTATCGACCAGGCAGACGCGCAGCTTATCGGCATTGGGATGGGGCTTGGCATCGACCACGCGGGCCACAACGAACGGATTGAGCGCCCGTGCCGGCTCCTCGACGCCCTCGACCTCGAGACCGATGATCGACAGCCGGTCGACGATCTCATCAAGCGATGCGGTCGTGTCCAGGTGGTCCTGCAGCCAGTTGAACGTGAATTTCATGAACAGATCTCGCAATGAGGCGCGACCGCCAGGGTCTGCCGGCGGCGCCACTCATGGAACGATTTCGAGGGAATTTCAACCGCACGGGCCGGCGGCGGCCCCGCTTGGCGCCGCCCGGCCTGCCACTTGGCTGCCGCCGCGGCCAGGCGCCAGCGGCGACGGCTATTTTGGCGCCAGCACCATCACCATCTGGCGACCTTCGAGGCGCGGCTCGGACTCGACTTTGCTGATGTCCTGCACCTCGGCCTTGACCCGTTGAAGCACAGCCATGCCGAGCTGCTGGTGGGCCATCTCGCGGCCGCGGAAGCGCAGGGTCACCTTGACCTTGTCACCCTCCTCGAAGAAGCGCTTGATGGCGCGCATTTTCACGTCGTAGTCGTGATCGTCGATGCTCGGACGCATCTTGATCTCTTTGATCTCGACGATTTTCTGCTTCTTCCGCGCCTCGGCCTGCTTCTTCTGCTCCTGGAACTTGTACTTGCCATAGTCCAGGATCTTGGCCACGGGCGGGTTGGCGTCGGGCGACACCTCGACGAGATCAAGCCCTGCCTCCTCGGCGAGCCGCAACGCCTCCAGGGTCTCGACAATCCCGACGTTCTCACCTTCAGCATTGATCAGACGAACCTGACGGGCCCTGATCGCGTCATTCGTTCTGGGACCGGATGTTTCGCGCTCCGGACCTGCGCGCATTGGACGACGTATGTTGCTTCTCCTGAAATTGGCCGTTCGAACGAAATTTGGGGAGCCTGCTCGAGCAGAGTGTGCCACCCCGGCCGCAGGCGACAACTCGACGCAGAAACGGGACTAGAGAAGGGCGATTTTCCGGCGCCTGTCAAGCCGGAGCCGAGGCGCAGCCCGGCACGGTTGCATGGACCGCAACGTCCCCGCCCAAAGTCCCGGCCCATTGTGCAATGCGATGGTGCCCCCGCAGCTCGCGCAGAGCAGGCCACGCGCGCGGGGCTTGTCTCCGGCAGGCGATTGACTCACTGTGTCCGGACACCTGCTGACCATCCTGCCGGCCCGCGCCGGAAGGAACACGATGAGCGGCAGTCCATGCCGCCGAGCGAGGAAACCGCGAGCCGAGGAGCGCGCCCCATGAAACTGATGTGGTTCCACCTCATGCCATACACCGAGCTGCCGGATGACTTCCGGGACAAGCATCCCTCGGTGTGGGTCGACATCCATTCCTCCCTGTTCGACCCCAAGCGCGCCCACCACATGTACAACGATTTCATGGATGAGATGGAGTTCGCGGCGGACTGCGGTTTCGATGCCATCTGCTGCAACGAGCACCACTCGAACGGCTACGGCCTCATGCCCTCGCCGAACCTCATCGCGACGGCGCTCGCGCGGCGCACGACTGACACCGCGATCTGCGTGATGGGCAACAGCCTCGCCCTCTACAATCCGCCGACGCGCGTCGCGGAAGAGTTTGCGATGATCGACTGCATCTCGGGCGGGCGGCTCATTGCCGGGTTCCCGGTCGGCACGCCCATGGATACGACGTATGCCTATGGGCAAAACCCATCGATGCTGCGCGAGCGCTACAGCGAAGCCCATGACCTCGTGATGCGGGCTTGGCAGGAGAAGGACACGTTCGCCTTCAATGGCCGCTTCAATCAGCAGCGCTACGTCAACATCTGGCCGCGGCCGATCCAGCAACCCCATCCGCCGGTGTGGATCCCGGGCGGCGGCTCCGTCGAGACTTGGCGCTGGTGCGCGGAGATGGACTACGTCTACTGCTATCTTTCCTACTACGGCTACAAGGCCGGGCAGGCGACCATGCAGGGCTTCTGGAACGAGATGGACCGGCTCGGCAAGGACCGCAATCCGTACCGTGCGGGCTTCCTCCAGTTCGTCGGCGTCGCCGAAAGCCGGGCCGAGGCCATGGAGCGCTACGCGGAAGCAGCCGAGTACTTCTACGGGCGCTGCCTGCATGTCGACCCGCGCTTCGCCTCGCCACCCGGCTACAACACCGAGGCGACCATGCGAGCCGGCCTCGAAAGCCAGGTCAGGCGGGCGGCCGAGGAAGCCATGCGTGCGCAGTCCGAGAGCACCCAGCCGGGCCACAACAAGCCCAAGGACCAACTCGCCGGCGTCACGACGGGTACCACGGCCGGCACCCGCTTCAACATGGTCGCGCGCAACATGGAGGACATCGTCGAGCGCGGCTATGTCATCGTCGGCTCGCCAAAGGATGTGTCCGAGCAGCTCGAGCACGTCGCAAAGACGCTCAACGTCGGCCACTTCATGCTGCTCCTCCAGTACGGCAACATGTCCAAGGAGCTGACGAAGTACAATACAAAGCTCTTTGCCGATCAGGTCATGCCGAAGCTCAAGCCGCTGTTCTCGGAGTGGGAGGACAAGTGGTGGCCGAAGCCCATGGATAAGGCTGCGCGCGCAGCGCTCCCGCCCTTCAGACCCATGGCAGCCGAGTAGCGGCAGGCCGGCGGGTCAGCCTGGCGCAGCCGCGCGCTCCATGAGTGCGACGAGGCCCTGCAGCAGGGCCATCGGTGTCGGCGGGCAACCGCGGATGTGCAGATCTACGGGGATCACGGCCTCGACGCCCCCGACATTGGCGTAGCCGCCGAAAAGGCCGCCCCCGCACGCGCAGTCGCCGGCGGCAACGACCCATTTCGGGTTCGGCGTTGCGTTGTAGGTCCGCTCGAGGGCCTCGCGCATATTCTTGGTCACCGGGCCTGTGACAAGCAGCACGTCAGCGTGTCGCGGCGAGGCGACGAAACGGAGACCGAAGCGCTCAAGGTCATAGTAGACGTTGTTGAGGGCGTGGATCTCAAGTTCACAGGCGTTGCACGAACCGGCATCCACCTGGCGGATCGACAGGCTGTGGCCGAGCGCGCGGCGCGCCGACCTCTTCAGCCGCTCTGCCAGCTCGGCGAGGATGGCATCGTCGTCAACGGGCCGGGCTTCGGTGAGCGGCGCCTTCAGCAGTCCCTCAAGGAGCAATCTGCGCATTGGGCAGCCTCAAAGATCGTGCCCCGAGTAGGAGCAGTTGAACGACTTGTTGCAGAGCGGAAAGTCGGCGACGATGTTGCCCTCGATCGCGGCCTCGAGCAGTGGCCACTGCAGCCATGACGGATCGCGGATATGGGCATTGGCGATCGTGCCGTCCGGCCCGAGCCGCACCCAGGCGAGCACGTCGCCACGGAAGCCCTCGACGAGGGCCGTCGCTTCCCGCCCGGCGGCGGCCAGCGCCGCATCCATGGCGACCATTGTCGGCCCCTCGGGGAGCTTCTCGAGGCACTGCTCGATGATCCCGAGGCTCTGCGTGATCTCGTCAATGCGGATCCAGACGCGGGCGTCGACATCCCCAGCGGTGCGCACCGGCACCTCAAAGCGCAGGATGTCATAGGGCGGGTAGGGGAGTGCCCGGCGCGTGTCGAAGGCGCGCCCCGAAGCGCGCCCGATATAGCCGCCGGCACCGTACTGGCGCGCCAGGTCCGCCTTCAGGATCCCGGTGGTGACCGTGCGGTCCTGCAACGAAGCGGTCCGATCATAAATGCGCACCAGCTCGGGCAGATGGCGGGGAATATGGGCGATCAGCCCGCGGATATTGGCGGCACCCGCTTCGTCGAGGTCGCAGGCAACGCCGCCCGGCACCACGCAATCCATCATCAGGCGGTGCCCGAAGCCCATGCGCGAGCAGCGCAGCACCTGCTCGCGCAGCGCGCCGCAATGGGCATGGATCAGCGAGAAGGAGGCGTCATTGCAGATCGCGCCGAAGTCGCCGAGATGGTTTGCAATACGCTCGAGCTCGGCCATGATCGCGCGCAGGCCTTGCGCGCGCGCTGGCGCCTCGACTCCAGCGGCAGCCTCGACGGCGTGTGCGAAGGCAAGGGCCATGGCGACCGTGCTGTCACCCGACACCCGGCCAGCGAGCCGGGCTGCGCGGGCGAGCGGCGCGCCGCGCATCAGCCCCTCGATCCCCTTGTGGACGTAGCCGAGCCGCTCCTCAAGCCGCACGACCGTCTCGCCATTGGCATGGAATCGGAAGTGGCCCGGCTCAATGATGCCCGCGTGCACCGGACCGACCGGGATCTGGTGCAACGGCGGCCCCTCGGCGGGGAGGAACGTGTAGGGCAGGCCCTCCGCAGCGTCCGGCGTTGCAGATCCGAGCGGATGGCGTACACCCCAGCGGCCATGATCGAGCCAGGGCCGCGTATCGGCCGCTTCCTCGGCGACGAGGCCATAGAGATCGGCGATCGCGCGCTCGAAGCGCACGGCGGGCGGATGCGTCCGCCCGACCGAAGGAAAGCGCCCGTTCATGCAGGCGAGGCTCGCAATGCTGACTTCGCCGGCGGCCTCGTCGAGCACCGCCATGTGCACGTCGAGGCCGTCACTCCACAAGGCGAGCAGCGTCACGTGCCCCTGAGCGACCTCCAGCGCAACGCGCCGCCAGAGTTCGCGGTCGACGGTGACGCGCGGCCATGGCCGATGTGCCGCAACCCCGGCGCCAAGCTCGAGAAGCGTTGCTCGGAAGCTCATGATGCGCCCCTCCCTCAGCCGAGCAGCCGCGCGACATTCTGGAACCAAGCGACGAGCGGGCCCGGCAGATAGATGCCGGCCCCCACGACGAGGGCCAGATGGGAGTAGAGGGGCACGTACGACGCCTCGACCGGCGCCATTCCGCCCATCGGCTCACCGAACGCGACCTCCGTCAGCCGCAGCATGAGCGCGCCGAAGGCTACGATCAGTCCGAACACTAGCGGCAATGCCAGAAGTGGTTCGCGCGCGAATGTCGAGCTGACGACAAGGAACTCACTCATGAAAATACCGAGTGGCGGCAGGCCAGCGATGGCCACGACGCCAATCACAAGCCCCCAGCCGAGCATTGGGTGGCTCTCGGTCAGACCGCGGATCTCCGCAATGCGCTGCGTGCCCTTGACCTGCGCAATGTGTCCAACCGCGAAGAAGATCGCTGACTTGGTGAGGCTGTGCATCGTCATATGCAGGAGGCCGGCGAAGTTCGCGAGCGGTCCGCCCATGCCGAAGGCGAACGTGATGATGCCCATGTGCTCGATCGACGAGTAGGCGAACATGCGCTTGATGTCGCGGCGGCGGTACAGCATGAACGCCGCGAAAATGAGCGAGACGAGACCGAGCACCACCATCAGCGGCCCCGGCGCGATGGCATTCGGGTTGGCGCTGAGCAGCATCTTGAAGCGCAGCACTGCATAGAGCGCGACGTTGAGCAGAAGACCGGAGAGCACGGCCGAAATCGGCGTCGGTCCCTCGGCGTGGGCGTCGGGCAGCCAGGCGTGGAGCGGCGCGAGGCCGACCTTCGTGCCATAGCCGAGCATGAGGAAGACGAAGGCGACATTGAGCAGGTCGGGGCTCAGCTCGCGCGCCTTGGCAACGAGCGTCGTCCACACCATCGAATCATAGCCCTCGCCGATCACCGGCTGGGCCGCCATATAGACGAGGATCGTGCCGAAGAGCGCGAGCGCAATGCCGACGCTGCCAAGAATGAAATATTTCCACGCCGCCTCGAGCGCCGCGTGCGTCCGGTACATGCCGACCATCAATACCGTCGTCAAGGTCGCGAGTTCGATCGCCACCCACATGAGCCCGATGTTGTTGGCCAGCAGCGCTAGGTTCATCGAGAACATCAGCGCTTGGTACATGGCATGATAGAAGCGCTGGTTCGCCGGCGTCAGCCGCCCGATCTCCAGCTCGTGCCCGATGTAGCTGGCGCTGAACAGGCTCGTCGTGAAGCCGACGAACGTGCCGAGCACGATGAACACGACATTGAGGTCATCGACGAACAGATAGCGGCCGATCGGCGGGCGGTCCGTGAGCAGGTAAAGTGCGGAAAGCAGCGTCGCGAGCGTGAAAAGCACGTTTAGCCGCGCACCGAGCCGATAGAACGGCAGCACGGCAAGCAACACGACGCCGACCGCCGGGATCAGCAGGACCGCCGTCGCAGGCTCCATTGGCAGCGGATAGGGCGGCAGCGCGATCATCGCCGCTCTCCCCGATACTCATCGAGCGCCTGCAACTCAACCGAGTCGAACCGCTCGCGGATCCTGAACAGGAAGACGCCGATGACGATGAAGGCGACAAGGACCGAGAACGCGACGCTGATCTCGACCACCAGCGGCATGCCTTTGGCGCCGGCCGCTGCCAGGATGAGGCCGTTCTCGATCGACATGAAGCCGACGATCTGGCTCACCGCATTGCGCCGCGTGACCATCATGAGCATCCCGAGCAGCACCACGGAGAGCGCGAACGCCAGGTCCTCGCGCGTCAGAGGATCGGCGGTGGCCGTGGCCTTCAGCATGACGACCATGGCCAGCGCGACGCAGCCCATGCCGGCGAGCATGGTAGGGCCGATGCCGCCCACGGTCTCGATCGAGCGGTGAATACCGAGGCGCACGACGACGCGGCTGAGGGCGAACGGAATGATGATCGCTTTGAGGATAAGCGCGATCCCCGCCGTGATGTAGAGGTGTGGCGCCTGCTGGACGTGCGCCTGCCATGCGACCGACAAGGTCAGAATGGCGGCCTGCAGCGCGAACACGATGAGGAGGCTCGACATGCGCGTCTGATAGAGCAGCATGAAGCTCGTCAGCACGAGCCCGCCAGCGAGAAGATGCGCGACATCGAGGAAGAACCGTTCCATCAGAATGTCCTCGAGACGAAGAGCAGCAGCGTGCCGAGCAACCCGAGCATGAGCGCGGCACCAAGAAACTCCGGCACCCGGAAGACCCGCATCTTGGCGATCGACGTCTCGAATACGACGAGAAGGAAGCCGCCGGCCGCGAGCTTCAGCAGATAGGTCGCGCCACCCACGACATAGGCAACCGGCCCGGCATCGCCGCTCGCGATCCCCCAGGGAAAGAAGATGCACGCAATGAGCGAGACATAGAGCAGCAGCTTCAGCGCCGCGGCGAGCTCGATGACCGCGAGGTGGCGTCCCGAGTACTCGAGCACCATGGCTTCGTGAACCATCGTGAGTTCCAGGTGGGTCGCCGGGTTGTCAACCGGAATGCGGGCATTCTCCGCGAGCGCGACGATGACGAGGGCCACGAGCGCGAGGCCAAGCGAAACCCGCAGGCTTGCGTGCTCCTGCATGAAGATCGCGATGTGGGAGAGCTGCGTCGATCCCGCGACCAGCGCGACGACAAAGACGATCATGATCATCGCCGGCTCGGCGAGAGAGGCAAACATCATCTCGCGGCTGGATCCGATGCCGCCGAAGCTGGTGCCGACGTCCATGCCGACGAGCGCGAGGAAGACGCGGGCGCTGCCAAGCAGAGCAGCGATGGCGATCAGGTCTGCCGTCCAGCTGAAGTGCAGCCCTGTGGCGAATGTCGGGACGAGCGCCGCCCCCACCCAGGTCGCGGCGAAAATCATGTAGGGCGCACTGCGAAAGAGCCATGAGGCATTCTCCGCGAGCACGACCTCCTTGCGCGTCAGCCGGACGAGATCGCGATAGGGCTGGAGCAGGGGCGGCCCCTGGCGACGCAGGAGCCGTGCCTTGACCTTGCGGGTGAATCCGAGCAGCAGCGGCGCCAGTGCCAGCACCACCACCATCTGCACGCCCTGCACGGCGAGGTCGAGGATCAGGACCATATGGCGACCCCCAACAGAAGAATGATGAGTGCCGCGAAAACGAGGCTCAGATAGCGGCGAACGGTCAGGAACTGGAGGTGGTTGAGCTGTTCCGCGGCGCGGGAAATGAAACTACTCAGCGGCGCGTAGGCCGTTTCCCAGATCGGATCGCGCACGATCACGGTAAGCCGCGCCGGGCGCGGATCCCCGGGCGGCGGCATATCCACCGTATCACGCGCCATCAGCACGGTTTCACCGAAAACCCGACGCACCGGCTGAACGAAGCTGTCGGCCGTATACTGAGTTGCCGGATCGGCGCTGGGAAAGCCGCAGTCCCACGGGGGCGCACGCCTGAGGGCATTGCTAGCAAAGCGATGGATGAACTGGATGCTGGCGAGCGTCGACACCGTGATGAAGGCGAAGACCAATAGGCCGTTGTAGGAGCTGCGGCTCTCGGCAACGGGCACGATCGACCAGCCGGAGATCGATGCCTGCGGCGGCATGCTCTGCCCGATCTGGCCGGCGACGACCGGTGCGACTGCGTCGATCAAGAAGCCCGGCAGGACGCCGGCAACGAGGCAGAGCGCGAGCAACATGAACATGCTGGTGCGCGACGCCGCGTCTGTCTCACGGGCAGCGGCCGCCTCAGGCGCGCGCGGGCGACCGAGAAAGGCGATGCCGAAGGCGCGCACGAAGCAAGCCGCCGACAGCGCCGCCGCAAGCGCCAGCATCGCACCAACCGCCGGCACCGAAAGTTTCAGTCCCCATTGCGGCAGGTCCGGGCTCAGCAGCACAGCCTGGAACATCAGCCATTCCGACACGAAGCCGTTGAGCGGCGGTAGCGCCGAGATCGCGAGCACGCCGCCGAGGAACACGAACGCCGTCTGCGGCATCCGCAGGATGAGCCCGCCGAGCTTCTCGATATCGCGCGCACCGGTCGCCGTCAGAACCGCACCGGCACCGAAGAACAGCAGGCTCTTGAACAGAGAGTGATTGAAGGCGTGGAACAGCGCGGCGGTGAAGGCGAGCGCCGCCGGCGCGGCCATGTTGTTGGCCATGAATGCCAGTGCAAGGCCGAGACCGATGAACACGATGCCGACGTTCTCGACCGTGCTGTAGGCCAGCAGGCGCTTCAAGTCGCGCTGCATGAGCGCATACAGCACGCCGAGCACGGCCGTCACGCTCGCCAGCACGAGGACCGCGAGGCTCCACCACCAGTGCGGTGATCCGAGCAGGTCGAACACGATACGGATGAACCCGTAAATTGCGACCTTGGTCATCACGCCGCTCATGAGCGCGGACACATGGCTGGGCGCCGCCGGATGCGCAAGCGGCAGCCACACGTGCAGCGGCACGAGCCCGGCCTTCGAGCCGGCACCGATCAGCGCCAGCACCAGCACGAGCCCTTGAAGCCAATCGGCGTGCACCATGCCGCGGATATCCGCGAAGGCGTAATGCCCGGCCGGTCCTGCCAGCAGACCAAAGGCCAACAGCAGCGCGAACGTCCCGAAGCTCGCCATCAGGATGTAGATATAACCCGCGCTCGTGTTGTCGCGATCATGATGGTGCGCCAGCACCAGCGCCCAGGACGAGAGCGACATGAATTCCCACGCGACGAGGAAGGAAAAGGCATCGTCCGCCACCAGCACGAGGTTCATGCCGGCAAGGAACACCGGGTAGAACGGCAGCACGCGCCCCGGCGCCTCCTCGTGGCGCCCATAGCCGAGCGCATAGAGGCTCGCCGCGGCGGCCCCGAGGTTGATGACAACTTGAAAGAAGGCGCTGAGGGCGTCGATGCGGAAGTGGACGCCGAGCCAGGGCAGGCCAATGGGCAGCGTCAGGTGCTGAACGGGCCCGCGGCCGAGCAGGTTTGCACCCGCGATGGCGAGCAGCACGACACTGACGGCGAGGCAGACGCCATAGACCAGCGCCGTCGCCACGGGGCGGCGGTGGATGGCAATCGCCAGCGTAGCCGCCCCGAAGAGGATGGCTATGGCCGCGAGAGTGGCCGGAACTGCCATGTATCGTCGCCCCCCTGCACCCACGAAGCGATGCAGAAATGCACTTGCAACGCCTCCGCTCTCGCCGCGAGGCCAGCAGGAAGCCCGCTCCGCTAGATGCCGGAGCCTTACGCGCTGCTGGCTTGGTGGCGCCTTCGGATGACAGCCGGTCCCGCATCCAGGACGGAACGCTGCGGGCAGGCAATATTCGTTGCGTCGCTCAAAGTCTGCATAACCGGCCGCATAAAGCAACCTTCAAGGCTGCGTTTTTTTGCCCTGGCAACGGGACCGGACCCCACAGCCGCTGTCCGGCGCAAGGCAGGCATCGTCGGCAGGTCTTGCACCGTGCCCGGACTTCCCACAAACTTTCGGAGAAAAGCAGAATGAACATGCGGTGAGGCGCCGCCTGCAGGGAGCACGCCCAATGAAAATGCTCTGGTTCCACCTGATGCCGTATACCGAGCTGCCGGATGACTTCAAGGAGAAGCATCCCTCGGTGTGGGTCGACATCCATTCCTCCCTGTTCGACCCCAAGCGCGCCCACCACATGTACAACGACTTCCTCGATGAGCTCGAGTTCGCGGCGGACTGCGGTTTCGATGCCATCTGCTGCAACGAGCACCACTCGAACGGCTATGGCCTCATGCCCTCGCCGAACCTCATCGCGACCGCGCTCGCGCGACGCACGACCGACACCGCGATCTGCGTGATGGGCAACAGCCTCGCCCTCTACAATCCGCCGACGCGCGTCGCGGAAGAGTTTGCGATGATCGACTGCATCTCGGGCGGGCGGCTCATTGCCGGGTTCCCGGTCGGCACGCCCATGGATACGACGTATGCCTATGGCGCCAATCCGAGCCAGCTCCGCGAGCGCTACAGCGAGGCCCATGACCTCGTGATGCGGGCTTGGCAGGAGAAGGACACGTTCGCCTTCAACGGCCGCTTCAATCAGCAGCGCTACGTCAACATCTGGCCGCGGCCGATCCAGCAACCCCATCCGCCGGTGTGGATCCCCGGTGCCGGCTCCGTCGAGACATGGCGGTGGGCGGCGGAACGCGACTACGTCTTCTGCTACCTCTCCTATTACGGCTACAAGATGGCCCAGACGGTCATGAAGGGCTTCTGGAACGAGATGGACCGGCTCGGCAAGGACCGCAATCCGTACCGCGCCGGCTTTGCCCAGGTCGTCGGCGTTGCCGAGAGCCGCCAGCAGGCCATGGACCTCTATACGGCACCGGCCGAGTATTTCTACGGCCGCTGCCTGCACGTCGACCCGCGCTTTGCCTCGCCACCCGGCTATACGACCGAGGCGACGCAACGTGCGGGCCTCGAGAGCCAAGTGAAAATGGCCGCAGAGGCGTCGCAAGCCGGTACGTCGGCGCAGCAGCCATCGGCCGTAAAAATGCAGATGCTCGCCCGTGACATGAAGGGCATCGTCGACAACGGCTACGTCATCGTCGGCTCCCCGGATGACGTGACCGATCAGCTCATGGAGCTCGCCAAGACCCTCAACATCGGCCAGCTTATGCTGCTCATGCAGTTCGGCAACATGTCGAAGGATCTCACCAAGTACAACACGCGCCTCTTCGCGGAGAGGGTCATGCCGCGCCTGAAGCCACTCTTCTCCGAGTGGGAGAACAAGTGGTGGCCGAAGCCGCTCGGGGGCGCCGAGCGCGCCGCGCTGCCGGCTTTCGCCGGATCGGCGCCGGCTGCCGCCGAATGAGCGGGTGCAGCAGCACCATCAGCCAACACAACGAACTGCCAGGGGAGTGCGTCCATTGAGTGAGCCCGCCACCACCACCGTCGATGTCAACGGTCATCCCTGCCGCGTGTGGACCAAGGGCAGCGGCCCCAAGCTCGGTTTTCTCGCGGGGTTTGGCGGCCTGCCGCGCTGGATCCCGTTCCTGGACCGGCTGGCGGAGAGCCGCACGGTGATCGTGCCGTCCCTGCCGGGCTTTCCGGGCGCGACCGGCCACAACATCCTCGACACGCACCTCGACTGGCTCGTTGCCGTGCGCTCGCTGCTCGGGAAGGCCGGGCTCGAGGGCGCGGACCTCGCGGGCAGTTCGGTCGGCGGCTCATTCGTCGCGGAGATCGCGGCGCTGTGGCCGCAAAGCGTGCGGCGCATTGCGATGATCGCGCCGTTCGGCCTCTTTGACGAGAAGGATCCGGCGGCGGATGTGTGGGCACAGCGCGCAGACGATGTGCCGGGCCTGCTGTGCGCCAATGCCGAGGCCTACAGGCAGCTGAAGGCCATGCCGGCTGGCGCCAACTCGGTGGAATGGCCGATCGAGCAGACGCGCGCGGCGGAGGCTGCGGCCCGCATTTTCTGGCCGCTTGGCAACACCAAGCTCGAGCGCCGCCTGCCGCTGATCACGGCGCCCGCTTTGCTGATCTGGGGGGAGGGCGATCGCGTGATGCCACGCTCATACGCCGACAGGATCGCCAAGGCCATCCCCGGCGGCGCGAAGATCATCACGATCGCCGGTGCCGGCCACCTCGCCGAGCTGGATCAGCCCGACGCCGTGGCGAAGGCGATCCTGGAACACATGGCATAGCAGGAATCAGCCTTCCGGCCGGATGGCCAGCACGTCACACGGCAGCGTATTGAGCAGAACCTCGGCGGTGCTGCCGATCATGTTCCCGGGTGAGCCCGCCCGGCTGTAGGTGCCTGTCACAACAACATCCGGCCGCCTCTCATCGACATAGTCGGCCAGCACCGGGCCTGGCCGGCCCTCGATCATGACCGACTTGATCTTGCGGTCCTCTCTGCCAATGAGGCGTGCCATCTCCTCCTCTGCAATGCGCTTGACGCGCTTGCGCTCGGCGGCCTCGACCTCGTCGAGCGGCTTCTCCGCGATGCGGTCGGACCAATCCGGCTGAACCTCGAACGCATGCACCAGCGTCAGCGTTGCCGCCGGAAAGAGTTCCCGCGTGGCGGCAACAGCATCCCGCGAGGCCGTGGAGAAGTCGACGCTGACCGCAATATTCTTATAGGCCCCCGTGGTGCGCCGGCGCACCGCCAGCACCGGCACGTGCGCCTGCCGCAGGATGCGCGCGGCCGTGCTGCCGAGAAGCTTCTCGCCATAGATCTTCGCCTGCGCCGGGCCGGTGACGACGAAATCGCTCTTGATGGCGCGGGCGTGCTCGATCACGCGTTCACCGGGGTCGCCGATGACGACATGCTTCGACACAGCCTGCTTGAGGACGGCGCGAGCGCGCTTCTCGAGCTCCGCCATCTCCGCATCGACGTTGCGGATGCGGCGCTCGATGCCGATCGGCCGCACCGAGCTTGCCTCAACCACGTGGCAGAGGGTCAGCGCGGCGCCCCATTCCTTGGTAAGTTGCACGGCCCGATCGAACGCGCGGTCGCCCGCGGCAGTCAGATCCGTGGCCAAAAGGACGTTCTGGGGCTTCTTGAATTGCGGCGCCTTGGCCATTTCGTTACCTCGCTTGCTTGACGGCTCAGGCAATGCAGCCCAACGGGAGAAGCGTCGCCTTGACTTTCATCAAGAGCTGCCCGCATCGCCTGCCCGCTCCACTTAGTAAATATCGGGCTCCGAAACCGGCGCGCCGTAATCCGTCTCCAGGAAATCGAAATCGCAGCCCTCGTGCGCCTGCCGAACGTGCTTCGTGAACATCCAGCCGAAACCGCGCTCGTAGCGCGGCTCGCGCTCGGGAAGCGCCGCGCGGCGGCGCGCCAGCTCCTCGTCGGAGACCTTCATGTTGATCGTGCGGGCGGGCACGTCGAGCTCGATCATGTCGCCGGTGCGCACAAGCGCCAGCGGCCCGCCGATGAAGGCCTCAGGCGAGACGTGCAGCACGCAGGCGCCGTAGCTCGTCCCCGACATGCGCGCATCAGAGATGCGGATCATGTCGCGCACGCCCTGCTTCACGAGCTTGGTCGGAATCGGCAGCATGCCCCACTCGGGCATGCCGGGGCCGCCGTGCGGGCCCGCGTTGCGCAGCACCATCACATGATCGGGCGTCACGTCGAGATCCTCGCGATCGACAGCTTTCTTCATGGACGGATAGTCGTCGAAGACGATCGCGGGTCCCGTGTGCTTCAGGAGGCGCGGCTCGCAGGCGGACGGCTTGATCACGCAGCCGTCGGGCGCGAGGTTGCCCTTGAGCAGCGCGAGCGCGCCTTCCGCGTAAATCGGGTTGTCGAGCGGCCGGATGACGTCGTCATTGAAGACTTTCGCATCCGCGATGTTCGCGCCGACTGTGGTGCCGCCGACCGTCAGCGCGTTCAGATGGAGATGGCCCTTCAGCCTGCCCATGAGGCCGAGGATGCCGCCCGCGTAGAAGAAATCCTCCATCAGGTAGAGCTTGCCGCTCGGGCGCACATTGGCGATGACGGGTACTTTGCGGCTGAGCCGGTCGAAATCCTCAAGGCCGACCGCCACCTTGGCGCGGCGCGCCATGGCGATCACGTGGATGACTGCATTGGTCGAGCAGCCCATGGCCATCGCGACCGTGATCGCGTTCTCGTAGGCATCGCGCGTCTGGATGCGATCCGGCGTCAGGTCCTCCCACACCATGTCGACGATCCGCCGGCCGGAGGCGGCCGCCATGCGGATATGGTTGGCGTCGGGTGCGGGTATGGAGGAGGCGCCGGGCAGCGTCATGCCGATGGCCTCGGCGATCGCCGTCATGGTGCTCGCGGTGCCCATGGTCATGCAGGTACCGTGGCTGCGCGCGATGCCGGCCTCGATGTCGAGCCAGTCCTTTTCCGTGATGGTGCCGGCGCGCCGCTCGTCCCAGTACTTCCAGCTGTCGGAGCCCGAGCCCAGCACTTTGCCATGCCAGTTGCCCCGCAGCATGGGACCAGCCGGCACGAAGATGGCAGGGACGCCGGCGCTGGTCGCGCCCAGGAGCAACCCCGGCGTGGTCTTATCGCAACCTCCCATGAGAACGACGCCATCGATCGGATGCGACCGAATGAGCTCCTCGGTCTCCATGGCGAGGAAATTGCGGTAGAGCATGGTCGTCGGCTTGACGATCGGCTCGGAGAGCGAGATCGCCGGCAGCTCGAGCGGAAATCCGCCCGCCTGAAGCACGCCACGCTTCACATCCTCGACGCGCTGCTTGAAGTGCGCATGGCACTGGTTGAGATCGGACCACGTGTTGATGATCGCGATGATCGGCTTGCCGCGCCAATCCTCGGGACCGTAGCCCATCTGCATGGCCCTCGAGCGGTGCCCGAAGGCGCGAAGGTCATCGGGGCCGAACCAGCGGTAGGAGCGCAGCTCCTCGGGGCGCTTGCGGCGGATCGTCATGGGGGCATCACTCCGGCTGGGGCGCACTCAAACAATGGGCTCCGGTGCAGTAGCAGCCGAAGCCCCAAACTTCAATTGTGCCTGCCGTCAGGTCGATGAGCCGGCCTTTGGCGCAGGCACCGCTTCGCCCTTGCCCGGCGCCCCCGCGGCCGCGACGAACTCGGTGGCCGCCGCGCGATGAATGAGCAATTGCGACGCAACGGTTGCGGCCAGCAGCCCGCCGCCGACAAGATCCGTGATCAGGCCCGGCTTGATCAGCACGACTGCTGATGCGATCAGCATGAACCGCTCATGCAGAAGCGTGGGACGGAGAAAGTAGCTATGAAGGCCGGCAGCAAGGCACGTCACGCCGACTGCAGCCGTCGCGCCGGCCAGGATCGACTCCTGCCACGGCGCCATCAGCATCAGCGCGGGTGAATACACGCACATGAACGGAACGATATAGCCCGTGGCGCCGAGCTTCACGGCCGAGAGGCCGGTGTCCCAGAGGCTGCCCCCTGAAATGCCCTTCGCCGCAAACACCGCGAGAGCGACGGGCGGCGTGATCACGGAAAGGCACGAATAGTAGAACACGAACAGATGCGCAGCCTCAATCTGCACGCCGAGCTTGACGAGCGCCGGCACCAGGAGAGCGACCTGGATGATGTAGGCCGGCGTCGTCGGCAGCCCCATGCCGAGGATGATGCCGGCGATCGCCGTCAGCAAGAGCGCCAGGACCAGCGTCTCCTGCGACAGGCGCACGATGAAAGCGGTGAATTCGATTGCGAGCCCCGAAAGCAGGACGACGCCGATGACGATGCCGGCGGCGGCACAGGCCAGCGCGATGGTGAGGGCATCCTTGGCCGCCGTCGTCAGCGCATCGATGATCACGTCGAGCCGGACATAGTGTCGGGTCGACTTGCGCAGGAATGCGGTGGGCAGGACCGAGAAGATGCCGCACAAGGCGGCAAAAGGCGCCGAGTATCCCGCGAACAGTACGCCCACGATGACGAGCAGCGGAAGGAATTGGTGACCGCGCTCCTTGAGCACGGCAGCCATCTGCGGCAGGTCGGGCTTTGGCAGCCCGCGCATCCCGGTGCGCCGAGCCTCAAGGTGAACGGCCACGTAGACGGCCACGTAGAAAAGAACCGCCGGCAGCAGCGCGATCTTGGCCACGGTGAGGTAGCTGACGGCGAGATACTCCGCCATCACGAACGCGGCGGCGCCCATGATGGGCGGCATGATCTGCCCGCCGGTAGATGCCACTGCCTCCACGGCACCCGCAAACCCCGGGCGATAGCCGATGCGCTTCATCATCGGGATGGTGAAGACGCCCGTGGTCATGACGTTCGAGACGGCGCTGCCCGAGATCGTCCCGAACATGCCGGAGGTGATCACCGCCACCTTCGCTGGGCCGCCCGGCCGCGCTCCGGCAAGCGCGAGTCCGAAGTCCATGAAGAGCTTGCCAGTGCCGGTTTTCTCGACGAAGGCGCCAAAGATGATGAACAGGACGACATACGTGGCGCAGACGCTGACCGGAATGCCGAGGATGCCATCCGTCGTCATGTAGAGCTGGTCAAGCATCATCTGCGCCGACACGTTCGTGAAGGCGAGGCAGTAGGCCATGAATACGATGGCGGTGATCGAGAGTGCCGCGCCGAGGACGCGGCGCGTCCCTTCGAGGACGCAAACGATCAAGGTCGTACCGAGGACCCAATCCGCGGGGCGAAGGTCGTCAACGGTCGCGAAACGCGTGATGAAATACTCATACTCGTAGAAAATGTAGCCGAGCGAGGCAATGCTCGCAGCGATGAAAAGCCAGTCCACGAACCCGGGCGGCTGGTCACGTTTACCGGAGAACCCCGTATAGACGAGAAACGTGAGGACCAGCATCCACATGAGATGCGTGCCGCGGAAGATGAACGGCTCCGGCACGCCGACAAACGCCACATAGAGGTGATAGACGGTGAAGGCCGTCCCCAGCACGGTGATGAGCAGCCGAGTCGCATTGGCATAGGTCATCGGTCGGTCTCGCGGCAATAACAGCAAGCACAGCGCCGCACGACGCTGTGCCTGCGAGTGGTCGCGCCGGAATGCGCCCTTTTACAGGACGCCCTTCTCCTTGAAGAACTTCTCCGCGCCCGGATGGAACGGAATGGAGACCTTGGCGCCGAAGTCTTTCGGCGTCGCACCGCGGAATGCCGAGTTCACGCTGACCAACTCGGGGATGGCCTCGGTCATGGCCTTCGCCATCGAATAGACGACCTCGTTGGGCAGCTTGCAGCTGACGATCACGTGTGCCGGAAACTGCGCGGTCTGGACGTCCTTGTCCATGCCCGGATATGTGCCCTTGGCCATCGTGTAGCGGGCGAACCCGGGATTCTTCGCGGTCAGCTTCTTGAACACCTCGTCGGGGATTTCGAGCATCCTGACCGGCCGGCTGTTGGCCATGTCCATGATGCCGCCCGTCGGCAGCGTGCTGATGATAAACGACGCGGAGATCTGGCCGTCCTTGAACATGTTGGCCTGGTCGGCGATGCTCACGAAGTTCACCTTCGAGAGGTCCTTGTAGGACAGGCCGACGGCATCGAGCAGCATGGCGGCAACAACTTCCGTCGTGTTGCCGCGCGGCAGCGTGCCGAAGCTCTTCCCTTTCAGGTCGGCGATCGTGTTGATGCCCTGGTCGGCCCGGACAGCGAACTGCAGGACCTGAGGGTAGAGGTTCGCCAGGTGACAGACGTTCTTGTATGGCGCGGTGATCCCCTGCCCGATGCCCTTCAGGGCATCGACGGTGGAGATCATGTTGCCCATCCCGATATCCGCCTTGCCCTCCTCAATGGCCTTCATGTTGATGAGGCCAGCACCGGGGCGGTTCTCAATGCTGAGATTGGGGTTCGACTTCTCCCAGATCGACTTCAATGCGCCGGCGATCGGGATCCATGACCCGCCGGTCGGGCCCGTAAAGAAGGTCATCTTGACTTGCTGCGCGCTCGCTGGCGTGGCGACAATGCCGGCAAGCACCACCGCGGCCGCGGCAGCCTTCAGATAGCCCGTATAACGATGCACGTTCGTGGTCCTCCCTTGATTGGATTTGGCATGCTGCAGGATTCTTCGGGGGCCTGCTTGGTCTTTACCTGCGTACCGTGCAACGGCAGGTTTGTAAACCGCATCAGCCGTCCCAGCGTCCGATCCCAGGGCTCAAGCCCAGCGACGATCGTCCCGGGATGATGCGGGATTCCGGCTGCCAGGAACGCCTGGCCGTCTTGACTTCCTTTCTGGCAAAAGTCTCAATGCAAGTAACGAGCGGCCCCATGCAAGCGGCCGTCGCGGGCGTTGCACCGCAACAAACTCAAATAATAAGCAGCCCATCGAGGAAACGTTCCTAAAGGGAGGTACCATTCATGACAATTCCGCGTCTGCTTGCAGCTTCGGCTGTCGTGACGGCGATGGCCATGGCGAGTGCGGTGCCGGCAACGGCCCAGGACCGAGAGGTAAGGCTCTCCGGCTTCGGCGCCATGTCCGGTGTCGTACGCTCGTTCGGCATCAACTCGAAGGCCGCTCTCGAAGCCGCCGCCGACGAGGTTAACAAGGCAGGTGGCGTCAAGCTCGGTGACGGCGCCAAGGGCAAGCTGGTCATCGACTACTTCGATGATCGCTGCAATGCCGAGGAAGGCATCTCGGTCGCCCGGCGCATTGCCGCCTCGCCGTCGCTGGTCGGTATTGGCCCGACGTGCTCGAATGTCGCCGAGCCGCTCTTCGGCATTCTCCAGAAGAAGGTCGGCGATGCCAGCGACAGCGGCCTCCAGTTCCCGATCTTCACCGACGTCGCCATCAAGGTCGGCCTCGCCAAGATCTCCGATTGGGCCTTCCGCAATGTCCCCGACGAGGGGGCGATGTACCGGGAGCTCTTCAGGTGGATCAAGAAGACCAAGCCCGACCTGAAGACGGTATTTGGCGGCGTGGAGGAGGACTTCGCGCACTCCCGCGCCACTTGGTACGTCGTGATGAAGGAAGTCGCCGCGAAGGAGGGCTTCGAGATCAAGGGTGAGGCGAAATGGCTGCTGGCGGATACCAACTTCACCAATCAGGCGCGTGAGGCCCGCCGCGCCGCCGCCGACATCGTCGCCATCTCCGCACACCCCTTCACGACGTGCGGCATGCTGAAGGAGATGGGGCGTCAGGGCGTGAAGCCGAAGCTGCTCATTGGCCTGACCTCGTCGTCGAGCCTTGAGACGCTGCAGGGCTGCGCCGGTGAGGCCGAAACCATCATCATTCCGACGAGCTTCGCGCCGGTCACGCCGGAAGCGCAGGCCGCTGCCGAACGCGCCGCCAAGTTCAACGGCAGCCTCGACCTGCATTCAGGTGCCGCCTACGAGGTCGTCCATATCCTCAAGGGGGTGATCGAGAGCGAGGGCGTAATGGCAAAGCCCGATACGGTTCAGGCCGACCGGGCGAAGATCCGCAATGGCCTCGCCAAGCTGACCGAGACCAAGGGGCTCATCGGCGTCTCCAAGCGGACCCCCGAAGGCGAAGCGGTAAAGCCCTTCCTCTTCGTGCACGCCAAGGCCGGCAAGTGGGAAGTGCTGCACAATCCCATGACGAACTGAGCACGTCCACGCGATTGTTCAGGCCGGCGCCTCTGACCTGCGGGGCGCCGGCTTCCCTTTCTCTCATCTCGTGCACATCATGCTCATCGTTGATCTCGTCCAATCGGTCGTCGATGGACTGTTGTTCGGTGCCACGTACGCCCTGATCGGCATTGGCTTCACGCTGGTCTTCGGCGTCATGCACAAGATCAACATGGCGTATGCGGCCGCGTCCGTCGGCGCCGCATACGCGGCGCTCCGCA
Organism: Hyphomicrobiaceae bacterium; assembly: GCA_046293075.1. Lineage (GTDB taxonomy): Bacteria > Pseudomonadota > Alphaproteobacteria > Rhizobiales > Hyphomicrobiaceae. The sequence goes on along the minus strand of JBKBPL010000004.1, from coordinate 26,465 downwards.
TCATCTCGCTCGTCGCCGGTCCGGCGTGGGCGTCGCTGCTGATCGCAGCTCTTGCAGGCGGTCTCTTCGGCCTGCTCATCTACTGGATCTGCTTCCGTTTCATTCCGCTGTCGAACCCGCTCGCGACGCTGATGTCAACCGTCGGGATGTTCCTGCTCGTCGATGAGATCATCGTCCACACCACCGACGGCATGCCGCAGAACTATCCCGTCGTCGTTCGCGGCATCATGGATTTCGGCGAGCTCATGATCCGCGGCGACCTCGTCTTCGTGTTCATCTGCGCGCTTCTGGCCATGGTCGTGCTGCTCTATCTGCTCTATCGGACCAAGCTCGGCATGGCGACGCGGGCCGTTTCACAGCAGCCGGTTGCCGCCCAGCTCGTCGGCATCAGACTGAGCCACATCAACGCCCTGACGTTCATCGTTACCGGGATGCTCGGCGGCTTTGCCGGCGCCCTCATCGGCTCAGCTGTCGGTCTCCTCTCGCCGCTCCTGGTCGTGCCGCTGACGATCAAGGGCCTGATCGTCACCGTCATCGGCGGGCTCGGGAGCATCCCCGGCGCCATCATCGCCGGCCTGCTGGTCGGCATGGCCGAGAACGTCTTCCAGTACTTCCGCGGCGTCACCGAGCGCGACATCTATGTCATGCTGCTGCTCTTCGTTTTCCTCGTCTTCCGGCCGGGCGGCATTTTCTCTGGCTCCGTGAAACGCGATTGAGGCGCGCACGCCATGGATTTCTATCTCGGCCTCATCCAGATCATGGGCGTGCATACGCTGCTTGGGCTTTCCGCCTATGTCGTCCTGCAGACGGGGCAGGTCTCGCTCGCCCAGGCCGGCTTCATGGCGATCGGCGCCTACGTCGCGGCCATGCTCACGGTGCTCGCCGACTGGTCCTTGATCGCGGCCCTCATTGCTGGCGCGCTGACCGCAGGCCTCATGGCCTGCCTCGTCGGCTTTCCGGCGCTCCGTGTGCACGGCCTCATGCTCGTCGTCGCGACGATTGCCTTCACTGAGATCGTGCGGCTCTTCTTTTTCAACTTCGACTACCAGATCTCGCGCGGCACCATCCAGGTTGGCCCGCTCGGCGGCGAAGGCTTCCGCCAGATCCGCTACTTCCCGGAGAACGGCTGGACGACGCTGCAGGTCGCCATTTTCATCTGGGCGGTCGTGGCGCTCGTGATGGCTGCACTGTGGTGGATGGATCGCTCGCGCGCGGGTGCTGTCCTCCGCGCCGTTGGCGAGGATGAGGTCGCGGCGCAGAGCTGCGGGATAAACCTGACCGCTGTCAAGGTATCGGCCATGACCGCGGGCGGCGCCATCGCCGGGCTCGCCGGAGGGCTCTACGCGCACTACACGACCCATATCGAGCAGTCGAACTTCACCATTCTCGTCGCAACGTTCGCCATTGCCTACCCGATCCTCGGCGGGCTCTCGAGCGTGTTCGGGACGCTCGCGGCCGTGATCTTCATCCAGGGTTTCCTGGTCGAAGGACTGCGCTTCCTCGGTGACTGGCGCAATCTCCTCTTCGGCGCTCTGATCGTGCTCGTGATGAATGTTCGCCCGAGCGGGCTGCTCGATGCGCGGACCATGGCCATGCTGCGCCGCCTTTTCGGCCGGAAGGAGGGGTGAGCCGTGCTCGAGCTCGCAAACCTCTCCAAGCACTTCGGCGGCGTGCGTGCCGTGGACAGCCTCGATCTCAAGATCGAGCCGGGCCAGATCTTCGGCCTCATCGGCCCGAACGGATCCGGCAAGAGCACGACCGTCAACCTCATCACCGGTCTGCTCGATGTCACGCACGGCAGCATCAGGCTTGCCGGCGAGGAGATCACCCGCCTGCCGACCCATGTGCGCCTCAGTTCTGGCATCGCCCGGACCTTCCAGAACATCCGCCTGTTCGGCCAGCTGACCGTCTGGCAGAACCTGTGGGTGGCAGAGAACGCCAGAGCCCAGCACGAGCGCACGAGCTTCCTTTCGCGCTGGCTTGGCGGCGAGCGCGGTGCCCGCGCGCGCATCACTCGCGCGCTCGAGTTCTCCGGCCTTGCCGCGAAGGCCAATGAGCTCGCCGCCAATCTCGCCTTTGGCGAGCAGCGCCGTCTTGAGCTTGCGCGCGCCATGGCCGCCGAACCGAAACTCCTGCTGCTCGACGAGCCGGCGGCCGGCATGAATCCCGAGGAGATCGCCGCGCTGGACGACCGAATCCGCCAGATCCGCGATAGCGGCATCACCGTCCTGCTGATCGAGCACCACATGGAGCTGATCATGGCCATCGCCGACCGGATCGCAGTGCTCAACTTCGGCCAGAAGATCGCCGAGGGAACGCCGGCCGAGGTTCAGGCGCATCCCGCGGTCCGCGAGGCCTACCTCGGCACGGCCGAATGAGCGTTCAGGAGAGGCGCCGCGAGATGCTCGACGTCCAGGACATCGTTACGGCCTACGGCAAGATCGAGGCGCTCAAGGGCGTCAGCCTCACGGCCGCGGAGGGGCGCATCACCTGCCTGCTCGGACCGAACGGCGCCGGCAAGACCACGCTCATGTACTCGATCGCCGGCGTCCTGAAGCCGCGCCGCGGTACGATCCGGCTCGGCGGCGCCGACATCACCGGCCAGTCACCATCCGCAATCGTGGCGCGTGGGCTTGCCCTCGTCCCGGAGAACCGCCTCGTCTTCCCGCAGATGTCGGTCGCCGAGAACCTCGAGGCCGGGGCCTACCAGCGCCGCGATGCGAGGGAGGTTGCCGCCGATATCGAGCGCATGTACGCACGCTTTCCGCGGCTGAAGGAGCGCCACACGCAGCTTGCCGGCACGCTTTCCGGCGGCGAGCAGCAGATGCTCGCCGTTGCCCGCGCCCTGATGAGCCGGCCGCGCATCCTGCTCATGGACGAGCCCTCGCTGGGCCTCGCGCCGCTCATTGTCGAAGAGATCTTCCGCATTGTGAGCGAGCTCAACGCCGACGGCGTGACGATCTTCCTGGTCGAGCAGAACGTGCACATGGCGCTCAAAGTGGCGCACCACTTTTATCTGATGGAGCAGGGGCGCGTGACCTTCTCGGGCGAACCCGGCAAGCTCGCCGAGGATGAGGTGATCCAGCGCGCCTATCTCGGCACCAGCCGGACGACGGGGTGACATGACCGCCGTCGATATCGCCCAGAACACGCTCGATGGGCTGATGGTCGGCTCCTCCTACGCACTGCTCGCGGTCGGCTTCACCTTGATCTTCGGCGTCATGCGGCGGCTGAACCTTGCCTATGGCCCGACGATCATGGCCGGCGTCTACCTCGGCACGGCGGCCTTCATTTCATTCGGGGCACCGAGCCTTGTCGTTCTCCTGATCGTCGTCATCGGCGCTTCGCTCATCGGGCTCTATGTCGAGCGGCTGTGCTTTCGCCCATTCGGCGAAGCGGCGCGCACCGCTTCGATGGTCGCGAGTTTTGCCATCTGGATGCAGCTCGAGGAGGCCGCGACGTTGCTGCTGCCGCGGCACATGAACCCGTTCCCGCCGCTCATGGCCACCCCGCCCTTGGAAATCGGACCGCTGCTGCTCCGCGCCGATCATCTCATTATGCTCACAGCGACGCTGCTGCTCGCCAGCGCAGTCACCTATCTGCTCTCGCGCACGCGGCTCGGCCTCGCCATCCGCGCGGTCATCGATCAGCCGCGCGCGGCGGCCATCGTCGGCATTCACGTCGAGCGCGTGATGATGCTGACATTCATTCTGGCCTCGGCGATCGGCGGCGTTGCCGGCTTCCTGATTGCGGCGACGGACGCCCAGGTGACCGCCATGATCGGCATGTGGGCGACGACCAAGGGTCTCGTTGCCATGATGCTCGGCGGCCTCGGCTCGGTGAGGGGCGCGATCGCCGGCGGGCTCCTGCTCGGTGTCCTCGAAGCGCACGCACAATGGTTCCTCGGGCCGCAGGTGCGCGACATGGTCGCCTGGGGCCTTCTGTTCGTGCTCCTCGCCTTCTGGCCGGGCGGCCTCATGGGCGCGAGAGCGCTTGACCGCTCGATGGCGGTCGGCCGGCGGGTCTGAGCGGAGGAGGCCCGGCGCTGCGGAAGCTCTGGCTATGGACGATTATCTGATCACGGTTCTGAGCAACATCGGGATGGTCTCCTTCGTCGCCCTGTCGGCGTACATCCTGCTGCTTTCCGGACAGATTTCGTTTGGTCAGCAGGCCTATTTCGGGATTGGCGCATACGCGGCAGGTATCGCCACCGTCATGTGGCAATGGCCGCTCGCGGCCGCGCTCCTTCTCGGCGCGCTGACGGCGAGCGTTGCGGCAGGGCTCGTCGGCCTCGCCACCCTCCGCCTGAGCGGTATTTATTTTGCCATGGCCACGCTTGCCTTTGCCGAGATCATGCGCATCGCCGCCGAGCTGTTCGTCTATCGACGCGAGATCGACGGCATTGAGAGCGGCCCCGACGGCATCGATGGCTTCCGTGACATCCGCTACTTCTTCGCCAACGACATCTCGCCCCTGCAGTCCTGCGGCATCGTCTATGCCCTGCTGATCGCGGTCCTTGCCGCCCTGTTCATTGCCGAACGCGCGCGCGCCGGCCGCCTGCTGCGCCAAGTGGGTGAGGATCCGCTGCTCGCCGAGGTTCAAGGTATCGACGTGATGCGCGTGCGCATGGTCGCGGCTCTGGTGGCCGGCGCGGTCGCCGGGCTCGGCGGCGGACTCTATGCGCATCTCCTGACCTACGTCGAGCCGAGAAGCTTCGACATCATGCTCGGCGTCCATGCCCTGGCGTATGGCCTGATCGGCGGTCTGGGGACGGCATTCGGTCCGCTGCTTGGCGTGCTCATCGACATTGGGCTGCTCGAGTCGACCCGCTTCTTCCGGGGCTATCGCATGATCGTTTTCGGTGGGCTCGTTGCGATGCTGCTGATCTTCCGGCCGCGCGGGCTGCTCGATGAGGTCGCCGTGAACCGTATCCGGCAAGCCTTGCGAAGGCGCCGCCATGCTGGAGATTGATGGCCTTACCGTACGCTTCGACGGCATCGAGGCGCTTCGTGATCTCACACTCGCCGTGCCGACCGGCACGCGTATCGGCGTGTTGGGACCCAACGGCTCCGGCAAGACCACGCTGTTCAATGCGATCTCGGGTCTGGTCGGCCGCACGGCCGGGACGATCCGCCTCGACGGGCAAGCGATTTCGAGCCTTGCACCACACCATATTGCTGCGGCCGGCGTCGCGCGGACCTTCCAAGCCGTGCGGCTCTTCCAACGTCTGAGCGCCCTCGACAACGTGCTGCCGGCGCGCGGCCCGGCCGCCGCAACTGCCCGCAAAGCCCGGCAGAATGCGCTTGCGGCTCTCGATGCCGTCGGCCTCGGCGCACAGCGCGACACCCTCGCTGGCGACCTCACGTTCTTCGAGCAGCGCCGCCTCGAGATCGCGCGCGCCATCGCCCAGCAGCCACGCCTCCTTCTCGCCGATGAGCCAACCGGCGGGCTCTCGCAGGCTGAATCCGATCATGTCGTGGACCTCCTCGCGCACGCGTTCGGGGCCGAGACCACGATCTTGCTCATCGAGCACAAGATCACCATCGTGGAAGCGCTCTGCCCGCGGTCGCTCTTGCTCGCTGAAGGGCGACTCATCTCCGACGCAGCGACCCGCGAGATGCTCCGCGATCACAGGCTCGCGAGCGTGTATTTCGGGTCACGACTGGCGCCGTAGCGCAACAATCGCAGCGCAATACGTGACTGAATTTCTGCAATTCAGCCGACACGCGCGGAATATGAATATATGTTCATGACGAATATTGAGATTTGCAACTTGAAAACCATCACAAAAACGACCAGTTTCCATATTACGCGAGGTTAATGTTGGAAAATCGAAGGAGAGCGGTCCGAATGTTCAAAACTCTCGCGATATCCGCGGTCGCCGCTGCTGGTCTGCTGCTCATGCCGGGGCAGGCTACGACGACCAACGCCGCGCCATCCATCGCGCCGAGGGTTGCAACGCCGGAGGGTGTGGTAGAGCAGGTGAGACGGCGCGGAGGCGGCCACTATCGCGGCCATAGCTTCCGTAGCCACAGCTTCCGCGGCGGCAGGAGCTACCGCCGGTCCTACGCCTACTACGGCGGCCGCCGCCATCGCCATCGCGGCTTCCGTCACGGCATCTTCATAGGTGCCGGCATCCCCCTCTTCTACGGGGGCTACTACTACGGGGGTCCCTATTACGGCCGCTGCAGCTACTACTACCGCAAGTGGAAGCGCACAGGCAGCCGGTACTGGCGTCATCGCTACTACGATTGCCGCTATTACTGGTAATTGTCACAACGGCGCCCAAAGAGAAAGGCCAGCTGTAGAGCTGGCCTTTTTTCCGAAACCTTCATCTGCGCTCGCCGATCGGCACGTAGGGCCGCGCCGCGGGGCCGGTATAAAGCGTGAGCGGCCGGATAAGAATATTGTTATCGAGCTGCTCCAACACCTGCACGGTCCAGCCCGGCACGCGCCCCACCGCAAAGATCGGCACGAACAGGTCCTTCGGGATCTTGTGCAGGTAGTAGATCACGCCCGAATAAAAGTCGACGTTGACGTTCACACCGTGCCGCGCGTAGGGCTTCATCTCAGCGACGAGCGACTCGAGGATCTCATACCACTTCGGCTCGCCCATCTCTTTTGACAGACGCTTGACACCCTCGCGCATATGCCGCGCGCGCGGATCCTCCGCGCGATAGACGCGATGGCCGAACCCGGTGATCGGCTCCTTCGCTGCGCGCTTTGCTTTGACATACGCCGCCGTATTTGCCGGATCGCCGATCTCCTCGGCCATGCGCATGACGTCCTCGGCCGCGCCGCCGTGCGCCGGGCCCGAAAGTGCCGCGATCGCCGCGGTGATCGCGGCGTGGATGTTGGCATCTGTGCCGATCACCACGCGGGCCGTGAACGAGGAGGCATTCGAGCCGTGCTCGGCGTGCAGCACGAGGTCCGTATCGAGCAGCTTCGCCGCATCGTCGGATGGCTTTTCGCCCTTCAGCAGCCAGAGGAAGTTCGCCGCATGACCGAGCGCCGGATCGGGCACGAGGGGTGTAAGGCCATTGCGGATGCGCTCGTGCGCCGCGACGATCATCGGCACCTGCGACGAGAGCCGGATGCCCTTGCGGATGGTCGCCGCGCGCGAGGTATCGGCCGTCTCGGGGTCGAACGCCGCAAGGGCTGAGACCGCTGTGCGCAGCACATCCATGGGATGGGCGCGCTGGACCAGCCGGATCACATCCAGCACCTCGACCGGCAATGCGCGTGCCGCCTTGAGCTCGGCCTCGAAGGCCTGAAGCTCGGCGGCCGTCGGCAGTTCGCCATGAATGAGCAGAAAGGCTGTTTCCTCAAAGCAGGAATGGGCAGCAAGATCGTGGATCGAGTAGCCGCGATAGCGCAGTTCCCCCGCCTTGCCATCGATGAAGGTTGTGGCCGAGCGCTCGAAATACACATCCTTGAGCCCCCGGTAGATGCGGGGCTCGTTGCCAGATTCGGTCATGGTCTGTCTCCCGAGCCGTTTTGTATCATATCCCGGAACGGTACTTGCACCAATCCTCCCATCGCCTACAAGAGCAATTGAAGTCCGGGGCCAGTTTGGGAGAGGCGGATGGACATCATTGGGTCGTGCAAGGCCGCCGTGAGGGGACGCGGGCTACGCGTCGTCCTGCCGGAGGGCGACGACGAGCGCATCCTGGCCGCCGCAGCCGAGATCGTGCGCGAGGCCATCGCTCGTCCGATCGTTCTCGCCGAAGATGCCAGCGCCACACGGGCCAAGCTCCGGGCGCTCGGCGCTGCGGAAGGCGCAATCGATGTCCGCGCCCCCGAGAGTGACCCAGCCGGCCCCGAGCTTGCTGCTTACGTCGCGGCAGCCCGCGAACGCATGAACGAGCGTACGGCCAGCCGTCTCGTGAGAAAGCCCCTCTATTTCGGCGGTGCTCTCGTCGCGCTCGGGCGGGCGGAGTCAATGGTCGCAGGCGTCGCCAACCCGACGCGGCGGGTGATCGAGGCCGGTCTGATGACCATCGGGCCGGCGCCAGGCATCACCACACCCTCAAGCTACTTTCTCATGATGGTTCCGGGGCGTGCGGCGGTCGAGCCCCGCACCCTCGTCTTCGCAGACTGCGCAGTGAACGCCGATCCGGACCCCGAGCAGCTCGCGGACATTGCCATCGCCTCGGCGGCGAGCGCCGAAGCCCTTCTTGGCCCGCCCGCGCGGGTGGCATTGCTCTCGTTCTCGACCCATGGCAGCGCCGCGCATCCGCGCGTTGACAAAGTACGCGCGGCGCTTGCGCTGGTGCGGGCCCGCGCCCCTGCGCTCGCGATCGACGGCGAGCTGCAGGCCGATGCCGCGCTTTCTCCCACCGTCGCGGCCAAGAAGGTGAAAGAGGAAAGCGCGGTCGCCGGCCGGGCCAATGTGCTCGTCTTCCCGGACCTCGATGCGGGAAACATCGGCTACAAGCTGACCCAGGAACTCGCCGGCGCCCAGGCTATCGGCCCCTTCCTCCAGGGTTTTGCGAGGCCCGTCTCAGACCTCTCGCGCGGCGCAAGCGTTGCCGACATCGTTGCGACGGTGGCCGTAACGCTGGCGCGCGCGGCACAGCGAGCGTAGCGCGCAGCTTATCGAAGGGTTTGTAGCGTCTCTGCGACCCTGACGCCATCGCCCACGCGGTCACTCGGATGGACAATGACGCGGGCGCCCGCCTGCAGGCCCTTGCGCACCTCTGCAAAGGTCGCATTGCGCTCGCCGAGCTCGATCTCGACCGTCTGCGCACGACCCCGATCGACCACGAAGACTGCCCATTTCTCGCCCCTGCGGAAGAGGGCGCTGACAGGCACCCGCACCACATCATCAGCAGCGTAGACATTGATGCGGACAAAGACACGGTAGTCATGCCCGAGACGCTCCGGCGTCCGTGCTCCGTCGACGAGATCAAGGATGACCCGCACGCGCTGCTCCTCGATACCGAGGGCGGAGACCTTGGTGAAGCCCGCCGGCTCGACGCGGCGCACCCGTGCCTTCAGCGGCGTCCGGCCACCCCACGCCTCGATCAGCGCATCCGCGCCCTCTGGCACGCGCACTGCCTCGGCGGACAGCAGCTCGACGACGATCTCGATGTTTGATGGATCGCCGATCTCCACAAGCAGCGAGCCGGCCTCCACGACCTTCTCGCTTTCCTGGATCAGCTTGAGAATGCGCCCGCTCTCCGGCGCGAGGACGCGCACGCAACAGCTGGCGGGCACGCGCGCTGCGTAGGCCTCATCGGGAGGTAGCAAACGCGCTTCTGCGCTTTCAAGCTCGCGCTTGCGCATCTCCAAATTGGCCAACGCACGTGCGAGCGCCGCCTTGCGCATATCCACGTCGATGCGCGCCTTCTCGAGCGCCCGTTCGGCAATGGCCTGCGTGTGCTGCAACGTCTCGGCGCGGGCCAGCTCCGACTCGGCAAACTGCAGGTCCGTGCGCGCGGCGCGGACCTCGGCCTCGGCGAGCACGACGAAAGCCCTGGCTGCTTCGACCTGTGCCGTCTGCTCGCGCGTCGTGCGAACATCGAGCAAGGGCGGCACGGTCGGCTCGATGATGGCAACCACCGTTTCACCCTTGATAACAGGATCCCCGGGCTGGAGCGCAAGGCGCTGCAGCTTGCCGGTGATCGGAGCAGAGACGGCATAGACTTGCCGAATGCGCGTCTTGCCCTCCTCGTCAACGGTCACAGTGAGGGGGCCGCGCGAGACGACGGCAACATCGACGGCGATCGGCTGGGGCCAGAGCGCCCAGACAAATCCCAACGCGACGAGCAGGCCCGCCAGCGCGAGCAAGACCCGCTTCACGTTGATGTTGGCCAGGGCCTGCATGCCTGTTACCCCTCGCGTCTTGCTGATGGTCAGTCGCGCGTCTTCAGAACCGAGATCAGGTCCAGCTGGTTCAGGCGCCGGCGCACGATCAGTGCCGACGCCAGTGTCGCGGCAATGACCACGAGGCTGGCCTTGGCGTACGTTGCACGCTCCACCGTAAAGGGCACGCGATAAAGATCGCTGGAAAACGCCTGCATGAGCAGCCACCCAAAACCGTACCCGATGACCCAGCCGAGCGGCACGGCAATGATCAGCACGAGCACGAGCTCGGTGAGCAGCACCCGTGACACCTCATTGCGCGTGAAGCCGAGCACGCGAAGGCTCGCGATCTCTCGCGCATGCTCCGATAGCTGGATTCTCGCGCTGTTGTAGACAACGCCAAAGGCAATGATGACGGCAAGTGTTACATAGACCGTCAGCATGTAGTTGATATTCTGCTCGATTGTCGCACGAAAGCGCATGATCGCCCGATTTTGAAGACTGATCGAGGCAAGGGCAGGTGTCGCTTTGATGGCCGCGAACAGTGCCGGCTCCTGACGCGGATCATAGGCAATGTGGACGCCGTTGGCGCGGGGCCCCTCGTCGAGCAGATCGGACAGCGCCGCCATATCCATGTACCCGGAGAGGCCCAGGTAGCTGGTGACGACGTCGGCGACCAGTACGCCACGCTTGACCCGCTTGCCCTCGAGCACTTCGACTTCGACCATATCGCCTCGCTTGAACGCGAGCAGCTCGGCAACGCGCTCATCAATCACAAGACCTCGGTGCGGCAGGGCGATCGGGCGCAGATCCGCATCGAGAACGCGCGACAAATCCATGTTTTCGGGCTTGCCGATGATCGAGAGCTTGCGCGTGCGGTGCTCGTGGCGCAAACGGACAGCCACGGAGCGCACGGGCTCGGCCCGCATCACACCTGGCAAACGCCGCACAGCTTCGACTGCCCTGATGTGCTGTGGCTCATTGAAGCCGACCGTTGCGTGCTGACGATCGGTCTTGAAGAAGGCAATGTCGATCATCTTCTCCACTGAATCCCACGACATGAGCGCCATAACGAGCAGGGCGAGTGCCAGAGCTATCCCGAGAGCCGTGACGGCGCTGCGCATCGGCCAGCGCGCCATGTGGCGGAGCGACATGATGGTCATCTGCGACAGCGGCAGGCGCGTGTGGATATGCGCGGAAAGCCCCCGATTGTAACGCGGCGGCGCCGGCGGCTGCATCGCGACGGCCGGCGCCAATTTGAGAATCTGGCGGACCGCGCGCATGGCGCCAACGACGGCGGCCGCGGCCGAGATGGCGCCGGCGATGGCGTAAGTACTGGCATCGTTCCTGAAGATCAGGAACGGAAAATGAAAGAAATCGGCGTAGAGCCGCGTGATGCCTTGGCCAAGCCATGCGCCCGCGATGAAGCCGATGGCGATGCCGATCGCGGCAATGGCCAGCACGAACTTGATGTAGTGCATGGTTATGGCAAGGGGCCCGTATCCAACCGCTTTGAGCAAGCCGATCTGCTCCCGCTCGAGAGCGATCACGCGCGTCATGATCATGTTGATGAGGAAGGCCGACACCAGCAGGAAGATCGGTGGCATGACGCGCCGCATGGCCTCGAGCTGGGTCAGCTCGGCATCCAGAAAGGCATGAGAGAATTGGTCTTTGCGCGCGTAGGCGCCCGTGCCGCCATAGCGCGCGAGGATGGCATCGAGTGCATCGATCACATACTCGGGGCGGGTGTCGCGCAGGAGACGTACGCTGACAGCGTTGAAGGCTCCCTCGAGGTCGAAGAGCCCCGCGAGCACCCGCTCCGACATCCAGATCACCGCGAAGCGCCGGTCATCGGGAACGAGATCTCCGGGGCCCATCGCGTAGATGAACTCCGGCGAGAGCGCGATCCCGACAATCTTGAGCGTGCGCTGCCTGCCGTTCAGCAGCGCTTTGAAGGTGTCTCCCAGCCGCAGCTTGTTCGCCTTCGCGAACGGCTCGTTAACGACAGCCTCGTCGGCCCGATCGAACTCGGGCAGGCGGCCCGCGCGGAGATACAGCCGGTTCTGCTGCCCGTCCGGCCGCTCCGGAACAGAGACCACCTTGCCAGTTGCGGGCTCGGCAAGCCCGGCGACATCCAAGAGTGCGAACTGCGAAATCCTCAGATCGGCAGCCGCAACGCCGTCGATCGCTCTGATCTGCTCGCCGACGGACTTCGGCGCGCGCTTGATCTCCGCAAAGACCTCACCGAACCGATAGCGCTCGTAATAAGCGCGGCGGGTCTCGTCGAGCGAGCGGTACGCACCGCTCGCCAGAACGAATGTCGCCGCCCCGCCCGCCATGACAAGCGCAATGGCAAGCGCCTGTGCCCACATGCGCTTGAGATCCCGGATGAGCTTTCGGTCGAGCGTCCGCATGACCTCACCAGTGGATCTCGGATGGTGGCTTACGCGTCTTGTTGATCTCGACACCGGCGATGCGGCCATCGCCGAAGAGGAGCGTCCGGTGCGCAATTTCGCGGATGGCGACGTTGTGGGTGATAATCGCGACCGTCGTCGAGAGCTCCTCGTTGATCCGCAGGAGCGCCTCAAGAACGCGCACGCCGGTCTTGCTGTCGAGCGACCCCGTCGGCTCATCGCAGAGCAGCACGTCCGGCCGCTTGGCAATGGCGCGTGCGATCGCAACGCGCTGCTGCTCGCCACCCGACAGCTGGGCGGGAAAGTGGTCCATGCGGGCACCGAGATCGACCATCTCGAGCGCTGCCTCCGGCGTCATTGGATCGCGCGCGATCTCCGTGACAAGCGCAACGTTCTCGCGGGCCGTGAGTGCTGGGATGAGATTGTAGAATTGAAAGACAAAGCCGACGTGGTCGCGCCGATAGGCCGTGAGCCCCGCATCGTCGAGAGCCGCGAGATCATGGTCGCGAAAGCGCACGGTGCCGGACGTGGCGTGATCGAGCCCACCAAGAATATTGAGGAGCGTCGATTTTCCTGAGCCCGAAGGGCCAAGGAGCACGACGAGCTCGCCGGCCTCAAGCGTCATGTCGACCCCTGCAAGCGCGTGGACCTCGACCTCCCCGCTGCGATAGACCTTTGTCAGGCCACGTGCTTCAAAGACGATCTCCGGCATTCCGCGCACATGTTCCCGTGGTCGACACGTAGACAATAGGGGCATCAAGGCGTGATCGTCACCCTGAGAAGGCCTTCGGTTCTCGCTCTCGACGATCCTCTCGCCAGCTTCCGGGCAGAAGGATCGCGGCAACAGCATGGAGAATCCTTGAGCGGGATCAAGTAGCGCACATCAATCGCCTCGGCGTCGCCGTCAGCAGACGGCCGCACGCTCGCGCGCGCCTCGGCGCGTCCAGCCGATCCACGCGCAGACGGCATCACCCATGATGAGCTTCTTGTCCGCTTCGGGGATCCAGTCGATTTCCTGGAAGTGCGCGACGCACTGCCGCCACGTGCACGGCATCTTGGTGATGTCCGTGCCCCAGAAGAGCCTGTGCGGCCCGAAGGCGTCGTAAAGGGCGCGGTAGTGCCTGTGCAGGCTCCGGAAGGGATAGGTGTCATCGGCATAGAACGGTCCCCCCGTCAGCTTGACGGCGACGTTCGGCAGCTTCGCGAGCGCCGTCAGTTCCTTCATGCGTGTAAACGCGGCGTCCCCGCCCCTAAAGATGCGCTCGGCGCCCATATGATCGACGATGAGCTTCAATCCGGGGTGGCGCGCCGCGATCTGGCCGAGCAGCGGCAGCCAGTCCCCAGCGAGCAGCGCGACCGGCAGTTCCGCCTTCTCGGCAGCGGGCCAAAGCCAGTCGATGGTGCCGTCGAAAGGCCAAGCGCGCTTGCTCGGCTCACTGAAATAGAAGCGCAGGCCCAGCATGCCGGGGCGCTGCTTCCACGCGGGCACAAGCGCGCGGCTCTCGGGCTTGTCCAGCGGGAAGTTGCCGAGGATTGCGAAGCGGCCGGGATAGGCCTTGACGGCTTCGACGGCGAGCTCGTTCGAGTCCGGATCCCACATCGGCGGGTGCAGAATGGCCCCGTCGATACCGGCCTCATCCATCCCGCGGATCGCCTCGTCAGCGAGATAGGGCCGCGCGAGATGCAGGTGTGACGGCGTACCCTTGGACCAGATGTGCACCTGTGCGTCGATGATGGCCATGTTTCACCTGCTCCGGCAGCCCGTGCGATCGACGGGGCCAATATGATCGGCGCATGCTCGCCGGCCATCCGAGTGCGCCCGACGATCGCTGGGCGGACGCACGGTGATCATACGAGAACGAGCGAGCAGACGATGACTTTCCTGCTCATTTGCAAGCATCAGGACTGGCTACGCCACCAGCCCCTCCTTCCCATACTTCGCGGCAAGATCAGCGAAGGCCTTCCAGGTCTTGGCGTCGACATCGATCCCGTTCTTGAGGCGCTCCTGCTCGCGGCGCCACTCGACCTCGCCCGGATACATCACTTCCGAGTACCCCTCGGCTGGCGGCGTCGCCTTGAGATAGCGCGCGAACTCGGCCACCTCCGCCTTGAATTGCGCGAGCGGACGGAATGCTTCGACCTTGAACATGGCGAGGAAGCAGCCGTCATTGTGCCGGCCCGTCGGGTCGACGCCGAAGCCGAGGCCGGGGAGCACCGCGGAAAGCACCTCCACTACGGCCGAGAGGCCCGAGCCCTTGAAGCCCTCCGCACCGCCGAGCGGCAGCAGCACGCCGCCCTTGTCATAGTCGAAAGGATCCGTCGTGGGCTTGCCGTCCTTGTCGACGATCCAGCCCTCGGGAATCCTCGTGCCCTTGGCCTGCGCCAGCTTGATCTTGCCGACGGCCACGCCCGATGTGGCCATATCGAGCACGAAGGGCCCTTCGAGATCGGAGGGAATGGCGATCGAGATCGGGTTGGTGCCAAGGCGCGCCTCGCGGCCGCCGAAGGGCGCCACGGCCTTGGGACTGCGGCCACTGTCCGCCGTCATGATCGCAATGAATCCTTCACGCGCCGCCATGAGTGGATAGGCGCCGAGCCGGCCGACATGGCTCTGGCGCAGGATCGTCGCCGCCGCGACGTTCGACTTCTGCGCCTTTTCCATCGTGAGCTTCGTCGCCTTCTCCGCAACGACGAAGCCGAAACCCCAGTTGCCATCGATGACGGTCGTGGTCGCGGTCTCCTGCTTGACCGCGAAGGGCGCGCCGGGAACGATGTGCCCCTTGCCGATGCGGTCGATGTAGGTCGGGATCGCGATGACGCCGTGGCTGTCATGGCCAGCGAGGTTGGCGGCGACGCAGCCCTTCGCCACGGCATCGCCCTCCTCCTTCGAGGCGCCGGCGCACTGCAGCAGCGTGCTGGCGATGGCAGTCAGGCGGTCGGCGGAGACGATGGGCATCGGCGTTTCCTCAGGCTGGCGGCTGCACGGCATTGCACGCGAGCTGCGGCACGGCCCCCATGCGCAATCGGCAGCTTCAATTGCGTGCGCGGCCAGTCTAAGCTCGCGGCGAACGCACTGTCACCTGTCCAGACATGAACATGCGGAGCCCCAAGATGAGCCAGATGCAACGCAGCGCCGCCGAGATCGAGCTCGCCGAACGGGCGCGCAAGGTTCTGCCAGCCGGCACATTCGGCAATACGGCCCTCGACATCGTGATCGCCCGCGGCAAGGGCGGGCACGTCTGGGACGTCTCCGGCAACGAGTACATCGACTATCTGCTCGGCTCCGGCCCCATGCTGGTTGGTCATTGCCACCCCCAAGTCGAGGCAGCGGTGCTGGAGCAGGTGCCGCTCGGCACGACGTTCTTCGTCAACAATCCGCACGGCATCCGTCTGGCCGAGGAGATCGTCGCGGCGGTGCCATGTGCCGAGCAGGTGCGCTTCGTCTCCTCGGGCTCGGAGGCCGATCTCTACGCGATGCGCGTCGCGCGCGCCTACAAGCGGCGCGACAAGATCCTGAAGTTCGAGGGTGGCTATCACGGCATGAGCGACTACGGCCTCATGAGTCTCGCGCCGAAGCGGCTTGCGAACTTCCCTGCGCCGGTGCCGGATTCGGCGGGCATTCCGAAATCACTGCGCGAGGAGGTGCTGGTCGCGCCGTTCAACGATCTCGCTGCCGTGGAGAGCCTCGTCGCGCAGCATGGCAAGGAAATCGCGGCGATCATCGTCGAGCCCTTCCAGCGCCTGATCCCGCCGAAGCCCGGCTTCCTCGAGGGTCTGCGCAAGATCACCGAGCTGAACGGCATCGTGCTGATCTTTGATGAGGTCGTGACAGGCTTCCGATTTGCCTATGGCGGCGCGCAGGCCTACTACGGCGTCACGCCGGATCTCGCGACCTTCGGCAAGGTGATCGGCGGCGGTTTCCCGCTCGCGGCGATCGCCGGCCGCGCCGACATCATGCGCCACTTCGACAAGACAGCGGTCGGCGAGGACGATTTCACCGTGCAGATCGGCACGCTCTCGGGCAACCCGGTGGCCTCGGCCGCAGGGCTTGCGACGCTTGACGTGTTGAAGGCGCCCGGCGCCTACGAGAAGCTGTTTGCAACCGGGCGCGCGCTGATGGACGGCATCTCGGAGCGCCTTCGTGCTGCAAAGCTGCCCGCGCAGGTCATCGGCGAGCCCCCGCTCTTCGATGTCGTCTTCGCCGAGGGTGACATCCACGACTACCGCGGCACACTGCGCGGCGACGCAAAGATGCAGGGCGCCGTAAACCGATCGCTGCTCGGCTCCGGCATCCTCAAGGGCGAAAGTAAGTACTACCTCTCGCTCGCCCATACACACGCCGACGTGTCGAGGACGCTCGATGCCTGGGACGCAGCGATTCGCGCGCTGAAGAGTGCGAAAGCTGCGTAGCTTTCGGCCCCTTCCCACACACGTTCAATTCGGAGAGTGTCGGGCTGGAGCGGCAGCAGGCGAATCGCCTGCGGCAACCCTTCCTCCCGGTTCTCTCCTCGCAAGCGGGGAGAGGCGATTGTCCCGCGTTCTCCCCAACACTCACAAGGGCCGTGGCCGTGCCTTGCTGAGGTCACGCCCTGCCCCTACCGTTGCCGAAGCGTGCTGAGTCGCTGCGAGGGCACTCGCTGCAGCGCTCCTGCGCCCGAACAACAAGAGTTGCGTGCGCGACACGCTCGTCCAACGGTGGGGTAAGGATATGACGTCGCTTCAAGCATCCGCGCAGGCGCAGCTGCGCCAGCTCATCGAGCAGCTCGAGCGTCTCGAGGAGGAGAAGAAGGCGCTGGCGGGGGACATCCGCGACAAGTTCGCGGAGGCCAAGGCCATGGGCTTCGATCCAAAGATCATGAAGCAGGTGCTGCGCCTTCGGAAGCAGCCGAAGGATGACCGCGACGAGGAAGAGGCGCTGCTCGCGACCTACATGCACGCACTCGGCATGCTCGACACGCTGCCTTCCGATCCGCCGATGATGGCGGCCGAGTAAGCTCCCCCTACTGACCTGCAGCGACCCTGGCGCGGCTCTGCTGCAACCGCGCCATCAGAGGTGCCGAGATGCGGCCCGTCGGCGCGAGCTGGTGGGCCGTTTCGAATGCCCGGATCGCGGCGATTGTCGGCGCATCGGGCACGCCGCTCGGCTGACCTTTCAGGTAGCCGGCCGCGACTAGGTGCTGCTGCACAACTCTGACGAGATTGGAGGCCGCTTCGGTGGGCCTTTGCCAGCGCGCACCTCCGCTCACGGGCCGCCCGGGTGCGCGGAGCGCCGCGAGCAGTACGTCGCTGGCCTCGGCCGTAGCTGGAAGGCCATAGTCGTGCTCGAAAGCGAGGATGGCGGCCCGCGTCATCGGGCCGGCATCGCCATCAGCCGGCCCCGGCTCATAACCGCGCGCGGCAAGGGCGGCCTGCACCTCGCGGATGCGTGCGGCAGGCGCGGCCGCCGGAAGCGGCGCGGGCTGCGCTTGCGGCTCGGCGTTGACCAGTCGATCCAGTGATTGGGCGATGCCTGACATGCGGTCGGAACGGCCCGAGAGGGACCCACCGCCCGGCGCCGCCTCTTGAGCGCGCGCTTCACTCTGCTCGATGAGAGCGGCAAGCGACAGGGTCACGGGGCCGGACGCGCGGCGCACCTCAGCCGCCGGCTGCGTACCCGGCAGCGGCACGTGCACGCCGACAGGGATGACCGGCCGACGACGCTCCCGCGGCGATTCCTGCAGGTACGCGACATTCCATACGACACCGCCGGCCAGCGCCACGAGCAGTGCGCCGGCAATTCGTGCATCACGAGGGCTGGTCATTACTCCGTACTCCTACCGAACTCCCGGGGCTTACGCGACGAGCGCGATGCGGTGCGCTGCGGAGGCCTCGCGGGCTGGCGCGGGAAGCTCAGGGCCCACCTTGTCCTCGGCAGCGGCGACGGCGCCGTGCGCCTCGGCATCAAGCGGCAGCACCAGTCTGAAGCAGGATCCCTCACCAGGCGCGCTCTCGATCTCGAGGCGGCCGCCGTGAAGGTCCGCAAGACCGCGCACGATGGCAAGACCGAGACCTGCGCCCTCGAGCTGGCGGGCATGTGAGGAATCGACCTGAAAGAAGGGCTCGCCGAGCCGCGCCACATGCTCAGGCGCGATGCCGATGCCATTGTCGCGCACTGTGAGCAAGACGTGCTCATCTTCGAGAGCAGCCGTGAGCTCGATGCGTCCGCCCTCGGGCGTGAACTTGCAGGCGTTGGACAGCAAGTTCATGAGCATCTGCTTGCACGCGCGCCGATCGGCCACGATCTCGCCGACATCGTCGGCAACGGCGACCTCGAGCGCGATGGCCTTGGCGTCGACCGTCGGGCGCAGCGTGTCGACGCTGCTCGCGATCACCTCCGGGACGCGAAACGGCTCGCTGCAGATGGTGAGCCGGCCCGCCTCGATCTTCGAGATGTCCAGGAGATCCTTGACGAGGCTCATGAGATGCTCGCCGCTTTCGCGAATGATGCGGCTGTATTCCGTATGGCGCGCATCGCCGGCGTGGTTGCGCAGATCGCGGTGAAGCATTTCCGAGAAGCCGAGGATGGCGTTGAGCGGTGTCCTGAGCTCGTGACTGATCGTGGCGATGAACGCCGACTTGGCCCTGCTCGCGCTCTCAGCTTCCTCGCGCGCCTGCCGCATTGCGATCGCATGCCATCGGCGCGCGGTAATATCGCGCGTGACCGCGACGACACCGTCGCCGCCCGGCAGCGGCTTGCACCGAAACTCGACCCAGCGCGCGGCTGCGCCGTCGGCGATCTCCACTTCCACAGTGATCGGCGCACCAAGCTCGAGAGATTGCTTGACAGCCTCCTGGCAACGCGCGGCATTGCCGGCACTCATGGCGGCGCTCAACCCGCGCCGCATGAGAAGAGTTGGCGACACGCCAAGCAGTGCGCACGCCGCCGGCGATGCAAAGGTGATCGCCCCCTCGCGGTCATGCCGCGTGATGAGATCCGAGGCATTGTCGGCGACCAGATTGTGGAGGGCACGCCATGTCTCAAGCGCACGCAGCGTCGTGCGGTACGCGTTGAAGTGGGCTACGCCGGCCATGGCGGCGGCGAGCCCCGCAGCCATAAGCGCCGCCACCCAGAAATGGCCCGTCAGGGCGTAGTGCCCCGCGAAGATGAGGGCGATCAGCAGGCCGCCGGCTGCTGGCGAGATCGGCGATGCGCTCTGCGGCGATGCTCCGACCTTGCTGTCATGGACCGGCGGTTTTCCCAATCCGGTCTTGGGATTACTGGAGGAACGACCCCACCACTGACGCCAATCGAAGCTCACGCCCTACACACCGCAAACGCAGCGCCCCCCTAACTCGACTGGGGGCACTGTGAGTTATTAAGCTTAATGAACTCTCACCGAGCGTCCGCAGTTTGAAACTTTCGCGATGTTATCCGTCTGCGTGCGGTGTCAGCGTTTGCCGGTGGCCTGCGCGCGCATGCGTGCCCAATCCTCATCCGTCCAGTTCATGAGCTCCAGCGTGCGGCTGCCGGCGTCGCTCAGGAACTGCTTGCCGCCATCGATGGCAACGCACTCGCCATTGATGTAGCCGGCCATATCGGAGAGCAGGAACGAAGCGAGGTTCGCAAGCTCAATGTGCGCGCCGTTACGGCGCAGCGGAATCTCGCGCTCGACGGCCGAATCGTCCCCGCCCGGTGTGAGGCGCTGCGAGGCGCCGGCCGTCGGGAACGGCCCAGGCGCGATCGCCACCGTGCGAATGCCCTTCGGGCCCCACTCGACGGCAAGGCTGCGCGTCATCGCGAGAACCCCCGCCTTGGCCATGGCGGACGGCACGCGAAAGGCCGCGCCCTTGAGCGCCGACAGCGTGAGTATGGAGAGCACGCAGCAGTTGCGGCGCCCAGCTTCGATCCAGCGGCGGCCCGCCGCAACCGTGCAGTAGGCCGAACCGTGCAACACCGTGTTCAGGATCGCATCGATCGCGCGCGGCGAGAGCCTGTGCGTCTCCGCAATGAAGTTGCCGGCCGCGTTGTTGACGAGCGCGTCCAAGGGACCAGCCTGCCAGATGCGGTCCATCATGGCTTCGACGGCTGCGGCATCGCGCACATCGCATGGGACAGCGGTCACCGTGCCGCCCGTTGCGCTCCGGAAGCGCGCCGCCGTCTCTTCCAGAACCTCGGCCCGCCGCCCGCAGATGACAAGATCGGCGCCAAGCTCGAGAAACCGCTGCCCCATGGCGGCGCCGAGCCCGGTGCCGCCCCCCGTCACCAGAATGCGCTTACCCTTCAGCAGCCCGTCCTGAAACACGTGACCTCCTGCGCTCACGGTCGATGCCTTGGCCATCAAGGTTCCGCAATCGCAGCAACTAATCAAGGCCGCCGATGTCCCGGATGAACGCCACATGAACGCAGCCCGCAGCGTGCGTTCATGCGCGCGCCGTCACCCTGCCATCGGAGGGAGGCGTGAGCAGGTCGCAGATCGCTTGCGTTGCGAGCCCGCGGCCGGCAGGGATACCAGCAGCTCCAGGAGGCTCGAGGCCATGAGACTGATCGCTGTGGCGACAGGCGCCATCGCCCTATTGACCCTTGCGGGGGGCCCACCCGCGCGCGCCGCCGACTTGGGATATGGAGATCCATCCGATCGCTACAGATCGGCCTACGAGGACGATCGCTATCGGGACCTCTACGGCCCGCCACCGGGCAAATACTCGCGGCGCTACGTCGAGAAGGAAGAGATCGAAGAGAACTACGCGGTCGATGACGACGACTATGAAGAGAAGCGGCTCGTCCCCCGGCGCGCTTATCGCTACTCGGACCGGTACGCCTTCGACTGCACGCCGCGTCACGTGATCCGCGACCGCTTGTTCCGCCAGGGCTGGCAGGACTTCGAGGAGATCGATGTCCGCCGCGATGTCACGATCGTCGTCGCACGGCGACCCAACGGCCTGCCCTATCGCCTGAAGATCGACCGCTGCACAGGCGATGTGGTGTCCGCCCGTCCGCTTGCCCCCGTGCCCGGGGGGCCATACGCCTATGGGCCGCGGCGCTACTACGGCCCCTACTTCCGTTAAGCCTCACGATTTGAGCATATGTGCACGACTCCGGCAGGGGCGACGCCTCTGCCGCATTTCTTTTGCGTGGGACTATGCAGGTTAAGGATCTGCGGCAGCTTTTGCAGCTTGTTAAACTGGCAAGCATCTGATTCGCCCGCGCCTCACAACTCGTCGGTGCCCCATGCCCCTGGTTTCGCTTGCAAAGAACCCGATCCCGAGCGGCGCGGTAAGCGGTGAGTTTCCCGGATACGATGGCGCCCCGCTCCGCTATGCCCGCTGGAATGCGACACGCGGCCCCGCGCGTGGCACGGTCTGCGTGTTCTCGGGCAGGGGGGAGTGCATCGAGAAGTACTTCGAGGTCATCGCCGATCTGCGGCGCCGCGGCTTTGCCGTCGCGATGCACGATTGGCGCGGGCAGGGCGGCTCGCACCGCTTGCTGGCCGATCGGCGCAAGGGCCACATCCGGGACTTCAGCCAGTACGATCGCGACCTCGCCGCCTTCATGCAGCAGGTCGTCCTGCCAGCGTGCCCGCCGCCCTACTTCGCGCTCGCGCACTCGATGGGCGGCAACATCCTGGCGCGCCATTCCGTCGCCAGCAGCTCGTGGTTCGAGCGTATTGTGCTGAGCGCGCCGATGTTCGAGATCGCAGCCGGCAGGGAGCGGGTGCCTGCAGGGCTGGCGCAGTTCTATGTCGAGGCAGCATCCCTGCTCGGCTTTTCCGCGCGCTATGTGCCGACGGGCAGTGACCAGCCCGCCGAAACCGTGCCGTTCGAAGGCAATCCTTTGACCTCGGATCGCGAGCGCTACCTGCGCAATCGCCAAGTCTTCGAGGCGGCACCTGAGCTTGCGCTCGGCTATCCGACCGTCGGCTGGACCAGGGCGGCCTATCGCTCATGCGCATACGTGATGGAACCGGCCTTTGCGCGGCGCGTGCAGGTGCCGCTGCTGCTCTTCAGCGCCGCCAACGATCGCATCGTTTCCTCGCGCGCGATCGAAACCTTTGCAAGCCGCCTCAAGATCGGCGCCCACGTCGTCATCCCGCAGGCGCAGCACGAGATCCTGCAGGAAAGCGATACGGTCCGACAGCATTTCTGGGCCGTTTTCGATGCCTACCTCGGCATCGAGGCGGATGCCGCGTAGTCACTGCGGACGCGGTGGCTTGCCCGCCTCCGCGGTGCTCGCTTTCTCGCGAAGCTCGCGAAGGCGAGCCTGCGTCTCCGGATTGACCATCCCGGCCGAGATGATGATCTTTGCGGCGTCCTCGACGCTCATGCCGATGATCGTAACGCTGGCGCGCGGCACGAAGCAGACGAAGCCGGTCGGCGGCAGCATGCCCGTCGGCATGAACACGCTGATCAGGTCATCCTCCGGTTTCATCGCGGCAATCTGCTTGGCTGCCTCCCCGGTCACGAAAACGATCGACCAGATCCCCTTGGAGGGGAACTCGAGCAGGCCAACCTTCTGGAACGGCTGCCCGGGCGTCGTCACGCTGACCACGCTCTCGAAGATCTGCTTCAACGCCCGGTAGAGATTGCGCACGATCGGCATGCGATCGAGCATCATCTCGCCGGCGCTGATCAGCGATCGGCCGAGCAGGTTTGCCGCCAAGGCCCCGATCATGGTCAGCATGAGGATCGCAAATACCAGGCCGATGCCGGGGACGGCGAAGGGCAGGTAGTTATCCGGGTTGTAGATGTTCGGGATGTACGGCTTGACCCAGCGGTCGACGATATTGATGACGTACCAGGCGATGTAGATGGTGATGGTGACCGGGCCGACGACAACGAGACCGGTCAGAAAATAGTTGCGCAGCCGCGCGCCGACGCGCCAGCTGTGGACCTCGTCCGCCTCCGCTGTCGCGGGCAGCACCGGACCCTCGCCGGGAGCGCCCCCATCAGGCGCCGACCTCGACCGCTTGTCCTGCATCCCGTCCTTCCCGTGCGCCCGCCACGTCCCGCGCGGGGACAGCCTGATCTCCCGCTCAAGGTATATCCGAGCGTTGGCGCCCATACCACCCGGTTGCGCCGCGACTTTCGTCGGCACAACGCGCCCGAATATCGTGCAGCCGGGGGCAGAAACCAGCGCCAATGCAAATGGTAACTGGCTTGTGAAAGCATTTGACAGTGGGGGCCATCCTTCTCCAGTCTGTCCGCCAACAACGGAACATCGGGCTGAACCGACGCAACTCAAATAGGAGCAGGGAACGTCATGAAGTTTTGGAGATCTGCTGCGTATGCCGCAGCAGCCATTGGGCTTGTATCGGGCTCCAGTCTGCCGGCGGCCGCCCAGAAGGAAATCAAGATCGGCGCGATCTACGACTACACCGGGCCATTTGCGGGTGGCGGCTCGCTTCCCGCGGCCATCGCGACCAAGATCGCGATCGACATGATCAACGAGCGCGGCGGCGTCGAGGGATACAAGATTGCCGCCACCTACGCCGACGCGCAGTCGAAGACCGACGTTGCGATCAATGAGGCGGAACGGCTGCTGAACGAGGTCAAGGTCGATGTCCTCATGGGCGTCTATTCGTCGGCGCACTGCGTGCCGATGGCCGCCAAGGTGGATGCCGCCAAGCGCTTCATGTGGGCCAATGTCTGTGTGGCCTCGGCCGTCTTCAAAGGCCGCAATCTGCAGTATGTCTTCCGTCCGCAGGTGCACTCCGACCAGTTCGGCGAGGCGTCGTGCAGCTTCATCGCCGAGAACGCCAAGGCCAAACTGAAGAAGGACGTGAAAGACGTCAGCGTCGCCATCCTCTATGAGGATGGGCCTTACGGGGCGGGTGTCGCGGCCGGCAACGAGGCCAAGTGCAAGGAACTCGGCATCAAAGTCGTGCACAAGGAAGGCTACGCCGCAACGTCGACCGACCTCTCGGCGCTGGTGACCAAGCTGCGCCGCGCCCGGCCGGACATCATCCTCCACACCGGCTACAACCCCGACATCACGCTGTTCCTTCGCCAGGCCAAGGAGGCCGGGCTGAAATTCGACGCCCTGATCGGCCACGGCGCCGGTTACGGCCAGATCGACAAGCTGATCGAGACGTTCAAGGGCGACGTGAACTATTTCTTCAACGTCGATCCCGTGGCCGCGCAGCTCCTCGATCCTAAGTCGCTGAAGCCGGGCCTGGGCGATCTGACCGCAGAAATGGTCAAGCGCTACAAGGCCGAGACGAAGGTCGCCGAGGTGCCGCCACACGCCTCGATGGGCTTCAACCAGACGTGGATCTTCCTGACCGACGTGCTGCCGCGCGCCATCAAGAAGCATGGCGGGTTCGATCCTGAGGCACTGCGCAAAGCGGCGCTCGAGACTGACATTCCCGAGGGCGGGACGATCCAGGGTTATGGCGTCAAGTTCTATCCCCCCGGCCACCAGATGTCGGGGCAGAACGAACGGTCGAGCCCGGTCGTGATGCAGTACGTGGACGGCGCCACAAAGATTGCGTGGCCGAGCGCCCTGCGCACGATCGATCCGATCCTTCCACTCCCCAAGGGTCACGCCTACGCGCGTTGACGCCACGTCCCTAGGCCTCATCGCTGCCGCTCCTGTTAAAGGAGCGGCGGCGGTGAGGCTTCCCATTGCCCGCTCCTTGCCTCCCCGGAACTGTGGTGACCTCGCGCATGGCGATGCTGAAAGTCGATGGACTGACCAAGCAATTCGGCGGGTTCACGGCCGTGAGCAACGTCTCGTTCGATGTCACGGAGGGGGAGATCCTCGGCCTCATCGGACCGAACGGCTCGGGGAAAAGCACGACGTTCAACTGCATTGCCGGCATGTACACGCCGACCGCCGGAAGGATCACCTTCGAGGGGGGCGAAATCGGCGGGCTCACCGCCAATCAGGTCTGCCACAGGGGCATCGCCCGCACGTTCCAGATCCCACGGCCCTTTCGCAACCTGTCGCTCCTCGAGAACGTCGCGCTCTCGGCACACTTCGGGTCCAACGCGAAGCTGTCGCGCAGCGCCTGCTGGGCCAAGGCGGAAGAGTCGCTTGCCATGGTCGGCCTGCCGACCGACGCTGAAGCGCGCACGGACGGCTTGGGCGCCGCCTCCCTGAAGAAACTCGAGCTCGCCCGTGCGCTTGCCACCGGACCGCGCCTCCTGCTCGCAGACGAGAGCCTCAACGGCCTCGACCACAGCGAGATGGACCAGGCGGCGGACATGCTGGAGCGCATCCGCAAGGAAAAGGGCATCACCATCGTCTGGGTTGAGCACATCATGGGCGTGCTGATGCGCGTCGTCGACCGGGTGGTCGTGCTCGACCACGGTGAGAAGATCTTCGACGGCAAACCGGCCGAGGCGCAAACGGACACGCGTGTCGTCGAGGTCTACCTCGGCGAGAGCGACCACTGACGGCGGGGCGGGCGAAGATGCTGGATCTCAAGGGCGTTGATGCGGGCTACGGGGCTTTCCAGGCCCTGTTCGGCATCTCGATGCAGGTCAACGCCGGTGAGGCGGTGGCCGTGATCGGCGCCAACGGCGCCGGCAAGACCACGCTCATGCGCGTCATCTCGGGGATGCTGCCGGCCTCGTCCGGCACCATGGCGATGGAAGGCACGGACCTGCGCACCACGCCCCCACACAAGATCATCGAGCTCGGAATCGCGCATGTTCCCGAAAGCCGGCGGCTGTTTCCACGCCTCTCAGTCGAGGACAACCTCCGTCTTGGGGCCTTCATCCCGTCGGCGCGCACGCAGTTCGCTGAGCGCCTCGATTATGTCTACGGCCTCTTTCCGCGCCTCAAGGAGCGTCGCAACCAGCTCGCCGGCACCATGTCCGGCGGCGAGCAGCAGATGTGCGCGATCGCCCGGGCGCTCATGAGCAAGCCGAAGCTCGTGCTGCTCGACGAGCCTTCGATGGGCCTCGCACCGGTCATCGTCCAGCAGGTCTTCGATCTCGTCCGGCGCATTCGTGCCGAAGGCTACACGGTCCTGATCGTGGAGCAGAACGTCTCTCAGGTTCTGAAAGTGGTTGATCGCGCCTACCTGCTCGAGGTCGGCCGCATCGTGCAGTCCGGAAGCGCCGCCGAGCTCGCTGCGAGCGATGATATTCGCAAGGCCTACATGGGCATCTGAGCGTAGGCACCGCGCAGGACTGGAAGAGTTTGACGGCCGGCCGCACAGCCGGTCGCGAGGGGAGAAGAAGATGTTCGGGTTATTCTCAAGTCTCGATTGCTCACTCGACATCTTCTTTGTCGAGGCGCTCATCAACGGCGTCCTGCTG
>JBKBPL010000003.1:0-160693 GCA_046293075.1 Hyphomicrobiaceae bacterium | reverse complement strand
CGTCTCGGCTGGCTCAACCGGATGACGCAGTTCAAGGAGAAGGCCGGCAAAGACCGGGAGAACGCCTCGGTCGGCCTCTACGCCTATCCGAACCTGATGGCTGCGGACATTCTCGTCTACCGCGGCACGCACGTGCCCGTCGGCGAGGACCAGAAGCAGCACTTGGAGCTCTCCCGCGACATCGCGCAGAAGTTCAATAACGACTGGCGCGAGTCGATCGTCGCCAAAGGCTACCAGGACGGCCTGTTCTTTCCCCAGCCCGAGCCGATCATTCTCGGGCCGGCGACGCGCGTCATGAGCCTGCGCGACGGCACCAAGAAGATGTCGAAGTCGGACCCGTCCGACCTCTCCCGCATCAATCTCACCGATGACGCGGACGCCATCGCGCGCAAGATCCAGCGGGCGAAGACGGACCCGCACGCTCTGCCGTCCGAGCCCAAAGGTCTCGAGGGCCGCCCTGAGGCCGACAACCTGACCGGCATTTACGCAGCGCTGGCGGGCACGACCCAGGAGGCTGTGCTGCGGGAATTCGGCGGCGGACAGTTCTCAACATTCAAGAAGGCGCTTGCCGACCTGGCCGTGGCGAAGCTCGCTCCGATCACAAGCGAGATGACCCGGCTCTGTGCAGACCCGGCCGAGATCGACCGGATACTGGCCGACGGCGCACGCCGCGCACAGGCCATTGCCCATCCGATCATGAACGAGGTCAAGGACATCGTCGGCTTCGTCCGTTCGTGATAGGATCATCGCTCGGAAGCTGAGATCGGGCGCACGCCAGCCGTGCGCCCGCAGAAACGGCAGGTCACCCCATGGCCAAGCAGAGACGGGTCTTTGAGCAGGGGCATCACCGCAAGTTCCTGGTGGTGGTCGATGAGTCGCAGGAAGTCGAATCGGCGCTCTACTATGCGGCGCTGCGCATTTCTCATACGAGCGGTCGCCTGCTCCTCCTCTACGTCATCGAGCCGCAGGAATATCAGCACTGGGCCGGCATCCGCCAAGTGCAGCTCGAGGAGGAAACCAACAAGGCCAAGGCGCTCTTCCGCCTGATGCGGCGCAAGCTCAACAATGCCGGCTTCGAGGCGCTCGAGCACGAGGAAGTCATCCGCGAAGGCAATAAATCCGAGCAGATCGTGAAGCTGATCGAGGACGATGAGGATATCGCCATTCTGGTTCTCGGCGCCTCCACCGATCCCAAGGGGCCGGGACCGCTGGTCTCTTCGATCGGCTCGGGACAGATGGCCGGCAATTTCATCGTCCCAATTACCATCGTGCCCGGAAACCTCACGCTCGAGGACCTCAAGGCTTTCGCCTGAGCCCGGCGCCGCGACACGCACTTTTCACCGGCCCCGTGGCGTTGACCCACTGGCGTTCCATTCCCAAATGGATATCCAGAGAGTCGGGTTTGACGCCGGCAGCCCCCTAGACTAGAAAGATTCCAAATTATCGGCTGCTGGCCGGCCCCCTGAATGCGGACTCGGCCCGGCCGCGGAGAGCAAGAGGACAGCCATGTTCATCCAGACAGAGCCGACCCCCAACCCGGCCACGCTGAAGTTCATTCCCGGCAGGGCGGTGCTGGGCGATGGGACGGCCGACTACCGCGACATCGACGAGGCTGAGGGGTCGCCGCTCGCCCGCCGCCTGTTCACGATCGAGGGCGTTCGCGGCGTGTTCCTCGGCTCAGACTTCATCTCCGTGACCAAGGGGGAGGGGGAGTGGCAGCACCTGAAGCCTGCGATCCTCGGCGCGATCATGGAGCACTACATGTCCGGGGCCCCGGTCGTCGAAGACGGCGAGGAGAGCGAGGCGCTCCCCGGCGGCGACTACGATCCTGCCGATGAGGAGACCGTCAAGGCCATCAAGGAGCTGCTCGATACGCGCGTGCGCCCTGCCGTTGCGAACGACGGCGGCGATATTGTCTTCCATGGCTTCCGCGAAGGCATTGTCTACCTGCACATGCGCGGTGCCTGCGCAGGCTGCCCGAGTTCGACGGCGACGCTGCGCGGCGGCATCGAGCGCCTGCTGCAGCACTTCCTTCCCGAGGTGCAGGAAGTGCGGCCGGTCTGACGGATAGAGTGTTTAACGCCATCGGAAGCCCCGCCTCCCGCGGGGCTTTCTCGTTTGCTATGGCTGTAAACCTGCGGCGCGCGGCAGGAGATGGTCGCCGGAGCCTCAGCGCGGACGCGCAATCGGCATCGCGCATCAGCCCATTCCGACTGCGGCTGCGCAACGTGATCGGGTCGGCGATCGTTCTCGGCCCGGCAAGGCCGATCTCTTGCAGGGCATACAGGAGACGGGTTCCATCGCGCGGGCGGCGGCAAGCTGACCGCGCGCGGCGCACACGTGCTTTCGACCTTTGCGATGGGAGCAGAAACCCAATGCGCCATCGCACCTGACCTGCGCCCCCGTCGCAAGATGCCCGGCCGCCGCCTCACTTCGTCTCAGCATGAGGGCTCGGCCCGCTTGTGCGCGTGCTGGGGGCTCCACTCTCTGCGGCCATTGACATGACGGCCGCATCCAAAGAGCGGCGCCGATTCAAGGACACGGCGTTGGCACCACTGAAAGCAACGCATTTTTGCTTACCGCGTTCGCAATAATTTGCAGTGCACTGTTCATGCGCGACGTTACATGATGCCATCTGAGCGGCACGCGGTGTCACAATCCTGAGCCGCGCCGCCGCACACGATTTAAGGCACGCACAGGAGACCCGAATGGCCGCATCCATTGACGCTGCCGCGCTCGACCAGCTCTTCCGCGCTGCGCGCACGCACAACAAGTTCCTCGACAAGGAGGTGCCGGACAGTCTGCTCAGGCAGGTGGTCGAGCTTGCTCAGCTCGGGCCGACCAGTGCGAATTGCCAGCCGGCGCGCATCGTGTTCGTCAAGACGCCTGAGGCCAAGGCGCGCCTGAAGCCTTTCCTGTCGGAGGGCAATCGCGACAAGACCATGGCGGCGCCGGCGACGGCGATCATTGCCTACGATCTCGAGTTCCACGAGAACCTGCCGCGCACGTTCCCGCACAATCAGGCCGCCAAAGGCTGGTTCACCGGCAATGCGGCCTTCAGCGAGGCGACGGCCTTCCGCAATGGCTCTCTGCAGGGGGCCTACTTCATCCTGGCGGCACGTGCCCTCGGCCTCGATACGGGGCCCATGTCCGGCTACGATCAGGCCGGCGTCGACAAGGAGTTCTTCCCCGACGGGAAAGTCAAATCCAACTTCCTCGTCAACATCGGCTTTGGCGATCCATCAGCGCTGCTCGACCGCCTCCCGCGCCTTGCGTTCGACGAAGTCGCCAAGATCATCTAGGGTGGCGGCATGGCCATTCTCGCGTTCGATACCTGCCTCGGTGCCGTCTCCGTTGCATTGCGCTATCGCACGGCGCGCGGCGAATGGCTCATCCGTGAAGCTTATGAGACGCGCCAAACGGGCCACGCCGAGCGGCTCATGCCGATGATCGCCGAGGTCATGGCGGCGGCGGGACGCGCGTTCTCCGATGTCGAGCGGTTCGCCGTGACGGTTGGCCCCGGCACGTTCACCGGCGTACGGGTCGGCGTGGCCGCGGCACGGGCTTTCGCCTTGGCCGCAGGGCGGCCGGTGGTCGGGATCACCAGCCTTGAAGTGCTTGCGGCACGCGCACGCCAACTGCTCGGGCCAGCAGCGGCAGCACGCGCGCTGCTCGTGGCGGTGGATGCCCGGCGTGGCGCAATCTACTGTGCACTTCACGGGCCGGGGGATCATCCCGGCAACGGCGCACCGGCCCTGCTCACCGCGGAGGCGGGCGCGATGCTGGCGCGAGCGCACGATGCGCTCGTCGTCGGCTCCGGCGGAGGGCTCATTGCAGACGCCGCGGCGGCGGCAGGAAGGCCCATTGAAACGGCACTTGCGACCATTGAGCCGCACGCGCGCTTCCTCGCGCAGCTCGCGACCGACCGGCTGCCGGCCGGCACCGTGAGGCCGCTCTACCTCCGCGCACCGGACGTGAAGCCGCAGCCCGAGCCCATCGCGAGGCGCTCATGAGCACAGGCCCCTCGCCCGATCCGATCAGCCTGCTGTGGGCGCTCCCGGAGGACGCGCGGGCCATTGCTGAGCTGCACGCCCAGCTCTTCCCGACGGCCTGGGATACTGACGCCATACATGCCCTGATCGAGCATCCGGCATCGCTCGCCCTCGTCGCCGTTAAGGCGGGACGCGAGATCGTGGGCTTCATCATCGCCCACATCGCGGCCGACGAGGCCGAGATACTCACGATCGGCGTCGCACCGGATTGCCAGCGCCGCGGCATCGGCCGCCAACTCGTTGAGGGCACCATGCGCGCCGCGGCGCGCTCCGAGGCCCGGCGGCTGTTCCTCGATGTGGCCGCCAGCAACACGCCCGCCCGCGCGCTGTACGAAGCCTGCGGGTTTGCGGAGATCGGCCGGCGCAAGGCATACTACACGCTCCCCGGTGGCACGCGCGACGACGCCCTCCAGCTCGCCCGCCACCTGAATCCGGTATGAAGCTCACGCCCGGTCGGGCCGCTCCACGTGCGGATGACAACGCCGACCCGACAGCCTATCGTGCGACCCATTCCCGCCTGACAGATCCCATCCTGGAGGAAAGCCCATGATCAATGAGCTGCGCATCTACACGCTCAAGGCAGGCTCGGCGCCCGAGGTCGCGAAGAATTCCGGCACGGTTGCGCGCGCCATCCGCGGCGACAACTACGGCAAGCTCGAGGGCTACTGGATCACCGAGATCGGCCCGCTCAATCAGGTCGTGCATCTGTGGACCTACGAGAGCCTCAACGATCGTGCGCGCCTCAGAGCCGAGCTGCAGAAGAACAAGCGCTGGACCGAGGAATACCTGCCGCTCATCCGCCCCTTCCTCGTGCGCCAGGACATCCGCCTTCTCAATCCGATCATTCCGCTCAGAGCACCGGCAACGACCGGCAACATCTACGAACTGCGCTACTACCGCTGCTTCCCCGGCGGGCAGAAGCCCTGGCTCGATGCCTTCACGGGCGCGCTCGAGACGCGCGAGAAGTACTCGAAGATCGCCGGCCTGTGGACGACCGAGGCCGGCCAGCCAAACGAGGTCGTGCACCTGTGGGCCTATCCAGACCTCAACGCGCGCGCGAAAGCGCGCGGCGACGCCGTCAAGGATCCGAACTGGCAGGCCTTCCTCAAGGTCGGTGGTCCGCTGCTCGACGAGATGAACAACCTCATCATGATCCCGAGCGCCCACTCGCCGGTGCAATAAGGCGCACAATGCCCTCTCCCCATTGAAGGCCGCGGGGAGAGGGCACCGCAGGCCTATCCCGCCAATCGCGCACGCAGCACGCGATGAAGGACCTTGCCGGTCGCGGTACGCGGCATGTCCGCCTCACGGATGAAACTGACTGAGCGCGGCCGCTTGTAGGGTGCGATCCGATCACGACACCAGTCGATGAGTTCGTCGGCCGTCGCCGTCACGCCATCGTGCAGTATGACGAAAGCGTGCACCCGCTCGCCCCACTTCTCGTCGGGTGCCCCAACGATCGCCACGTCCTTCACCTTTGGATGCGCGCCGAGCGCTGTCTCCACCTCAGAAGGATAGATGTTTTCGCCACCCGAGATGATCATGTTGCTCTTGCGGTCGACGAGGTGGATGTAGCCGCCCGCATCGCGCCGCGCCAGATCGCCGACCGAGCAGTACGCGCCGCGGAAAGCCTCCGCCGTCTTGTCGGGCAACTGCCAGTAGCCATCGAAGGCCCAGGGGGTGCGCGAGTAGAGCTCGCCCGCCTCCCCGTCCGCAACCTCGCTGCCGTCCGGCGCGAGCAGGCGTACCGGTCCCGACCCAACAACCTCGCGTCCCACCGAGCCGAGCTTCGTGAGCTGCTCCTCGGGGCGCAGGATCGTCACCCAGCCTGCTTCCGTCGAGCCGTACATCTCGTAAAGGCCGCCGTTGCGGAACAGCTCGAGGATCCCAAGCTTGGTGTCGTGCCGTGCCGGCGCCGACGAGATGAGCAGCCGCTCGACGCGGTCGATGTCGTGGCGTGCCCGAACTTCCGAGGAGAGCGCGAGCATCATGATGTAATGCGTTGGCACCAGTGACGTGAACGTCGCGCCCGACTGCGCCAGCGTCGCCAACAGATGCTCGGGTTCGATACTCTTGCGGTTGTAGATCGTGGTGTTTGCGCCGCAGTAGGCAAAGGCGCCGTAGAAGAACAGCGAGTTCGCGTGGCACATCGGCATGACAAGCAGCCCCGTATCGCGCGCGGAGAGCCTGAACTCGACGGCTGTGGCGAGCGCGTGAACTGCGCTCGCGCCATGGCTGCGGATCGCGCCCTTGGGCCGTCCCGTGGTGCCCGACGTGTACATAAGCGTCCATGCGTCGCTCGGCTCGACGATGACCTGGGGCTCACGGTCGAGCGCTGCCGCGAGCACATCCTCGTAGGCACGAAAGCCTGCTGGCGCCGCAGCCTTGCCGAACACGATGCAGCGATCCGGCACTATGGGCAGGTCGGCAAGGATCTCCTCGATGATGCCCGTGAGCTGGTCTTCGACGATGAGCGCGCGAGCGCCGCTGTTCTCGATGATGAAGCTTGCCTCCGGCCCGGTCAGACGGAAGTTGATCGGTACGGCGACGAGGCCGGCCTTGGCCGTCGCGGCATAGATCTCGGCCCATTCGAGTGCGTTGTAGGCGAGCACGGCGACGCGATCGCCCTTCTCAAGCCCGAGGCCGGTGAGCCCGTTGGCCAGACGGCAGGCCCGCGCGTTCCACTGGCGGAAGGTGAGCTGGCGTTCGAGATCACGGGCGCCGATGCGCTCGGGAAAGAGCCGCGCCTGTGCCGCGAGCATCTCGCCGATATTGAGCAAGCGCATCATGGCAGTCTCTGCTCCCTCAAGAACTGTTGGCCGGCGCCTCCACGCGCCAGAGGTCGGCTTGAAAGCGCAGCGCGAGCCCGAGCACCATCGCAAGACCGAACACTGCATAGCCTGAGACGGTGCTCGCAAATCCCACTCTCTCGATGAGCCAGCCGGCGGCCAGAAGCCCGACCGGCAGGCTGTAGATGGCGAGAATGCGCACGCCCATGACGCGCCCCGACACCTCCGCCGTCACCGTGCGCAGGATCAGCACGACCATCGCGATCATGCACAGGCTCTGCACGAGGCCGGCGAGAAACAGGAACGTCATGCCGGCGAGCATGTGGCTCATCTGTCCGAAGACAACAAGCATGGCGTACCAGACGGCCGCCGAGCCAAGCATCAGACGCGCGAGCGGCACTTTGCGGCTCAGCGCCGTGAAGCCGAACGAGCCGACCAGCGCACCGCTGGCGAAGCTCGCGACGAGGAGCGCGAGGCCGCGTTCGTCGACGAGGTAGATCTCGCGCGCGGCATAGGGGAGCAGGCCGTTCGAGAGCGGATAGGCCGTCAGATTGACCAGCACCGCGAGCCAGATCGCGGCGCGCAGCGCCGGCCGGGACCACACGAACGCCACACCGTCCTGTAACTCGCGCCAGAAGGAGGTACGCGGGGGCAGAGGCGCGCTCGCCGCATCCACGGCGGGCGCCATGGCGCGCGCCGCGCGGCCGGCGGCCGCCGTCAGCAGCACGCCGATCACGTAGAGGCCCGTAATGACGACGTACGCCAGCGCGATCCCAAGCAGTGCAAAGAGACTTGCGCCGACCAGCGCACCGGCTACGCGCGCTGAGTCGATCGTCGTGCGCTCGAGTGCCATGGCGCCCGTGAGCAGGTCGCGCGACAGCGTGCCGGCCATGAAGGCGCTGCGAATGGCGAGGTCCGACGGCCGCACGAGGCCGTTGAGGAGCGCAAGGGAGAGCACAATTGCCGGCGTCAGCGCGCCCGCGTACGCGAAACCCAGCAGCGCCGCGGCAAGGACCATGTACCACGCGCGCATCAGCACGAGGGTATTGCGATGGCCGATCCGGTCGGCGACGACACCAAGCAAGGGCGCCACCAGCGTCCCTAGATATAGTGAGGCACCGAACAGCGTCAGCAGGAGGACGGAGCCCGTCTCGACCAGCACGTACCAGCCGAGGATCAGCGTCTCCATCTCGAGTGCCCAGACCGTGACGAGTGCCGCCGGCCATTGCAGGCGGAAGGCCTTGACACTGAACGGAGCCAACCAGGAGGCGTGCATCTTGAATGCCCGATCTCGTAGCGTCGCAGCGCGTCATGAGCGTGGGAGACCGGCAAAGCCGACGCGTCGGGGCTCACGGTTGTCCAGGCTAGCAGCGTCGTTCAGCGCCCGGAACCGGGTCTGCGTGCACTGCGAAACGGCGCCGTGCCCATCGCGCCAGGTCCCGAGTTGACAATGGCCGGACAATGTCAGACAAAAATGCGCAGGGGGTTATCCGCGACGACCTCGTGAGGCGCAAGCCTAATGTTCGCGTCCCGACACCTCGACCCTGAGGGAGGACGCGCATGCCATCTCCAACAGAAATTTCTGCTGCCCAGCTCGCACGCCTCGTCGGCCTGCCATCGGCACCGGTGATCATCGACGTGCGCACAGATGAGGACTTTGCCGCTTCACCACGGCTCATTCCGGGCGCGGTGCGCCGCGACCCGTACGATGCCGCTTCTTGGGGCAAGGGGCTCGCCAATAGGAACGTCGTCGTCGTATGCCAGCGGGGCCTGAAACTGAGCCAGGGCGCTGCTGCGTGGCTCCGCCATGAGGGTGTGCGAGCCGAGACGCTCGAGGGTGGTTTTGCCGCGTGGCAGGAGGGGGCTTCCCGACGGTCGATGTCGCGAAGCTGCCGCCGCGTGATGCGCAAGGGCGAACCGTATGGGTGACACGCGCCCGCCCGAAGATCGATCGCATTGCATGTCCCTGGCTCCTCCGACGCTTCATCGATCCGGGCGCCGTTTTCCTCTTCGTCGCGCCGTCGCAGGTGAAGGCCGTGGCCGAGCGCTTCGCCGCCACGCCTTTCGATATCGAGAACGTGTTCTGGAGCCACCGCGGCGAACGGTGCACATTCGATACCATGCTCGACGCGTTCGATCTGGCCGATCCCCCTCTGCGACATCTCGCAACGATCGTGCGCGGCGCGGACACGGCGCGGATGGACCTTGCACCCGAGGCGGCGGGGCTTCTCGCGGTCTCGCTCGGGCTCTCGCGGATGTACCGGGACGATCTCGCCCAGCTCGACGCTGCGATGGCCATCTATGATGGTCTTTATCGCTGGTGCCGCGACGCTGCCGACGAGACGCACAACTGGCCCGCCCCGAAGGTCAAAGCATAAGGCGCTGCAGCATGACATCGCAGATCAACGCTGCGCGTCACGAAGGAGCGGTGACGCCCGCCCCTACATTCACGGAGGCGCTTGGCGTGTGGGCCCGCATCGGCCTCATCTCGTTCGGGGGGCCTGCCGGGCAGATCGCGCTCATGCATCGGGTGCTGGTCGAGGAGCGCAAGTGGATCGATGAGCGCGCCTATCTGCAGGCGCTCAATTTCTGCATGCTGCTTCCGGGTCCCGAGGCCATGCAGCTCGCCACCTATGTAGGCTGGCGGCTCCACGGGACGCTCGGCGGCCTCGCCGCGGGGCTTCTCTTCGTTCTGCCAGGCGCGCTGGTCATTCTGGTGCTGGCCGCCCTCTACGCGATTTTCGGGACACTCCCGCTCGCGGTGGCGCTGCTGGTCGGGATCAAGGCCGCCGTCCTGGCGATCGTCGTCGAGGCACTCATCCGCATTGCGCGGCGCGGCTTGACAGCCACCGCACACCGCTGGCTTGCCGCAATCGCTTTCATTGCGATCTTTTTGCTGGGTGTCCCCTTCCCGCTGATCGTGCTCGCGGCGGCGCTCTACGGTTTCGCGACCGGCGCAGGACCTGTCGACCACGCCCCGCGCGCGGCGCCACCGGTCAGCCTTGCTGCAACACTGCGGACGGCCGCCGTCTGGCTCGCCATCTGGCTAGTGCCTTTGGCCATGCTGGCGATGCTCTTTGGCAGCACGCACGTCATTGCGCAGCTCGGCCTGCTCTTTTCCAAGCTCGCCGTCGTGACTTTCGGCGGCGCCTATGCCGTTCTCGCCTACCTCGCGCAGGCCGCCGTACAGCATTACGGCTGGCTCGTGCCCGGCGAGATGGTCGACGCCCTCGGATTTGCCGAGACCACGCCGGGGCCGCTCATCCTGGTGAACGAGTTCGTCGGGTTTCTCGCCGCCTACCGCCACGGCGGCGGACCGCCCCTGCTCATGGGCAGCCTCGGCGCGCTCGTGGCCCTATGGGCCACTTTCGCGCCGTGCTTCCTGTGGATCTTCGTTGGCGCCCCGTACATCGAGCGCATCAATGCCGAGCCGCGGCTGAGGGCGGCCCTCGCGGCCGTGACGGCCGCCGTGGTCGGCGTCATCCTGAACCTGACCGTCTGGTTCGCGCTCAATGTCCTCTTCCACGAGAGCACAACGACCTGGTACGGCCCGCTCCGGCTCTACCTGCCCAGTGCCTCGACACTCGATCCGGTGGCTCTGGTGCTGACGCTCGTGGCGTTCGCGCTCCTGTTCCGACTGCATCGCGGCATCATGACCACGCTCACGGTCTGCGGCGCCTTCGGCGTTGCGTGGCATCTCCTCGCGGGATGACCCACCCTCACGTTCCCGCGTCCGGCTCGCAAGCTTGCCGGCTCGGGATCCATGAGGTGTTGTTCTCGAAGATATCGCAGCGCGTGAGCACAGTGCCGACGTGCGTCCGCATACACACGATCTCGCCGAGCTGGTACGCCTTGCCGTTGAAGCGGCAGCGGCAGGGGATGGGCTTACCTGTCCAACCGTCGATGACGCCCCGGTGCGGCGACGTCGGCCAGTTGGCCGGCGGCAGTCCGTGCGGCTCCCGCGTCGCGCCCTCGCCCTGTGCGCCCGGCTGAGCTGTGGCCCCGGACGCGATCGCCATCACGACGCAAAGGACGAGGCCGGCGCCAGCCCTCTGCATCCAGTGTGGGCGCGACAATTGCCCCGTGCCGTTCGTAAGCGTACGCATGGCATTGGCACTCCGCCATGGTTCTGTGGCAAACATGCGGGCTGCCGGATCGCAATGAGGGAAGCGGCGAATGCCCGACAACAATCTACGGCGCAATGCGCTTGATTACCACGAGGCGGACCCACCCGGAAAGGTCGCCATTCACCCGACCAAGCCGGTCGCCAATCATAACGACCTCGGGCTCGCCTACTCACCGGGCGTCGCCTTCGCCTGCCAAGCCATTGCCGAGGACCCCGCCGCCGTCTCCCGCTTTACAGCGCGCGGCAATCTCGTCGGGGTGATCACGAATGGGACGGCCGTGCTCGGCCTCGGCAATATCGGGCCCCTCGCCGCGAAGCCGGTCATGGAGGGCAAAGCCGTCCTGTTCAAGAAGTTCGCCGGCATCGACGTCTATGACATCGAGGTCGCCGAGACCGAGGTCGCACCGTTCGTCGAGGCCGTGGCCCGCCTCGAGCCGACCTTCGGCGGCATCAACCTCGAGGACATCAAGGCGCCCGAGTGCTTCGAGATCGAGCGCCAGCTCCAGGCGCGCATGAAGATCCCGGTCTTCCATGACGACCAGCACGGCACGGCGATCGTCGTCGCGGCCGGCATCCTCAATGGGCTCAAGCTGGTCGGCAAGCCGCTCGACCAAGTGAAGATCGTCTGCTCGGGCGCGGGGGCGGCAGCACTTGCCTGCCTTGGTCTCCTGTGCGTGCTCGGGGCGAAGCGCGAGAACATCTGGGTCGCCGACATCGAGGGCGTGGTCTATGCCGGCCGCAAGACGTTGATGGACCCCTACAAGGCCATCTATGCGCAGGCGACCGAGAAGCGCACGCTCGCCGAGCTCATGGTCGGTGCCGACGTCTTCCTCGGCCTTTCCGCGGGCGGCATCGTGAGCCGTGAGATGGTCGCTTCGATGGCACCGAAGCCGCTTGTCTTCGCGCTCGCCAATCCCAACCCCGAGATCATGCCGGAGGACGTGAAGGCCGTCCGGGACGACGCCATCATCGCCTCGGGCCGCACGGACTACCCGAACCAGATCAACAATGTGCTGTGCTTCCCGTTCATCTTCCGCGGCGCCCTCGACGTCGGCGCGACGACGATCAATGCGGAGATGAAAGCTGCGGCCGTCACTGCGCTCGCGCGCCTTGCCGAGAGCGAGGCCTCGGACATCGTGCTCGCGGCCTACGGCGCGGAGACCTTCCTGTTCGGTCCCGACTACATCCTGCCGAAGCCGTTCGATCCCCGCCTCATCATCGAGATCGCACCGGCCGTGGCGAAAGCGGCCATGGACACGGGCGTTGCGACGCGGCCGATCGCCGACTTCGACGCCTACCGGGAGAAGCTCAGCGGGTTTGTCTTCCGCTCGGGCTTCGTGATGAAGCCGATCATGGATGCCGCCAAGGCCGCCTCGCAGGACCAGAGAAAGCGGCTGGCCTTTGCCGAGGGTGACCATCCATACGTGCTGCAGGCGGCGCAGCAGCTCGTCGCCGAAGGCATTGCGCATCCAGTCCTGATCGGCCGACGCGACGACATCCGCCGCATGATCACCCATCTCGGGCTGCGCCTCAGGATCGGCGAGGACGTGGACATCGTCGATCCAGCAACCGACCCGCGCATGCCCCAGCTGACCGAGGAGTATCACCGCCTCGTCGAGCGCAAGGGCGTCTCGCCCTCGCATGCCCAGCGCGTCGTGCGCAACGGCTCGACAGTCCTCGCCGGCCTGCTCCTGCGGCGGGGCGATGCCGATGCGATGATCTGCGGGGCGGTCGGGCGCTATCTCACGCAGCTCCGCCACGTGTCGGAGGTCGTCGGCCTGCGGCCGGGCGCACGCGGCTTTGCCACGCTCTCGGCCATGATCCTGCCCTCGGGCCCGCTCTTCATGGCGGACACGTACGTGTCCTATGATCCCTCGCCCGAGCAGCTCGCCGAGATCACGCAGCTCGCGGCTGCGGAAGTGCGCCGCTTCGGCATCGAGCCCAAGGTCGCGCTGCTCTCGCACTCGAACTTCGGCACCGAGAACACGGCCTCAGCACGCAAGATGCGCCAGGTGCTGGCCCTCGTGCGCGCGTGGGAGCCGGGTCTGGAAGTTGAAGGCGAAATGCACGCCGATGCCGCGCTCTCGGCGTTTATCCGCGACGAGATCTTTCCAAACTCGGCGCTCAAGGGGTCGGCGAACCTGCTCATCATGCCGAGCCTCGATGCGGCTAACATTGCCTTCAACCTGCTCAAGGTGGTCTCGGGCAGCGTGGCGGTCGGCCCGATCTTGCTCGGCGCAGCGCGGCCTGCGCACATTGTCACGCCCTCGATCACCGTGCGGGGGCTGCTCAACATGTCGGCGCTCGCCGTCGTCGACGCCGTCCGGCGTGGGGCTGGCTGAAGCATAAGGAGAGAAGAACGATGCTGCTCAACGACAGGATCGCGATCGTCACCGGGGCCGGGCAGGGTATCGGCGCCGCGTGTGCAGCGAGGCTCGCGCGCGAAGGCGCCAAGATCATCGTCGCCGACGTCAATGACGACGCGGGCCGCGCCGTCGCGGATGAGATCCGCGCGCGCGGCGGCGCGGCAGAGTTCGTCGACTGCGACGTCTCGGAAAAGCTCGACGTGCACAACCTGATCGCCAAGGCGCTGGAGGTTCATGGGCGCATCGACGTGCTCGTCAACAATGCCGGCATCGTCGATGACGTGCCCTTCCTCGACCTTCCGGAGGAGGAATTCGACCGCATTCTCGCGACGAACCTCAAGGGCGCATTCCTCGCCGGCCAGGCAGCCGCCCGGCAGATGGTCAAGCAGGGACCGCACAGCGATGGCGGCGGCGCCGGCGCCATTGTCAACATGAGCTCGATCAATGCCGTGTTTGCGCTGCCCGATCACGTTGCCTATTCGGTCTCGAAGGGCGGGCTCGCGCAGCTCACCAAGGCCATGGCCATTGCGCTGGCGCCGCACGGCATCCGCGTCAATGCCGTTGGCCCCGGCACGATCGAGACGCCGCTGCTGGCGGGCGTCGTCAAGGACGAGGCCTTCCGCAAGAAGGTGCTCTCGCGCACGCCGCTCGGGCGCGTCGGACAGCCGGAGGAGATCGCGGCGATCGTCGCCTGGCTCGCGAGCGATGAAGCGAGCTACGTCACCGGCACGACGGTCTACGCGGATGGTGGCCGCCTGCCGCTCAACTACGTGATGCCGGAGCCGCAGTAGTCAGAGACAGTGCGTGGCGCTTGGCTGAACGCCGTCACGCCTCCGCGGCGAACACGAGCACGCGCTGAGGGTCGACAACGATGCTGATATCGCGGCCGCGCGCTGGCACCTCGCTCTCGTGCACGAGGGCCTTGATCGGCGCATCGAAACCCTGCACGGCCATCTCGACGAGCGCAGCATCGCCAAGGAAGCGAACGTGGCGCGCGCGCGCCGGGTGCCCCTGCCCCTCAGGCAGCAGGCGAATGGCGCGCTGGCGAATGCAGAGCACCGCCTTGGCGCCATCAGGAATGGATGGCGCCGGAAACGTCCCGAGCGGCGTCACGAGGACGCCGCCTGCAACGGGCCACGGAATCTCGTTGATCTCGGAGAAGAGGCGGGCCACGAAGAGGTCGACCGGCTGGCGGTAGAGATCCTCGGCACGCCCGATCTGGACGATGCGGCCGGCGCGCATGACTGCAATACGGTCGCCGAGCCGCATGGCCTCCTCGGGGTGGTGCGTCACGATCATGCTCGTCGCGCGCGTCTCGCGCAGCAGCTCGAGCGTGCCTTCCTGCAGGCGCTCGCGGAGCTGGATGTCGAGGCCGGAGAAGGGCTCGTCCATGAGCATGACGGCGGGACGCGGGACCAGCGCACGAGCGAGCGCCACCCGCTGCTGCTCGCCGCCCGAGAGTATGTGCGGGTGCTGGTCGGCGTAGTGTTCGAGACCGACGCGCGCGAGCAGGGCCAGCGCCTCGCGCCGCGCCTCGGCGGCAGGGAGCTGCTTCAGCCCGAAGGCCACGTTCTCAAGGATGGTCAGGTGCGGGAAGAGCGCGAAGTCCTGGAACATGAGCCCGACATTGCGTTCCTCCGGCGGCACAAAACGCTGCGGGCCGGCCACTTCCTGATCGTTGATGAGCACGCGCCCGCCCGTCGGGCGCTCGATGCCGGCGGCGATGCGGAGCAGCGTCGTCTTCCCGCATCCTGAAGGACCGAGCAGGCAGACGACCTCACCGGGCGCGATGTCGAGGCTCACGCCAGCGAGCGCGACCACATCGTCAAAGCGGCGCTCGACGGCCTCGAAGGTGAGGCGCGCCGCAAAGGTCGTTGCCGCGCGCACGGAACTCAGCCCGGCGCCGGCGGCCGCGGCATTGCGGATGCCATTCGTGCGTTGCCCGACCCGCCCAAGGAGTGTCTTGAAGCTCAACCGTCACCTCGATCGGCCGCACGCCGTACGCGTCCTCAGGTGCGGTCCACGTCGCCAATATCGCCTTCCTCACCTTCCGGCAAGTCGAGGTCCAGCTCCTCCTGTGCCGAATCGGCCTCGTCCTCGAGGGGCAATTCGTCCGGCATGAGGGCGGCGACGTCGGTCGGCTCGGGGACCTTGAAGTCGGGCGGCAGGTTTGCATCGAGAAGACCTGCGCCCTTGAGCTCCTGCAGGCCTGGCAGGTCCTTTACCGTGTCGAGATTGAAGTGGCTGAGGAAGGCCTCGGTCGTGCCGTAGGTGATCGGCTTGCCGGGGGCGCGACGGCGCCCGCGCGGGCGCACCCAGCCGGTCTCCAGCAGCACGTCGAGCGTACCCTTGGACGTCTGCACGCCGCGAATCTCCTCGATCTCGGCGCGCGTCACCGGCTGGTGGTAGGCGATGATCGCGAGCGTCTCGAGGGCAGCCTTGGAGAGCTTGCGCTCCTCCTTCGCATGGCGCTCGAGCAGGAACGAGAGATCCTCCGCCGTGCGGAAAGCCCACTTCCCGGCGACACGCACCAGATTGATGCCGCGCGAGGCGTAGAAGCCTTGCAGCTCGGTGAGCAACGCGTTGACATCGTCTCCTTCCGCGAGATGGCTTGCCAGGTGCTCGACGTCGAGCGGCTCGGAGGCCGCAAACAGCAGCGCTTCGAGCACACGCAGCTTCTCGCGCCGGTCGGCCGACGGCAGCGCCGCGATGTTTGCGGGGAGCGGACGCAGCGGCGGTCCCGTGCGCTCCGCCGCCGGCGGGCGCACCTCGGGCAGGTCGGGCCCCTGCTCTCGTTGCTCTTTACTCGTCATCTCACTGTCCGGTGCGATACTCAGTTTGGGTGGAACCATGCTCTGTCCCCCTCGCATCCCTTGAGCCCGCGGCGCTTCGCGCGCCTAGACCTCCAGCCGCTCCCACACCGCGCCTGCCTCTTTGCGTCTCAGATAGATCGGTGCGAACGGGCCGGCCTGCCTGATCTCGATGCGGCCTTCGCGCGCCAACTCCAGCGTCGCACCAAAAGAACTGGCCAGCGCCGTGCGGCCGAGCTCCGGCGACGGCAGGAACTGCTCGAGGAAGAAGTCGAGCTGCACCCACGTGGCGGCCGAACGGCCCAT
Organism: Hyphomicrobiaceae bacterium; assembly: GCA_046293075.1. GTDB lineage: Bacteria > Pseudomonadota > Alphaproteobacteria > Rhizobiales > Hyphomicrobiaceae. Next base: position 144,244 of record JBKBPL010000003.1, on the reverse strand, counting down.
CAGTGTCTCCAGGCGCAAGCGCGCATCCTTGATCGACCACACGGCCCGCTTCTGCACCACGTGCGCGCGCCGGACGGTGGTGCGCATGCGCTGCTCGGCATAGGCCTTGAGCAGGTCGTAAATTTCGGCCGAGTGCTCGCGCGTGCGGATGGTTCGCACGCCCTCGGGCATGCCGCGCGGGAAGATGTCGCGGCCGAGGCGCTTGCGGGTAAGGAGCTGGGCCGCGGCATTGCGCATGGCTTCGAGCCGCATGAGGCGGAAGGCGAGACGGGCGGCAAGCTCCTCGCCGGACGGGCCGTCGTCGGCCTTCTCATCCCGCGGCAGCAGCAGGCGGGACTTGAGGAAGGCGAGCCACGCGGCCATGACGAGATAGTCCGCCGCGAGCTCCAGCCGCAGCCGCTGCGCCTCGCGGATGTAGGCGAGGTACTGAGTGACCAGCATGTCGATCGAGAGGCGCGCGAGGTCGACCTTCTGCGTTCGCGCGAGCGCCAGCAGAAGGTCGAGCGGCCCCTCGAAACCTTCGAGATCGACGACAAAGACCTCGCCGGGCGCGGGAAGGCCCCCACGCTCGCCATCGCCCCATTCCTCGGGGCCCGCACTCGCTTCGCCCGTCGCGCCGTCCATCATGGCCGTCGTTTGACACCCTCGCGGGCGAGCTGGGTTATCCAGCCCTTTTCCACAGGCACCATTAGCTGATTCATGCGCTCACGGACAGCGCGCGCGCGATCGCGGCCTCGGCGAGCTGTGGCTCGAACGCCTCGCATTGTTGCAGAACTGCCAGGGCCGCATCAAGCCGGGTCCGAGAAATGCCTGAAATCTTGGGGCTTGCCGCCGCCACGGCCTCCATTTCGGCAAGGTCGCCATTGCAATGGAGCACCAGGTCAGAACCCGCCGCCAGCACGGCCTCGGCCCGCGCGCGCACCGGCCCCGCCAGCGCCTTCATGCTCACGTCGTCGCTCATCAGGAGGCCGGCGAACCCGATCGCGCCGCGGATGATCTCGCTGGTCACCACCGGCGAGGTGCTGGCCGGCTGCGTGCCATCAATGCCGGTGAACAGGACGTGCGCGGTCATGGCCGCGGGAAGGTGGGCGAGCGCGCGGAAGGGTGCAAAGTCCGTCGCCTCGAGCGTGGCGCGCGGCGTGTCCACGACGGGGAGATCATGATGACTGTCCGCGCCGGCGCGCCCGTGGCCCGGGATATGCTTCATCACCGGAATGACGCCACCCGCCATGAGGCCTGCGGCCACCTCGGCGCCGAGTGCCGCGACCTGAGGCGCCGCCACACCATAGGCCCGGCTGCCGATGACGTCGTGCGCCCCGGGCACCGGCACGTCGAGAACCGGCGCACAGTTCGTATTGATGCCGAGCGCGCGGAGGTCCTCCGCATTCTGCCGGCTCACCAGAAAGGCGAGGCGGCAGGCTTCGGCCGGATCCTCGGCGTAGAGCGCGCCGAATGACGCTGCCGGTGGCAGCAGGCGCCCGAGTGGCGGCCTCAAACGCTGGACGCGGCCGCCCTCCTGGTCGATGAGCACCAGCGTGTCGGCGCTGCCGATCGCATTGAGGCTGTCGTCAATGAGGCGGCGGATCTGGTCGTGCGCCGCGCAGTTCCGCGCGAAAAGGATCACGCCCGCCGGCCGCGCCGACGCGAGGAAGGAACGCTCCGCATCGCGCAGCGCCGGACCCGCAAGGCCCGTAATGAATGCGCTCGGCATCAGAACTCCTGGCGCAGGCTCAAGGTCTGCGGCACGGGCGGCGACGGCCTCGCAGCCGGCCGCGGGCACCGCGGTGCCGTCCTTCTTCGGGTTCGCCGATCAGCGCCGCAAGCGCCCCACGCCACATCAACAGCGCGCCGGCCACGCGGCCAGCAAGCCTGCGCCGCACCGCGACATCATCAATAGGGCATGATCCAGCAGCCCGAGAACCCCTGCGACTTCAACTGCCCGCAAACGGCATTCGCAGCCTCTCTCGAGCCCGGCGGCCCGACGACGACGCGATACCAGATGCCTTTTTCGCCAAGGTTGGCCTGACGGACATCTGCGGCGCGGCCGAGAAGCGCGCTCGGATGCTTCTGCTGGATATCGGCGAGCGACTTCAAGGCATCCATGTGCGTCTGACGCGACGCAATAACGGCCACATAGCCGGATGTCGTGGCCGCTGCAGGCCCGGGCGCCGCCGGCGCAGGCGCTGGCGGTGGCGTCCGAGCGGCTTGTCGCGTCGGCGCGGGCCGCTTCGGCTCGGCTTCAGCACGTGGTGCCGGCAACGCGGCCTGCGGCGGCTCGACCGACGCTGCCGGCGGAGCGGCAGCCACACGCCGTGGCGGAGCCGCAGGCGTCGCTTCCTCCACCGGCGCGACGCGCGCCGCCGTCTGCGGAGGAGGCGGCGGGGCCTGACGCTGAGGCGGCGGCAGACGGGGCGTGAGGCCATCAACCAGCAAGCCCGGTACGCCACTCGAAGGGGGAGCAGGCGGCGGCACGCTCGCCGCCCCGCCGCTCGGAGCAATCGAGCCGTCGCGATTAACCACCAGTGTCGGCACGCGCCGGGGGCCGTCACCGGCCTCGCGCTCGGGCGCCGGCGGCTGGATGGAGACCGGCACAGGGCGCACCGGACCACTGTCCTCGGCGAGACGGTTGAGGAACTTCTTGTCCGTATGGGCGACCTGCTTGCCGCCGGGCTCGGTCGGTTGCGCCTTGGCCGGCGCGCTGTCGGCACGCAGGATCGGCAGCTTGCCGCCGTCGCGGCCACCGCCGGTCAGGGTCTTGTAACCATAGGCGAGACCACCACCGAGTGCGATCGCGCCGAGCAGCGCACCGACCACGACGATGGCACGCGGCCCACGCCGCTCGGGGATCTCGGCCTCATCGACGTACTCGTCGTCGTAGTATCCGCCGTCAGGACCATACCCAGCCCCCGCCTGCTGGTACGGATCGCGCGCATTGGGCCGGTAGGGATCGTCATAGGCATAGGCATCGCAGTGACCATAGCCGCCCTGAGGTGCGTAGCTGTGCTGGGGCTGCTGGCCGTAGTAGTGCGCATCGTGCTCCGCACCGGCCTCGCTGCCGTATCCGCCATGGGCGGGATATCCGCCAGGAAGCGGACGCGTGTAAGGATCGTGCCCGGGAGCGGCATAAGGCTGGCTTTCCGGCTCGCCGAACTGAGGCCGGCCGAAGCCCGCGCCTTGCGACTCGGGCCGCCCGGCCGGTGGCTGAAAAGGTTCGAAGCGCGATGCGAGACTGGCATCGGGCCTCAACGCGCTGAAGATGTCCGACGGGCTCCCTCCTGGCATCGGAGACCGGCCGCGGTTCTCGCCCGTTTCGTACTGCTGCGGATCGTACTGCTGCGGATAGGCGCTGGCATGGCCGTGTGCCGGTGCCGACGGATCGTGCGCGGCCTGCGACGACCGCGGGTGCGGCGCGGCACCTTTTGGTAGCATACTATTCTGCCGTGCCATCGAGATACCCCCTTCAGGTTTCCCGCTGTGCCGGAACTGCCCGCGCGCCGATCAACCCGCTCTCTTCTCTGCCGCGTAGACCGCGTTTCATCACGTTGATTCGCAGGCTAGCGCATTTCGCTCGGGGCGTGCACCCCGAGGATCGTCAGCCCTATCGCGATTACCTGTGCACAAGCCCCCACGAGAGCGAGGCGCGCAGCGGTGAGTTTCCGATCATCAGCCCGGATAAAGCGCAAATGTGGCAAATCATTGCCCCGCGTCCATTGGGCGTGAAATGCAGAAGCCAAATCAGATAGATAGAAGGCAATACGGTGCGGCTCATGGGCACGCGCCGCGCCTTCGACCACGCGTGGAAAAAGGGCCAGCCGACGCAGGAGATCAAGTTCGCCGTCGTCACTCAGCAGCGCCGTGTCCGCGCCCGTCACGTCGCTCGCGCTTGCCCCGAGACCGGGGAACGCCTCAGCCGCATTGCGAAAAATCGAGTGCGCCCGCGCATGGGCATACTGGACGTAGAAAACCGGATTGTCCTTCGACTTCTCGACGACCTTGGCGAGGTCGAAGTCCAGTGCCGCGTCATTCTTGCGATAGAGCATCATGAAGCGGATCGGATCGCGCCCGACCTCGTCGACCACCTCGCGCAGGGTGACGAACGTGCCGGCGCGCTTCGACATCTTCACGGGCTCGCCACCGCGCAGCAGCCGCACAAGCTGGCAGACCTTGATGTCGAGATCGGCCTTGCCGTCTGACAGAGCAGCGACGGCGGCCTGCATGCGTTTGATGTAGCCCGTGTGGTCGGCGCCGAACACGTTGATCAAGTGCCGGAAGCCGCGCGCCAGCTTGTTGTGATGATAGGCCATGTCGCCGGCGAAGTAGGTGTAGCTGCCGTCCGACTTCATGAGGGCGCGATCGACGTCGTCGCCGAACGCCGTCGACCTGAACAGCGTCTGTTCACGATCCTCCCAGTCGTCGGCATCATGCCCCTTGGGTCGCTCAAGGCGCCCCTCGAATACGAGGCCCTTGGCGCGCAATTCCGCGATCGTCTCGGCGATCTCGTCCTTGCCGCCCTCTGTAAGCGAGCGCTCCGAGAAGAAGACGTCATGGCGGATGTCGAGCGCGGCAAGGTCCTCCTTGATCATGGCGAGCATGGCCTCGATGGCGTGCGCGCGCACAATCGGCAACCAGGCGCTCTCATCATGTGACTGCTTGAGCAGCGCATCACCGAACTTCTTGGCGAGCGCGGCACCGACAGGTTTCAGGTAGTCGCCGGGATAGAGGCCGGCGGGGATCTCGCCGATCGCCTCGCCAAGAGCCTCGCGGTAGCGCAGGAAGGCCGAGCGCGCGAGCACATCGACCTGCGCGCCAGCATCATTGACGTAATATTCGCGCGTTACGGCATAGCCGGTGAACGCGAGCAGGTTGGCAAGCGAATCGCCGAACACCGCGCCGCGCCCGTGGCCGACGTGCATGGGCCCCGTAGGGTTTGCCGAGACGTACTCGATGAGCAGCCGCTCGCCCATGCCAAGGTCGCACGCGCCATAGCGCGCGCCGGCCGTCCGCACGTCGGCAACCACTGACTGCCAGCGCTCCCGCGCAAGACTGATGTTGACGAACCCGGGCCCCGCAACCTCGACCTTGACGTAGCCGGGAAGACCGGCAAGCTCAGCAACGAGCCCGTCGGCGATGTCGCGCGGCTTCATACGCGCCGGCTTGGCGAGCACCATCGCGGCATTCGTCGCGAGATCGCCGTGGCGCGGGTCCCGCGTCGGCTCGACCTCGACGGCGCCGAACGCGAGGTCGGCCGGCAGGCGGCCGGCCTCCTGCAGTCTCTTCAATGCGCCGGCAATCTCGGCCTCGACCTCGGCGAGCACGGTCATGATCGTTCCTCGGATTTGGGGGACACCCGGGCATTCACCCGCGTCCTGGCATGGCGGCAGCTAATGCAAATCAATGGTGTCGTCAAACAGCCGCGCATACTCGGCCAGGGCAAAGCGATCGGTCATGCCGGCAATGAAGTCGGCAATGCGGCGCGCCCTGCCGGCCGGATCGAGCCCGAGGACCGTCGCCTCGCGGCCGCCAGGCAGTTCGGCGGGGCTCCGCATATAGCGCTCGAAGAGGGCGGCCACCACCTGCTCGGCCTTGTGCATGACCCGCATGACACGCGGGGCGCGGTACACCCGCACGAAGAGGAATCTGCGCAGGCCCTCGAGTTCGGCGCGCCGGGCATCGGGGAATGCGACCACAGGGGCGCCCGCATGGCGCACGTCATCGGCGCTCTTGGGATCAAGCGCCGCGAGGCGAACGCGCGTCTCTTGCACCACGTCATCGACCATGGCCGTGATCATGCGCCGGTTGACCTCATAAAAGAGGCGGCGATCGCGGTCGGCCGGGCCGTTGGCAGCCGGCGCACCCTCGAGCACAGCGCGCGCCTCGGTCACGAAGGCGCCGGCCATGGGCGCCTGCTCGAGGTCGGTTATGGCAATGAGACCGGCGCGGAGCGCGTCGTCGATGTCGTGATTCGTATAGGCGATGTCGTCGGCGATGGCGGCGATTTGCGCTTCGGCTGGCGCAAAGCTGTCGAGATCAAGCGCCTGCGCCAGCCCGAGCGCGCCGATGAGGTCCAGGATCTCGCGGTTGTGGGCGGCGGAATCCGGCGGCGCCTGCGGGCCGGTCAGGGGGCCGTTGTGCTTGGCGAGGCCCTCAAGCGTCTCGAAGGTCAGATTGAGCCCGTCGAACCGGGCGTAGCGGCGCTCGAGGCTCGTGACGATGCGAAGACTGTGGGCGTTGTGGTCAAAACCGCCCCAATCGCGCATGGCCATATCGAGCGCCCGCTCACCCGCATGGCCAAAGGGCGGATGGCCGAGGTCGTGCGCAAGCGACAAGGCCTCGGCAATGTCCTCATCAAGTTCGAGTTGGCGGGCCATCGAGCGCGCAATCTGGGCGACCTCGAGCGAATGGGTAAGCCGGGTGCGGAAATGGTCGCCCTCATGATGGAGGAACACCTGCGTCTTGTATGTGAGGCGGCGGAAAGCCGTCGCATGAATGATGCGGTCGCGGTCACGCTGGAAGGGTGTCCGCATGGGGCATGGCGGCTCCGCAAGTGCGCGCCCGCGGCTCTGGTCGGCCTCGAGCGCCCAGGCGGCAACCGCCCGGGCGCCGGGACGGCGCGGCGCCGCTGCGTCGATTGGCCGTGCCTTCCTGCCCCTCTCGCCCTCTGCCACTGCGGCCCCCGGCTGCCCAGCCAAGCCGACGCATGGCTGTCCCTTGCTCAAGCTATGATAGCCCCTGCACGGCCGTTTGACATCGTCGTGGCAGATCCTATGTACTTAGCACGTATCCGCGTCATTGCTGCCCGCTCCCCAGGCCGTGCAAGGCGGGCTTGAGACACGCGAGGAACTGCGCTCATGACCATGGTAGAGGATCGCCCTCGGATTGCGCTGACCGAGCGGGCCGCCCGGCGGATCGCCGAGATCCTGGCTGGCGAGCCCGGCTCCCGCGCGCTGCGTGTGAGCGTCGAAGGTGGCGGCTGCTCGGGTTTCCAGTACAAGTTCGATCTTGTCTCCGAGCGCGATCCGGAAGATCTCGTCATCGAGCGCGAGGGCGCGGTCGTGCTGATCGACGAGTTGTCTGTCGGCTACATGGAGGGCTCCGAGATCGACTTCGTCGACGAACTGATCGGCGCCTCGTTCAAAGTCCGCAATCCCAAGGCAACCGCGGCCTGCGGCTGCGGCACGAGCTTCTCGATCTGATCCCTCTGCGCGTGCCGCGCCCGAGGACGACTACTGCGTCGCCTCGATTCCCATGGCGCGCCGGTAGACCGTCTGGTTGATGCTGTAGCCGAGGCGCGCCTGCAGGGCGTTGACATACGCGCTGATCGTATCGCCCTGAAGCTGGCGCGAGAGCTCCTGACGCAGGCTCGCTATCTGCTCGGGCGTTATCGGCGGCGCCTCGACGACGGCACGGACCACGATGATCGTGCGCGACTTGCCGTCCGCGCTCTCAACGGCCGCCGCGCTTCCGCGCGCGAGGGCAAATGCGCGCTGCACCGCCGCCCGCGTGAGGCCCTCCGCCTGCTGCGCCCGCGTGACCGGCTGGGCGAGCTTGACCTCCAACTTGAGCTCCTTGGCGACGTCCTCGAGCGCCTCACCCTTGTCGAGGCGCTCAACGATCTTCTGGCCAGCCGCGTTGAGCACGGTGCGCTGCTCACTCTCCATCCACGCCGTCCTGACGGCCTCCTGCACTTCCTCGAAGGGCTTCTGCCGCTCAGGCGTGACGCCGGCCACGTCAACCCAGGCATAGCCGCCGTCGGTAAGCTCGATCGCCTCGCGGTCGAGCCCGCTTCCCCCTTCGAAAGCTGAGGCGAGAATGCGCACGGCATCGGGATGCTCAAGCGCCGGCTTGCCCTCGGGCGTCATGCCCTGGCGATCCGTCGCCTCAATCTCGATGAACGGCACCTTCAGGCGCTCGGCAATCTCCTTGAGGCTGCCACCGCCCGCCCGCGCGTCGTCAACGCGATCGTGCAGCTCCTGCATCTCGCGATTGACGCGCTCGCCGGCAACTCGGTCGCGCAACTGCGGCTTGACCTCCTCGAACGTGCTCTGCCTGCCGGGCGTAATCTCGCTGACGCGCAGCAGGACGGTGGAGAACGTTCCCGCGACCGGCTCGGAGAGCTGACCCTTCTCGAGCTTGAAGGCGGCGTCGGCGATGGCCGCATCGATCATCTCGGACCTCGCGAGGTTGCCGAGATCGATGTCGCTCTCCTTGAACTCAAGCCCTTTGAGACCCTCCTCGAAGGACGGTGCGGCCGTGAGCGCCGCACGCGCCTTCTCGGCCGCGGCCCGGTCCGAAAAAGAAAGCTGCTGGATACGGCGACGCTCGGGCGTCGCAAAACTCTCCTTCTCGCGCTCGTAGAGATCCTTCATCTCCTCCTCACTGACGGCGACGCGCTTGCGCACCTCGGCGTCCGTCAGGAGGATGAGCGGCACTTTGCGGAACTCCGGTGCGACGAACTGGCGCTTATTCTGCTCGTAGTAGGCCTTCAGCTTGGCTTCATTCGGCGCTTCGACCTTGCCGGACACCTCGGGGTCGAGTGTCATGTGCGCGATCGTTCGCGTCTCGCCGCGGTAGCGGTGCAGGGTCTGGACAAGGAAGTCCGGTGGCACATTGCCGGCGGCGAGCGTCTCCGTCAGCTGCTCGCGAATTTCCTCCGAGCGCCGCTCGGCGAAGTAGCGCTGCTCGCTGAGGCCGTTCTGGCGGAGGACCTCGGTGAAGAAGTTGCGGTCGAATGTGCCGCCGACACCCTGAAATGCCGGATCATTGCGAATCGTCTCGGCGATCATGGCGTCCGACAAATAGAGGCCGAGTTCCCGCGCATGGGCGTCGATCGCCGCTGTGCCGATGAGGCGCGAGAGCACGCGCTGATCGATCCCGAGCTGGCGCGCCTGCTCGATCGTGAGACGGCGCCCGAACTGGCGCGAGAGGTTGGAGATCTCGATCTGCAGGGCCTGCTGGAACTGGTCCTGTGAAATCTCGGTCTTGCCGACACGTGCGAGCGACGTCTGCCCGCGCCCCTGGAAGACGTCGGCGATGCCCCACACCGCGAAGGCAATCACAAGGAGGCCGATCAGGGCCTGAACGAAGACGCCCTTGATGCCGCGTCTTAGTGCTTCCAGCATACTGTCATCGATCCTTGTTGGTGGGCGGCGCGGCTGCGCGGGCGGTCGGGTTGATGTCCATATAGGCCGTGCGCGCGAATGCGTCCACAGCGCGGCGGCGCGCAAACCTTGTTTTCCTTTAGCGGCAGGCGCTTGGCGCCGGACCGGAAGCGGCGGCCCCGTTGAGGTTGAAACTACCGGGGCCGCACGATAGGCATGGCGCGTCTCTTGGACCGAGTGGGCCGTCCGGCGCAGCACGAGGGCAACATTGATGGATAGCGCGATCAGGCCGCTCGTGGCCGGCAACTGGAAAATGAACGGCCTCACCGCGTCTCTGGCCGAAGCCGAGGCCATGGCAAAGGGGCTCTCTTGCGAGGCCACGGACATTCTGATCTGCCCACCGGCAACGCTCGTCGCAAAACTCGCGTGCGCGCTCAGGGGATCGCGGATCGGCATCGGCGGCCAGGACTGCCACGCCGAGGCCAGTGGCGCGCATACCGGCGACATCTCGGCGGAAATGCTCAAGGATGCCGGCGCCGTGGCCGTCATCGTCGGCCACTCGGAACGGCGCGCCGATCATGGCGAGAGCGACGCCGCCGTGAAGGCCAAGGCCGCCGCCGCGCACCGCGCCGGCCTGACCGCGATCGTGTGCGTGGGCGAGACCGCCGCAGAGCGCCAGGCCGGACAGACACTTGCCGCGGTCACGCGCCAGCTCGCGGGTTCGCTGCCCGAGAGGTGCCGCGCCGCCGACACGATCATCGCCTACGAGCCGGTATGGGCCATCGGCACCGGCCTGACGCCGACGACGGGCGATGTTGCCGAGGTGCACGCCGCGATCCGGTCCGACCTTGCGGCGCGTTTCGGCACCGAAGGGCGGGCGATGCGGATTCTCTATGGTGGGTCGGTGAAACCATCGAACGCGAAGGAGCTGATGGCGGTCGCGAACGTGAACGGCGCCCTCGTCGGGGGCGCAAGTCTCAAGGCCGCAGACTTCCTCGGGATCATCGCCGCCTATGCGTAGCGTGCCAGGTGGGGGATAGGTACGAATGAGGGCCTTCTGGTCGCGTGTCGGGATGCTGATCGCTCCGCTGTTGGCGATTGCCGCTGCGGGCGTTGCGCCCGTTGGCGCAGTGCCGCTCGAGGCGCCGGCCTGCGCGCAGCTTCAGGTCCAGTACGACACACTGCGCAACGAAGGCGCCGCCGCCGACATGGCGCGGGGTCCTGAGTGGGCGCGCGCCAACCTCCCGCCCGAGCGTCTCCAGCGTATCGCCACGCTGCTGGCGGTCGAGGAGCAGCTCAGTTTCCGCTGCGGCCTCGCCAAGGCCCGGATCACACTCCCGACCACAATCGAGGGCGGTGAGGAGGAGATTCCCGGCCCGGGCGAGGCGACAGTCGAGGGCAGCCCGAGGGTGATCACGCTTCCGCAGAAGGCGCCGCCTGCGTCCAAGCGCCCGGCCGCGGCTGCCGCCGCCACACCGCCGTCGAAGCAGCCGGTGGCGCCAGCGCCGGCCAAGAAACCGGCCGCCACAAGTCAGCCCGTCAAGGCGAGCCCGCCCCAGAAGGGCCCCGAGGGCGCTGAACCCAAGAGGAAAGCGCCGGCCAAGAACAAGAAGAAGCAGCCGCAAGCCGATGACGCCTACCGTCCGCCGCCACGCCCCAAGGCGAATGACAGCGCCTGGGCCCCGCCTGCCGGGCAGTAGGCCGCACGAGAGGTGGTGGCAGTTCCCGCCGACATGGTGTAGACCACCCGCCAGTATTCGGGCCGCTCCTTCGGCCCCACCTTCGGCCGAAGCGCTGGCCGGCGCCGGTGGGCGCACGACAACGAGGCATTCGATGGCAACGGTTCTGCTGGTCATACACCTGATGATCGCTGCTGCGCTTTGCGCGGTGGTCCTGCTGCAGCGCTCGGAAGGCGGCGCGCTCGGGATCGGCGGCAGCGGCGGCGTCGGCGGCTTCATGACCGGCCGCGGCACCGCGAACATGCTGACCCGCCTGACGGCGGGCCTCGCCGCGGCGTTCTTCGTCACCTCGATCAGCCTGACGCTGATCGCCCAGCAGAGCCGCCGTGCCGTCTCCCCGCTCGACCGCCCGGCGGCAACGGCACCGGCCGTGCCGGGCAAGGAAGCGCCCGCGACACCAAGTGGCGGCGGCGCACCGGCGACGGGCGACGGCGGTCTGCTCGATAGTCTCCAGCAGAAGGGGCGCCAGCAGCTCCCGCCGGTGCCGGCAGGTCGCTAGCCGAGATCGCCGAGTATGTCTTTGCGGCCGCCCTGGTCGCGGCCGCTTGATGCGTGAGCTGTGGATGGATTGGGCCGGTGTCATGAACGCCGGCCCGAATCGTGTGGAAAGAGAGTAAGGTGGAGGCCCATGGCGCGGTACATCTTCATTACCGGCGGCGTGGTCTCCTCGCTCGGCAAAGGGCTCGCCTCGGCGGCCCTTGGGGCGCTTCTGCAGGCCCGTGGCTATCGAGTCCGGCTCAGAAAGCTGGACCCCTATCTCAATGTCGATCCGGGTACGATGAGCCCGTACCAGCACGGCGAAGTGTTCGTCACCGATGACGGCGCCGAGACGGATCTCGATCTCGGACACTACGAGCGCTTTACGGGCGTGCCGGCGCGGAAGACCGACAACATCACCACCGGGCGCATCTATCAGGACATTCTGAGCCGCGAGCGGCGCGGCGACTATCTCGGTGGCACCGTCCAGGTGATCCCGCACGTCACCGACGCGATCAAGAGCTTCATCATCTCGGGTAATGACGACGTCGATTTCGTGCTCGTGGAGATCGGCGGCACGGTCGGTGACATCGAGGGACTGCCGTTCTTCGAGGCCATCCGGCAGCTTGGCAACGAACTACCGCGCGGGCATTCGGTCTACATTCATCTGACGCTGCTGCCTTTCATTCCCTCGGCAGGCGAACTCAAGACCAAGCCGACCCAGCACTCGGTGAAGGAGCTGCGCTCGATCGGCATTCAGCCCGATATCCTGCTCTGCCGCTGCGACCGCGACGTGCCGCTGTCCGAGCGGCGCAAGATCGCGCTCTTCTGCAATGTGCGCGAGAGCGCCGTCATCCAGGCGCTCGATGTCGCCTCCATCTACGACGTGCCGCTGGCCTATCACCGCGAAGGGCTCGACCGCGAGGTGCTTGCGGCGTTCGGCATCGAGGGCGCCCCCGCGCCACGCCTCGAGAGGTGGGAGAACATCTCCCGCACGATCGCCAATCCCGAAGGCAGCGTGACGATCGCCGTCGTCGGCAAGTACACAGGCCTCAAGGATGCCTACAAGTCGCTGATCGAGGCACTCGTTCACGGCGGCATCGCCAACAAGGTGGCGGTAAAGCTCGAGTGGATCGAGAGCGAGGTCTTCGAGCATCAGGACCCGGCGCCCTACCTCGAAGGCGTGCACGGCATCCTCGTGCCCGGCGGCTTCGGCGAACGCGGCTCGGAGGGCAAGATCCTCGCCGCCAAGTTCGCGCGCGAGCGGGGCGTCCCCTACTTCGGCATCTGCTTTGGAATGCAGATGGCCTGCATCGAGGCCGCGCGCAATCTGGCCGGCATCAAGGGGGCGAGCTCCACCGAATTCGGCGCCACCAACGAGCCGGTCGTCGGCCTGATGACGGAGTGGATGCGCGGCAACGAGTTGGAGCAGCGCAAGGCCGGCGGCGATCTCGGCGGCACCATGCGGCTCGGCGCCTACGAGGCGCGCCTCGCAGAAGGAAGCCGCATCGCGCGCATCTACGGCACGACCGAAATACGCGAGCGCCACCGCCACCGCTACGAGGTCAACACGCGCTACCGCTCGCGCCTCGAAGCCACGGGCCTGCGCTTCGCCGGCATGTCGCCCGACGGGCTCCTGCCCGAGACCGTCGAGATCCCGGACCATCCCTGGTTCATCGGCGTGCAGTACCACCCCGAGCTCAAGTCCCGCCCCTTCGAGCCGCACCCGCTGTTCGCGAGCTTCATCGGCGCCGCGATCGAGCAGAGCCGGCTTGTGTAGTATTGCCGCTGGCTGCCGGGAAGGGGTGCTCCCGCACCCCAGCGTCCTGCTATGGCCGCGGCCGCCAGCTGAAGAGGTTATGCAGGCTGCGCGTGGAAGAGACCTCCTCCTCCTGAGCGTTTCTCCCATTGCAGAATGCGCACCGCGAGGTTGTAGACGATGCTTGCCGACCTGACGCTGGCTGAGTTTGCTCTCATCGCGGTCACAGCCTTCGGCGCGCAGATCGTCGGCGGCTTGGCAGGCTATGGGACCGGGCTGCTCATGCCGCTGGTGCTGGTGCCGATGATCGGCGCACCGGCCGTCGTGCCGGTGATCGGCCTCAGCGCGATCATCACCAATGCCACGCGCGTCGCCGCCTTCCGCGAGACGCTGGATATCCGCAAGACCTTGATCGTCACGCTCGCAGCACTCCCCTTTGCAGCACTGAGTGCCTGGGGCTACACACTGCTGACGGGCAAGGGCGCGGCCATATTCATCGGCCTCATGCTGATCGTGCTCGTGCCTGCGCGGCGTTTCTTCGAGCACCTCAAGCTCACGCTGTCGGAACGCGGGCTCGCCGTGTCATCGGTCGGCTACGGCCTCGTGATGGGCGGCACATCGGGGAGCGGCGTGGTGCTGCTGTCGCTGCTGATGGCCACCGGGCTTGCGGGCACGCAGGTCATTGCTACGGATGCAGCCATCTCGTTTCTTCTGGGCTTCGTGAAGACGGGGGTATTCGTCGGCTTCGGCGCGCTCGACAACAAGCTCGTCGTGATCGCCGTGCTCATCGGCCTCATGGCGACGCCCGGAACGCTGACGGCGAAGTGGATGGTGCGCCGGTTCTCGGCGCGCGTGCATACGCTCATTCTGGAGGCGGGCATCGTCATCGGCGGCAGCTTGATCATCTGGCGGGCGGTGAACGGGTAAGCCCTGTAACCCGCCAGAGGGACGCCACCGGAACTCCCGTCTTTCTGTAGATCTGGAGAGCGCGGCGAGCGCGCCCCTCGCCCTTCTCCCCGTCCTCACGGGGAGAAGGTTAGGATGAGGGGCGGGAACTTGCGCGGCGTTTGAGTGTTCCGCCGCCCCTCGTCCTGATCCCCTCCCCGCAAGCGGAGCGTGGGGATACTGGCGCAAGGCGCCCGCGATCAGCCGTGCATGGCCTTGACAATCTCTTCCGTCATTTTCTTCGCGTCACCGAGCAGCATCATGGTGTTGTCGCGATAGAAGAGCGGATTGTCGATGCCGGCATAGCCGCTCGCGAGCGAGCGCTTGTTGAACATCACCGTGCCGGCCTTCCACACCTGCAGCACCGGCATCCCGTAGATCGGCGAGGACTTGTCCTCTTCGGCAGCCGGGTTCGTCACGTCATTGGCGCCGATCACGTAGGCGATGTCGGCCTGCGCGAATTCCGAGTTGATATCCTCGAGCTCGAAAACCTCGTCATAGGGGACGTTGGCTTCCGCGAGCAGCACGTTCATGTGGCCTGGCATGCGGCCGGCGACAGGATGAATGGCATACTTCACCTCGACGCCGTTGGCCTTGAGCGTGTCCGCCATCTCGCGCAGCGCATGCTGGGCCTGCGCAACGGCCATGCCATAGCCCGGCACGATGATGACCTTGCCGGCATTCTTCATGAGGAAGGCCGCATCCTCGGCCGAGCCAAGCTTGACCGGGCGCTGCTCGGCCTCGCCGCCCGCGGGTCCCGCGACCTCGCCGCCGAAGCCACCCGCGATCACCGACAGGAAGGCGCGGTTCATGCCCCGGCACATGATGTACGACAGGATCGCACCGGAGGAGCCGACGAGCGCGCCGGTGATGATGAGCGCCACATTGCCGACCGTGAAGCCGATGCCGGCCGCGGCCCAGCCCGAGTAGGAGTTCAGCATCGACACGACGACGGGCATGTCGGCGCCGCCGATGGGAATGATGAGGAGGATGCCGAAAGCGAGCGCGAGGATCGTGATCAGCCAGAAGAGCCACGACGAGCCGCCGGATTGCATGAACTGGTAGACGAGGAAGATGAGAGCGACCCCGAGTGCACCATTGATGAGATGGCGCGCCGGCAGCAGGATCGGCTTGCCGGACATGCGGCCCGAGAGCTTTGCAAACGCGATGACCGAACCCGTGAACGTGACAGCACCGATGGCGACGCCAAGCGACATTTCGAGCAGGCTCGAGGGGAAGATGCGGCCGGCAGCATCCGCAATATCGAAGGCGGTCGGTGCGTAGAGCGCGGCGGCGGCGACGAAAACGGCGGCAAGGCCGACCAGCGAGTGAAACGCGGCGACCAGTTCCGGCATCATGGTCATGGGGATCTGGCGCGCAATATAGGCACCGATGCTGCCCCCGATGCCGATGCCGGCAATGATCAGGAACCAGGTAAGGAAGCTGTCGCCGGACTGGAGCTGGGCGAGGGTGGTGCCGATCGCAATCGCCATGCCGGCCATGCCGTAGACATTTCCGGCACGCGATGTCTCCGGGCTCGACAGGCCGCGCAGCGCGAGGATGAAAAGGACACCCGAGGCGAGATAGAGCAGGGCGGCGACGTTGGCACTCATGGTTTCATCCTGCTGAGGAGCGTCCAGAAGCGGCTCGGCACGGCCCGCTCGGCGCTGCGGCGCTCAACGAAATCGCGAACGGGGCAGCCTCGGCCCACATGTCTCACTTCTTCTCTTTCTTCTTGTACATCGCGAGCATGCGCTGCGTGACAAGGAATCCGCCGAAGATGTTGACCGAGGCCATGATGAGCGCGAGGAAGCCAAAGAACTTGGCGAGGATCGAGCCGGAGGCTGCGAAGCTGACACCGACCGCGAGCAGCGCGCCGACCACGATCACCGACGAGATCGCATTCGTCACGCTCATGAGCGGCGTGTGCAGCGCCGGCGTGACACTCCACACGACGTAGTAGCCGACGAAGATCGCAATGACGAACACCATGAACTGGTAGATGAACGGACTAACGTCACCGCCGCCGGCGGCGAGAGCTGGCGTCGACACACAGGCCAAGACTGCCGCAGCGAGTGCAATTCCCCCTCTCCGCGCAAGCGGAGAGAGGGTTGGGGAGAAGGGATTCTCGGTTGCGTGCGGGACCGGCATCTCAGGCTCCCTTCGGCTGCAAGCTCGGATGCACGATCTGACCGCCCTTGGCGACCAGCGTGCCCTTGATGATCTCGTCCTCCCAGTCGACCTTGAGCGTCTTTTCCTTCTTGTCGATCATGAGCTCGAGAAAGGTCAGGAGGTTCTTGGCATAGAGGCTCGAAGCATTGACGGGCACCTGGCCGGCGAGATTGAGTCGACCGTCAATGCGCACGCCATTGTGCTCGACGATCTCGCCGGGCCTTGTCAGCTCGCAGTTGCCGCCGCGCTCAGCGGCGAGATCGACGATGATTGCGCCAGGCTTCATGCTGTCGACCATGGCACGGGAGATGAGCCGCGGCGCCGGACGGCCGGGGATAAGCGCGGTCGTGATGACGATGTCCTGCGCCTTGATGTGGCCGGCGACGAGCTCCGCCTGCTTCTGCTGATAGGCTTCGGACATCGGCTTGGCATAGCCGGCCGCCGTCTGGGCCTGCTTGAACTCCTCGTCCTCGACCGCGATGAACTTGGCGCCGAGCGAGGCCACCTGCTCCTTGGTGGCGGGGCGCACGTCGGTCGCGGACACGATGGCGCCGAGCCGGCGCGCGGTCGCGATCGCCTGCAGGCCGGCGACGCCGACGCCCATGATGAACACCTTGGCCGCCGGCACCGTGCCGGCCGCCGTCATCATCATCGGCACGGCCTGCTCGAACATCGCCGCCGCATTCACGACGGCCTTGTAGCCGGCGAGGTTCGCCTGGCTCGAGAGCACGTCCATGGACTGCGCGCGCGTGATGCGTGGCATGAACTCCATGGCGAAGAGCGTGGCACCGGTCGCGGCAAGCGCATCGAGCCCCGGGCGATCATCCGTCGGGCTCAGCATGCCGGCGAGGATGCCGCCGTCTGCAAGGCCACGCATCTCCTCGACAGAAGGCCGACGCACCTTCAGCAGGATGTCGGCGCCCTCGACGGCCTCCGCGGCCGTCGCTGCGATCTCGGCGCCCTGCGCCTTGTAGGCCTCATCGGAGAAGCGCGAGCGCGCGCCGCTACCAGCCGCCACCCGCACCTTGCAGCCGAGCGCGACGAGCTTGCGCACCGTCTCTGGCGAGATGGCGACGCGCGTCTCCTCAGGCGCCTCAGGCGTTACCGCAACGGTCACCATCGCGTCGCGTCCTTCGTGGTGGGTGTGCTTCGGGAATTGGCGCGCTCGTACCGGCCGGATGCACGCCGCGGGCGATCGGTGGGTGGATCAGCGAGCCTATAGCAGGAAGATCGCCATGCCGATGAGGATGAGGGCGACGAGAATGGTCAGCACGATGGTGCCGCGCACGAAGCCCCTATAGGTCCGCTCGTGCTCGCGGTAGTCCATCGCGGGATGGCCACCGGTGGTGTCAATGCTCATGGGCTGTCCCCTGCCTCTGCCTGAATTACGCCGTTCTCACTACCTGATGGCATCCGGCGCATCAAGCTTGGGTTTTCATCCAAAAGTTGCATAGCGCGGCCTCAAGCTGCGCGCGCGTGACGCGCGGCCGCGCCCCAGGCCGTGATGACCTCGAGATCGGGGGGTGCACCATGGCGCAGCACCCGCTGTCCGTCCGGACTCGCAGCGAAGGCGAGGACGCGGGCACAAAGGTCGGCGGGTTCAGCAAAGGCGAGACTCTCCACATCACGAAAACCGGCTCCGACGATGAGCTGCGCATGTGTGCCGCGCAATTCCGGCACCGTCATGACGAGCCGGCTCTGATCCTGCCAATCACGGATGGTCGCGGCCGTGATGTGGCGCACCGAGAGTGCCGCGGCCAGCATGGCGGGATCGGCACTCATGAGATCGCCGACCGTCTTCACCCCTACGGCGATGAGCCGATCAGCGGTTTTCGGTCCGATTGACGGCGCATCGACGACGTCCTGATCGCGCGTAAGGTAGAACTTCGCTGCACTTGCCGGCTTCGCGCCGATACTCGGCACGGAGCCGGTGCGGGTTCGCTCGTGCGCATTAAGCCGCGACACGAGGCTCGCACGATCAACCAAGCCTGATGCCTCCGAGGGCTCGGGCACAGCAGGCTCTGCAGGGTTCGGGAGCACAGGCACGGAAGCCACTGGCTCTGCAGGCTTGCTTGCACGATGCGTTTCTGCTTGAGCCGCGACACGGCGCGCAGCCTCTTGCAATGCGCGCGTGCGGTTCTCCTCGCGCAGGCGTGCGGCGCGTTCGACGGACGTCTCGGGCGGTGTGATGCCGTGATAGGGAAAGGCCATGGCAGGCGGCACCTGCGCCATCTTGGCGAGCACGTCCTCGGCGTGCGCAGCGCGGATCGCGCGATCATCCTCTGGCAGATTGACCTCGACTTGTCCGGTCGCCTGAAGCTCGTCGTACATGCGCTCGACGAGCCGGCGCTCGGCAGCATCGGCGAGGTGCTTCTGCACGACGCGGATCGGCACCTTCAGCGTTGCAAGAACGGTGTCGAGCGTCAGGCTGACCTTGGGTGCAGCAACGCCAGCCTCGTCGATCGCGCGCTGCAGCACCAGGCCGAATGTCATTGCCGCGCGCACAATCAGCTCGGCGATCAGGCGCTCGGCGACGGCATCGAGCCCCGCCGGCGGGTCGACGACGCCGCGCGTGAAATCGTAGTGCGCGATCAGGCGCTCATAGTGGCCATTGGCGATGATTGCGCCATCGCAGACCAGCGTCTCGAGCCAGTTGTCCGCTGGCGAAATCGTCACGGCTGGCGGCGGCATCTCCGCCGCAAGCTGCCACAGCGCATCGTAGGCGCGGCTGATGCTCCACTCCACGGCGCGATGAATGTCATTCTCGGCCTGTGACTGGCCCGTATGAAAGGGGTGCAGCGGATCAGTCAGGTAGTGGCTGAGCACACCCGCCGCGTAGACGGCGGTCGGCCAGTCCTTCTGGCGCAATGCCGTGACCACGTGGCCATACCAGTTGCGCACCTTTGGCGGCGCGCCGCCCCAGAAGTTGTCGCGCGGATGCAAGACGTGGTTTTTGAAATCCTTGAACGTCTCGTCCGGCGCCTTCGCGCCGAGCAGGAGCAACTCAGCGTGCTTCAAAAAGACGCAGCGCCACGGCGCTGCTTCGGGCCCCGCAAGGTAGCGCAGGCCGTCGAGGGCAAGCTTGTGATGTGTGCCCCGTGCGTGGGCCGCATAGAGGACGGAAAAAAGCACATTCATCGGCGCCTCCGCCTGTCGACCCTGCGCTGGCGCGCACGCTAAGGCGAGTCGTGCCGGGTGCGAAGGGCGCCCCGCGTCCGCAGATGTGGTCAAAGCCGCCAGGGCCTGTCACATAGCTCTGTTGCCGATGTGCAGCAGGGGCGGGGCTCCATGGACAGCATCTGGATCTGGGCGAGCGTCGGCGCGGCCTTCTTTCAGGCCTTGCGCTATGCCGGGCTCAAGGTGCTCAACCAGCGTCTGTCGACGCAGGTGACGACCTATGTGCGGATCCTCTTCACGTTGCCAATTCTGGCCGTCTATTTCGTTGGCGTGCTTTGGTGGACCGGCGAGCCGCTGCCCGCGCTCAGTCGCGGCTTGGTTGCCTACTGCGGCATTGCCGCGATCGCCCAGTTCGTGGGGACGGTGCTGGTCGTGCGCCTGTTCCAACTCGGCAACTTCGCGGTCGCGACGCTGATCATCAAAGCCGACGTGATCATGACGGCGCTCATCGGCACCACCTTTTTCTCGGAGGTGATCACGCCGATCGGCTGGGTTGCCATTGTCGTGACCATGCTCGGTGTGGTGGTAATTTCGGCGGGCCGGTCGCCCGGGTCCGTCGGCGGACCCGCCACCCCAGCGCGCGGCTTCGGCGCAGCAGCCGCGCCCACCCTCCTCGGGCTCACCTCAGCGCTGATCTATTCGTTGTCCTACCTGTTTCTGCGCGAGGGCATCCTGGCCATCGATCCAACAGCGGGAACGCTGGTTCGCGCGGCCTACGCGGTGCTTGTGATGGCCGTGCTTTCTGCACTCATGGTCGGCGCCTACCTGCTCGTGCGGGAGCCGCGCGAGCTCCTGCGCATGTTCTCGTTTCAGAGGCTGTGCTGGTTCATTGGCACGACCAGCGCATTCGGATCCATCGGGTGGTTCATCGCCACGGCGCTCACCAACGCCTCTTACGTTGCGGCGGTCGCGCAAGTGCAGATCGTGTTCGCCCTGCTACTGTCGTTCTTCTATTTTGGCGAGCGCATCCGCGCACTCGAGATCGCGGGCATCGCTATCATTGTGACCGGCCTCGCATTATTCCGGATGGCCTGATTCAGATAGCAGAGATCCTGCTCGTGCACCTCGAGTTGCAGCCCACACAGCGCTTGACTTCGAGCGCCTTGTGACTAAATTGCGACCGAGCAATGCCCTGCATTAGAACGCGTCGAAGAGTGCGAGATGGCCAAGCCCGCAACACTTAAGATCAAACTGATCAGCACCGCTGGTACGGGCTTCTTCTACGTAACAAAGAAGAACCCACGCACAGCGACCGAAAAGCTTTCTTTCAAGAAGTACGATCCGATCGCGCGCAAGCACGTCGAGTTCAAGGAAACCAAGATTAAGTAGGAGCATCCAGCCCACCGTGCGTCCCGCGCGGCGTATTCTTGCGGGCCCGTCTATTAACCAAGATCTCAGAGCCGCAAACATTGTCGCGCCGTGCAGGCGCGGCATAAGGATTTGCTCGCTTACGCAGAGGGGTCCGGCCTGTGACTGCTCTCGGCAGCGGGGTACGAAGACCGAGATGTCACAGGCCGGCACTTTACCAAGCAGACAACCAAAGAGGGCGTTGGTTCGCTGCCTGGCCAACCGATCAGCGTTTCATGGCATCTTCGAGGAGGCCACTCCTGCCATAGTCGCTGATCGCCTCATTGGGATTAGGAGATGCGGCGGACCTAATCCCAAGAGTTCTGTGTAGCGTCTTCCCCCTCTTGACCCGGATGGCCGCCGCACATCGGCGGCGTGGGTCCTCGGCCCAATCGAATCAGCGGTCTGATTTACGGACCGCAGATGAAATTTACGCCAAGAGAATGGCAGATTTCAGACTTCCGCGCAATGTCAAGATGGGAAATGCGCGGCAAACGGCGGCCTGACAATTTTATGTTGATAAATCATTCCGGCATGAGCTGCGCAAGCGTTGGATTATCGCTCAATGTGGCTCTCTTGCTTCGGCTTTCCCATCTGGCGAGCGCTCTAGGGACGGGCTTGGCCGGAACTCCGCCCAAGTGAAAAGTGACCTCGGCTCGCGCGCCAGCGCGATCGGCCGCGCGCCCGCCCGCATTCACCCAAAGGCGTCACCTTGCCAATAGCCCCCGGGAGCTGCACCCCCCCCCGCCGCGGCTCACGCCCTGACGCGTGCGCGTCGCCGTGTGTGGCTTGCGCGCCGAAATGCGCGCCGAAGATCGCGCGGGCCGCAACGCGCCCGAAAATGGCCAAAGAACTGTCGACGAATCATCGTCGCGCGAAAGCGTCATCTGCTCCCCCAGTATGCCGAGCCGATCGAGCTGCGTGGCAGCCCAAGCTGCGCGGCATGATGTTTCGGTGGCTGGGGTCCGTCGCCCGATCCGCTTTGAGAGAGACCCGTGCAATGTCCAAGCCCTGCGTATCGCGTACTGCTCTAGCCGTCCTGCTCTGTGCAGGCCTCCTCGTCTTCGCCGGCGTCTCGCCTGACGCTCAGGCACAGACCGCACCGAAGGCGCCACGCCTCGGCCCGCTCGAACAGATGCGCGCGCAGATCAACGAGAACGTCGTCACCATCATCTCGGGCAACCCGAACGGCGGCTATCTCGGCATTGCCTACGATATCGCGGCGGTCACCGACGACGGCGACAACCTTCGCGTGCTGCCGATCGTCGGCAAGGGCGCGGTGCAGAACGTCCGCGATATCCTCTTCCTCAGGGGGATCGACATGGGGCTCGTCAACACGGTCACGCTGAGCCATTTCAAGGAGGATCCCCAGCTCGGCCAGTTCGTGACGCGCAACATGGTCTACATCACGCGGCTTTTCGAAGATGAGCTGCACATCCTGGTGCGCCCCGGGATCCGGACATTCAAGGATCTGGAAGGCAAGCGCGTCAACTTCAGCGACAAGGGGAGCGGCGCCCAGCTCGCGGCCCAGCGCATGTTCGCCGCCCACAGCATGAACGTCGTCGAAGTCAACATGGGCCAGGCCGACGCCATCGAGCGCATGAAGCGCGGCGAGGTCGATGCCACCCTCTGCACGTGCCTCAAGCCACTGAGGCCCTATGCGGCCGTGCCGAAGGAGCTCGGCTTCCGGCTGCTGCACATCCCCTACGAAGGCCATTTTCAGGCTGACTACCTTCCCGCCGAGCTCACGCACGCGGACTATCCGAACCTGATCCCGGAGGGCGAGAAGGTGGAGACGGTGGCGGTGCCGACCATGCTGATGGCCTTCAACTGGCCGGGTGACCACGCGCGCCACCAGCGTCTCGCCCGCTTCGTGGACGCCTTCTTCACGAAGTTCCCGGAGATACAGAAGCCACCGCGCCACCCGCGGTGGAAGAACGTCAATCTCGCCGCCACCATGGATGGTTGGCCGCGGTTTGCACCAGCTCAGGAATGGCTTGACCGGGTGGCGGCGGGGAGGGGTCCAACAGCCACGGCTGGCAGCGGGCTTCCCGCCGCCGGCCCGAACAGTGCGGCCATAAATGAAGCGCTCTTCAAGGAATTCCTCGAGTGGCGTCGCAGGCGCGGCAACTGAGGCGGGGCTCGCGGGCCCGACGCCGGCCCGCTCAACTGCCCCAGACAGTTCGGAAAAGGCGCAGCCAGTTGAGGCCCAGGACCTTGCGGATGTCCTCTGCGCCAAATCCCCGCTCGGCAAGGCGCTGCGTGAGCCGCGCGAGCGTTCGCGGCGTCTCGATGCCGGCGGGATAGTAGTAGGGCGGCGGCGGATACTCCTCGCGCCGCCAGTGACCATCCCTGATCCGCTGCTCATAGCGTGCGCGTGCAACCGGATCGCTCTCCACGCCGTGCTGGCCCTCGTAGTAGTCGATGCCGAGCCCGACGTGATCGATCGAGGTCAGCTCGGCCTTGTAGACAATGTCGTCGATGAATCGGTCGAGCGATGGTTGGCCCTCGCCGCTCAGGAACGCCGGGAAGCCGACCGTGCCGACGATGCCGCCGCATGCGGCAACGGCGCGAATGAGGTCGTCGGGCACGTTGCGCCGGTTCTGATGCACGGCAAAGGCATTGGCGTGCGAGACCACCACGGGTGCCGCCGAGGCCTCGATCGTCTCGAAGGTCGTGCGCAAACCAGTATGGGCACAATCGACGACGAGCCGCAGGGCGTTGAGACGCCGGATGAACGCAAGACCGAAGTGGCTGAGGCCACTGTCCGTGCGCTCTGCAGCCCCGTCGCCGATCAGATTCCTGCGGTTGTAGCAGAGCTGGACCATGCGCAGGCCTGCGGCCGCGTAGGCATCGAGGAAATCGAGCTCGTCCTCGACGATCGCCGTGCCCTGGCAGTGCAGGATCAGGCCGAGCTTGCCCTCCGCCTTGGCGCGCTCGATGTCGGCGGCCGTCCGCACGATCAGCGAGTCGTCGCGCTCACGGACGTATCGGTGCCAGGCACCGATCTCCCTGAGGCCACTCTGCGCATTGCCACTCATCCCCGTGATGGTTGGGGCGATCGCCGTGGCGCCGCCCTCCCGCCACCAGTCGATGTACCGGCGCGAGCGGGCGAGCGGGCAGGTCGCATCGATGATGATGGCCTCGCGATGGAGGCGCAGAGGATCGTCCATGGCGCGCGCTTTCCGGTCCGCTGAAATGATCGGCCGAGTATAGGGGCGCCCTGGTCCGCCGGCTACGCTGCAGCACTACGCCTGGATCATGGCGCGGCCCTGCTCGACGCGAAGCGCGACGTCGAGGCCCTCCGCGCCGCCGCCCACACGCGCGCCGCGCACGGCTGCCGCCTCCCGCGCGTCACAGCCGATGGCGACCCGGACGTGGCGCTCGGTCGCACACAGGCCATGGGCCGGGTCGAAGGCAATCCAGCCGAGGTGCGGGACGTGGATTTCGGCCCAGGCGTGGCCGGCCTCCTGGTCGACGCGGTCGGTCCTGAGAAAGTAGCCACTGACGTAGCGTGCAGGCATCCCGAGCGAGCGGGCCGCCGCGAGCAGAATGTGCGTGAAGTCCTGGCAGACGCCCTGTTTGGCCTCGAAGGCCTCGCCAGCGGTGGTGTCCGCCTTCGTCGCGCCGATGACAAACGCCATGAGATTGTTGATCCCCCGATTGAGGGCGTGTAGCGTCGCCAGCGCGTCGCCGCCCTGCCCAGCCGCCGTCTCGCGCGCGAAGCGCCTGAGCGACGGCGACGGGCGGGTGAGCGCGGTCTCGCGCAGGAAGAGGCGCGCCGGCTGGCGCTCGACGGAACCGCTTACGAACCCACTCATATCGCTCGTATCAACCTCCCCCTCGATCGTGATCGTCGCCTGGCTGAGTGGTCCATGGAGAAAGACGAGGTGCGTGATGTTGCCGTAGGCATCCTCACTGCGCTCGAGGCGCGCGTCCGCATCGACCGTGACGCGCCAGCGCCGGACGAACTGACCCTCATGCGGGCGCGGCGTCATGCGCAGGAGCTGGAGCGCGTTCGTTGCCGGCTCGTCGTAGGTGTAGCGCGTCTCGTGCCGGACTTTGATGCGCATCGGAACGGCCGGCTATGACAGATACTGCTGGGTGATCGCGGTCCCCAGCCGGTTGTTCTCCTCGATGAACTCGACGAGAAATTCGTGCAGTCCTGACTGGAAGATCTGATCCATGCTGGCATTCTGAAGTTGCGCCGTCGTCGAGCGCACGATGTGCTGGGCCGGCCCCTGGCGGCCGTAGGCTTCGGCAATCTGGTCGAGATAGTTGTTGAGCTCGGTGTAGCACGAGATCAGCGAGCGCGGCTGCTCAGGCTTCAGGATCAGGAAATCCGCGACGAGCCAGGGCTTCACGTTCTCGCGGTACACCCAGTGATAAGACGTGAGCGCGTTGACGCTGCGCAGGATCGAGGACCACTGGAAGTAGTCGAGACCACCGCCGACCGGCTCCGTCTCCGGGAGCAGCACATGGTACTTCACGTCGAGCAGGCGCGCCATGTTGTCGGCCCGCTCAATGAATGTGCCGAGCCGCTGGAACCAGTACTGGTCGGAGCGCAGCATGGTGCGGTAGGCCGCGCCATCGAAGCGCAGCGACATCTGCTGCACGCGCTGGAGAAACTGCGTCAGCGCCGACTGCGAGATGCCGTCGAACTCGATGCCCCGCATCTCGTTCCAGCCCTCGTTCAGGATCTCCCACATCTCGCTCGTTATGGCCGTGCGCACGGCGCGCGCATTGGCGCGTGCCGTCTCGATGCATGCCTTGATCGAGCTCGGATTGACCGGTGAATCGACGATGTAGCGGATCACGTTCTCGCGGGTCGCGCCGTCCGGATAGAGCTTCTTGAACTCATCCGCGCAGGCGGCGGTGGCGATCGCCGACTCCCACTCATTGGAGGCGCCGGCATAGGCCGAGGGCAGTGCGGCGAGGCGCTGTGCCACGTGAAGGATGCGTGCCAGGTTCTCCGCGCGCTCGGTGTAGCGCGAGAGCCAGTAGAGATTGTCCGCCATGCGCGAGAGCATCTAGCGCCCCGATGCCGAAGGCTGCCACACCTCGATGCCGGTGCCCCGAGGCAACGCCGTCATCAAACGGGACACGCGAACCATGATCCGGCCCGTGCGCGTCAGGCCGACAGCCGCGCGCGGTACCGTGCCGTCAGATCTGGTGCCCTTCTCCATCATCACAGGCGCTCAGGTCTCCACCACCCAGGTGTCCTTCGTGCCACCACCCTGGGAAGAGTTCACGACCAGCGAGCCTTCCTTGAGCGCGACACGGGTAAGCCCGCCCGGCACGCAACGCACGCCCTCAGCGCCGCAGAGCACATAGGGGCGCAGGTCGACGTGCCGCGGCGCCAGGCCGGAATCGACGAAGCACGGCACGGTCGACAGTGCGAGCGTCGGCTGGGCAATGAAATCATCCGGATGCGCCTTGAGCTTGGCGGCGAACGCATCGCGCTCGGCCTTGGTCGCGTGCGGCCCGACGAGCATCCCGTAGCCGCCCGAGCCGTTCACCTCCTTCACGACGAGCTCATGGAGCCGCGAAAGCACGTGGCGGAGCGCCTCCGGCTCGCGGCAGCGATACGTCGGCACGTTGGCTAGGAGGGGCTTCTCGCCGAGATAGAACGCGATGATCTCGGGCATGTAGCTGTAGATGGCCTTGTCGTCGCCGACGCCGGTCCCAACGGCATTCGAAAGCGTGACGTTGCCAGCCTTGTAGGCCGACATGAGCCCTGGCACGCCGAGCATCGAGCCCGGATTGAAGGCGATCGGATCGAGGTAGTCGTCGTCGATCCGCCGGTAGATCACGTCGACGCGGCGCGGCCCTTCGGTTGTGCGCATGTACACGACGTTATCGCGCACGAGCAGATCGCGGCCTTCGACCAGCTCCACACCCATCTTGTCGGCCAGAAACGAATGCTCGTAGTAGGCCGAATTGAACGGGCCCGGCGTCAGCAGCACGACCGTCGGATCGCGCGGGGCCGAGCGCGGCGCCACCGAGCGCAATGTCTCGAGCAGCGCATCGGGATAGTTGTCCACCGGCGCGACGCGGAGCGCACCGAACAGCTCCGGCATGAGCCGCATCATCGCCTCGCGGTTCTCCAGCATGTAGGAGACGCCCGATGGCGTGCGCGCATTGTCCTCGAGCACATAGAAGGTCTCGGCATCGACGCGGACGATGTCGATCCCGGCGACGTGGACATGGATGCCAGCCGGCGGCGTGAAGTGCGTCATCTCCGGCTGGAAGGCCGGATTCTGCAGGATCAGCTCCTCAGGGACGATCCCCGCGGCGACGATCTCGCGGTCGCCGTAGCTGTCGGCGATGAAGGCATTGAGCGCCTTCACGCGCTGCTCGAGACCGCGCGCGAGCTTCTGCCACTCCGCCGCCGTCAGCACGCGCGGTACGATATCGAAGGGTATGAGCCGCTCGGTGCCCTCGTTGTCGCCATAGACGTTGAACGTGATGCCGATGCGGCGGAAGAAGTGCTCGGCTTCGAGCTTGCGGTTGACGAGCACTTCCCGCGGGGCCTGCTTCAGCCACTCTGCGATCACCTCGTAGCCGGCGCGAACGCCACCGCCAGGCACATTCATCTCGTCGAAGAATGCGGCGGTGGGGGCTGCGGACATGCGGTTTCCTCATGCGCGAGCGGGATACATCAAAGGATACTAAAATTGCCCGCGCAGCAATTGAAGCGATAGCTCATTGCGCATTTGCCCGCTTATTGGGCGGCAGGCGAGCAAAGCCCCGGCAGATCGGCTGAGACTTGGGCAAATGATACGGTCCGTGCGCCGCCTCGCGCTGAGCGACGCCCAAAGATCGACCACCTGCCGTCCGTTACCTCAAGCGCAGCGTCTTTTCGCCCTTAGCGGCTCACGGGCTGTGCGACCCGCACGGCATCGATCGCCAGTCCGGCCGTCGTCCTGCTCGCGATCGCGGCGGGCGCCCGCTCGGCAGAATGCTTCTGGATATTGACGAGCCTCGCGTCACCTTCAGCGGCGCCGGCGCGATGTTGGCGGCCCAGCAGACCTGATTTGCAGGCAAGCGCGCCCAGCGACGCGGCGCGATCCCGCAACCCATTGATTGACAGCGCTTTTTGGGATTCCGATGGAGCGGGCGATGGGATTCGAACCCACGACCCCAACCTTGGCAAGGTTGTGCTCTACCCCTGAGCTACACCCGCATCCATTCGAGAGCGATCGCCCGGGGGCGACCGAGGGCCACCTTATGGCGGAAAGCCCGGCCGAATGCAAGCCGGTCGGGACTCCGCGCGGGGCACCTTATGTCCCGGGCGAGAGCCGGACCTCTCGCGCACCGCGATGCTACTTCCCCCACTTTGCCCAGTACGGCCCGAACAGCGCCTCCTCCGAGGGCCTGTCCTCGGGGATCGTCATCACGAGATGCGTGATATTGACGAAGTTGCGCCAGGAGAGATTCTCGGAGAAGGCATTGCCCTGCCAGGTGCCGCAACCCATGGTCAGCGTGAACGGGAGCGCGTTGTTGAAGCCGCCGCCATTGCCGAACGTATGGGCCTGGTTCACGAGCACACGCACCACATCAATATCGGCAGCCAGCTCGCGCGCGTGGTCCATGTTCTTGGTGTGAATGCCGCAGGAATGACCGCGACCCTGATAGTCGAGGATCTCCTTCACCAGCCGCTTGGCGTGTGCGAAGTCCCGCGCCCGATAGACCGTCAGCACCAGCGAGAGCTTCTCGCCCGAGAGGGGGTGCGCCTTGCCGATGCCGGTCTCTTCCGCCATCACGAATTTGCAGCCCCGCGCCCGGCTCGAGAGCTCGAAGACCTCAACGAGCCGCTCCGGTCCCTGCGCGATGACGGCGCGGTTGAGCTTGCCGTCGATCCACAGCCGATCGACGATGCGCGCACGCTCCGCCTTGTCGGCCATATAGCCGCCGTGCCGCTCGAGCGCCTTGATCGCCGCCTCGTAGACATCATCGACAATGACGACGGCGTTCTCGGACGAGCACGAGGTCGCATTGTCGAAGGTCTTGGACTGCATGATGAGGTCTGCGGCCTGATCGAGATCGGCGCTCGAATCGATGATGACCGGCGCGTTGCCAAGACCGACGCCCAATGCCGGCTTTCCCGATTTATAGGCCGCTTTGACATTGGCCTGGCTGCCTGTCGCGACGACCAGGTCCGACATTTCCATGAGCCGCGTTGTCATCTCGCGCGTGACCGGGCTCGGCAGCATCTGCACGAGGTCGGCCGGAAGCCCGATGCGGGCGAGCTCCGCGCGCATCCCTGACACGGCTGGCTGCGTCGCGGCCCAGGCCGCCGGAGGTGGCGCAACGATGATCGCATTGCCGCCCTTGACGGCCATCATGGCCTTGTTGACGGGCGTCGCCTGGGGATTCGTCGACGGCGTGATGGCGGCGACGACGCCGACCGGCTTCGCCCACTTCACGATACCCTTCTCGGGGAGTTCCTCGATGATGCCGGTGGACTTCGCGCGCAGAAGATCGCGCAGCGTGCCGAAGGTCTTGCGCTGGTTCTTGATGACCTTGCTCTCGACATTGCCGATCCCGGTCACCTGGACTGCGATCTCGGCAAGCCGCCGCGCTGTTTCTGGCTTGTAGAGCGACCAGGCGAGCGCGGTCACGGCCTCGTCGATGCGGGGCTGGCCCTCCCGCGCGATCTCGGCGGCGAATGCGGCCATGGCGGAGCGGGCCCGGCTGATGAGGTCGGGCACATGGTCGACGGCCAAGGTCTCGGCGGATTTGCGGGCGGGCGTATCCTGCATGGCGTCCTCGCGGGCTGCGTGGCGGTTCTCTTTTCGCCTATTCGCCGATCAATTGACAGGCTGTGCGCCGGCATGTCAAACCGCGAGACGAAACGTCCTGGTGAATGAGACGCTGCACTGCGCAACCCGCAGCTTGCGCACCCGGCCGGACGTCCGCCTAGATAGTCGATCGCCCGCGCGGGCACGAAGTGAGCAAGGGAGGTGCGGCCCATGACCAAGATGACGACCGAGGAGGCCTTCGTGAAGGTGCTCCAGATGCACGGCATCGAACACGCCTTCGGCATCATCGGCTCGGCATTCATGCCGATCTCCGACCTCTTCCCGAAAGCCGGGATCACCTTCTGGGACGTCGCCAACGAGATGAACGGCGGCTTCATGTGCGACGGCTACACCCGCGCAACCGGCAAGATCGCCATGTGCGTCGCGCAGAACGGCCCGGGGATCACGAACTTCGTGACCCCGGTCAAGACGGCCTACTGGAACCACACGCCCATGCTGCTGGTGACGCCGCAGGCCGCGAACAAGACCATCGGCCAGGGCGGCTTCCAGGAAGTGGAGCAGATGGCGCTCTTTCGCGACATGGTCTGCTACCAGGAGGAGGTGCGCGATCCCTCCCGCATCGCGGAAGTGCTGAACCGGGTGATCCTCAAGGCCAAGCGGCTCTCGGCTCCGGCACAGATCAACGTGCCGCGCGACTACTGGACCCAGATCATCGACATCAACCTCCCTGCGCTCGTCGAGTTCGAGCGGCCCGCGGGCGGTGCGGCGGCCATCGCCGAAGCCGCGAGGCTCCTTTCCGAGGCGACGTTCCCTGTGATTCTCTCCGGCGCCGGCGTCGTGATTGGCGGCGCCATTCCCGAGTGCAAGGCGCTCGCCGAGCGCCTCGACGCACCCGTTTGCAGCGGCTACCAGCACAACGACAGCTTCCCCGGAAGCCATCCGCTGGCCGTGGGGCCGCTTGGCTACAACGGCTCCAAGGCGGCCATGGAGCTGATTGCAAAGGCGGATGTCGTCCTCGCACTCGGCACGCGCCTCAATCCCTTCTCGACGCTTCCAGGCTACGGCATCGACTACTGGCCGAAAGAGGCGAAGATCATCCAGGTGGACATCAATCCGGACCGTATCGGCCTCACCAAGCCGATTGCGGTCGGCATCGTCGGTGACGCCAAGCTCGTCGCGCGCCAGATCCTGGCCAAGCTCTCGCCGACGGCCGGCAATGCCGGACGTGATGCCAGGAAGGCCCTCATCCACCAGACGAAGTCGGCGTGGCTGCAGACCCTTTCCGGCATGGATCATGAGGACGACGATCCCGGCACGACGTGGAACGAGCGTGCGCGAAAGCGTGATCCGAACCGGATGTCGCCGCGCCAGGCCTGGCGGGCCATCCAGGCCGGCCTGCCGAAGGATGCGATCATTTCGACCGACATCGGCAACAACTGCGCCATCGGCAATGCCTATCCGACTTTCGAGCAGGGGCGGAAGTATCTGGCCCCCGGTCTCTTCGGGCCGTGCGGCTATGGCTTCCCGGCAATCATCGGCGCCAAGATCGGCTGCCCTGATACGCCGGTCGTCGGCTTCGCCGGCGACGGCGCCTTCGGCATTTCCATGAGCGAGATGAGCTCCATCGGCCGCAAGGAGTGGCCGGGCATCACGATGGTGGTCTTCCGCAACTACCAGTGGGGGGCGGAGAAGCGCAACACGACGCTCTGGTATGACGACAATTTCGTCGGCACGGAGCTGCACCCGGAGCTGAGCTACGCCAAGGTCGCGGAGGGCTGCGGGCTCAAGGGCGTCGTTGCGCGCACACAGGCCGAGCTGACCGCGGCCATCGCGGAATCCTGCGAGGCCCAGAAGAAGGGTGTCACGACGTTCATCGAGGTCATTCTCAATCAGGAACTCGGCGAGCCCTTCCGTCGCGACGCCATGAAGAAGCCGACGGTCATTGCCGGAATCAACCGGGCAGACATGCGGCCGCAGAAGATCGATTGAGTTTGAAAGTTCGGGGCTGAGAGTGGGAAGGGCGGGCCCCGATGCCTGCCCTTTTCATTTCTGCTTCCTGCGATCGCCGGCCTGGAGGTGGCGGCCGCTGTCGAGCAGCTCTGCGGTGTATTCCTCGTACGTCACGCCAGCAGCCTCCGCCCGCTTGAGGCGGAACATCATGATGCTGTAGGGCGGGTTCTTCCAGGCTTCGCGGTGCGCCTTGCGCCAGCGGTAGGCGACGAAAGCATCGTTCACCGGCGGATCGAGCGGCGGGCCGCCATTGTGCCCAATGGTCGCCACAGAGGGGACGAGCCCCCACTTGATGATCTCGGGCGGCGGTCGCCTGAGCCCCGCGACGAAGGGCGCGCGCGGTCCCCTACCCCAGCCTCGGTCGTAGCGATCGCCCATATGCCCCGCCCGGCGTCTTCTGATCCAACCCTGCCAGCCTGAAGAGGAGGGAACCATGCACGCCGGCCCGCTGGCGAGCCTGAAGTCAAGGCATTCTGCCCGGGCTTCGATCACTCAGGGGCCGCCCCGCCCGTGCGCGCCTAGTCTGGTTCAGAAGCCGTTAAGCATCCAATTCTACAATTTCTGGTTGTAATCGATCAGCGCGATCCATCACACGTATAGGCCCGGATGCCGATCCTCGCAATTCCCGCCATTTTCGTGCGCCGCGGGGGCGCGGGCCCGGTTCGCCCCAGAATACGGTTCGCCAGCGAGTTGGCGCAGCGCCTCAGACGCTGTAGGCGCCCCCGCCGGATGCGGCTCAGCGTAAGCGTGCTGACAATGAGTGGCACCGACGCCGCCACCCTTGCATCGATCACCCTCTACGGCGCCATTCTCGAAGGCCGGCGCCGGATGAATCTCCGCGAACTGGTGGCGCTACGTCTGCCGAGCGGTGAGCGCGTGAAGGCCCGCGTCCGCTGGCGCCTTGGCAGACGCTGCGGCGTGACCTTCCTCAGCCCCGTGGCCGACTTCGCGCGCATCCTATGCGAAAGCCGTACCGCCCGAACCGGACGGCACCGGCAGAGCAATGGCGCGCCGCGGCGCGGTCCCCCACCAGGACTTCTCACCCACTGGCTGCACTGCACCGTCAGCCGAGCACGGCGGTTGAGCCGCCGGCTGCGCCGCTGGTGCCGGAGCTTGTGATCGCGCTTTGCAGGCGCGGTCATATTTTCCTCGCGATATCCTGGTCGTGGACGGAGCGCCCGCAGTCTTCGGCGGAAGGCGCTTCCTCGCCCAGGAAAGTGCGTCGGCGCGCGTGAGGTATAAGCGGTAAGAGGAGATCAGCGCGTGATGAGGCGTGTGCGACGGCCAGTGCGCATTGGCCAGCTTCTGGTTGGGTTCCTCGTCCTTTGGACAGGTCTGAGCGGCGAGCTTGCGGCACAGATGGCCACCTACCGCTTCGACAAGGATCACACGGCGATCCACTTCTCCTGGTCGCACCTCGGGCTGTCCCGCCAGTCGGCCCGCCTCATGGATGTCGACGGGCGCATCCAGTTCGATCCCATGACTCCCGAGCTGAGCACGATCGACGTGGTGATGAAGGCCGCCAGCATCTGGACCGGCCACGCCGAGTTCGACGAGCACATCAAGTCTGCCGACTATTTCGACGTCGCGAGGTATCCGCTGATCCTGTTCAAATCGACAGAGATCCATCGCACGAGCGACAAGACCGGTCGGGTGACTGGCGACCTGACCATCAAGGGCATTACCCGGCCGGTGACGCTCAATGTCGTGTGGAACTATTCGGGCGAGCATCCACTGGCCAAGGTCAACCCGAACTACCGCGATGTCTACGTCTCGGGGTTCTCGGCAACGGCCGTTCTCCGCCGCTCGGACTGGGATCTCTCGCTCGCCGTGCCGCTGGTCTCCGACGAGATCCGCCTCAGCATCGAAACGGAGCTGCTGCGGACGGAGTGAGACCCGAGGCCCCGCAGATGACAGCAGGCCGCGGGTCGTCTAGACATAGCGGCTGTTCGCCGCTGTCGATGGATCTGCGTTATGAAAGCCCGCTTCGCGCAGCTTGCCGCCTACAACAAGTGGGCCAATGCGCGCCTCTACGAGGCCGCTCTGGCCCTCAACGACACCGACTACCGCCGTGATGTCGGGGCGTTCTTCAAGAGCCTCAACGGTACGCTGAACCACCTGCTGGTCACTGATCGCATCTGGATGAAGCGCTTGACGGGCGAGGGCGACCACCCCGACCGGCTTGATGCCATCATGCACGAGGATCGCCGTGCGCTGGCGCTGGCGCGCGCCGACGAGGACGATCGGATCATCCGGTTCGTCGCATCGCTCGATGAGGCCGCGCTTGCGGGCACGCTGAAGTACGCGACGACATCGGGGAAACCCTTCGTGCAGGCCCGGGCCGACATCCTCTCGCACTTGTTCAATCACCAGACGCACCATCGCGGGCAGGCGCACACGATCCTGTCGATCTGCACGGGTAAGGAGCCGCCCTCACTGGACCTGCTGCAAATGCAACGGGGCATTGCGGCCCCGGAATTGCGCGCGCTTGCGAGCCGATAGATCGGATAAGCGGTCCGCTAAACGCCAAGGTCGCGCCGTACGGCGAAGACCTCCATGATCCGCGCGCCCTTGTGCGGGCCGTCACAGACGAACTGCCAGCGGCCCTCCGAGTAGGTGTCGCAGAGCTTCACGCCCTTCACGAGCACCCAGTGCCCCTCGCGACCCTTGTGAATGGCGAGGATGTAGTGCGCCCAGGCGCTCCTCGGCTTCTGCATCCAGGCCCAGAGACTCGGGCGCTGCTTCCGCTCGAGATGCATGTAGCTCTCGACGAGATCCATGCGGTAGCCGAAGTGCGCCAATGCGGCAGCGACCTCCTCGTTGTCCGTGCCCTTGATGACCGGCTTGCGATGGGATGGAATGTTGCGAAAGGCGCGGATCTCGTCTTCCATCCGGCTGATCGGGTACCCGGTGATGGCTGCGAGCACGTAGGGCCCGCAGAAGGCCATGCGGCCGGTGTCGTTCGTGACCTCGTTGAGGCTTGCGGTCAGGCGTGCAGTCGTCATTGCGGGCAGGTCCGCGGCAGTGTCGGGATGGTTAACAAACTCTTTCCACGCAACTCCTAACAAACTCTTAACGCGGGGCGGGACACGCCGCGCCAACAACGGGAAGCGCTGAGATGGCAGGCAAGGGAAAGGCCGGGGCGAAGGCGAGCAAGAGCGGCAGCGCCAAGGCGGGCGCCCCGCAAAGAGGTTTTCTCCAGGGGCTCGCCAACTACGGCGACGCCGACTTCTCGATCTACATGCGCCGTGCCTTCGCGCGATCGCAGGGCTTCTCGCTTGATGAGCTGGCGCGGCCTATCGTCGGCATCGCGAATACGTACAGCCGCTTCAATCCGTGCCACCGCCATTTCCCGGAGCTGGTCGAGGCGGTGAAGCGTGGGGTGGCATCGGCAGGCGGGCTCGCGCTCGAGTTCCCGACCATCTCGCTGCACGAGTCGACGCTCACCCCGAACTCCATGAAGTTCCGCAACCTCATGGCCATGGACACCGAGGAGATGATCCGCGCCCAGCCCATGGACGCCGTCGTGCTGATGGGGGGCTGCAACAAGACCGTGCCGGCCCAGCTCATGGGCGCGGCGAGCGCCGGCAAGCCGGCGATCCAGCTCATCGGCGGGCCGCAGATGACGGGCCGCTGGCGCGAGCATCGCGTCGGCGCTTGCACGGATTGTCGCAAATTCTGGGTCGAGTACCGTGCCGGACGCATGGGCAAGGCAGAGATCGAGGAGGCCGAGGGGCGCCTCGTCACCACGGCCGGCACCTGCGCCGTCATGGGCACAGCCTCGACCATGGCCGCGATCGCGGAAGCGCTCGGCATGACGTTGCCCGGCACCGCCGCGATCCCCGCCGTGCACGCCGACCGCATCCGCGCAGCGGAAGCGACGGGCGTGCGCGCGGTTGCACTTGCCCGCGGTGACCTGACGCCCGCCCGGATCATCACGCAGAAGTCGGTCGAAAATGCCGCCCGCGTGCTGCTCGCGCTCGGCGGCTCGACCAACGGCGTCGTGCACCTTGCCGCGATCGCGGGACGCGTCGGCGCGAAGCTCGATCTCCGCCGCTTCAACGAGCTGTCCGACACGACGCCCGTTCTCGCTGCCGTCAAGCCCGTCGGCACCGAGCACTACATGGAGGACTTCTTTGCCGCTGGCGGCGTCGGTGCGGTGCTGCGCGAGCTGAAGGGCCTCCTGCATCTCGACGTCATGACCATCACGGGCGAGACGCTCGGCGAGCGGCTCGCCGCGGAGGAGGGAATCTGGGTCGACCGCCGCGTCATCAAGCCCATTGACGATCCGATCGAGCCGCAGGGCGGCCTCGTCGCGCTCTTCGGCTCGCTCGCGCCCAAAGGCGCGATCATCAAACGCTCGGCCGCGACACCGGCATTGTTCGAGCGCACGGGCCGGGCCGTCGTGTTCTCATCGCTCGCTGATCTCTCGGCGCGCATTGATGCGCCGGACCTCGACGTGACGGCGGACGACTTCCTCATTCTGCAGAATGCCGGACCGAGTTCGCCCGCCGGAATGCCCGAAGCAGGCTTTCTGCCCATTCCGAAGAAGCTGCTCGCCGCCGGCGTCAAGGACATGGTCCGCATTTCCGACGCGCGCATGTCCGGCACCGCCTACGGCACCATCGTGCTCCACGTCGCGCCTGAAGCGGCTGCCGGCGGACCGCTCGCACTCGTGCGCACGGGCGACAGGATCAGGCTGTCAGTCAAGGAGCGGCGTCTCGATCTGCTTGTCGAGGCCGCGGAGCTCGCCAGCCGGCGCAAGGCCTGGGAGCGGGAGCAGCGCCCGACAGCGCCACGCGGCTACGATCGCCTCTTCCGCGAGCGCGTGCTGCAGGCGCCGGAGGGCTGCGATTTCGACTTTCTGGCTACTGGGGGATGAGCGGCCGGCTCTGAGATCACGCCGCGTCGGCGGCGACGCGGTTGCGACCTTCGCGCTTCGCCGCGTAGAGTGCGCGGTCGGCGCGCTTGAAGAGCGTTTCGGGCGTGTCGTCGCGCTGCTCGAGCGTCGAGATGCCGACGCTCGCCGTGACGCGCAGCTCCTTGTTTCCCGCGATCGGAAATGGATCGGCCGCGATCGTCGCGCGCAACCGCTCGCCGACCTGGATCGCGCGCGCGAGATCCGTATCCGGCATGATGACCACGAACTCCTCGCCGCCGAGCCGGCAGGCCAGATCGATGCCACGCGTATTACGGCGGAGCCGGCGCGCGAACTCGCGCAGCACATGATCGCCCGCATCGTGACCGTAGGTGTCGTTGACGGACTTGAAGAAGTCGATATCGGCGACGAGCAGCGACAGCGCGCGCCCCGTCTGAATCGACTGCGTGACCAGCGTCTTCAGATGGCTTTCCATGTAGCGCCGGTTATGAAGGCCGGTCAGGCCATCCGTGATGGCCATCTCAACGCTCTCCTCGAGGCGGGCCTTGAGCAGATCGGCGTGGCGCTTGCGCTTCACCTGCGTCTTCACGCGGGCCATCAATTCATGGCGATCAACGGGCCGCACGACGTAGTCATTGACGCCCATGTCGAGACCGCGCAGCAGCCGCGCCTCGTCGCTCGGATCGACGATGATCAGGATCGGCAGATGCCGGGTACGGTCGAGCGAGCGCACTTGCGAGCACAGGCGCAGGCCATCGGCCTTCGCCAGACTGAGGCTGACGATCAGCACATCGACGGGCTGCTCGGCGAGCTTCAGAAGTGCCGCTTGAGGATCGCTCTCGAGCGTGACGGTGTGGATGGTCCGCAACGTGTCGACGAGACGCTGAGCCGCCCGGCCCTGATCCTCAACAATCAGGACGTGACCGCTCTCGCCGGTGCTCTTCCAGTCGAGAGCCGGTGCCTCTCCCATACCCATCTGCTGGGTCGTGGAGGCGCGCATCAGCATCTCGTCGGAGAGGACCTTGAGGCGGGCGAGGTTCTTCACCCGCGTGATCAGCGCAATGTCGTCGACGGGCTTGGTCAGGAAATCGTCGGCACCGGCCTCGAGCCCATGCACCTTGTCGGCGGGCTGATCGAGCGCGGTGACCATGATGACGGGGATGTGAGCCGTCTTCGCATCCTGCTTGATGCGCCGACAGACCTCGAAGCCGTCCATACCCGGCATCATCACGTCGAGCAGCACGACGTCGATGCGCTCTCGGCCAAGGATATCGAGCGCCTCCCGGCCGCTCGAGGCGGTCAGGACCTCGAAGTACTCCGCCGTGAGCCGGGCCTCGAGCAGCTTCACATTGGAGAGGATGTCGTCAACAACGAGGACACGGGCGGTCATGGTCTGTGGTCTTGCCGGTAGGATGTGCTGGATATCAATCCGCCTCGACGAACCGGCGGACCGTGTCGATGAAAAGGCCAATGGAGATGGGCTTGGACAGATAGGCCTCGCACCCGCCCTGGCGGATGCGCTCCTCGTCCCCCTTCATGGCGAACGCCGTGACCGCGATAACGGGGATGTCGCAGAGTTCGTCGTCGTCCTTGAGCCACTTGGTAACCTCGAGGCCGGAGACCTCGGGAAGCTGGATGTCCATCAGCACCAGATCGGGCCGATGGGCGCGCGCGAGTTCGAGCGCATCGTGACCGTTGCGGGCCTCGATGGTTGCATAGCCATGAGCCTCAAGGAGATCGCGGAAGAGCTTCATGTTGAGCTCGTTGTCCTCGACGATGAGCACCGTCGCCTGCCCGGCGCGCGCGCGCGGACGCCGCCCCTCGATCGCCCGCCGGCGCTCCTGGGAGCCCATAGATTTGGTCCGCTCGATTGTGGCCATCGGTCGATCCCACCGAATCGCTTCTTTGTTGGGGATCACTCTGCGCCAAAAGCCTAAGGATATGTTTAAGAATGCCGGATCAAACGTGCACGCAAAGGCCCCCGGGATGCAGGGACGCAACGATCGCGGACAGGAACCGACCCTTGAAATGGCACGGGGATTGGCCCTCGATGGCCTTCTCTTTCTTGCCGGCGACTCGTTAAGGATTACAAAGTTTCTCAATGTGACCGGCATGGCGGCCGCAGAGCTCAGGGAGCGCGCCCGGGAGGACGCCACATTGGCCGCCGTGCTGGAGTATCTGCTCGCCGACGAAACGCTGCTCCTCGTCTTCGCGGCCCACGGCCGTCATCACCCGGCCGAGGTTGCGCCTGCGCTCGCGCGGCTGCAGCGCGAAGGGAACCTGTGAGGGGATCGGGGATGAGGCCCAAGGTCGCCGTGTCCACCAAGCCGCCGGTGCTCAGGGTCGGCATCGACCTCGGCGGCACCAAGATCGAGGGCGTCGTCATGGACGAGGCGGGCGCCGAGCGCCCGCGCCGCCGCATTGCGACCCCGCGCGATGATTACGCGGCAACCATCGAGGCGATCGCCACCCTCGTGGACGACCTGCTCCAGGAGGCCGAAGCGGCGCCCGGCGTTGAGCAGGCCACGGTCGGCGTCGCGACACCCGGCTCGGTCTCACCCCTCACCGGATTGATCCAGAACGCCAACTCGACGTGGCTCAATGGACGGCCCCTCGGTGCCGATCTCGCGGCCCGCCTCGCGCGTCCCGTGCGCCTTGCCAATGACGCCAACTGCTTCGCCCTTTCCGAAGCGCTCGATGGCGCCGCTGCAGGCGCCCGCACTGTCCTCGGCGTCATTCTCGGTACGGGCTGCGGTGCGGGCGTGCTCATCGAGGGCCGCCTGCTCGACGGGCCGCGTGGCATTGGTGGCGAATGGGGCCACAACCCGCTGCCCTGGGCCACGGCCGACGAGGTGCCAGGCCCGCTTTGCTGGTGCGGGCGGCGCGGCTGCATGGAGACCTGGGTCTCGGGGCCGGCCCTCGCCGCGGCTTACTTGCAGGACGGCGGCACGACGATGCGTGCCGAGGAGATCGTCGCGCGCGCAACCGGCGGTGAGGTCCGCGCCCAAGCCGTGCTCGCCCGCCACGCCGACCGCCTGGCACGCGGCCTCGCCCACGTCGTGAATATCCTCGACCCTGACGTGATCGTCCTGGGCGGCGGTCTCTCTCGCCTCAATCATCTCTACGAGCAGCTTCCCCCGCTCATGGCGCCACACATCTTCGCCGAGGATACGCGCGTAGACATCCGCCCGCCGCGCTGGGGCGATGCCTCCGGTGCCCGCGGGGCAGCGTGGCTCTGGCGCCGTGCACCAACCTGACCGCGAGCGCGCCGATCAGCCCAGGGCGGCGCGAGAGGAAGGGAAAAGCCGGCCCGTCAGCGATGATCGAGGAAGCGGGCGGGGTCTGGCTTCAGGCCGGTGACGCGCTCCAGCGCCATGGCCGCGAGCATACGATCGCCCATCGTCTTTTCGGGCAATCGGTCGATGCTGAAGCGCTCGTGCGCCTGTGCGGCCGCGCCGTAGCCCGGTCCGCCAAGATTCATCCGAGCAAGATCGCCGCGGCAGCCCGCAAGTGTCAGGATGAGGGCCAACGCGATGCCGGCACGCATGATCATGGGTAACCCCCCGTCATCCTCGCCATCAAGCATTGTGGCGAGATCGCCACAGCGATGGCCAATTCCCGTCTCCCCCGAGGCGGATGAAAGTTAATTTAATGGACGCGTTGCGACAGAGCAACCTCCTGGCATCATTTTCCACTTTGAGCTGTAGCGGCGTTTTCTACAGCCGGGGCGCGCTTCATGCGGCGTCCCGCGGCCTGCCGGGCGCATCCACCGACAGCGCCTGCGCGATGAAGGCGTGGGTCGGCGTCGGCACGCCGTGGCGGGCGCCGGCACGCACCACACCGCCCGACAGCCACTCGACTTCGAGCGGCTTGCCTGCGCGCCTGTCGTGGGCCATCGAGGACGTCATGGCATCGGGGAGCTGGTCGATGGTCTTCATCACGCTCTCGAAGTCATCGGGCTTGATGCTGACACCTTCGGCCCTCGCCACGTCGATCACCTCCTGGACGGCCGAGCGGAGCAAGGCATACGTCCCGGGCGTCGCCCGCAGCACCGACGCCGCGTGCCCCGTGAGAGTCGTGACGCCCGAGAACGGCGCGAGCATGGCGAATTTGATCCACTGCGCACGGCGAATGTCCGACGGCATGATGGCGTCGATCCCGGCTCCTTTGCACAGTGCGTGGAAGGCCTCGAGCTTCGCGTTCTTCGAACCGTCCGGCTCGGCGAACTCGATGCGCGCGAATTGGCTCGCGTGCTCGATCACGCCGGGCCGCGAGATATGCGAGGCAATGCGCGCGACGCCCGGAATGACATGCGCCTCTGGCACCACGCGCTTGATGACATCGGCGCCCTCAACGCCGTTCTGAAAAGCGATGACGATCGTATCGGGACCGACCAACGGCTTGAGCTGACCCGCGGCCCCCTCGGCATCACCCATCTTGGTCGCGAAGATCACTAGGTCGGGCTTGGCGGCCTCGGCAGGATCGCGCACGGCACGCACTGGCTTGATCAACGCCTGGCCGAGCACGCTGTCGAGCAGAAGTCCGTCCCTTTGCATGGCCGCGAGGTGCGCCCCCCGCGCCACGAACGTCACGTCGTTCCCTGCGGCCGCGAGCCTGCCACCGAAGTAGCCGCCGACGCCGCCTGAACCCATGACCAGAATACGCATGACCGATCCTCTCGTACTTCGCTGCCCGCCACTCTGGCAAAGCAGCACCCCGTCGCGCAACGGCCCGCGTGGCATCCCTGCCACGCGGGCCGCGGCTCAGCGCGAGGATGTCAGTGGTTGTCGCGGGGAATGCCCTTCGTCTTCGCGATCCGCTGGTACTTCACGGCCGGCTTCAGCACCATGCCGTTCGACAGCTCATCGACGATGCCGCGCTGGATCTCCTGCCACGGCGTCTGATGATCCGGATACTTGTAGCCGCCGGCCTTCTTCAGAGCCTCGCGCCGCTTGGCCAGCTCAGCCGCGCTGATCTTGATGTCGGCTGTCCGCCTCCTGAGATCGATGCGCACGATG
This sequence comes from Hyphomicrobiaceae bacterium, assembly GCA_046293075.1. Classification (GTDB taxonomy): domain Bacteria; phylum Pseudomonadota; class Alphaproteobacteria; order Rhizobiales; family Hyphomicrobiaceae. The sequence goes on along the minus strand of JBKBPL010000003.1, from coordinate 102,858 downwards.
TCGCCGGTCTTGAGGAGGGCGAGCCCGCCGCCCGTTGCCGCTTCCGGCGAGGCATTGAGGATCGAGGGGCTGCCCGAGGTTCCCGACTGGCGCCCGTCGCCGATGCACGGGAGCGAGGTGATGCCCTTCTTGAGGAGATAGTCGGGCGCGCGCATGTTCACGACTTCCGCCGCGCCCGGATAGCCGACCGGTCCCGCACCGCGCATGAACAGAAGACACGTGCCGTCGATCTCGAGCTTCGGATCATCGATGCGCTTGTGGTAATCCTCCGGCCCGTCGAAGACGATCGCGCGCCCCTCGAAGGCATCCGGATCCTTGGGGTTTGAGAGATAGCGCTCGCGGAACTCATCGGAGATGACCGAGGTCTTCATGATCGCGCTATCGAAGAGATTGCCCTTGAGATTGAGGAAGCCGGCATTGCGCTTCATCGGCGCGTCGTACGATTTGATGACGTTGCGGTCCCAGGAGAACTTGCCTTCACAGTTCTCGTAAAGTGTGCGGCCATTCACCGTCACGGCCTTCTTGTTGATCTTGCCCTTTGCGATCAGCTCCGCGACAACCGCTGGAACGCCGCCGGCGCGATGATATTCCTCGCCGAGATACTCGCCCGCAGGCTGCAGGTTCACGAGCAGCGGGATCTCGTAGCCGATCTTTTCCCAATCGTCGTTGTCAAGCTCGACGCCGATGTGGCGCGCAATCGCGTTGAGGTGGATCGGCGCATTGGTGGAGCCGCCGATCGCCGAGTTGACGACGATCGCATTCTCGAAGGCGGCACGCGTCAGGATGTCGGACGGCTTGAGGTCCTCCCACACCATCTCGACGATACGCTTGCCGGTCAGATATGCCATCTGCTGGCGCTCGCGGTAGGGTCCGGGGATCGCGGCGCAGCCGGGCAGGCTCATGCCCAGTGCCTCTGCGAGGCTGTTCATGGTCGAGGCCGTGCCCATGGTATTGCAGTGGCCCGCGGACGGCGCCGAGGACGCGACCAGCTCGAGGAACTCCTTATAGGCGATCTCGCCGCGCGCCATCATCTCGCGCGCCTTCCACACGATCGTGCCGGAGCCCGTGCGCTCGCCCTTGAACCAGCCATTGAGCATGGGGCCGCCCGAGAGCACGATCGCCGGAATATCGACAGTCGCGGCAGCCATGATCTGCGAGGGCGTGGTCTTGTCGCAGCCCGTGGTCAGCACGACGCCGTCGAGCGGATAGCCGTAGAGCACTTCGACGAGCGAGAGATAGGCGAGGTTGCGGTCGAGACTCGCGGTCGGCCGCTTGCAGGTCTCCTGGATCGGATGAAGTGGGAACTCGAAGGCAATACCGCCGGCCTCGCGGATGCCCTCGCGCACGCGCTCGGCGAGGACAAGGTGATGGCGATTGCACGGCGAAAGGTCGGAGCCCGACTGCGCAATGCCGATGATCGGTTTGCCGGACTGAAGCTCTTCGAGCGTCAGGCCGAAGTTCATGACGCGCTCGAGGTAGAGTGCCGTCATGTCGGCATTGTCTGGGTTGTCGAACCACGCCTTGGAGCGCAGCTCCGAAGGCTTCACGCGGCGCGCGCCATTCGATGACTTCTTGCCATTTTTCATGGGAGGTGCCCTGCTTGCGAAAACGTTTCCGGAGGGAACCATAGCCGAAGGCGCTCCGCTCGGACATACTGGCATCGTGCGGCGCATTGATCAGCCAGCGGATCCCAGGACCACACCAGGGGCATGAGCGGAGCGACCTGCCAGATCCACGCCACCGCGATCGCGCTCGACCAGGGGCGCGCGGCGCTGATGCTCGGGCCCCCCGGCGCGGGGAAGTCCGACCTCGCCTTACGCTGCATCCTGGAGGGCGCGTGGATCGACGGCCGGCACTATACGGCGACGCTGGTGGCGGACGATCAGGTGATCATCGAGAGGAATCTGCGGGGGCTGCGCGCGCGTCCGCCCGAGCCGATTGCCGGCCGTCTCGAGGTACGTGGTCTCGGTATCGTGGCACTCCCCCACGCGGCCCTGGCCGACGTCGTGCTCGCCGTCGAACTCGCGGCCCCCGACACCATCGCGCGCCTGCCCGATCCGGTGCCCTCCTGGCACCTGCTCGATGTCGAGGTACCGCTCATCCGCATCGCGCCGTTCGAGGCCTCGGCGCATCTCAAGCTGCTGCTGGCGCTCGTGCGCGGCATTCCGCCCGTCTAGTGTCCCGATCGTGGAGGCAGCAGCTCCGGCCGGTATTCGAAGTGCATGGTGTCATAGTGATACCACTTGCCGCCCCAGATGAAGCCGTGCTTCTCGAAGATGGCGACGATCTCGTGCGGAATGCGGTTGCGGTAGGCTGGGAGACCGTCGGCCCCGGGCTTCCCCCAGCGCCAGTAGTCGGCCTCCCTTGTCGCGATGTCGATGGCAATGCCGAGACCGTGCGGGCTCACGCGGGCGGTGCCGGCAATGGCCCGACAGTTGTAGGTGCCGGCAGGGGGGAAGAGATAGGCGTCGAATCGCGCCGGCAGTCGGTCGAGCTCGGCCGAAACCGCCGCTAGGCGCTCGGCCACGCCATTGATGCGCGTGACCTGCAAGGTTTTTCCCCACTTCTTCGGCAGCCACACCACGGGCATGAGGTTGGCGCGCACGTCATCGCGCCGGCAGTCGCCGTACATGGCCGTGAAGAACTCACTGTTGCGCGCCCGCCCGGGATCGGCGTCGCGCAGAGGCGGCGGAGCAATCCCGGCCGGATAGGGCGTGGCCAGCATGTCTTTGAGATCAGGAGCCTCCAGACGCTCGGCCGGCGTCTTGGGGCCGAGGCCGTCGTCGATAACCATACGCTTGCCGTCCCGCCACACAAGGGCGTTGCCCTCACGCCGCGCCAGAAATGCGGGGTAGGCGGCGATCAGGCGATCCGCCACCGTCGCCACGTCGGGCGGCTCGGCCTTGAGCGGCGCCGCTGCCCACGGCTGCCAGCCAAGGGCGAACGCCAATAAAGCCAATCTTTTCCAACAGATCATGGCGCCCGCTCGCTCTATTTCGCGCCCCGGCCAGAGCCCTTCAGAACCTCACGCGGCGATCACAATCGCTTTACGTCGTCGATTAAGCTGCTAAACTTTAGCGCAAGTTCGATCCAGACCGAGGCCTGTTGACCCAACCCGGGGTGTTGCCAAGCGGCATCATGCGTCCCAGGCGCTGGAGTATCGCACCAATGGAGGCGGATGACGAACAGGGAGCCGCGGCTCCCGCCGCGCAGCTGGCACCCGCGATCAAGCAGGGGCTGACGGACTGCGCCACCGCCTTCCAGCCCATCTCCTTTCGCAGCAACACCTCCGACACGGCGCCGTCCTTCAGGAGCAACGGGCACAACCTGCGAACGCCCGCGCGCACCGGCGAGCCGCGCAGCGAACACAACGGTCACGCGCCAACGTACGGCGCGCTCGACCTTGGAACGAACAACTGTCGTCTCCTCGTCGCGCGGCCGTCACGGCGCGGCTTCCTCGTCGTCGATGCCTTCTCGCGCATCATCCGGCTCGGTGAAGGCGTCTCGGCGACCGGCCGGCTTTCCGACGCTGCCATGCATCGCACGATCGAGGCCCTTAGGATCTGCGAGACGAAGCTCCGCAAGGCGAATGTCGTGCGCTCGCGTCTCATTGCCACCCAGGCGTGCCGCGTCGCTGCTAACGGCGACGAGTTCCTCGAGCGCGTGCGTCGCGAAGTCGGCCTCGATATCGAGGTCGTGTGCCGCGAGACGGAGGCGCGCCTCGCCGTCTCAGGCTGCGCCGCCCTGATCGACAAGCATAGCGACCTCGTGCTCGTGTTCGACATCGGCGGAGGCTCCTCGGAACTTATCTGGCTCGACCTCAACCGGCGCCGCGACGGCTGGCGCCGCTCAATGGCCGACCGCATCGAGGCACAGCATTGCATTGCGGCCTGGACCTCGCTGCCGGTGGGCGTCGTCACCATTGCCGAGCGCTTTGGTGGCCGTCATGTGGACGAGGATGCCTTCGAGGCCATGGTCGATTTCGTCACCGACCTGCTGGCACCCTTCGAGCGTGAGCATGGCTTCCGCGCACGCATGCACAATCGCCGCGTACACATGCTCGGCACGTCCGGAACGGTGACCACGGTCGCCGGCATCTTCCTGCGCCTCCCCCGCTACGACCGCAATCGCGTCGACGGCTGCTGGCTGAGATCAAGCCAGGTCCGAACCGTCACCGCCGATCTGCTGGCGCGGGGCTACGAAGCGCGCGTCAACGAGCCGTGCATCGGTCGTGATCGCGCCGATCTCGTGCTCGCCGGCTGCGCCATCCTCGAGGCACTCATGCGCATGTGGCCGTGCGACCTGCTGCGCGTCGCCGACCGCGGCCTGCGCGAAGGCATTCTCGCAACGCTGATGGCCGAGGACGGCGTCTTCCGCGCCTCGCGCCGCGACGGCGGGCCATAGATGGCGGGAACGGGCAAGGACAAGGGAAAGGGCGCCGGCAGCAGGAGCACGACCAGCCAGCGCTTTGGCGGCGCACGCCAGCTCAGGGTCCGCCTCAAGACCGCGCGCCGGCGCTCGGCATCCTCTCAGCGCTGGCTCGAGCGTCAGCTCAATGACCCCTACGTCGCCGCCGCCAAGCGCGAAGGCTGGCGCTCGCGTGCGGCCTTCAAGCTCATCGAGATCGATGACAAGTACCGAATCCTGAAGGCCGGACAACGCGTCGTCGACCTTGGCGCAGCACCCGGCGGCTGGTCACAGGTGGCGGCACAGCGCGTCAAGGCCGCGGAGGGGCGCAGCCAGGTCATTGCCATTGACTATTTGCCGATCGATCCGATCGCAGGCGTCACCATCCTGGAGCTTGACTTCCTGGACGATGCCGCACCCGGCAAGCTCAAGGCGCTTCTGCGTGATGGCGGCGCGGATGTCGTGCTGTCAGACATGGCCGCACCGACCACGGGCCACGCCAGCACGGACCATCTGCGCATCATGGCGCTCGCGGAGGCAGCGGCTCAGTTCGCGGCCGAGGTTCTGGCGCCCGGGGGTGTGTTCCTCGCCAAGGTCTTTCAAGGCGGCGCCGAGCGGTCGCTGCTCGACATGTTGAAGCGTGACTTCGCGATCGTGCGCCACGTCAAGCCCAAGGCGAGCCGGGCCGATTCCGCCGAGCTGTACGTCCTGGCGACCGGCTTCCGCGGTCGCAGATGAACCTCAGGCGGGCGCCGGCGAGCGCGGCTCGAACTGCGCCACCGCAATGTAGGCGATCGCGGCCGCCGCAAGGCCCGCCACATAGGGCGCCTGGATCTCGAAGAGGTGCGCCCCGGCGAGCCAAACCAGCGCGCCGCTCGCCATTGCCGCAAACGCGCTGAACTCGCCACCCATGCGCGTGAGGAGCCCGAACACGAGCGTCACGAAGATGCCAGCGCTGGCAAAGGCCGACGCCAGTTCCACAAGATCGGAAATGTGCGTCGCCCGCAGCGACAGCAGATAGGCGATGATGCCGAGCGTCGCGACCGACGCGCGCGCAACCGCGACCTTGATCCGCTCCGAGGCTGTCGGACGGAGGCGCAGCAGCAGGTTGTGTGACAACAGCGTGCCGGCGGCGAGCAGGGCAGAGTCGACCGTCGTCAGGATCGCCGAGATGAGCGCCCCGACGAAGAGCACGTAGAGCACCGGCGGCAGATGCCGTTGCGCGATCTCAGGCACGATCTGCTCGCTGTCGGCGATGTCGGGCACGAGAAACGGTCCGATGAGCCCGAGCGTCACCGGGATGAGTGCGATCAGCAGATAGCAGACGCCGCCGAGCGTCGCCCCCGCCCGCGCAACCTCGGGCGAGCGGCAGGCGAGCACGCGCGAGATCAGCTCGACGGCGACCACCGAGCCGCAGATCGGGATGGCCCACTTCTCGATAAGCGCGAGCAGCGACTGATCGGCTGGAAAGACCAGCCAGCGCGCGGGCTCGATCCGCGCAAGTCCCGCGGCGATCCCGCCCGCCTCGGAGACCGCGATCCAGCACAGCCCGAAGAGGCCCGCGACGATCACCGCGCTCTGGATGGCATCGTTATAGGCATCGGCCAGCAGCCCGCCGAGCACCGTGTAGACGACGACGGCGATCACCGCGAGCGTCAGCGCCGTCTCGAGCTCGATGCCGGCAGCAGACCCGACGATCTGCCCGAAGCCGCGGATCTGCGCCGCCGCCCACAGCACCGAGCCGGGGATGAGCAGCACTGCGGCCAACCGCTCGATGCGCTCCGAAAACCGAAAGCGAAAGAAGTCGGCCAGCGTCTGAATCCCACGCCGCCAGAGGCGCGCAGCAAAAACGAGACCCATGACCAGAATGCCGGCGGCATAGGCGAAGGGCTCGGCCTGCGCCCCCGATAGACCACTCGTGTAGACGCGGCTAGCGGCGCCGATCACGACCTCGGCGCCAAACCATGTGGCGAAGATCGAGACGGCGGCAAGGCCGACGCCGAAAGACCGCCCGGCGAGCACATAGTCGGTCTCGGTCGCGATCCGCCGCGAGACCCACGCGCCGATCAGGATCTGCAGGCCGACATAGCCAACGATGCCCGCAATGGTCACACTCATGCCGTCCCCCTCCGTCCCGCTGATCCCGGCGCATCGCGAGGATGGTGCAATGAGCAGACTGGGCGCAAGGGGTGATGGCATCGCTCATGATCGCGCCTTCGGCGCGATAAAGACTAGACCCCGCACGCCTGCCGGGAGGGAACACCCTTCCGAATCCACCCGCCTTTTTTGAACTGGAGCAGGCGGCAAACGCGACCGGTCCATTTTTTCCCGTTCTTGACGGAAAGAAGGTTAGTATGAGGGGCGGGAGCTTGCTCGACGTTGGCGTTTTGTCGCCGCCCCTCACCCCGACCCTCGCCCCATTGGAGACAATGGGGAGCGGGAGCATCGAGCGATCAGAAATCCAGCGGCAGGACGCGCACCGTCTCGCCCGGCGCCACGGCGGCCGCGTTCGGCGGCCGCACGATCAGGCAGTCGGCAATCGCCAGCGGCGACAGGAGCGAGCTGTCCTGCGAGCGCACCGGCGTGACGCGCGGCAGGCCGCCACCATGTCCTGCGAGCGTCGCGCGCATGTAATGCTGGCGCGGACCATTCGCCTCGATTGCCACGGCCGCCTCGGCCGGACGCGTCGCCTCCGAGGCCGCCGGCTGTCCCATGAGGTGCTCGATCAGCGGCACGAGGAAAACGCGCGCGCAGACGAGCGCGGACACCGGATTGCCCGGCAGTCCGATGACGCGCTGAGCGCCGAGCCGTCCGCTCATGATCGGCTTGCCCGGGCGCATCGCGATCTTCCAGAAGGCGAGTTCCATGCCGTGCCTCGCCAGCACCGGCGCGACAAGGTCATGATCGCCAACCGAAGCACCGCCGATCGTCACCAGGATGTCCGCGTCCTTCGCACGCTCGACGTGCGCGCTGATGCTTGCAGCAGTGTCGCGGGCGATGCCGAGCTGGATGACCTCAGCCCCGAAGGCACGAACCATCGCACCGACGCCGAGGTGGTTCGATGCCACGATCTGCCCCATGCCCGGGGTCTGACCGGGAGGGACCAGTTCGTCCCCAGTCGAGAGAATGGCAACCTTCGGCCGCCGCCAGACCGTGACGTCGCCGTACCCCATAGCCGCCGCCAGCGAAAGCGCGCGCGGGCCGAGGCGCCGTCCCGCTTCGAGGAGGCGCAGCCCTGCGCTGAAATCGCCACCGCGCGGACGGATATGATCGGTCTGCACGTCTTCGCCGGCAATGATGACCTCGGCGCCCTCGCGCGTCGTGTGCTCCTGGATCACGATGCCGTCGGCCCCATCCGGCACCGGCGCGCCCGTGAAGATGCGCACGGCTTCGCCCGGCCCAACGCGACCCGCGAACGGGTGGCCTGCAGCAGATTCGCCGATGACCTTCAGCTTGACCGGCAGCCGCACCACATCGCCAGCGCGCACGGCATAGCCGTCCATGGCAGATGCATCAAACGGCGGCTGCGTCAGGCGCGCGGCGAGCGGTTCGGCCAGAATGCGGTCGTGCGCATCCTCGATCGCAATGCGCTCCATCCCAAGCGGCGTGGCATCCGCGAGCAGGCGGGCCAGGGCCTCTTCGACCGAAAGCAGCGGCGATGCCATGTCATTCGCCCTCGGCGCCGGCGGCCGCGGCGCGCCACACCCCCGAGCGCCCGCCGCGCTTTTCCATGAGCCGCACGGGTCCAATGACCATGCCCCGGTCAGCGGCCTTGAGCATGTCGTAGATCGTCAAGCAAGCGACCGACACGGCGGTCAGCGCCTCCATCTCGACGCCCGTCTGGCCGCTCACTTTGACCTCCGCCGTCACTGCAATGCCGCAGGGCTCTGTGCGCATGTCGAAATCGACGCTCGCCTTGGTGATAGCCAGGGGATGGCAGAGCGGGATCAACTCGTGCGTGCGCTTCGCCGCCATGATCCCCGCGATGCGCGCGGCGGCGAGCACGTCGCCCTTCTTGGCTTCCCCCGTCGTCACCAGCGCCAGCGTCGCGGGCGCCATCGCGACGAAGCCTTCGGCAATCGCCGACCGCGCGGTCGCGGCCTTGTCCGACACATCGACCATGACGGCGTCGCCGGCCTCGTTGATGTGCGAGAGGCGGCTCATGTCGCGCGCCCTGTCAGCAATTCGCGCGTGGCGGCCGTCACGTCTTCCTTGCGCATGAGGCTCTCACCGACGAGGAAGGCGCGCACGCCAGCCTTGGCGAGCCGCTCGAGATCCGCATGCGTGGCGATGCCGCTCTCGCCGATGACAATGCGGTCCCTGGGAACACGCGGCGCCAAGCGCTCGGTCGTCGCCAGCGTCGTCTCGAAGGTCTTGAGATTGCGGTTGTTGATGCCGATAAGGCGGCAGGGAAGTCTCAGTGCGCGATCAAGCTCCACATCATCATGCACCTCGACGATCGCGTCCATGCCCCAGGCCTGCGCGGCCGCTGCAAGATCGCGCGCGAGGGCATCCTCGATCTGCGCCATGATGATCAGAATGCAGTCCGCACCCCAGGCGCGCGCCTCGGCGACCTGATACGTGTCGAGCATGAAGTCCTTGCGGAGCACCGGGAGCCGTGTCGCCTTGCGCGCCGCCGTCAGATACTCCGGCGCCCCCTGGAAGGAGGGCGCGTCCGTCAGCACGGACAGGCAGGCGGCACCGCCGGCCTCGTAGGCCCGGGCCAGCGCCGGCGGATCGAAGTCGGCCCGGATCAGCCCCTTCGAGGGCGAGGCCTTCTTGATCTCGGCAATAAGGGCGAACTGCCCTTCGCGTATGCGCCGCTCGAGCGCGCCGGCGAAAGACCGGACGGGCGGTGCGCGCCGCGCCGCCTCCTCGATGGCCGCCTGTGGCCGCGCGCGCTTTGCCTCGGCAATCTCGGTGAGCTTGTATTTCGTGATCTTGCTGAGGATGTCGCTCATGGCTGCCCGTATACCCCGGCCAGGCCCCGCCTTTCCAGTGCGAAGGCGGCATGGCCCGATCACATCGCGCCGATTGCTTAAGGCGCGCCGCCTTTGCGGCCGCAGGGCGGCTGGCGTATAAGCCACCCCATCGACGTATGAGGTCAGGCCCAAACAGAATGGCGGAGAGAGACAGGAGCAGCGCGGCGTTCACTTTGGCGCACCTCTCCGACGTGCACCTTGGGCCCCTTCCCCGCATCGGCATCCGCCATTGGAATGTGAAGCGGCTTCTTGGCTGGCTCAACTGGCAGCACCGCCGGCGCCATCTCTACAGCCGCGATGTCCTCGCGCGGATCGCCGCCGACATCGCCGAGCAGGCCCCTGACCACATCGCCGTCACGGGCGATCTCGCGAACCTCGGGCTGCCGGCGGAGCACGAGGCGGCCCTCACGTGGCTCCGCACGCTCGGCGACGCCGAGCGCGTCACGGTAATTCCCGGCAATCATGACATTTACAGCCGCATCGGCACCGATCCCGGCACCGCCCGCTGGCATCCCCACATGTCGCCGAACGCAGCCGCCGCCGACTACGCCATCGCGGAGGCCATGGGCGCGGGAGCCGCTTTCCCCTTCGTGCGCCGCTTCGGCAGGCTGGCGCTTATCGCGCTGAACTCCGCCGTGCCGACGCGGCCCTTCTATGCCATTGGCCGGATCGGGCAAGCCCAGCGCGACCGCCTCGGGCGCCTTCTCGACCGGCTCGGTGCCGAGGGGCTGAGCCGGGTCGTGCTCATCCATCATCCGCCGCTGCCGGGCCTCGCGAAGCGCCGTCACGAACTAGAAGATGCCGATGCCCTCGCCGAGGTCCTCGCACGCCACGGCGCCGAGCTCGTGTTGCATGGCCACGAGCACGTGGCGACCGAGCACTGGCACCCTGCGCCCTCCGGCCATATCCCGATCATCGGCGTTCCGTCCGCCTCGCTCGCGCGCCCGTACAGGAACGAGCCGCCGGCACGCTATCATCTCTACCGCCTCGCGCTCGGCGGCACCCGACCGTCCATCGAGCTCGTCGCACGCGGCCTCGCCGAGCCCGATGGACCGATCGTCGAACTTGAGCGGCGGCAGATCGTGGCGGCGGCGAAGCTGGATGCGTTGATCACCTCATCTTCCCGCTGAAGACGATGATTGGAGAGGGGTAAGAATCGCTCACTCCCCGATGAGCTCGAATTGCCCCTTGCTATCGATGACGATGACCGGACCTCGACGCTGCTCGACCCAGCCGCGCACGAGCACACGACGTCCAACGAGGGCGCGCGGTGCCACGCCGCCGGTGAGGTCGGTGCGATTGGCCGGGACGACCGCCGCGAGCGGATAGGCGCGGCCGCGACGCAGACCGAGCGACACGTAGACCTCGCCCGCACCGCGCGAGGCGCGATGCACCGTTCCGCGCGCGAGGTGGAACGAACCAACCGCACGCTCCCAATCGCCATGCGCCCCCAGACGCACGCGATAGGCGGCATTCGCCCAGAGCCCGAGCCCCTGTGCGCGCGCCTGGTGCTCAAGGTTCGCCAGCGCCGCGGTGCACGCATCGCTGCCCGGCCGGCCGTAGGCGCGTGCAAGGCCGCGCGCCACAAGCATTCCCTGCAGCCAGTCGCTGCCGATCGTCACGTGCGCGAGCACCTGCCCATAGCGATCACTTCGCGCAGCGTCGTGCCACAGCGTCACCGAGCGGCCCTCGACGAGCGACGCCAGCGCCGTTCGCGCCTCATTCTCTGGTGGCCAGCTCCCGGCCGTCGCACCAACGTCCACCGCGCGCGGTGCGAGCGCCCCGATCAAACGCAGGCGGCGACCATCGTCGAGCGCGAGCGTCTCGCCATCGATCACGCCTGTGACGGCGCGGGTCTCGCCGCGCGCGAGCGGACATGGCGGCGCGTCAGCCCTGGCCGCGCCCGCGACGATGCCGAGCATGACGGCGAGCGGCCATGCGGCACGCCGCATTTACAGCCAGCCCTTGCGCCGGAAATAGAGGTAAGGCAGCACCGCCGCGAGCACCATCATGAACAGCGCCAGAGGGTACCCCCAGGGCCAATCCAGCTCGGGCATGTACTTGAAGTTCATGCCATAGATCGAGGCGATCAGCGTCGGCGGCAGGAATACGACGGCGGCCACCGAGAAGAGCTTGATGATCTGGTTCTGCTCGATGTTGATCATGCCGAGCGTCGCTTCGAGCAGGAACTCGAGGCGGGTACTCAGAAAGCGCGTGTTGTCATGCAGCGAGGCGATGTCGCGCTGCGCCGACTTGATCCGCTTCGTGATGCGCGAATCGCCGCCGCGCTCGCGGAGGGCACTGGCAAGAAATGCCAGCACGCGATCGAGCGAGAAAGCGCTCTCCTGCACCCGCGCCGTGATATCGCCCTCCTTGCCGATCGTACGCAGGACCACGTCGAGGCGTCGGCCGCGCGTCTGTTGGCCGCCCTTGATCTCGAACACGTTCAGAGCCAAGCGGTCGACGTCATCCTGGATGCGCTCGATAAGGTCGGCCTGGCGATGGATAAGCGCCTCGATGAGACCGACCATGATGTCGACGCCACTTGCGCACGGCGCGTCACCCTTGGCCGCCCGCGCGAGGAAGATGGGAAAGGCGCGAGGCTCCGCGTAGCGCACGGTCACGAGACGGTTGCCCGCGAGGATGAAAGTGACCGCTGAGCCGACCGGGACCGTCTGCTCGATTGAGTGGATGATGAAGGCGGTCATGAAGTGCGCGCCGTTCTCGACATAGAGGCGGTTGGAGGCCTCGATCTCACGCATCTCGGCCCGCGTCGGCACCGAAATCCCGAGCGCCCGCTCAACCGCGGCATCCTCCTCGGGCGTGGGATCGAGAAGATCAATCCACACCGTAGCTTCCGACAACGCCGCCACGTCCTTGCAGGGGGTGAGGCCGTTGCCGGCGGCGTCATACATCGTCAGCATTGCCACGCGCCTCGTTGCTGGGAAGGGACGCTCGTCCACCGTCCGTATACCGCACTGGCGACATCGGGGGATGGTCCGCAGGGCTTCAGGTCAGGGGTGAGGAATGCGACGGCGTGCGCCCGTTGGGCGGCGGCTTGTCCGTGCGCCAGAAGAGCCAGATGAACGCGATGAGCGATAGTCCGGCGAACAGCCCGAACGTCCAGGGCTCGGCGCCAGCGCCCAGAAGCCGGACGGCCCAATCGTTGATCTGGGGATAGCGGAGGATGGCGACGGCGCTCGCGATCACGCTCGCACCTTGCGCGACCAGCTCGCGGTTCTTGTCGAGGCGGCGGAGGAAAAAGAACGGCAACAGGATCGCCCACGGCACGATGACCAGGCTCCAGCGGAAATGGAGCCCGCCATGCATACGGCCGAACAGCGCCATGCTGGTCTGAGCATAGGCATAGTCCATGAGCGGCCATGTCAGCATCGAGAGCCCGCCGATGATGATGCCGCGCTCGATCGCCGGCACGTACTCGGGATAGAGGACATCGATGCGCTTGCGCCAGAAGGCGAGCAAGGCGGCGATGAGCACCATGACCGCGATGAAGAAGACCTTCAGGGGGAGAAAGAACTGATCGAGTTCGGCCGAGCGCGAGCGCAATCGAGTGTCAGCCTGGAGCGCGCTGACGTCGGCGGCGAAGCGCTTCTGGACGTCGCAGCACTGCTGCGTATCGAGATGCGTGCCGGCAGCGAAGCAGTAGCGCTTCTCGCGATATTCGGGAGGACGCTCGATGAGGGGATCCGGCGTGCAGTTGCGCGTGAATTCGGCGAACCCGACCCGCTTGCGCCCATGGGCGCGCAATTCCTCCAGCGCCCTCAGGATCGGCACGCGCTGGCACGTCGAGGTGCTGCCGTCGGCTGCCGTACACGGGGTGGAGCTGCCCCTGTCTTGCGCGAGCGCGGCCGGCTGCACCTCCCAGATGCCGCGCGGGTTCGAGCTGCCGATCTGCTGCGCGACCCACCACGAGGCCGCAACCACGGCCGCGAAACCTATGAGGAACCGCAACTTGCCGAGGCGCACGCCCGTGTCCTTCGACCAGTAGAGATGGGTAAAAATGACCGATGGCCAGTAGAATGCGGCCAGCACCACGATGCCGAAGGTCGGGAAGAACACGAAGAGGTGGCTGTGGGCCAGCGCCATCGACAGCCAGTCCTGATCCTTGAACTCGAGGATGAGCGAGGCAGTGGAGGCGATGAAGCTTGCCGCCAAGGCGGCATAGACAACGGCCACGAAGAAATGCGCGCCCCACGCCATAACCCCCTCCCACAAACACTCTGCAGCCCTGCTCCCCAGCAGCGCTGCCCCCCTTGACTACTACAACATGCCTGCGACGGTGGCACAACGGAAGAGGATGGTGCTTGCGGCGCGCTGTTGCACCAGAAGTTCATCGACCGGCTTCGAGCTTGGTACCCTTGAGAAAAGATCGAGGCCGCTGCTCCGATTGGCAGTATCGGAGCAGCGGCCAAGGTCCGCAGAGTGGGGGCCACGCGGCCGGGCCTCGAGCGCTTCAGATGGACATGCAGGGACGCGTGGGATTGCCCATCGAGAACTCCGGCCCTGGCGGGGGGTCGACCGCCTTCCGCATTCGGCTCACTGCGTTGCGGACCAGAACAGCATGATGGTCGTCGCACCTCCTTTCCCGGGTAAACGCAAGCGCCTCGCCTGTTGCCGATCCCTCGCTAAGCACGCGCGACGGCCGGCCGGCTGGTTCTTGGGGGGGAGCGGCGACCAGCCGGGCGATGATTGTGATGTCGTTTGCCGCCACGTCATCATCGCCACACGCGTAGGTTGCCATCAAGATCTGAATACACCGTAAATGTGCATCGGCGGCATTTTACACCCATGAGTTGCAGATGTGCCTCGGTCGTGCCTCGGCTCCGCCGCCATGCGGCTGCGCCCGAGGGCATAGCGCGAAGGGCTGCGCCGCATCGCGCCGCGCGCTGCTGAGAATGGGGGGAAGAGCATTGCCAAGCTGCCCGACCGGGGCTATGGACAGCTCACCCAATCCGGCGCGCCCTGAGCGCAGCCGTAGGCCGCAATAGCTCAGCCGGTAGAGCATCGCATTCGTAATGCGGGGGTCGGGGGTTCGAGTCCCTCTTGCGGCACCACGACTTGCCTGTCCAGCTCCGTCCCGTCGACGCGCCAAGCGCCATAAACTTGCTGCGAAAGTGTGGACCCATAGCAGTGGCCACGCCGCCGGGCAGCGCCAGCAGTAAACGGCATAAACTGGTAGTCGTCGAACAGGTCCGCCTCATGCGCTCGCGCCTTCGCGTCCTTCGTGCCGCCGCAGCCGGCTCAGCGCTGCTTGCCGGGCCGGCGCCTGTGATGGGCCAGAGCGACATCGTCTGGGAGAAGGACGGCTGGCGGGTGCAGATGCTGGTCTCGGCGCAAACCGCGCTGGGATGCCAAGCCATCAAGGGCTTCTCCAGCAGCCACGATCCACGCCGTGCAGCGGCCTGGGGTTTCATCAGCACCGTCAGGGGACATTGGGGCCTCGCAATGATCGGCCCGGTCGCCGACCGCATGGCCGGCAAGCGCATCACCATCTCGGTCGACGATCAGGTCCTTCACGTCGCCGTCCCGCGCCGGCTGCCAAATGGCCTCACGATGATCGGACAGCTTCCCTCCGACCGTATGGGCGTCATTGCAGGCGGCCGCTCGCTGACCTTCGCAGCGCCGGCGACCAGCGCCCAGTTCTCTCTGGCGGGCGCAGGGGCGGCGCTCGCTGCCGCCCAAAAGTGCGCCGTGGCCGTCCGCGAGGCCACGCTGCGCAGACCGGGCGGCCTCCCGCCGGCGGGCCGCGCAAGCGCGGGCGCGTCACCCCGCGTGTCTGCTGGAACCGGGTTCTACGTGTCCAGATCCGGAGATGTCCTCACCAACGCGCACGTCGTCCAAGGCTGCAGCACGATCGCGATCAAAGGCCACGGCGATGCGACCTTCCGTGCGGTGCGCGTGAGGGCCGCCGACACGAGGCGCGACCTCGCACTCCTTGCTCCGGAGTCGCCGCCGGTCAAACCACCGACCGTGCTCACGTGGCGCCGCGACACCCGTCTTGGCGAGCACATCGCCATCTTTGGCTTTCCCTATCTGGGCGCGCTGGCCTCGTCCGGCACCTTCACGCGGGGCGATATCACGGCGCTTGCCGGTGTTGGCGACAACCGCGCGCACTTTCAGCTCTCGGCCCCAGTGCAACCCGGCAACAGCGGCGGGCCCGTTGTCGACGAGCGGGGTCAGGTCGTCGGCGTGGTCGTCGCAAAGCTCAATGCCCTCGCCGTTGCCCGCGCGGGCGGCGACATCCCGCAGAACGTGAACTTCGCGATCAAGTCTGCGCAAGCGATGTCGTTCATGGAAGCGAACGGTCTTGCCGTGGCGGCCGGCCCGGCCGCTGCACGCCTCAGTGGCCCCGATCTCGCCGAACGGCTCAGAGACGGCGCGGTGCTGGTGATGTGCTCCAGCCCCCAAAACGCCAAAGCCCGGCGAGCTGAGGGGGACACGCTCACCGGGCCAGGCTGAGAAGAACGCCCATCTGACGGGGGAACAGCGGGCGTTCACGCGCGTCAATAACGATAGCCGCTCGAACTTTCCGTCGCTGCCCCGGCAATTCCTGCGCGGTCGCCCAGTTGGGAGTCGGCGGTCCGCCAAGCCACCGCCAGGCGCACGTGCGCGCACACACCTGGGCGCAATGCGCACAGCCGCTGGCCGCGGCAATGTTTCCGGCATCTCGTGGCGGCAGCGATCAGCTTCGCCGCGGTTCTGCCTTGGCACCGATCTGGCCAAGCCGTACCGAGCGATGACCCGCGAACGCCGCACAATCGCCAAACGACTGAGCTCTACTGCCACCACTCGGGCAGTTCAGCCATCAAGCTTCCCGGCGATTGAGGAACCCTGGGCTATGTCGGCCCAGGGTTCTGTTGGTTTTGGTTCGGCCGGCCTAGCCGTGCGCGGCAAAGGCTTGGCCAATGCTGCTCAGCATGACCACCACGAGCCCCGCGAGCAGGACCCGCCCCCACGCCGCGCGCTTCGCCACGTGAACAGGCCGCGGAGCAGGCGCGGACAGAGGCGCGGCCACCGCCACCACCTCGTCCCGGCCGACCACCCTGAGCGGCGGCCAGTGCGTCTCGCGGCGCACCCGCGCCGTGCGCACCAGCGCATCATTGCCCCCAACCACCCGCAAGTGCGGTCTTTTTTCCCCCGCCATGCGCCGTCCCGTGCCCTCGATCGCTCAAAATATGTTAGTTCGAAACGCGCCATCGTCAGCGCGCTGACATGAAATTCTCCACAAGAATGGCGCGAGGATCACACGTGCAGGCGCGCGCAAAGCATCGAGACGGCGACAAATGGCAGATCGCGCAGGACAATCCACAGAGCAGAGTGCGACGAAGCCACCCCAGCGCTCTGCGCGCGCGCGGGCTCGACGCAGCACCAACAGCATCGCAATTTCGTAAACGTCGATCATCCACAGAAAGACCGCGATAGCCACGTGCCAAGCTTTATTGCAGCGCATCAGAGGTCTTGCGCAGCGAGGCCCTGATTTTCCCCCTTATGGTCGTATTGAGGACATGGAAATTGACTAAACGGACCGTCAGCAAAGCGCGTGCACCGCACGGCAATGGGGTTGACGCCCATGCGCCCGGAAACGCACGCTGACCAAACGAACGCGGCTGCATCGAACAGGGGTACTGCGATGATGATGCGTTTGAAGGGCCAGTCCATCCTGGTCGTCGAGCACGAGCCCGCCGTCGCGCGCGAACTCGCCAGCGAACTCACCCAAGCCGGCGCCAAGGTCTTCGCGGCCGATCAGCTCCGTGATGCACTCTACTTGGCAGAGTATCCGGCCCTGAACGCCGCCGTGATCAATCTCCGGATCGGCACGGACACGACGGCGGCCGTCTGCCGGCGGCTTGAGGATCTTGGCATCCCATTCATGTTCTACACGAAGTTCGATCCGGCGGAGTTTTCGGCAAACTGGCCCAAAGCGCCCGTGGTGGCCAAGCCGGCCGGCAGTGCCAAGGTCGCCGAGACCGTCGCGGGCCTGCTGCACTGAGCGAACCTGCGATAGCCACCCGCGTTTCGACGGGAACAAGGCACGTGCCGGCGCGTTGCCGGATCGCGCTCTGTCGCACGCCCTTGTTAGCACGAGCCCGGAGATCATGATGCGCAGGTTACTTGCCGTCTTTACTGCGACCATGCTGACAGCGAGCCCGGCATCGGCGGACCGCCCCGTCACCAGCGAAGAGCGGGCGAAGCTCGTCGCGCTGCTGGCTGCCGAAGGATGCAGCGGCGGCACCATGGAGCTCGATGACGGCAAGTATGAAGTCGACGATGCCCGCTGCGCCGACGGCCATAAGTGGGACTTCGAGTTCGATCGCGACTTCAAGATGATCAAGAAGAAGCGCGATGACTGACGTGCGCCTGCAGGCCCGGCTCAGCGCCAGGCCTGCCATCTTCCGTGACGCCACACGTGCGGCAGGTAGGACGGCACCACAGCATCGCCCCTCGCGTCGAACTGCACTGCGCCGACACGCGTGGCGTGGGCGCGTCCCCTGAGGCTATCGCTGACACGATCGGGCGCGGTGTCGCCAGCCTCGATGATCGCCGCCGACCAGGCTTCCAGCGCAGCGCCCGCAAGCGCACGCGCGACGCTTTCCCTTGTGGGCTCCTGCGCGGACCGGCCCATACCCGGCCATGGCAGCATGACGAGAAAGTCATCGACGGCTGCGAGCAGCCGTGCCGGGGGGGCCTCGGCGGCCAGAACGTCGGTGCCGATAACCGTCGCGATCCGCGCACCCGCGCGATCGGCCTGATCGAGGATCATGGAGGCCTCGAATAGCTGGCCGGGAAAGACGACAAGGTTCACCCGAGCTGCGGCAAGCTCGCCGACAAGATGCGCGTAATTCTTGGTGCTCGAGGTGTAGGTGGCGACCAGCACCGGCGATATCTGTGCCGCGATGGCGCTGCGTCGGATTTCGTCCGCCATGCCGCGCCCCTGGAGACTGCGGTCATGGATGATCGCCACGCGCGCTGCAGGAAATGACGTCGCGATCAGCGCCGCAATGCTCTCGCCCTGACGGTCGTCGCGCCCGGCGAGGCGATGGACACCGCGCCGGCCGGCGGGACGTGTCAGGCGCGGATGGCGCGGCCCCGTGGCGATCATGACGATGCCGGCCGCCGCATAGATCTCGGCGGCACGGATCGCGCCGCTTGCACAGATATGGCCGATGATCAGATCAACGTGCTCAGCGGCCGCACGTGCGGCGATCGCGGCGGCTTCCTCGGCCTCGCACCGGTCATTCTCCCGGGCCACCCGCAGGCGCCGACCAAGGAGCCCCCCTTGCGCATTGAGATGGCGCGCGACCTCCTCGACTCCCTCGCCGACAGGGTGCGGCGCCGCCTGGAGACCGGTGCTGTCCGCTTCGGGCACGCGGCTCGAGTCCACCGCCATGATCACGATGTCGCGGTCCGCCGCTTGCGCCATGGCTGGCGCCGGCGACAGCGCCGCGAGCGCGACACAGGCGCACTGCAGCAGCCGCAGCAAGCCAAAAGGCAGCCGCGAGGGCTGCCTTCCGGTCGTCGTCCTGGCGCGCAACGCCACCTGCTACTCAGTTCTGCACGTAGGTGATCTTATCGCCCTCGACCTTCTTCCATGTGTACATGGTGTAGTCGGGCCGCGTGATGTCACCCTTCTTGTTGAACGAGAGCGCGCCGATGACGGTCGGGAACGGCTTGCCGCCACGGATCGTCTCGGCGATCTTCTTCGGATCGGTGGACTTCGCCTGGTTCGCCGCCGCCGCGATGACCTGCAACGTCGCGTAGGCATAGAGCGTGTAGGCCTCAGGCTTGAAGTTGGCGGCGAGGAACCTCTTTACGACCTCGGCCGCCTCCGGGCGCCGCTGCGGGTCGGGCGCGAACGTCATCAGCGTGCCTTCCACGCCCGGGCCGCCGATCGCCGCAAACTCATCGGTCGCGATACCGTCGCCGGACATCATTGGCGCCTTGACGCCCTGGTCGCGCATCTGGCGCACGATGAGCCCGCCTTCGGTATGCAGACCGCCCCAGTACACGAGGTCGGCACCCGACGCCTTGATCTTCGAGACCAGCGCCGAGAAATCCTTCTCGCCCGGGTTCACGCCCTCGTAGAGAACCTCTTTCAAGCCGCCCGCGTTGATCACCTTCTTGGTCTCGTCCGCGAGGCCCTTCCCGTAGGTCGTCTTGTCGTGGACGATCGCGATCTTCTTGCCCTTGAAGTTCTGCAGCAGATACTTGCCGGCGACCTCCCCCTGCTGGTCGTCCCGACCGCACGTGCGGAAGGTATTCCAGAGGTTGCGCTCGGTGAGGCGCGGGTTCGTCGAGGCTGGCGAGATCATAAGCACACCGTTCTCGGCATAGACCTCGGACGCAGGGATCGAGACGCCCGAGTTGAAGTGACCGATTACGAGCCTGACCTTGTCGCCGACGAACTTGTTGGCAACCGAGACGCCCTCCTTGGGATCGGAGCGATCGTCGCCGAATACAAGCTCGATCTGTTGGCCATTGATGCCGCCCTTGGCGTTGATATCGGCAGCAGCCTGCTCGGCGCCCTTCTTGAGCTGAGCCCCGAAGGTCGCATTGGGCCCCGTCAGCGGACCTCCGACACCGATCTTGACCTGCGCACTTGCCACCCCGGTCATCGCGAGCAGCGCCGCAACGGCCACCCCCGACCACATGAGCTTTTTCATGCAACGCTCTCCCTTCTTGCCAACGCGCTTCCACAAACGGGGACCGGCGAGGCGGACCCGGCCGGCCCAGGCGACAAACCTGCCCATTGCGGCAGGATTCCGCGAAAGTTAGGCAAAGTCACGCCCAATCCACAGTCGTCTGGCGAGCAATGATTGTGCTTGGACCAAGGCCGGGCGATCACAGGTCCGCGCGGCGCGCCGCCGGCTCGGCAGTGCCGGGTGTGAGCCAGCTGTACTGCTCACGCATCTGGCGCCGGCGGGTGATCTGGAAGCCTAAGGCCGCCGCAGCAATCAGCACAACGAGGTCAACCACATAACTTCGCGGCGCGACGAATGGCTCGTGAAAGAGGGCGTGGTGGATGAAGCGTACGGCGCCTGCAAGGAGAAAGCCGTATACGACGAGCTGCCAGCGCGGCCGCCACGTCGTCGCGATGGCGCTACCGGTTGCGTAGGCAGCAAGGCCGCCCATGATGATCGTAACCAGAACAAACACCCAGCCACCGTTCGGTCCTGCATCGTAGAGCCATTCCGGCATGTGCCCACTCCTGCTGACCTCAATGCCGCCCACCTTCGAGATATGCCGCACGAATGTCCGGGCGCTCGAGCAGCTCGGCCCCTGTTCCCTGCATGGTGATGAGGCCATTGACCATCACGTAGCCGCGGTGCGCGAGCTTGAGGGCATGATAGGCATTCTGCTCGACGAGAAAGATCGTCATTCCCTCGCGCCGGTTGAGATCGCGAATGGCATCAAAGATCTGGCGCACGATGATCGGCGCAAGCCCGAGCGAGGGCTCATCGAGCATGAGAAGGCGGGGCCGGCTCATGAGCGCCCGCGCAATGGCCAGCATCTGCTGCTCGCCGCCGGAGAGTGTGCCGCCGCGTTGCGCGAGGCGCTCGCGCAGTCGGGGGAAGAGCTCGGTCACGCGTGCGAGATCCTCCTGGAAGTGGCGCGCGCCGTCGATCTCGGCGCCCATCTGCAGGTTCTCGAGCACGGTCATGCGCGCAAAGATCCGCCGGCCCTCGGGCGATTGCGCGATCCTGAGGCGCGCGATCTCGTGGGTATCGAGCCTTGTGATGTCCTGACCGGCAAAGGTGATCGCACCTTCGCGTGCGCGCGGATTGCCGCAGATGGTCATCATCAGGGTCGACTTGCCGGCGCCATTGGCGCCGATCAGCGCCACGATCTCGCCCTCGGCGATCTCGATATCGACGCCCTTCAGCGCCATGATGCTGCCGTAGAAACTCTTGACGCCGCTGACGCGGAGCAGGGGCGCGCTCATGGCAGTTCCCCCCTGGTAACGGCCGCAACCTCCTCGTCCTCCACGCCGAGATAGGCGGCGATGACCTTCGGATCGTTGCGCACCTGCTCGGGCGTGCCGTCGGAGATCTTGATTCCGTACTCGAGCACGATCACGTGGTCGGAGATTTCCATGACCACCGACATATCGTGCTCAATGAGCAGGATCGACGTGCCGTGCTCCCTCTGGATCGTCTTGAGCAGCTTGTTGAGCTCGGCGCTCTCGCGCGGATTGAGCCCAGCCGCGGGCTCGTCAAGGCAGAGAAGCAGCGGGTCGCTGCACATGGCACGCGCGATCTCGAGGCGGCGCTGGTCGCCATAGGGCAGGCTCCCTGCGGAGTCGTCAGCGCGGCCCGTCAGGCCAATGAGGTCGAGCCAATAGCGCGCGCGCTCGATGGCGGCGTGTTCCGCGCGCGTGTAGCGCGGCAGTCCGATGAGACCGAGAACGGTCCAGCCCGAAGCGTCCATCAGCGTGTTGTGCTGGGCGACGATCAGGTTCTCGAGCGCCGTCATGCCCGTGAAGAGACGGATGTTCTGGAAGGTGCGCGCGACGCGCGCCTTGGCCGCAATCTCGAAGTCGGGCATCCGCTCGAGCAGGAAGAGCGCATTCGCGCCGCGCCGGGAGTAGCGTGCATCGCTGCGCGTCAGCGCGGCGACGTCATCGGACAGGGCATTGCCCGCATGGCTCATGACCATGCGGCCGGATGTCGGCTTGTAGAAACCGGTGATGCAATTGAAGACCGTCGTCTTGCCTGCGCCGTTCGGGCCGATGATCGCGGTGATGTCACCGCGGCCGGCGCCGAAGGTGACATCGTTGACGGCAATGAGACCGCCAAACCGCATGGTCAGATGCTCGATCTCGAGAAGCGGCGCCGTCTCCCAGCGCATCAGCCATGGCCCTCCTTGACGAGATCGCCGGAGATGGCGCGCCGCGTGGTGAGAAAGAGTGTCGGTTGCCTGTGCGCAATAAGCCCGCGCGGCCGCCAGATCATGATCATCACCATGGCGAGGCCGAACAGCAGCATCCGGTACTGCGTCGGATCGAAGTCGGCGCCGAAAATGCGCTTCAGCCAGTCGAGCTCGCGCAGGAGCTCGGTGCCGCCGATCATCGCGATGGCGGCTATGGCGACACCGATCTGGCTCCCCATGCCCCCGAGCACGACGATCGCGAGGATCACGGCGCTCTCGAGGAAAGTGAACGACTCGGGGCTGATGAAGTTCTGCCGCGCGGCGAAGAAAGCCCCAGCGAAGCCGCCGAAGCCCGCCCCGATCGCAAAGGCGGTGAGCTTGGTGTTGGTCGTGTTGATGCCGAGCGAGCGGCAGGCGATCTCGTCCTCACGCAGCGCTTCCCAGGCCCGGCCAACCGGGAGGCGGCGCAGGCGCAGCGTCACCACGTTGGTGATGAGCGCTAGCGTGAGGATCAGATAGAAGAGGAAGATGGTGCGGTGAAGCGGCGTGAACTCGAGCCCGAAGGTCGCCGCAAAGCCTTCCTCCGAGGCATTGAACGGAAAACCGAAGAAGCTTGGTCGTGGGATCCCTGAGATCCCCGCATAGCCGCCCGTGACATCGACCCAGTTGATGAGGACAAGGCGGATGATCTCGCCGAAGGCGAGCGTCACGATGGCAAGATAGTCGCCGCGCAGCCGCAGCACCGGAAAGCCGAGGATGATGCCCCAGAAGGCCGCAAGGATGCCGGCAACCGGCAGGCAGATCCAGAACGCCCACGCGGGCCAGAAGGCGGGACCGATCAGCTCGGCCATGAAGTCCTTCACGACATCGTTGGCCGCGAGCAGCGCATAGGAATAGGCGCCGACCGCGTAGAAGGCGACATAGCCGAGGTCGAGCAGCCCGGCGAGACCGACGACGATATTGAGGCCCCAGCCCAGCATCACATAGATCAGGATCTGGATACCGAAGTTGTCGATCCATTTGATCGACCCCGCCGGTCCCGCCAGCGCCAGCGACAGCATGGGATAGGCGAACAGGAAGATGAGACCCCCGATCGCAAAACGGCGCGCGGCCTCCGGCGTGACGGTCATCCCCACAAGAACCGGGACACGCGCCACCGGTGGCGGGCGGCGCGCGTACCAGTCGGCCGTCAGCAGCCAAACGAAACGCGCGGCGAAGGCGATCGCGACGAGCGTCAGCGTAAGCCCCACGCGCGGTTCCAGCATGAGCTGGTTCGAGATGTCCTGCTCCGTGCGCAGCAGCACGATCGGGATGCACAGACCGAGGGCGAGCAGTGCCGTCTTCGTGGCATCCTTGGCCGCGGCCAGCACACGCGTCCCGAAACTGCCCCGGCTGCCGCGCACCTGCCCCCCCGTCATGGTGCTCACACCTTCTCGACTTCAGGTTTGCCGAGCAGCCCGGAGGGCATGAAGATGAGCGTGATCGCCAGGATGGAGAACACGGCGACGTCCTTGTAGTCGATCGAGAAATAGGCCGACCAGAGCGCCTCGATGAGGCCGATCAGCAGGCCGCCGAGCACCGCGCCAGGCAACGAGCCGATGCCGCCCAGCACGGCCGCCGTGAACGCCTTGATCCCCGGCACGAATCCGTCGGCGAAGTTCACGACGCCATAGTAGACGACGTAGAGGACGCCGGCGACGGCGGCGAGCGCGCCGCCCATGACGAACGTGACCGAGATCGTGCGATCGACGTTGATGCCGAGCAGCGCCGCCATGCGCCGGTCCTGCTCGCAGGCCCGCTGCGCGCGGCCGAGCGGCGTGTACTGCACGACCCACCAGAAGACGGACAGCAGCACCGCGGTCACCAGCATGATGAGCATCTGCTTGTAGGAGAGCGTGACGGCATAGTTGGCGCCCTCCTTGAGCGTGACGACGTCGGTGAGCATGGGCGCGACCGGCTTGTTGCGCGGTCCCTGGGCAAGCTGCACCAGGTTCATGAGGAAGATCGAAATGCCGATCGCCGAGATCAGCGGTGCGAGGCGAAACGAGCCGCGCAGCGGCCGGTAGGCGATCCGCTCGATGGTCCAGCTCCACAGAGACGTGAGGAACATCCCCGCGAACAGCACCACCAAGAGTGCCATCGCCACCGAACCCACACCAAGCACCACCGTCATCAGCAGAAAAACGATGAGGGCGATGAACGTCGAGACCATGAAGAGGTCGCCGTGGGCGAAATTGATCATGCCGATGATGCCGAACACCATCGTGTAGCCGATGGCGATCAGGCCGTAGATGGATCCGAGCGTGACGCCGTTGATGATCTGCTGGAGGAAGTATTCCACCTCGATCGCTCCCTTCGCCGCCTCATCGGCCATCGCAGGCTCGGCTGCGCGCCGGCAGCCGCACGGTCAGACCGCGGGTAGCGAGCCCATCCGGCGGAAATGATCCGGCCGCTCCTTTCTCGAGAGGAATCGGCTCGTCCCCACGGCTGGAAGCGAAGTTTGCGGGGAAGCAGGGGCAGTGTAAAGCACGCTTGCCCTGCAACTCGGGCCCGGAACGCCCCTTATCCGGGCATCCTGTGCCACCCCCGTCACACACGCGTGCTTCAGAGCATATTGTGTGTGCCGTCGCAGAACGGCTTGTCGTCAGTGTTCTTGCAGCCACACAAATTGAAGACGCCGGAAGTCTCGGCGACGAATCGGACGGGCTCGAAACTCGTGCCCTTATGAGAGCCGTCGCAAAAGGGCTGGCGGGACGAACGCCCGCAGGCACACCAGAAGTAGGGCCGCCCCGCCACCAGCTCCACCTGGTAGGGGCCGAGCTGCGCGACCACCGCATCATCGGACATCGATCGGTCTCCTTGCCATGCCGGATCGGGGGGCGGCCATCGTTCCGCCCCGGGGATGTATCTGGCCACAGGAGCGAGACGGGAGGCAAGGGCGCTGTTGGCGCACCATGCCCACACCTCGTGCCGCCCTATTCGATGAGCTGAAGACGGTCGCGGACGACGCCCGAGCGCGCCGCATCGTGTACGGCTGGGGCATCCTCCCAGCGCTCATAGCGCACGCCCGGAAAAAGGATGATCTCGGCCGTGGACCTGCTCCGGCGCACGGGCCGTCGGCGCGGGGGCACCTGAACTTCGGGAAAATCGAGTATCGTCGCCATGGCTCGCCTCCAACCGAGGGCGCTCTGATGAGATACGCGTCACGGCCGGAGTTCCCGGCAGATTAACAAGTTCGAACTGAGAGCTGATGCGGTTAACAAAAGGTTAACGGCGCAATCTGCTGAGCGTCACCCTGCGCATCCGGTGCCGGCGCGCAACAATCGGCGGCCCGTCCCTCTACAGCCGGCGATGGCTCGCGACCGGGATCAGCCCGCGCACGCGCGTGATCTGCGCGCGGTCGATGTTCGCGGTCGCGTAGCCCGTGCCGTCCGAGACCTTGGCGATCACATGCCCCCAGGGATCGGCGATCAGACTGTGGCCGTAGGAAAGCCGCGTCGCCCCCTTGCCGTCGAGATAGGGTCCGTACTGGCCCGGCGCCACAATGTACGTCTGGGTCTCAATGGCGCGTGCGCGCAGGATCACCTCCCAGTGGTCCTTGCCCGTCTGCAGCGTGAACGAGGACGGCACCATGATGATGTCCGCGCCGCCCTTGGCGAGCGCCAGGTAGAGCTCGGCAAAGCGCATGTCGTAGCAGATCGAGCAGCCGACCTTGAACCCCTCGAGGTCGTAGAGGACGACCTCGGTGCCGGCCTTCACGGTCGCGCTCTCGTTGTAGGGCGTGCCGTCGGGTGAGGTAATGTCGAACATGTGGATCTTGCGGTAGCGCGCCACCTCGCGCCCCTCGCGATTGAAGACGCAGGTCGTGTTGTAGACCTGACCGGCGCCCGGGATCAGCTCGATCATGCTGCCGCCGTGGATCCACACCTTGTGCGTGCGCGCGAACGCCTGCAGGGCCTCGTACGCCTCGCCGCCGGGAATGCGATCGGCGTTCGCGAGCTTGGCCGCTGTGGTGCCGCCGCGCCAGTTCCACACCTCGGGGAGCACGAGTACGTCGGGACGGTCCGTCTCGATGGCACGCGTCATGAGCGCGCGCGCCTCAGCGATGTTGTGCGCCTTGTCATTGATGGAGTTGGTCTGGACGACGGTAATGCGCATCGCTTCTTGCCCTCGCCTGCTGGGAAGAGGCGTCCCCCGCTCGCGTGGTGCCATGGCGAGGGCGGCCATGCACATATGTTGCGCCAAGGACGGGCGGCTGAAAAGAGGCCGCCGCCTACTCCTGATCCAGCGCCACCGCCTCCCGCTTCGCCCTGAGCGCCGGCAGGAGCGGCACGATAAGCATGGCCGCCGCCAGCAGCAGACACGCAAGGGAGATCGGCCGCTCGAGGAAGATCCAGAAATCACCCTGCGAGATGATCAGCGATTTCCTGAGATTGTTTTCGACCATCGGCCCGAGCACGAACGCCAGCACGAGCGGCGCCGGCTCATAGCCGAACTTGCGCATGAGATAGCCGATAAGCCCGAACAACGTCATCACGAACACATCGAAGACGGCACTGCCCGAGCTGAACACGCCCACGATGCAGAACATCAGGATCAGCGGGAAGAGCAGCTTGTAGGGCACCTTCAGCACCTGCACCCACATGCCGATCAGCGGGAAGTTGAGGATCAGCAGCATGATATTGCCGATGTACATGCTGGCGACGATGCCCCAGAAGATCCCGGGGTTCTGTGAAATCAACAGCGGGCCGGGCTGAATGCCGTGAATGATGAAGGCGCCGAGCAGCAGCGCCATGACCACGTTCGGCGGAATGCCGAGCGTGAGCAGGGGAATGAAGGCCCCGCCGGCGGCTGAGTTGTTCGCGGCCTCGGGTCCGGCAACGCCCTCGATGGCGCCCTTGCCGAACATCTCCGGCCGCCTCGAAACGCGCCGCTCAAGCGCATACGAAGCGAACGAGGAGATCACCGCGCCGCCGCCCGGCAGCACGCCAAGGAAGAACCCGAGGACCGTGCCGCGCACGATCGCCCATTTCGAGTAGGCCCAGTCCTGGACCGTCGGCCACAGGCTGCCGATGCGCGCGGAAACGACCTCGCGCTGCACGCTGCGCTCGATATTGGCGAGGATCTCGGCGACGCCGAAGAGCCCCATGACGACGGGAATGAGGCCGACGCCGTCCAGCAATTCCAGGCGATCGAATGTGAGACGCGGCGCGGCTGTGATCTGGTCGATGCCGACGAGGCCGAGCGTCACGCCGACGCAGGCCATGAGCAGCGACTTCGCCATCGAGCCCTGGGTCAGGAAGGCGAGGACCGTCAGGCCAAGCACCATCAGGCTGAAATATTCGGGCGGCCCGAACGCGATCGCGAACTTGGCCAGCATGGGCGCCACCAGCATCAAGGCGATGATGGCGAACGTCCCCGCAATGAAGGAGCCGATCGCGGCAATGCCGAGTGCGGGGCCCGCGCGGCCGTTCTTGGCCATCTGGTGGCCGTCGAGACAGGTGATGACGGAGGCTGCCTCACCCGGGATGTTGACCAGGATGGACGTCGTGGAGCCGCCGTACATCGAGCCGTAGTAGATGCCGGCCATCATGATGATGCCGGCCTCCGGCGAGCCTGAAAGCGTCACCGGCAGCAGCAGCGCCATGGCCGATACCGGCCCGATGCCAGGGAGCACGCCGACCAGCGTCCCGATGAAGACGCCGAAGAAGCACGCCATCAGGTTGATGGGCTGCAGCGCCACCGCAAAGCCGTGGCCGAGCGCCGAGATGATTTCCATGAGGCGCTCCTCAGCCGAGCCAGGGACTGAGCCACCCGTTGGGCAGCTGGATCATCAGCAGCTTGTTCAGAGCGTACCAGGTCCCGAACGTCGCTCCGAAAGAAACCAGGAGCGCCGTGGGCCACGGCACCGGGTCGACGACGCGCATGAGCACGAGCAGCAGCACCAGCGAGCAGAGGACGAAGCCGATGGTCTCGAACAGGAAGCCGAACACGAGCAGCAGCACGACGACCAGCAGCACCTTGGGCCAGCGCGTGCCACGCCAGAGACTCGCCAGATCTTCGCTGCCGCCCTTGATGGCGCCGAAGACGATCGAGAGCGCGAAGGCTTCCGTCAGCAGGCCGAGCCAGAAGATCGCAAAGCCCGAGCCCGGCTCGCGCGCCTCACCGAGGCCGAGATCATAGCCCTGGAAGGCAACGAAGATGCCGAAGGCGAGCCAGACGAGGCCTCCCCACAGCTGGGCGTTCCGCAGCAAAGAAATCGTCCCCTCCTGTCGTGATTTCTTCCGCCGGCGATGCCGCGCTTGTGGCGCGGTGGTTTGCGTCGCCATTGGAGGCACGATACCGGGACGGCACCGCGCCTCCACCGATCCGTCAACGCCGATCAGTCCTTCTTGAGCAGACCGATCTTGCTCAGCGCAGCCGTCTCTTGCGCAATGACCTGCTTGACGAAATTCGTGTACGCCTCGGTGCCCATATAGCGCGGGACCATGTCGTAACGCTCGAGCGCGGCAATCACGGCGGGATCCTCGAGTGCCTTCTTGAAGGCATCGTGGAGGATCTTGACAACCTTCGGGTCCATGCCCTTGGGACCGGCGATCCCGAACGGGCTGTCAAAGACGAACGGGTAGCCGAGCTCCTTGAGCGTCGGGACATCAGGCCAGTTCTTACTGCGCTCGGCCGTCCACAGTGCGAGCAGGCGCGTCTGTCCGGCATCGACGAGCGGCTTCCAGGCCGTCGAGTCCGCCTGCAGCATGGTGTGGCCGCCGAGGACGGCGGCATTGGTCTCGGCGCCGCCCTTGAAAGGCACCTGCGTCAGCTTGATGCCGGCCGCCTCGGCGATCTGCTCCATGCCTATGTGGAGCGACGTGCCGGACCCCGGCGTCGCGTACGTCACCTTGCCCGGATTGGCCTTGGCATAGTCGACGACGTCCTGCCACTTCTTGAATGGGCCGTCGGCCTTCGTCGTGATGCCGAACGTGTAGCCGGTCAGGTGCACGATGTATGTGAAGCTCTTCTCGGCATCCCAGCTCACCTTCTGCATCAACGGCAGTCGCATGATGGTGATCGGGATCTGCGCGATGGTGTAGCCGTCCGGCTTGGCCGTCGCCGCCATCGTCGCCGGCCCGAGCGTGCCGGAGGCACCGGCCTTGTTGTCGACGACGACGGGCTGGCCCAAGACCTTGGACGCGCTTTCCGCGATCGCGCGCATGGCGACGTCGGTTGAACCGCCCGCCGGCCATGGCACGATCAATGTGATCGGTTTCGTCGGAAAGCTCTGTGCCGCAGCCATCGTGGCCGTCGCTGCGACGACCGCAGCAGCCAATGACGATATCAAGATTTTCCTGAGCCTCATGCGCTTCCTCCGGCCGCCCGTTGTTGCAACGTCCCGATGCGCGGCGCATCGGGCGCACACTTCTGCACCCTGGAACCGCTCTCGAAAACGTGATCAAGGCCCAATGCCCGATCGCGGCCCTACTTGGCAAGCCCAATTCGCTCAAGGGCCTCCTTCTCGTACGCAGTGGTCCGCTTGATGATTTCGAGGTAGCCGTTCTGGTCGGCGTAGTTCGGGACCATGAAGAACTTGTCGAGCACGCTCAGCGTCTCGGGGTCCGCGAGCGCCTTCTTGAAGGCGTCGTGCAGCACCTGGACGTGCTTGGGGTCCATGCCCTTCGGGCCGGCGACGCCAAACGGGCTGTCGAACACCCATGGATAGCCGAGGTCCTTGAGGGTCGGCACATCCGGCCAGTTCTTGGCGCGCTCCTTCGTCCAGATCATCAGCGCCCGCATCGTGCCGTCAGCGACGTGGGGCACGAGCCCGCTGCCGCCGACGGCCAGATCGATATGCCCGCCCAGCACCGCCGCGCGCTGCTCCGCGTCGCCCTTGAAGGGCACATGGGTGAGCTTGATGCCCTCCTTGCCCGCGATCAGCTCCATGCCGATGTGGAGCGACGTGCCGGCGCCGGGTGAGCCGTAGGTCACCTTGCCGGGGTTGGCCTTGGCGTGTGCGACCACATCCTGCCACTTCTTGAAGGGACTATCCGCCTTCGTGCTCACAGCAAAGGTGTAGCCGGTCAAGTGAATGATGTACGTGAAGTCCGTGTCGGGATTCCACGAGACCTTCTGGTTCTTCATGAGCGGCAGACGGAAGATCGTGATCGGGATCTGCGAGATCGTGTAGCCGTCCGGCTTCGCCGTCGCCGCCATCGTCGCGGGCCCGAGCGTTCCCGAGGCGCCGGCCTTGTTGTCGATGATGATCGGTTGCCCGAGATGCTTCTCGGCACTGCGCGCAATGGCCCGCATGGATATGTCGGTCGAGCCGCCCGCCGGCCACGGCACGATCAGCGTAACGGGTTTCGTTGGGTAGGCCTGGGCATGAGCTGGTGCATGCGATCCGAGAAAGGCCGGCAACAGACTGGCAAAGGCAAGCGCAGCAATCACCCGACGACGGGTCATGATAGTCCTCCCTTGAGCGACGTCCCGCTTCAATGCGGGCTTGTTCGTCGTTTTGGTGCGCGTGGGCCCCAGACAGCAATGACGGATGGTGCCGCTGCCGGTTGCCTTCTTAGGACATTATTCCGCTCTGCAGGCGCAGAACGCGCAGTCAACACGCGACAGTGACCCGACAGGATGCCTTTGTCCAGCGCCCAGACCCTGCCCAGCGCCGGCCTCTACGTGGCGATCGTGACGCCGCCATCGGCAACAATGATCTGGCCCGTGATGAACGCGCCGGCGCGGGATGCAAGGAAAGCTGCCACGCCGCCGATGTCGTCGGGCTCGCCGATGCGGCGCAGGGGTGTCGTCACGAGGCGGCGCTTGAGGTTGGCCTCGTCCTCCCACAGTGCCTTGGCAAAGTCGGTCCTGACGAGCCCCGGCGCGATACAATTGACGCGAACGTTCCTCGGACCCCATTCGACAGCGAGCGCCCGCGCGAGCGCAAAGTCGGCCGCCTTGGAGATCCCATAGGCGCCGAGGATGTTCGACCCGCGGATGCCGCCAATAGAAGAAATGATCGTCACCGTGCCGCCGCCGCGCTCGGCCATGCCGGGGATCGCGAGGTTGGCGAGCCAGAGGTTCGACTTGATGTTGGTCGCCATGATCTTGTCGAACTGCTCGTCGGAGATGCCGGCGAGCGGCCCGTAGTAAGGGTTCACCGCGGCATTGCAGACGAGCGCGTCGATCTTGCCGTAGGTGTCGAGCGTGCCCCGCACCAGCGCGTCGACCTCTTCGCGCCGGCCAATGTTGCAGGGAATGACGTGCGCCTCGCCGCCCTCCTTGCGGATCGCCGCGGCAACCGCCTCGCAGGCGTCCGCCTTGCGGCTCGACACGACCACCTTGGCCCCCAGGCCCGCCATGGTCTCGGCGATCGAGCGGCCGATGCCGCGGCTCGAGCCGGTAATCAGCGCGACCTGACCCTTGAGATCGAACGGGTTCTTCATGATGACGTCTCCTCGGTGGGATTGGGGCGTGCCACATCTGAGCAGGCTTGCCCGCTAGTGGCAATGGGCGCGGCGATGGCGCTGGACAGGACTACGGCTGCGCCCTACGCATGCGGAACCCTAGAAAATCCTCAGAGGAGTGAAAGCCCATGAAGCTCGTTCGCTTCGGTGCGCCTGGCGCCGAGAAGCCCGGCCTCGTCGGCCCCGACGGTACCATCCGGGATCTCTCGGCTCATGTGAAAGACATCGATGGCAGCGCGCTGAGCGATGCGAGCCTCGCCAAGCTGCGCGCGCTCGATGCGGCGTCCCTGCCGGCAGCGCCCGCGGGTGTGCGTCTCGGCCCACCGGTTGGCAACGTGAAGAATTTCCTCGCGATCGGCCTCAACTATGCCGACCACGCCAAGGAGGCCGGCCAGCCCATCCCGGCCGAGCCGATCATCTTCTACAAGCTCACCAACTGCATCGTCGGCCCCAATGACGACGTGATGATCCCGCGGGGCTCGTCGAAGCTCGACTGGGAGCTCGAGATCGCTTTCGTGGTCGGCAAGCGCTCGCGCTACGTCGACCTCAAGGATGCGGCGAGCCACATCGCCGGCTACACGATCTGCAACGACGTTTCCGAGCGTGCCTTCCAATTGGAGCGCGGCGGGCAGTGGATGAAAGGAAAGTGCGCCGAGACGTTCGGTCCGCTCGGCCCCTGGCTCGTCACGGCCGACGAGATCAAGGACGTGAACAATCTGCCGATGTCGCTCGACGTCAACGGCAAGCGCATGCAGACCGGCTCGACGAGCACAATGATCTTCAAGTGCGACTTCATCCTCCATTACATTTCGCAGTTCATGGTGCTTGAGGCGGGCGACGTGGTGACGACCGGCACGCCACCGGGCGTCGGGCTCGGCATGAAGCCGCCTGTCTTCCTCAAGGCCGGCGACGTGATGAGGCTTTCGATCGAGGGCCTCGGCACACAGCAGCAAACAGTCGTGCCCTTCAAGCTCTGATACGCACTTGGCTGGCGCGTCCGCGGACAGAAGAGCAGGCGCGCCGGCCCGCCCGGAGGCATACCCATGAAGGCGCTGGTCTATACCGGACCGAAGACGCTCGTCTTCCGGGACGAACCCGATCCGCAGGCCAATGAGGACGTCATCGTCAAGGTCGACGTCTGCGGAATCTGCGGCTCGGACATGCACGCCTATCTCGGCCACGACGAGCGCCGCCCGCCGCCGCAGATCCTTGGCCATGAAGCTGCCGGCGTCGCGACCTCCGGCCTCTACAAGGGCCGGCGCGTTGCGCTCAACCCGCTGGTGACGTGTGGCACGTGCGATGCGTGCCGGGGCGGACGCCCCCACGTCTGCCGCTCGCGGCAGATCATGTCCATGATGCCAAGGCCTGGTGGCTTCGCCGAGCTCGTTCGGGCCCCTGAGCAGAACCTCTTCGCCATTCCCGACAATCTGCCGACCGACCTCGCGGCGCTCACCGAGCCGCTCGCCGTCGGCTATCATGCCGTCAATCTTGGCGAGCGCGCGCTCGCCATGCCGCTTGCTGCCGCGCGCATTGCCGTCATCGGCGGCGGCGCCATCGGGCTCTGCGCCGCGCAGGTTCTCGAGTCGCGTGGCGCGCGCAATACGCTCATCGCCGAGACGAGTGCCATCCGCCGCGCGCGGCTCGAGAAGAAGGGCCGCTTCGGCGCCTACGAACCCGGCGGACCGAATGCGCCGGCCACCGCCTCGATGGACCTCGTGCTTGATGCCTATGGCGGCGCGTCATCGCGCCGTGAAGCCTCCCGCCTCGTCGCGCCCGGCGGCGTGATCATCCATATTGGCCTCGGCTCGGCCGACGGCGGCATCGACGTGCGCAAGCTGACGCTGCAGGAGGTGTCGTTCATCGGCTCCTACTGCTACACGCCCGTCGAGTTCCGCGAGACGCTGGCCGGCCTCGCCGCCGGCATCTTCGGCCCCATCGACTGGACGGAGCAACGTCCGCTTTCCGAAGGCAGCGCCGCATTCGCCGAACTCGCTGCCGGTACTGTCGCCTCGGCCAAGATCCTGCTCAAAATGTGAGGCCGTCATGTCGGACACCACCATCAGCAGCCTCAAGACGACCCTCCTGCGTGTGCCCTGGCGCGGCGCGCCCCCGGCCGCCGGCATCGTGCCGCCGGGCCCGCGCGAGCTTGTCGTGGTCGAGATCGCCACCAAGGGTGGTCTCACGGGCCTCGGCTACCTCCACATCCTGAGCGGCGGCGCCGCGACCGTCGCCGCCTGCCTTGAAGAGATGATCGCGCCCAAGGTCCTCGGCCGCGACGCGACCGAGGTCGAGGGCATCTGGCAGACGCTCTGGAAAAGCACCTACTGGGTCGGCCGCGGCGGCATTGCGACGTTCGCGCTCTCGGCTGTCGATATCGCGCTCTGGGACATCGTCGGCAAGCGGGCCGGCCTGCCGCTGCACCGCCTCTGGGGCAATGCCCGGGCAAGCGTTCCGGCTTACGGCTCCGGCTGCTGGCGCGGGCTCGGCCGCGACGGCATGATTGAGCGCGCGAAGCACTTCACCGGCATGGGCCTCAAGGCCATCAAGATGCAGGTGGCCCACGTGCGGCCCTGGCGCGAGGATGTCCGCAATGTCCACGCCATGCGCGAGGCCCTCGGCCCAGGCATCGAGATCATGATCGATGTGAACATGGGCTGGACGGCCGATACCGCTATCCAGGCCGGCCACCGCATCGACGAGGCTGATCCGTACTGGCTCGAGGAGCCGGTCGTGTGCGAGGACTTCGACGGCTACCAGCGCGTGGCCGCCGCGCTCAAGACCCGCGTCGTGGGCGGCGAGAGCCATTTCACGCGCTACGACCTGCGGCCCTTCTTCCGCACGCCCTCGTCACCCATTCTCCAGCCCGATCCCATGCGCGGGGGTCTCACCGAGCTGCGCAAGATTGCAGCCATCGCCGATACATGGGGCCTCCAGATCGCGCCCCACCTCTTCCACGAGTTGAACGTGCATGTGATGGCCTCGATCCCCAACGCGAACTACCTCGAGTACATGGACTGGAACGACGATCTCTGGGTCACCCCCGCAATCCCCGTCGATGGCCTGCTCAAGCCGGGCGAGGCCCCGGGGCATGGCGTTGCCTTCAAGCCGGAAGTCCTGACGGATCACCGGGTCGGGGGCAGCGAGGTGACTGCCCGCTGAGGGACGAGCCCTCCCCGCGACCGGTGAGGCGGGTTGCTCGGGCCCATTCCGGGCCCGCCGTTTGCCTTTCCTTCACGAATTGGTGGCTAACTCGGCAATAACCGTTCCGCCCCCGCCTTGCCGAGGATGGTCACCCATGCCTGCCAAAGCCATCTGCCGCTTCGCCCACGTCGTCATTGCGATGTTTGCCCTGGCCCCGGCCGCAGTCGCCGGCGACCTCGTCGTCAAGTACGATCAGTCCCAACTCCTGCGTGTGCCGCGCCCGGTCAGCTCGATCATCATTGGCAACCCGAGCATTGCCGACGTGACAGTGCAATCGCCGAACCTGCTGGTCGTCACCGGTCGGACGTTCGGCATCACGAACGTCATCGCCCTGGATGCCGATCGCAACGTCATCCAGGACCAGCGGGTGGTCGTGGTCCGCGACGGCACGAGCCAGGTGAGCCTCTATAGGGGCACCAAGCGCGAAACCTACAACTGCGCCCCGCATTGCAACCCGAGCCTGATGGCCGGCGACGACGCCAAGTACTTCGGCGAGGTCAAGAGCGGCTTCGAAGGCAAGACGCAGTTCTCCGACAAGGCCGCCGACGGTTCTGGCGGCCACAACTGAACGCGCCGTGCCTAGCCCTTCTTGATCTCGACCTCGATGAACGCGACGGCGTGGTCGGTCGGGTTGATCACATTGTGCTCGACGCCCTCGCCCCGGAAGTACGGCACGCCATTGGTCAGGGGCACGACCCGCTCCGTCCCGCCCGGCTCCTCGAGCTTGAGCGCCCCATCCGTCACCGGCAGCACCACATAATCGTGGCCGTGGCGGTGCCAGCCCGTCTCGGCCCCCGGCGCAAAATCCCAGCGCGTCGTGATGACGCGCTCATTCTCGATCAGCACCGTCGCAACCGCCTTAGGGCGCGCTGTGGTCATTGTTGTCACTCCGGAATGCAGCCGCTCGAACACAAGCTTAGGCTTGATCCGCCCGCCGCCGCAATGTGCCCATCCGCTGCATACCCGGCGTGCCTTCCCTGGCGGCCTGCTTCCCACTAGGCTGTGGGGGCCGCCCTCAAGCCCCGCGAGAGCCCACATGATCTTCGATCACCGCACCTACACCGTGAAGCCCGGCATGGTCCGCGCGCACCTTGTCCAGTACGAGCAGTACGGGTTGAAGCCGCAGACGCGGCATTTGGGTCAGCCGGTCCTCTACGCGACCACGGAGGTCGGTGACGTGAATACCTACGTCCACATCTGGGCCTATAAGGACCTCGCCGACCGCACAGCGCGACGTGCGGCGCTGTGGGCCGACCCCGAGTGGCTCGACTACGTGCGCCGTTCGCAGGAGCTCGGCGCCCTCCTCAAGCAGGAGAATAAGATCCTGCTGCCGGCACCCTTCTTCAAGTTGCCGAACGGGTGAGCCGGCCGCCCCTCTCCTCCGACACGAGCGTGCCCCTCGCATGACAACACTGCTGCTGACGCACCCCGTCTTCCTCGAGCACGATACCGGACCGGGTCATCCCGAGCGCCCGGATCGGATGCGCGCCATCGACAGGGTGCTCGCCCACGACATCTTCCAGACGCTCCGCCGCGAGGAGGCACCGCTGCGCGACGACGTCGAAGAGTGGATCGCACTGGCGCATCCGCAGAGCTATATCGATCGGATCAAGGAGCTCCGACCGGCGCCGGGCGAAGAACCCGTCCACCTCGACGGCGATACGCTTCTGTCCTCTGGCTCGTGGGAAGCCGCGCTCAGGGCCGTGGGCGCCGGGCTGCGCGCCGTGGATGCCGTGATCGACAAGACGTCCGGCATCGCCAATGCCTTCTGCCAGGTGCGGCCCTGCGGCCATCATGCCGAGACCGCACGCGCAATGGGCTTCTGCATCTTCAACAACGTGGCGATCGCCGCCATGTATGCCCGCAGGAAGCATGGCGCCGAGCGTGTGGCGGTCGTCGATTTCGATGTTCACCACGGCAATGGCACGCAAGACATCTTCTGGAACGACAAGGATC
The DNA here is from genome assembly GCA_046293075.1 of Hyphomicrobiaceae bacterium. Lineage (GTDB taxonomy): Bacteria > Pseudomonadota > Alphaproteobacteria > Rhizobiales > Hyphomicrobiaceae. The sequence goes on along the minus strand of JBKBPL010000003.1, from coordinate 65,966 downwards.
TCTTTTTCGCGTCTACGCACCAGATGCCGCTTTATCCCGGCACGGGCGCGCTCGGCGAAACCGGTGTGGGCAATATCTTCAATGCGCCGCTCCGGCCGGGAGACGGCGGCGAGCGGTTCCGCGAGGCGATGGAATCGCGCATACTGCCCGCCTTGCGGAACTTCGGCCCCGATCTGGTATTGATCTCTGCAGGTTTTGATGCCCACCGCGACGACCCATTGGCAAACCTGCAGCTTGTCGAAAGCGACTTTGCCTGGGCGACCGAGGCCATCGCCGAGGTGGCCCGCCGTCATGCGCAGGGGCGCCTCGTCTCGATGCTCGAGGGGGGCTACAATCTGACCGGCCTCGCCCGCTCGGTCGCCGTTCACGTCAAGGGCCTGATGGACGCCGGCGCGTAGCGTCCCGTCCCTGGGGAGACCAGCCACCATGCAGACAGCCAAGCCGCAGACGCGGCACGCCGATATCCGCGAGATGTCGTTCGAGCGCGCGCTCAAGGAGCTCGAAGCGATCGTCGGCCGCCTCGAGCGCGGCGATGTCGAGCTCGAGGAGTCGATCAGCATCTATGAGCGCGGCGAGGCGCTGAAGGACCATTGCGACCGCCTGCTCAAGCAGGCCGAGGCCAAGGTCGAGAAGCTCACCTTTGCCGGCGACGGGACGCCGAAAGGCACGGCGCCACTGGATCCCGACAAGGACACCTGAGGCGCGCCCCCCGGGCCAGCCAGGGGATCCGACCCTGATGCTGCGCGCTTGGAGCGGAACGAATAGACGGTCCGCCGCCAGAGGCGCGCCAGCGCATTTCGCCGGCAGTTTGACCAGAAATTGCGCGGCAAATGCCCGGGGATAGACCGCCCGCCTGTGCGCACGCCGCAAGAATCGCGAGAAGATCGGGCCACTGCCCCGGCCAGGGCGGGAACGCATAATCCCCGGCCGAGTTGGTCGGGACAATCCTATCGAGAAGAAGCTCATGAAATGGGGGGAAGCACGGTGAGCGGATAAACCCACGAGGTCACCATGCGGTCCAGGCTTGTCCTTCTCTTGGCTCTGATGGTCCCCGCGCCCGCGAGCGCGCATGAATGGTATCCGATTGAGTGCTGCCACGGCATGGACTGCGCGCCGGTGGAGCGTGCCGAGCTCCGTGAGGGCGACACGCTCGTCGTCACCTCAAAGCATGGCACCGGCATCGTCCCCTCGTCCATGACCCGGCGCGAATCCAAGGACCACCGGATGCACGTCTGCATGCGCCGGTCCTGGGATGGCCAGATGCGCGTCATCTGCGTCTTCTTGCCCCCGGCGATCTGAGCTGTGCATTGCCCGGGAGGGGAAAGGGTGGCCCGCCGTCCATCGGCCGCTGGACTGGCGGGTTTTTGCGGCGCGCGGGTCGGCTTTGGTAGCCGACCAGGCAAGCCTTGCGACCTTTGGCGTCATCAACCTGAGCGTCCGCCGGTTGAGGATTGGCTTTTCTGCGTGTATTGGCAGAAGCTTCTGCTACGTTCTTTAGCGTCGTACTCGGCGCCCCGGCGCCCGATATCCTGAGCTGGAAACTTGATGCCCCACACCACGAGCAAGACGCCCCTCCTCGACCAGGTGCGCACGCCTGACGAGCTGCGTGCGCTGCCGGAGAAGGACCTCAGGCAGCTCGCCGACGAGTTGCGCCACGAGACCATCGACGCGGTCTCCGTGACGGGTGGCCATCTTGGAGCCGGCCTCGGTGTCGTGGAGCTGACCGTCGCCCTCCACTATGTGTTCGACACGCCGCGCGATCGCCTCATCTGGGACGTCGGCCACCAGGCCTACCCGCATAAGATCCTCACCGGCCGACGCGACCGCATCCGCACGCTCCGCCAGGGCGGCGGCCTCTCCGGCTTCACCAAGCGGGCCGAGAGCGCGTATGACCCGTTCGGCGCCGCGCACTCCTCGACGTCGATCTCGGCGGGCCTCGGCATGGCCGTCGCCCGGGATCTCGACGGCGGCAAGAACCACGTCGTCTGCGTGATCGGCGACGGCGCCATGAGTGCCGGCATGGCCTACGAGGCCATGAACAATGCCGGGGCACGCAGCGAGCGCCTGGTCGTCATCCTCAACGACAACGACATGTCGATCGCGCCCCCGGTCGGCGCGCTCTCGACCTATCTCGCGCGCATCACCTCGAGCGGCACCTACCTGCATTTGCGCGAGGCCATGAAGCAACTCGCCAAGCGGCTCCCCAAGCAGTGGGAGCTTCGCGCCGCCCGCGTGGAAGAGTACACCCGCACGTACTGGACCGGCGGCACGCTCTTCGAGGAACTTGGCTTCTACTACGTCGGCCCGATCGACGGGCATGATCTCAATGTCCTGCTTCCGGTTCTGAAGAACGTCCGCGACGCCGATCACGGGCCGATCCTCGTCCACGTCGTGACGAGGAAGGGCAAGGGCTATCCGCCCGCCGAGGCCTCCGACGACAAGTACCACGGCGTCAACAAGTTCAACGTCGTCACCGGCGCCCAGGTGAAGGTCAAGCCGAACGCACCGAGCTATACCAAGGTCTTCGCCGACAGCCTCGTCGCCGAGGCGCGCAAGGATCCGAAGATCGTCGCCGTTACCGCCGCCATGCCCTCGGGCACCGGTCTCGACATTTTCGGCCGGGCCTTCCCCGAGCGGACCTTCGACGTCGGGATCGCCGAGCAGCACGGTGTGACCTTCGCCGCCGGCCTCGCCGCGGAAGGCTACAAGCCGTTCGCTGCCATCTACTCGACCTTCCTCCAGCGCGCCTATGACCAGGTCGTGCACGATGTCGCGATTCAACGGCTCCCGGTACGCTTCGCCCTCGACCGCGCCGGCCTCGTCGGCGCCGACGGCCCGACGCACGCGGGTGCCTTCGACCTCGCCTATCTCGGCTGCCTGCCCGACTTCGTGATCATGGCTGCCGCTGACGAAGCCGAGCTTCGGCATATGGTCGCGACCGCGGTCGCCATCGACGACCGCCCGAGCGCCTTCCGCTACCCGCGGGGCGAGGGCGTCGGCGTGGAGTTGCCCGACGTCGGCGTGCCGCTCGAGATCGGCAAGGGCCGTATCATTCGCGAGGGCTCGGCTGTCGCCATCCTCTCGCTCGGCACCCGACTCGCCGAGAGCCTCAAGGCTGCCGACCAGCTCGCCGCGCTGGGCCTCCCAACGACGGTCGCTGATGCGCGGTTCGCCAAGCCGCTCGACGAGGATCTCGTGCGCCGCCTCGCCCGCAATCACGAAGTGATGATCACGATCGAGGAAGGCGCGATCGGCGGCTTCGCCAGTCACGTCCTTCAGTTCCTCGCCAGCTCAGGGCTGCTCGACAGCGGGCTCAAGGTCCGTCCCATGGTGCTGCCCGACGTCTTCATCGACCACGACAAGCCCGAACGCATGTACGAGCGCGCAGGGCTCGGCGCAGCCGGCATCGTCGCGACCGCGCTCGGTGCCCTCGGCCGTCCCGTCGAGGCCAACGAGGCCGGCGGACGGGCTTGAGGGGCTGCTCGTACCGCACGTCGAGCGCCTTGGTGCCGTATCCGAAATCTAGTGCCGGACCTCTCCTGCGAGGCCAGCGCCGGGCATGGTTTCCGGCGCCTTAATGCCCGCCCCCAAATCCGACCTTCCGCGTTCACGCGCGGATCATATTAACTTCCGTAAATCATGGAATTGGACGTGTAATTCCGGCAAATTTGAATCAACCGGCGCGACGCGAGGGCTGGCGCGCCGGCGAGGTCGCCGGGTGTTGGTATCCGCCATCACCGGGCGCGTTCGCTATTGTGGTGGAGATGGTGCATGTCCGCAGCCATCATGGAAAAACAGCTCCTGGTCGCGCTGGGAATAGACCCGGATCTTACGGCCGCCGGTTGCGCTGCCGAAGCCGCGGGGCCGGTCGGCATCATCGTGCGCCGCGGGCCACATTATCGGGGTGCCTGGTGCTGGCGGCGCGGCGCCTACGCCTTCACGCCGGCCGGCTACAGCCAGGCAACGCTCAACGCGGCGACCGTCGACGAGGCCGTGCTCGTCACGCGCCAGATCGCGCTCAAATAGCATGGCTTCGCAGAGCCTCAGCCGCGCGGCCGAGGCATCCAGCCGGACGGTGCCATCTCGAAGCCGCTGAACTCGAACGCTGGGCTTACCGTACAGCCGACGAGCGTCCACGCCCCGGTGCTCGCCGCACTCTGCCATGCGCCAGCGGGGACAACAAGCTGAGGCCGCGCGCCCGCCAGCAGGTCGCCGCCGAGCGTCGTCACCTCGAACCCGCATCCATCCAGCGACAGCGCCAGCTCGAGCGGCGCGCCCGCATACCAGTGCCAGATCTCCGCCGCATCGACGCGGTGCCAGTGCGAGCGCTCGCCAGCCTGCAGCAAATAATAGATGGCCGTGCCCACGCCGCGACCGCCGCCCGCCGGTACATCCCGCCACGTTTCGACGAAATGGCCGCCCTCTGGATGCGGCAGCATGCCAAGCGTCGCGATAATCTCGTGCGGTTTCATGGCGGGGCTCAACGACAGCCGAGCTCGCGTTCGCGCGCCTGCAAGGCATCGACCATGGCGCGATCGGCCGGCGACATGGCCGCGCGCGCGGCCTGCAGATCGCGGAAGCACGAGGACGTGTCGAAGACCTGCCGCGCGCGCGCCGTGGTGAAGCAGTAGCCGTGGCTGTGCCAGATGGCATTGCGGCGGTGCCAGAGTTCGTCGCAGCTCGTCGCAGCCGCAGGCGGCGTGCCCGGCGATGGCGGCAGACGTGACGTGGGTACCGGGGCGCCAGACGGCTGAGGACGCGGCACTGCAACCGTCCGGCAGCAGGCGATCCATTTGCTGTGCGCCCAGCCTGTCATGCCATCGATCAGCTGTACGCGCCGCCAGGGCCCGCGACTCTCGTGTACTTTGAGCAGCGTATCGGGCCCCATGGTGGCGATGCGCACGTCAGTTGGCGTAGGGCCCGTCCTGAGTGCGAGGAAATTGTCGCCCTTCGGGTCGAGCCCGGTGACGTAGTGGTACGACTCGAGTACCGGCGGCGGCATACCGCGCGGCCCCGAGCCCGGGTCCGAGCGCGGCGTGCTTTCCGGCGCCTCGGCCCTGCGCCGTGACGGCGGCGACGCGCCCGCCGCGGCAAAGGCGACCTCGTCGATAAGCGATGAGTTCTCCCAGGGGATTTGGGCTTCGTTCGTCTCCCGCTGCACGTCGGCGCGCACGCGCCGCATGACCGCGTGAACATCAGCGCCCTCGAGCGGCAGGTGCTGCAGCAACGCCTTCGTGAAAGGGCTATTGCGACCCGAGCCATCGAGCGCGACATTGCCCGGCTGGGTCGAGAAGACGATGAACGAGCCGACGCCAGCATAGACGCGCGCGAGGCCCTTCGCGCCGGTCCCGCCAGAGCGCGACTTCTGGCTCTCAGCCGCGATCTTCTCCGCAAACGGGTTGTCGCGGCAGGCATCGAGGATCAGGATACGCGTGCGCGACAGCCGCGACAGGTCGGCAAGAAACGCATTTAGCGGTACGAACTGCCGGCGCACGCTCTCCTCGCTCTCGACGCGCGCATCGACCGGCGCGAGGTAGTTCTCGCCGCCGAGCTGAAGCGCATGGCCTGCGAAGTAGACGAGCGAGAGATCATCGGGCTGGAGCCGGCGCGCGAAATCGGCGAACGTGCGCAGCATCTCGGCGCGCGACAGATCGAGGTGCAGGCTCACGTCCCATCCAAGTTCGCGGAGCCGGGCAGCCACGTCCTGTGCATCGCTCCCCGGATTGGGCAGCACCGACGTATACTGGTACGCAGAATTGCCAACGACGAAGGCCCGCCGCATCGCGGCATCGGCAGATGACATGAGCGCGAGCAGCATGCCCGCCTGCACAACGGCCAGCCCCACGACGCGCCAGTAACGAGCCCCCATCGGCCCTTCTCCATTGGTTCCCACTTCGAACCAATAGCCGATGCAGGCGCCCTTTTCTACGCGACCGGGAGGACCTGCGCAGGCTCCGGTGCTGCGACGGCCTGTCCCTGCGCCGCCGCCTCTGGGGGCGGACCAAATGCAGCCTCGTTAAGACGCACCCAGTTGTCGAGTTGGGCGACACCTTCGGCGACACCGATTTCGGGTGTCCAGCCAAGGACGCGTTCGAGCTTGCGCACGTCGCTGATGTAGACGCGCTGATCACCGGGGCGCCAGTCGTCGAAGCGGAGGGGGATCTTGCGTCCCATCCGCTGCTCGAGAAGCTCGATCAGGTCGATCAACGACAGGAGGTGGCGTGTGCCGCCACCAATGTTGAATGCCTGACCTTTGATCTTGTCCGGCGCCATGATCGCGGCCTCGTACGCGCGGACCAGATCGTCGACATGCAGCACATCGCGGACCTGCTTGCCGTCGCCATAGATGGTGATCGGGCGGCGCAGGCGCGATGCAATGGTGAACCAGGCAACCCAGCCCTGATCCTCGACGCCGAACTGCCGGGTTCCATAGATGCACGACTGACGGAAGACCGTTGCGGGGATGCCGTAGATCCGCGCGAAATCGAGCGTGTACTGGTCCGCAGCCCCTTTCGAGCAGCCATAAGGCGAGAGGAAGTCGAGCGCCTGGGTTTCGTCGATGCCGTGAGGGCGATCGACATAGGCATAGCGATTGCCACGGAGCTCGTAGCGGGCCCCCTCAATCTTGCCGTAGACCTTGTTCGTGGAGGCGAAAATGAAGACTGCCTCAGGCGCATGGCGTCGCACAGCATCGAGGACGTTGAAGGTGCCGAGCGCGTTGATCATGAAATCCGCGCGCGGGTCGGTGACGGAGGTCGTGACCGCGACCTGGGCCGCTAGATGGATTACGGCATCGTACCGCCGCTCGGTGAGCACGCGGTCGACCGCAGCCCGCTCGCGAATGTCCACCCGCTCGAAATCGAAACTCGTCCCGTCGCGCAGCCACGTGAGATTCTGCTCAGTGCCCTGACGCGAGAGGTCATCAAGTACCGTCACCTGCCAGTTATGGGCGCCGAAGTAGCGTGCCGCATTGCAGCCGACGAAGCCGGCCCCCCCTGTAATCAAGACCTTCTTACTGCGCATTCCGCCTCCTCGAGCACGACAACAACCGAACCCGGCGGCCCCGTGCAGCCGCGCGCACGCACGCCCTGGCGCCGCGGCTCGCTGCGATGCAACGCAAGGCCAGCCTTGAAGGTTCAGAGAGCGGTCTGTGTATCAGACCAAAGATGAACAGAACCCGCGCCGCACGCGATGGCGCATCCCCCGGGCAGCCGCTCAATATAGCAGGCGCGGGCTGCGGGCACGAGCCGCACCGGCAGGAGAGAACTTTGGCTCTTGCGGCGGTGTTCATCGGCGGTTCATCTGAGGTTGCGCAGGGAGCAATGCCACTAGTGCCGAGTGCGTAGCGCATGGAGCATCCGCACACATGAGAATTCTCGTCACCGGGGGGGCGGGCTTCATCGGCTCCCACCTCAGCCGCCGCCTGCTCGCCGAAGGCCACGATGTTCACGTCATAGATAATGAATCCAATGGTTTACGCAGCGCCGTCCCGGCCGGCGCCCACTTCGTCCTCGGTGACGTCACACGGCCGGAGGATCTTGAGCCGGTCTTCGCAAGAAAGCTCGACGCGGTCTGCCACCTTGCTGGGCAGGTTTCCATCATCCGCGCCTTCGACAACCCTGTAGGCGATCTCAGGACCAACACTGAAGGTACCGTGAATATCGTTCAGCAGTGTGTGAAGCACCGCGTGCCGCGGCTTATCTACGCAAGTTCGATGACCGCCTATGGCGATTGCGAGAAGGTTCCGACGCCCGAAAGCGAGCCCTGCAAGCCCGACTCCTACTACGGCATCACCAAGTTCGCGGCCGAACGCTATGTTCATGCCACGGCCATCCGGCCGGACCTCGACTTCGACTTCCGCGTGACGTCACTGCGCATGTTCAGCGTCTATGGACCGGGACAGGCCCTCGACAATCCCTACCAGGGCGTGCTCGGCATCTTCATCGGCCGCCTGATCCGCGGAGAGCCGCTCATCATCTTCGGGGACGGCAAGCAGACGCGCGACTTCGTCTACATCGGCGATATCATCGACGGCTGGGTGGCGGCGCTGAAGAGCGACAAGGCCGCGGGCGGTATCTTCAATCTCGGCAGCGGGCGCTCGACCTCGATCAACGATCTCGCGGCCCACGCTGTGAGCGCCTTCGGCCACAAGCCCGGCACTTACGATATCCGCCACGCTCCTTCCCGGCCCGGCGAGCAACGCCGCATCCAGGCCGACATCTCTCTTGCGCGCGCCGTTCTCGGCTGGGAGCCGCGCACGCGACTTGAAGACGGGCTCATGGAGACCGTGCGCCAGGGTCGCGCAGCCTTGAGCCGCTGAGGGCACCATGAAGCTTTTGCTCGTCACCTCGTGTGATCCCTGGACGCGCAGCGTCTCCACCGTCCATCACTACGTGTCCGCCGGACGCGCGCGCGGCCACGACGTCGCCCTTTATGGCCCGCCGAACCCGGATCTGCCGTCGCTTCCCTATACGACCGAGCTCGATGACGTCGATCTCGCGCTGTTCGTCATCCAGGTGCCCGGCGACTTCCCACCGATGCCGCACCTCGCGCGCCTCATCGACACGATCCCCCGCGAGAAGCGCGCCCTCGTCGATCTCTGGGGCCGCTATAATGAGACGATCTTCGTCGAGCACGATTTCAATCACCTGGAGAAGCTCGACGGCCATCTCGGCTGGGAATGGGAGGAGGCCTTCCGCGCCGTTTCCGATGCGATCCTGCAGCCGACACTGCGCCCGCTGCGCCCTGACGTCGGCTCCTTCCTCTTTCACGCGTTCTCACCGGAAGCTGTCGCGACGCCCGAGACCAGCGTGGAAAAGGCCGCGGCGCGGTGGCGCGACAGCGAGCGCTGGTTCGGCGTCGCCTATGTCGGCAGCAACTGGCAACGCTGGGGGCAGGTGCGCGACTTCCTCAGGGCCCATGCGCCGGTGCGCAAGACCGTCGGCTGGGCCGGGCTCATCGGCTGGAACTGGAAAGAGCGCCCCGAGTGGGCCGTCCAGCAGGGCATTGCCGGCATCGACACTGACCCCGCTTGGCTGCTCGAGAACGAAGTCACCGTCAAGGACGGTGTCCGCTTCGATGAGATCTTCCGCTATCTCTCACAGTCGAAATTCGCGCCCATCTTCCACCGGCCGCTCTTCCGCCACTTGAATTTCGTGACGGGCCGCTCCTTCGAGACCTTCCACGCCGACACCGTGCCACTGCTCATGCTGCCGAAGGCGTTCGTCGAGGCAATCTACGGCCCAGCCGCGCTGGCACTCGTGCCGGACGAGGACATCGCCGGCTATTTGACACGGGCCATCAAGGAACCTGAGCCGCTCTGGGATGCCATCTTCAAGACGCGCGCCCATCTCGCGCAGCATCACTCCTATGCCCACCGCTTCGATGAGCTCACGGCACTGGCAGCCGGGCGCGGACGATGAACATCCTCTTCGTGATGAAGCACCGGGGCAATGCGGGCAACACGCACGCCGTTGCCGACTATATGCGCGTGGCCCCCGCCTTCGGCCATCGCGTTGCAATTTTTGGCCGCGCCTTGCCGTGGCTCCCTGAGATCAATTTCTCCGACCACGTCCGCGGGTTCGACAAGGTCGTCTATCTCTTCGAGTCCGAGATCTACCGCCTGAGCCCAATCCATGAGGCGACGCTGATCGGCACCATCCCGCGCAAGGATCGCATGATCCTCGACATGGACGGGATGTATAATCCGCTCATCTGCCTCGATGGCTACGACCGCAATCACGACACCGAGGCCGAGCGGCGCGCGTGGATCGAGCACTACCATGCGCTCGCCGACCGCGTGCACAAGCCGACGATCGCGCCGCTCACGGGCCCGCGCGAGGTGCCGCTCACCTTCTACGGCTATGATCCGGCACTCGAGACCGATCCCGCGACCGCACCCGAGAAGATCTATGACATCCTGCATGTCGGCCATAACTGGTGGCGCGGGCGCGACATCGAAACGACAATTCTGCCGGCCGTCGCAAAGCATCGCAGCAAGATCGGCCGCATACGTTTCATCGGGCTGTGGTGGGACAAGCCGCCGACGGAGCCGGGCTCCGGCAATCCACTTGCGTTCGCCTTCGATTCGGAAGCATTCAAGCGCCTCGATATCGAGACGCAAGACTCCGTCATGTACGACCAGGTCGTCAAGTCCATGAGCATGGCGAAGATCAACATCTTCACGCAGCGCCCCGTCCTCCATCACCTTCGCCACCTCACCCTCAAGTACTTCGAGATCTTCTACGCCGATACGATTCCGCTGCTCGTGCTCGACGCCGACCACGCCGCCGACGTCTACGGCCCGGCTGCGCGCGAGCTGACGCTGCCCGGGCGCGCTGACGAGAAGATCCTCGATGCGCTTGCACGGCCCGCGCGCTATCGCGAGGTCGTCTACGACGTGCGGCGCCATCTCGCGCGGCATCACGGCTACGAGCGGCGCATGGAAGAGCTGGTGGCGGCGCTTCGGAGCTGAAGATCTTGCGGTTCATCCAGGAGCGCTGCGCATCATGAAGCTGGTGTTCGTGTACTGGGGCTTCGAGAACGCCGGCAGCATGCTGGACCTCAAGGGCTACGCGCGCGCTGCCGAAGCCGCCGGGCACGAGGTCACCGTCTACGGCCCGCCCGGGCACGTCTTCGCGCTCGACTATTCGAAGAACCTCTCGAACGTCGATGCCGTCGTGTTCGTCGTCGAGTGGACGACCGAGCTGCAGTTTGGCGACCGCCTCGACTGGCTGCGGCTCATCTCCGCTGTGCCACGCAGCCGCCGCGTCGTGATCGACTGCGACGGCGGCTACAATGATCCTATCGCCTTCCACGGCGACTACAATCACAAGACGGTCGAGAAGAGTCGTGCCTGGATCGACATCTGCGACAGTATCGCCGACAAGATCTGCCAGCCGACGCTGAAGCCCGAGCGGCCGAACGTGATCCCCTTTCTCTTCCACATTTATGACCCCACCTGGGAGACGCCGCTCGACTTCTCAAGCAAAGAGTTCGGCATGATCTATGTCGGGCACACGAAATTCCGCTGGCGCGGCATGTCTCAGGTGCTGCGCGGCATCGAGCCGATCCGCGACAGGATCGGCCGCATCGGCCTCGTCGGCGAAGGCTGGGACGCACCACTCGAGTGGACCGAGTGGAAGGAAATCCGCGACGATTACTTCGTCGATCGCGACTACCTCAAGAAGCTCGGCGTCGAGGCTCTTGGGGCCGTTTCGTACAACAAGGTCATCGCGACCATGAGCCGCGGCATCTTCAACCCCGTCATCTACCGTCCGCTCTTCGAGCGGCTCGGCTTCGTGACCTGCCGAACCTTTGAGACCCCAGCCTCAGGCACGATCCCGCTCTTTCTGCTGGACGCCGACTATGTGCGTGGCATCTATGGCGCCGAGGCTGAAGCGCTGGTGCTCGGCCAGCGGCCCGAGGCAAAGATCCTCGATGTTGTCAGCCGCCCACAGCACTACGCAGAGATCGTGGTGGGCATCCGCGAGGAGTTCCGGCAGCGCCACAGCCCGGCGGCGCGGCTCAAGAGCCTGATCGACATCATCGAGAGCTAATGGCCCGAGACAAGGACCGCATCTCAGTGACCGAGGCGACGAGGCCAAGTCTGCACGCAGCCAATCACGCCGCCGGGGGGCCGAACCCCGAGCGGCGCATGAGCCTGCGCTACGGATTCAATGAGATCAACGGCTGGTGGCATCTCTCGGAAGGCCCGTATGGCGAGGAGATACGCCGGCGCCATCGCCTGATGGGCACGCGGCTCGTCCGCATCTTCGTTTTCGATCCCCAGGTGCCTGATCCATTCCGCGACTGGCGCAGCTTCGGCGCCTGTGTGCAGGCCATTCTGGACGCCGGCGCCGTGCCCATGATTACCTTCGCCCGCTTCGCGCCGCCCTTCGACAGCCCGGCGAACATCGGCACCTTCGTCGCGCGATGCCGTGAGATCGTCTGGTCCTCGATCGAGCAGTGGGGCGGCGATCGGGTCAGGGACTGGTTCTGGTGCGTCTGGAACGAGCCGAACAATCCCATCATCGGCGGCGGTCTCACCTACGAACAGTACCACCGCATCTATATCGACGTGGCGAGACGCATCCATGAGTTGCTGGCGCCGCATCTTGGTGGACGAAAGGCACTTATCGGCGGCCCGGCCATCGACGGCAATCACCGCACGTACTGGATGGACTGGATTGCCCGGCTCGTCGACGACGTGGACGACCACCTCCTCGGCTTCGTCTCCTGGCACCGCTACGGCGACTGGCGGCCGGCCGTGCCGAGCCGCTCCCTCGGCCTCGAGATGTGGGGCTCTCCCGACGCTCCCCTCGGCACCACGCTTGAGGCCCTGCTCATGGCGCAGCTTCCGACGTACGAAGGCCGCTCCCGCGGCGTGGCGCGTCTTCTCAAGGGCCGTGACATTCTCAATATCTGCGGCGAGCTCAATACCATCTCGCACCATGAGAACTACTATACGCTCGGCCTCAATCAGAACATGCTGGGAGCCGCGTTCTATATCTCCGCCCTGATCCATCTGATCCGCGGCGGTGCCGATGCCGAGATGCGCTGGACGGCAACGGCCCATGGCGAAGACGCCTATGGCCTGATCTCCATGCAGGGCGCGCCAATGCCTCCTGCACTCGCCAAACAGATCTTCGCCCAGCACGTCCGCTTTGGCGATCTGCTGCGCTTTCCCCCGACACGTCCCGACTATCCGGAGATCGACATGCTCGTTGCCGGACATGAGGACGGGCAGCTCAGCGCCGTTTTCGTCAACACGTCGCGACGGCCGATCGCGCTGAAGACTGCGGCGTGGGATGGCGGGCTCGGCGCCTGCGACGAGGTTCTGCGCCTCGACATGGGCACTGGCGGGCGGGTCGTCCGCGCGCCCTTCGACGGTGACGTCCGCCTTGAGGGTTATGGCATTGCCATCGTGACCAACCGCGCGGCTGCGACCATAATCGACTAGAAAGCTCAACTCCGGGCTGGAGGAGATGACGGGTGGACAAGGCATTCGGCTGGATTGGCGAGATCTTTCAGACGCTGCTGCGGCTCCTGCCGTGGCTGGTCATCGTGCCGGCGACGCACGCCGGCGTCGCGTTCGTGCACGGACACCGCGTGAAGAAGTGGGAGCCGGGCCTGCACTGGTACTGGCCCGTCGTCACCACGTACAAACTCATGATGACCGTGCGCCAGACGCAGAAGATCCAGTCCAAGGTCGTCATGACCAAGGACCACAAGACGGTCATCGTCGGTGCCATGGTGACGTACTACGTCGATGACATCGTCGCGGCGCTCGCGCACATCGCGGATCTCGCCTCAGACGTCATCGAGCGGGCGCAAGGTGCCATACTGACGGAGGTCACCAAGCACACACTCGAAGAGGTTCAGACGGATCGCGCGGGCTTCAATGCCAAGCTCAACAGCGTCGTCGGTGCAGCACTCAATGGCTATGGCGTGCAGATCCTCCAGATCCAGCTCACCGAGTTCGCGCCGACCCGCGCGCTGACCTTCAATGGCCACGCCGCGATCGGCAACTACACGCTATGGACGGGGTTCTGAGCTTCAGCTCTTCACCCAGTAGGCACCGAATTCGTCAATCCGCACGATCGGATCCATGATGCCGTGCCGGGCGCGGTACTCGTCGATCGCCGTGCGATGGGCTTCAAAAAGGAAGTAATCATCGGCGATCAGCGACCCGCCGCGCGTGAGCTTCGGATAAAGGTTCACGATCCCGTCGCGCGTGCTCTCGTACATGTCGCCATCGAGGCGCAGAACCGCGAGTTGCGTGACGGGCGCCGCCGGCAGCGTGTTCTTGAACAGCCCCTCGAGGAACAAGACCTGCCCATCGAGCAGGCCATAGCGCGCGAAGTTCGCCTTCACCTCATCGAGCGGCACCGCAAAATCCGTCCAAGTGTGGAACTCGGCGCCAGCGTCCGGGGCCAGCCCCTCGGTCGGAGGCGGCAGGCCGGCGAAGCTGTCTGCTGCGATCACGCGCCGGTCGGTGATGCCATAGGCCTTGAGCACCGCGCGCATCATCATGACCGCACCGCCACGCCACACGCCGGTTTCCATGAAGTCACCCGGAACGCCGGCCGCGATCACCCGCTCGCATTCACGGCGCACGTTCTCCATGCGCTTGAGGCCGATCATCGATGGCGCCGCCGACGGCCAATCCCAGCCTTGCTCCCGATACTCCTCGTAGTAGGCATCGACCTTCGACGACGGCAGCGGCGGATCGCGGTTCAGCCGCCCGATGAGACTGTCGCGCATGAGATCGAGATAGGCCGCCCGCAGGCGCGCGATCTCGCCGCCGGCGGCGTCCGTAACTGGCATTGCGTCAATTGGCTCGGGCATCGGCAAGCTCCTCAGCGCCGGACAAAGGCGCCGAAAGAAGTCTATCAGATTTCGCCTCCCGATCGCGCGACCCGGCGACGCCAGTCTCTCGCCTCCAGCTTGCATCGCCTCCACGTGCGTGCCAGCCTGAGCACCCGCCTCTATTCCGATGGTGCCCCATGACCGAGATCACCGAGATCGCCTCCGGCCTCCGCTTTCCGGAAGGCCCCATTGCCATGCCGGACGGCTCTGTGCTGCTCGTCGAGATCGAGCGCGGCACACTGACCCGCGTACTTCCGGACGGGCGCACGGAAGTCGTCGCCAAGACCGGCGGCGGCCCCAATGGCGCCGCCATGGGGCCGGACGGGGCCTGCTACATCTGCAACAACGGCGGCTTCGCGTGGGTCCGCCGCGACGGCACGCTCCGGCCGCACATGCAGGCCGAGGACTACAAGGGCGGGCGCATCGAGCGCGTCGATCTCGCGACGGGCCGCGTCGACGTCCTCTACACCCACGGACCCAATCACAAGCTCAATGGCCCGAACGACCTCGTCTTCGACGCGCACGGCGGCTTCTACTTCACGGATCTCGGCAAGGTGCGCGAGCGCGAGCAGGACCGCGGCTGCGTTTATTATGCAAAGGCCGACGGCAGCCTCATCAAGGAGGTGGCCTTCCCGCTGATGACACCGAACGGCTGCGCGCTCTCGCCGGACGGCCGCACGCTCTATGTTGCTGAAACCTGGACGGGCCGCGTGTGGGCCTACGACATCACCGCGCCCGGCGAGGTCGCACGGGCCCCTTGGCCGTCGCCGAATGGCGGTCGACTTGTAGCGGGCGTCGGGGGCTTCAATCTGTTCGACTCCATGGCTGTCGACGCGGCCGGCAATGTCTGCGTCGCGACGCTCTTCAATCCCGGCATCACGATCCTCTCTCCGGATGGCGCCCATGTCCGCCACATCCCGATCGCTGGCGATGCCTACGTCACGAACATCTGCTTCGGCGGCAAGGACCTCAAAACCGCCTACGTCACGCTTTCGATGACCGGGCGTCTCGTCAGCATGCCCTGGGCTCACCCGGGCGCAAAGCTTCACTATCTCAACACGTAGGACCGCAGTCCGCCATGTCGGGCGTCGGCAACGGCGCGGCGGGTTGAGCAGCCGATCGGCGCCGTCGCGCTCAGCGAGCGGGCCACGCTCGATCTCGGGAAAGCAGGTGGCGCGCTGCCGTGCCCCCCTCACCGACTTCGAGATGCCGATGGAGCTCATCAACCGCGATGAGTTGCCGCCCGGCGCCTCCGGCAAGATCCCGATGCCGGTCCTGTGCACCGAGCTTTCGGATCGCGCACGGCCCCAATGCGGAGGCCCGCCGCGGGGAGCCTGCAACATGCCGCCCGCGATGCGGCTCTCTGGCGGTCACGATCGCGAACGACGTCCTTATTCCGGCTGTCGAAGATAGGACTTGCCGTGGTGCCTCAGGAGGGACTCGAACCCCCACGCCCTTGCGGGCAACAGATTTTGAGTCTGCCGCGTCTACCGGTTCCGCCACTGAGGCAACGGCGCGGCACTATAGCCGCGCCCCTCTGCCCGTCAATCTGCGCTGCGGGGAGCGGCGTTACCCCCGCACCCCGTCCGGGTTGAGCGCTTGGGCCGTGCCGATCATGCTGTCGCGGGTCACGAGACGGGCGAGTTCCTCCGCGCTCCAGCCGTCCGTGCCGGCGGGCCGCATGGGCATCACGAGATAACGGCAGTCCGCCGTCGAATCGACAACCCGCACCTCGACGCTGTCGGGGAGTTCCGTGCCGAACTCCGCGAGCACCGCGCGCGGCTCACGCACCGTGCGCGTCCGGTAGGCACGGGACTTGTACCACAGCGGCGGCAGGCCGAGGATCGTGCGCGGATAGCAGGAGCAGAGCGTGCACACGACCATGTGGTGCACTTTGGGCGTATTCTCGAGCACGACAAGCTTAAGCCCCGGGAGGTCCAAGCCCATTTCCTGGACGCCCGCATTGCCGTCCGCCAAGAGGCGCGCCTTGAAGGCCGGGTCGGTCCAAGCGCGCGCGACGACACGGGCCCCGTTCTCCGGAACCTTGCCGTCCCATTCCTCGATCATGTCCTCCACTTCGCGTGCCGTGATGATACCCTTCTCGATCAGCAGCTCGCGCATGGCGATCTCAAGGAACTCCCATTCCTCGGTCGGTTCCTTGATGTCGGGCTGGAAGGGGCCGTGCGCGTGCCGATCGTCGTGTCCTTCGTGATGTTCATGACCGTGATCATGGTCATGGTCGTGATCATGGGTCATGCCGCCCTCCGCGCGCTGTCGCCATCCTCAGTCTCGAGCCAGTGCTCGTAGATCTCGACCACGAGATTGTCATTCGGACTGTAGCTTCCCTCGCCGGCCCAAAGCTCATCCATCGTAAACCTCACCCAATAGAGCGTTATTTCCGGCGTATCGTACCGGCCGACGGCAAGATGCTCGGGGTTGTGGAACGCGCCGATGCGGCGCTCGATCACGCCGTGCTTGCCGCGCAGATACCAGGGCGTGCGGATGTGAATGGGCTGCGGCTGTTGCGGATGCTCCGCACGCACCTTGACCGCTTGGCCGACCTCGAACGCAGCCATCAGCATTTCTCCGACTGCACCGCGATGCGCGCCTTCACCTCAGCAAGCTTGCGGTCCATCTCCGCCTCGGTCACAACGCCCTTCTCGATCAGCAGGCCGCGCATCGCGTAGGCCCATTTCTCGTAATAGCCGGAGGCGTTGTAGTGCTCGGGCGTCAGGCTCTCGATCGTGCGGCGCATTTCGTCGACGACCCAGTAGCTGCGTGGATTTGAACGCATGAGTTGCATGAGGGCATCGACGCGGCGCTCCGACAGCGTCGGCACATGCTCGTGCGTGTCGATGGGCCCGCCGGGCTCGCCCCCCATGTCGTGCACGCCGCGCTCGGCCATCTCTACCTCCTCTGCTTCTGCGCGCTCAATCCTTGGCGAAGACGACCAGCCCGTCAACTGCCACGGCACCCTGCCCCTTCGCGCGCACGATGACGGGGTTGATCTCGGCCTCGGCGATACGCGGCGCCTCGGCCAGTGCCAGAGTCGAAACGGCGGCGACGACGGCGGCCAGAGCGTCAAGGTCACCCTCCGGCAGGCCGCGGAAGCCCCGCAGGGGCGCGAAGCCCTTGACCTCGGCGATCATGGCCTGAGCCACAGCAAGATCGACCGGCGCCGGGCGTATGGCAACATCGCCATAGACTTCGGCGAGGATCCCGCCGACGCCGACCGCAATGAGCGGGCCGACGCGCGGATCGCGCCGAAAGCCGACGATCGCTTCGCCGAGGCCTTTGACCATCTGCTGTACGACCACGCCCTCGATGCGCGCGCCGGCTGCCTTCTTCGGTACCTCTGTCAGGAGCGTGGTGACCGCCGTCTTCAGCGCGCCAGCATCGGCAAGGCCGACCGTTACACCACCCACCTCGCTCTTGTGCGCAATGTCAGCCGAGAGAATCTTGGCGACTACCGGATAAGCGAGCTTCAACGCATCGACGCCGGCGGCTTCGCTCACCTGCGCGATCGCCGGTACCGGCACGCCGAGCGCGGCGAACAGCGCGAGTGCGCGTCGCTCGTTCAGCACTGCAGCCCCCTGCGCGCGATCGAGCTCGGTGCGCGCGGCTGGCGGCAACGGCCTCGTCGCCTTCGCGCGCGGCGGGGTCCAGTCGAGATAGGCGCCGAGCGCATCGGCGCACGACTCCGGCGTCCGGAAGCCTGCGATGCCTGCGTCGGCCAGTAGCTCCAGGGAGCGTGTTGCATTGGGCAGCAGGAATGTGACGATCGGCTTTTCTGAGGTTGCCCATTTGGCGAGTGGCGCGACAGCGAGCTCGGGAAAATACTCCGCCGATGAACCGACGCCGACCACCACCGCGTCGACGCGCGGATCGGCCATGAAGCTCGACATGACGGTGTCGACGACCTCGGGCCTGGTGCCGGCCATGGTGAGATCGGCGATCGGCGCGCCCGGCGCGACGTCGATCTTGAACGCTGAGAGGCCCGCGCTCAGTTCCTCTGCAGCCGGTACGACCTCAATGCCGCGCGCACCCAGATGATCCACCACCAGCGCCGCCGCGCCGCCCGTCGTGGTCGTCACGGCAACGCGCTTGCCCTTCGGCGGCGTGCGTCCCTTCACGAGCAGGGGTGCCTCGATGAGGCTCTCGAAATGGTCGAGGCGCATAATGCCGCAGTCTGCGAGGAAGGCATCGAGCGCGCGCGTCTCACCGACCATGGCGCCAGTATGCGACTGCGCGAGCGACTGACCGAGATCGGAGCGCCCGAGCACATAGGCCATGACGGGCTTGCCTGCCTCGTGTGCCCTGGCAGCCATGGCGGCCACGCCCATGGGATCGCGCATGGTCTCGAGGAAGAGCAGGATCACGTCGGTATCGGGGTCATCGACGAGCATGGAGGCGATCTCGCCGACGGTGAGATCGCATTCATTGCCGATCGAGACGAGCGTCGAGAAGCCGATCCCGCGCGCCTCACCGCGGCTGACGAGCGCGCCAATCATCGACCCGGATTGCGAGACGAGACCGGTGCGGCCTTTAGGCAGGCGCTCGCGCTCCAGCACGGCATTGGCCGAGAGTGTCAGCGGCCAGTGCGTGTTGATCACGCCGAGGCTGTTCGGGCCGATGAGCCGCACGCCGCCCTCGCGCGCAGCGGCGATCAGCGCTGCCTGGCGCGCTTTGCCGGCCTCGCCGCCCTCCGCGAAGCCGCCGGCGAAGATCGTCGCGGCCGCCACGCCCGCCCTGCCGCAATCGCGGATCACGTCGAGGACCGCGTGGGTCGGTACCATGACATAGGCGTGATCGGGCGGCTCAGGGCAGTCGGCGAGCGAGGGGTAGCAGGGCTCGCCAAAAAGCTCCCGGTAGCCGGGATTGATCGGGTAGATCGTGCCGGTAAAACCGTGCTTGCGCAAATAGCGCTGCGGCCGCGAGTTGTTCTTCTTCAGGTCGCCGGACGCCCCGACGATGGCAACCCGCTTCGGGCGTAGCAGGCGGTCGGCAAAAGATCGGGTCATCGGCTGCATTTCCTCCCAAGCGCGTTTCGTGGCACCTCTAGCCGATCTCGGCCGCCCCGGCCATATGTCTGGACATATCAGGGCCAAGAAAATGACGACCAACGCCGAGCGTTACCAGCGGATCGCGCCACTCTACGACCTCTTGGATCTTCCGTTCGAGCGACGGCGGTACCGTCCGCTGCGCCCCATGCTCTTCGAAGGCATGTCCGGGCACCTGCTCGATGCGGGCATTGGCACGGGCCGAAACTGCGCGTTCTATCCGCCGGGCGCCGTCGTTTCGGGCATCGACCTGAGCCCGGCCATGCTCGCGATCGCGCGCACGCGTTGCCCTGCCCTCGCCGAGGGCGGTCGCCTCTACCAGATGGATGTCACCGCGCTCAGCTTTCCAAGCGGCTCATTCGATGCAGCCGTTTCGAGCTTCCTGTTCTGCGTGCTCCCGAACCACCAGCAGGTGCCGGCACTCCGCGAACTCGGCCGCGTCGTCAAGCCCGGCGGCCTGATCCGGCTGCTCGAGTATGTCCGCCCCCGAGGCCGGCTCCGCAGGGCCATTTCGTACGCCTGGCAGCCTTGGGTTACCTGGGCCTATGGCGCGAGCTTCGACCGTCGCACCGAGGCGCACGTTCCCGAGGCCGGGCTGGAACTCGTCGAGAGCCGCTTTGTCGTCGATGACCTCGTGAAGATGTTGACCGTGCGCGCGGTGGCGCACCAGCCAAGTTAGATGCGGATATTGACATGAGACAATTGTCTCTTTAAAAGCATATCGTCCAACGAAACAACAGGAGGATGTGCGATGGCGCTGAGCCCACAGGAGATGGACCGGATGATGGACGAGCACTTCGCCTTCGAAGGGCGCGATGACATCGAAGGCGTGCTCGCAACGCTCTCCGAGGACGTCGAGCACGACATTGTCGGCTGGCCGTTCGGCCCGGCGCATGACCGCGAGGGGGCGCGCAAGTTCTACGAGACGCTCTTCCTCGATCTGTCCGAGAGTAAGGTTCGGTGCGTGAAGCGCCTCTATGGCCAGAACTTCATGGTCGACGAATCCGTGTGGAGCGGCAGGGCGCCCGGGCGGCCTTTCGGGCTCGAGGGACGCAATCGCCCCCTCGAGTTCCGGCTGCTGCATGTCATGGAGTTCGCAGACGACGGCGCCATCAAGCGCGAGAACGTCTGGATCGACCACGCTGCCATCATGCGGCAACTGCCACAGGACTGACGTGACAGGCACCGAAAAGGACCGGCGCTCGAACCAGAAGACGCGCACGCGCAAGGATCTCCTCCAGGCGGCAGCGCGGCTTCTGAAGGAAGGCCGAAACCCGTCGCTCGAGGAGGTCGCCGAGGCCGCCCTCGTCTCGCGCGCGACGGCCTATCGCTACTTTCCAAGCATCGATGCCCTGCTCGTCGAAGCCGCAGTCGATGTTGCCGTGCCTGGACCTGGCGAAGTGTTCGAGGGCGTGCGCACGCGCGATCCCGTCGAGCGTCTGCTGCGGGCGGACGCCGCGCTCGACGATATGATTGCCGCGAACGAGCCACTTCTGCGCTCCATGCTCGCGCACACCATACAGCAAGGCGGGCACAGAGATGACGACGGCAAGCTGCCCAAGCGGCAGAACCGGCGCACGCCCTTGATTGAGGCCGCGCTCGAGCCCGCACGCGGCGAGTTCAGGCCCGCGGCCTTGCGCGAGCTGACGCGCGCGCTTGGCCTGGTTTTGGGTCCTGAGGCTTTCATCGTCGTCAAGGACGTGCTGCAGCTCGAGGATGCGGACGTGCGGCGACTGAAGCTCTGGGTCATCCGCGCCCTCGTCGAGGCGGCGAGAAAGTCGAGCAAGCACGATTGATCTCTCCCGCGAAGGACCTGTTCCCGAACTCGAGCCAAGGCCGGCGCGGCTGCATGAAAGGAAACCAGAAATGCCCCATTCCCAAACGACCGAAGCGGTCGCGCCCCTGACCGACGCACAACTCGGCGCGTACCTTGTGCGCATCGGCCTGCCGCGGCCAGCGAGAGCCGACTTCGAGGCGCTGGCTGCAATCCATCGCGCCCATCTCCTGAGCTTCACATGGGAGGCCCTGGATGCCTTCATGGGCTGGCCCTCATCGATCGATCCACAGGACGCCTTCGCCAAGATGGTCGCGAGACAACGCGGCGGCTGGTGCTACGAGATGAACGGCTTGCTCGGGGCAGCGCTCGCCGCGCTCGGCTTCCGCGTCGCGCGCCTGTGCGGCGCCGTCAACCGGGAGACTCTCGGCGATATCGTCATCGGCAATCACCTCACGTTGAGGGTCGACCTCGAACAGCCCTACCTCGCGGAGGTCGGCGTGGCCGATGCCCTCATCGGGCCGGTTCCGATGAAGGTGGGGCCGATCCGACAACGCGGATTCGACTTCTCCATCACGAGGAGCGATGACGGCTGGCTACGTTTCAGGAATCACCAGCTCGGGCTGGCGCGCAGCTTCGATTTCCAGACGAACCGGCGCGACGAGGCGGCCATGCTCGCCATGCATCACTGGCTGAGCGAGGCGCCGGCCTCACCCTTCACCCGATCGCTCGCGCTCTTCCGCCATACGCCGGAGGGTTATGTGGCGCTGCAGAATGACCGGCTGCGCCGCATCACGCCCGGCATGGTGGAAGAGCAGCGGATCACCAGCGTCGACCAGTTCGCCGATACACTGACGGCGACGTTTGGCATCGCCATTCCGCTCCCGAGCGAGGTATGGGCAAAAGTCGTGGAGGTCGTCGCGCAGAGCGATGCGGCCTGAGAGCCCGCCTCCGCAGACCTGCACCAGCGAGCGTCCGGATCAGGCCTGATCGCCCCACGATGAGGATCGGGACGCACGAAGCGTGAGGGCGGACCTTCCCGCCTACCGATGGGATGCCTCCGCGTTTGACGCCCGCCCCCCGCCATGCCAGCTTGCCGGCACCAAAATCCACAAACATGCCAAGAGGAAGGGCACCCACGATGGCAGGCTGCTTGGAAGGCAAAGTCGTAGTAGTGACCGGCGCAGGCCGCGGCATCGGCCGAGGCATGGCCATGCTCGCCGCCAGGGAGGGCGCGAAGGTCGTCGTCAATGATCTCGGCGCCTCGGTCGACGGCGAGGGCGCGGCGAGCCAGCAGCCCGCCGAGGAGGTCGTCGAGGAGATCCGCAAGGCCGGCGGTCAGGCCGTCGCCAACTTCGAGAGCGTCGCCGAGCCGAAAAGTGCCGAAAAGATCGTTCAATGTGCGCTCGACAACTTCAAGCGCATCGACGGCGTGATCAACAACGCGGGCATCCTGCGCGATCGCATCTTCCACCGCATGTCGATCGTCGACTTCGATCAGGTCATCAAGGTGCACCTCTACGGCGCCTTCTATGTCAGCCGCGCCGCCGCGAACCACTTCAAGGAGCAGGAGTCGGGCGCGTTCGTGCACTTCACATCGACCTCGGGCCTCATCGGCAACTTCGGCCAGGCGAACTACGCCGCTGCCAAGATGGGCATCGTCGGTCTTTCGCGCAGCATTGCCCTCGACATGCAGCGCTACAACGTACGCTCGAACTGCATCTCGCCCTTTGCCTGGAGCCGCATGATCGGCACCATCCCGACCGAGACGCCGGAGCAGGAGGCGCGCGTCGAGCGGATCAAGAAGATGACGCCGGACAAGATCGCCCCGCTTGCGATCTTCCTGCTCTCGGATCTTGCCAAGGAAGTCTCGGGCCAGATCCTCGCCTCGCGCATGCACGAGATCTATCTCTTCAACCAGACCCGACCAATCCGCAGCGTGCATCGTGCAGAAGGCTGGACGCCGCAGACCATTGCCGAGCACGCGCTGCCGGCCATCCGCTCCTCGCTGACGCCGCTCGACCGCTCGGGCGACGTGTTCAGCTGGGATCCGATCTAGCTTCACGCGCAAACGGGCGCGCGCCGCGGCGCGCCCGTTCCTTTTGACCCAACGAGAAAGACTGCATGCCCGCCTTCCCAGCCCGCAAAGACACGCACGTCCTCTTCGCCCATGTCGCCTACGAGTTCGCCGAGCCATTCACCGCGCGCAACACGGGCATGAGCTTCGACATCGCGCGCAGCTACGACGAGTTGGCCGCGAAACTGCCGAACGCCGACGTGCTCGCGGTCTCCATGATGTGGAAGAACGAGCTCGCAGCAAAGAACCCGCGTCTCAAGCTCATCCAGTCAATCAGCGCCGGCACCGATCAGTACGACCGCGCCGTCCTCAAGGCGCACGGCATCCGCCTTGCGAGCGGACACGGGGTCAATGCCAACGCGGTTGCCGAGCACGCCATCTCCTTGATGCTCTCGCTCTCGCGCCAGCTCCATTTCCTGCGTGATGCGCAGGCCGCGAAATCTTGGCGGGGCATGCAGGGCGATCGCTCGGTCCGCGAGGACGAGATCGAGGGCAAGACCGTAGTGATCGTCGGCGCCGGCCGCATCGGCCAGCGCCTCGCGGCACTGTGCAAGGCCTTCGGGATGCGCGTCATCGCGACGCGGCGCCATCCGGCGGCTGGGGGCGGTGCAGCCGACGAGGTCGTCGCGGACAGCGCACTCATGTCCAAGCTGCCCGAGGCGGACTTCCTCGTGCTCGCGTGTCCGCTGACGCCGGAGACGACGAACCTCATTTCGGGGCCGCAGCTCGCGGCCATGAAGCCGACGTCGTTCCTGGTGAACGTCGCGCGCGGCAAGGTCGTGGACGAGCCCGCGCTGATCGCCGCCCTGACGGCGAAGCGCATCCGCGGCGCCGCTCTCGACGTCACCGTCGAGGAACCGCTGCCCGCGACATCGCCGCTGTGGGCCATGCCGCATGTGATCGTCACGCCCCATTCGGCCGGCGAGACCGTGCGCTATGAGGATCGCGTCATCGACCTGCTTATTGAGAACGCGGACCGGCTCGCGCGGGGAGAGACGGATTTGGTGAATGGGATCGTTTAGATCAGCGGGACCGCTTGCAAGCGCCGGTCCCCCTCTCCAGCCCTGCCACGGAGGGGAGGTGAGGGGCGGTTGCACGCCATTGCCTCCACAGGACCGCCCCTCGCCCTATCCTTAAGGGCCTGTTCAATCTAGTCATTCCAGCGCGGCGCGGATCAGCCGCTTGGCCTCGGGCGTATCCCACTCGGCAGGGCCGACCAGCCGGCCGATCTCCCGGCCTTGCGCATCAATGAGGAGCGTCGCCGGCAGGCCAATGGCCTTGAAGGTCGTCGCCATGCGTGCGGTCGGGTCGGCGAGCACGGCGAGATGGCGCACGTTGATCTGATCGAGGAACTTTTTCGCCCCCTCGACGCCGGTCCGGTCGACGCTGACCGCGACGACCTCGAACTTCTCCGAGCCGAGTTGAGCCTGCAAGCGGTCGAGCCCCGGCATCTCCTTGCGGCAGGGCGCGCACCACGTGGCCCAGAGGTTGAGCAGCACAACCTTGCCCTTCCAGTCGTCGAGCGTGCGCTCGCGGCCGTCGGCATCGACGAACACAGCGGGCGGCAGTGCCTCAGGCGCACTCTTGAACACGAAGGCGGCCATCTGGCCAACGTTGAGTACATTGCGACCCGGCCCCGCGGGCAGCGACCCTGCCGGCTTCACCTCGGGTGCGGGCGCCGGCGCAGAAACCAGGCCCAAGCCTTTGCGATTGTCAGGGTCACCCAGGGTCACGTATACCGCGCCGAACCCGATCAGGGCGAAGAGGACGGCGACAGCGACATAGACCGCCAGGGGCAGCGTTTGCTTGGCGCCCCGTCCGGCTTGGCTGCTGCTCTCGTTGCTGCTCATGATGGTTAATCCGGCTCCCCGAAGCTCAAGACCGTGAACGAAGAGGCCCCGCCGTGACCCGTTCCGATGCCAACAAGATGTGGGGTGGCCGCTTCGCAATGTCACCTGCCGAGCTGATGGTCGAGATAAATGCCTCCATCGGCTTCGACAAGGCCATGGCCCCGCAGGATATTTCAGGCTCGAAGGCACATGCCGAGATGCTCGCCCGACAGGGCATCATCACGAAGGCCGATGCGCGGGAGATTCTCAAGGGGCTCGAGCAGGTTCGGGCCGAGATCGAGTGCGGCGAGTTCGCCTTCTCGCAGGCCCTCGAGGATATCCACATGAACGTCGAGAGCCGGCTTGCCGAGCTGATCGGACCGGCGGCGGGCCGGCTTCACACCGCCCGCTCCCGGAATGACCAGGTTGCGCTCGACTTCCGGTTGTACGTGCGCGACAGCCTCGATTCGTTCGACGGTGTCCTCGCTGGCCTCCAGCAGGTGCTGGCCATGAAGGCCGAGGCTTACGCCGATGTCGTCATGCCGGGCTTCACCCACCTCCAGCCGGCCCAGCCGGTCACGTTCGGCCACCACCTTCTCGCCTATGTCGAAATGCTCGCGCGCGATCGCGGCCGCTTCGCCGATGCCAGGAAGCGCCTCAACGAGAGCCCGCTCGGCTCGGCGGCGCTCGCCGGCACCTCCTTCCCGATCGACCGGGAGTACACAGCCCACGCCCTCGGCTTCGACCGGCCGACGGCAAACTCGCTCGATGGCGTCTCCGACCGCGACTTCGCGCTCGAAACGCTGGCTGCGGCCGCCATCTCGGCCATGCATCTGTCGCGACTCGCCGAGGAGATTGTGATCTGGATGACGCCGCAGTTCGGCTTCATCCGGCTTTCCGACCGGTGGACCACCGGCTCGTCGATCATGCCGCAGAAGCGCAACCCGGATGCCGCCGAGCTCTGCCGGGCCAAGGTCGGCCGCATTGCTGGTGCCTTCCAGAGCCTCCTCATCGTCATGAAGGGCCTACCGCTGACCTATTCAAAGGACATGCAGGAGGACAAGGAAGTCACTTTCGACGCGCTGCGCGCCTTTGCGGTCGCGGCGGCAGCCATGCGCGGCATGATCGACGACCTCGAGCCGGTGCCCGAGGCCATGCGCGCCGCGGCTGGCCGCGGATACACGACGGCGACCGACCTCGCGGACTGGCTCGTGCGGACCCTCGGCCTGCCCTTCCGCGAGGCGCACCACATCACCGGCGCCATCGTCAAGAAGGCCGAAAGCAAGGGCGCGGCCCTCGAGGACCTCTCGCTCGCCGAGATGCAGGCCATTGAGCCGCGCATCACCAAGGACGTGTTCAGCGTCCTTTCCGTGGAAGCCTCGGTCCGGAGCCGCACGAGCTATGGTGGAACGGCGCCACAGAACGTCCGCAAAATGGCGCGACGCTGGATAAAGCGTTTGGAAAAGACGCCCGGGCGCGCCTAGATAGGGCCATATGCGCAGCCTCCTGCGCACATGGCCCGGCGCCGAGCCGGGTTCGGGCAAACGGGTGGCCATGATCGGACGGGTTGCAGGGGTCGGCATTGTGCTGGGCTTGCTGGCGGTTTCGCTGGCCGGCTGTGGCGTGCGCGGTGCGCTGGATGGCCCAAGCGCCAAGAGCAAGTCCGGGGCAAGCACCCTGACGGCGCCGGCCAAGGTCGGCGAGCCCGTCCAGAAGCCGCCGCACCGCGATTTCTTCCTCGATGGGCTGCTCCGCTAGCCCTGATCGGCTAGCTTCGCGCGCGTTCCCGCTGTAATTGAGACCGTATGGCGCCGCCGATGCGCGAGGGCTGCACATTTGGCCTCAGCCGCGCCGCCAAGCCTGGACCCGAGTCCTCACCCATGCACCATTTCACATACCGCGACGGCCGGCTCCACGCGGAGGATGTCGATGTCATCGCCCTTGCCGACGCCGTCGGCACGCCGTTCTACTGCTATTCATCGGCCACGCTGGAGCGCCACTACACGCTCTTCGCGCGTGCCGTCGGCGTGCCGAAGGCGCGCGTCTTCTTCGCCATGAAGGCCAACAGCAACCTCGCGGTCCTGAGCACGCTCGCCCGGCTCGGCGCCGGCGCCGATACCGTCTCCGAAGGCGAGATCCGCAAGGCCTTGGCCGCCGGCATTCCGGCAGGCGCGATCGTCTTCTCCGGGGTCGGCAAGAGCGAGAGCGAGCTCGCCTTCGCGGTCGACGTCGGCATCTACCAAGTCAACATCGAGACCGAAGGCGAGCTGCACGCGCTCTCCCGCATCGCCCTCGCCCGAGGCAAGCGCCAGAACGCCGTCTTTCGCATCAACCCGGACATTGGGGCGGGCGGCCACGCGAAGATCACCACAGGCGCGGAAGCCAACAAGTTTGGAATCAGCCTGAGCGAGGCCGAGCGGCTCTACACGGTCGCCGCAAACCTGCCCGGCGTCCGCATCATGGGCCTTGCGGTCCACATCGGCAGCCAGATTCGGGTGCTCGACGAGCTACGCGTGGCCTTCGGGCGCCTGCGCGAGCTGGCCGATCGCCTCGCCGCCCAGGGTCACCGCGTCGCGCGCATCGATCTCGGCGGGGGCCTCGGCATTCCTTACGAGATGGAGGAAGCCGTCGACCACGGCCCCGGTTTCATCGAGGACTATGCGAGCATGGTCGCCGAGACGTTCGCTGGCCTGGATGTGGAGCTGGCCTTTGAACCCGGCCGCCTGATCGTCGGCAACGCCGGCATCCTGGTGACCCGCGCACTCACGCTCAATCCGCGCGCCGGCAAGACCATCCTCGTCGTCGATGCCGGCATGAACGACCTCATCCGGCCGGCCATGTACGAGGCGTTTCACGATATCTGGCCGCTGCAGGAGCCGGCTGCGGGCACGCCGAAGCGGTTGTACGACGTGGTCGGGCCGATCTGCGAGAGCGGCGACACGTTCGCCACCGGTCGGTGCCTGCCGGCGGCGCAGCCGGGCGATCTCCTCGCCCTCATGACCGCTGGAGCCTACGGTGCTGTTATGTCCTCGACCTACAATTCACGCCTGCTGGTGCCCGAGGTTATGGTCCGCGGCGCGGAGTGGGCGGTCGTCAGGCCCCGGCCGACCTACGAGGATCTCATCAGGCTCGACCGCCTCCCGGCATGGCTCAAGGCCGACCGATAGCCGGCCACGATGCGGCCGCACTGGCTGTTCAGCCTGGGCTGAACGTAAATTGATCGGGATGCTGGGTGGTTTTGCAGCGCCGGAATGGTGAAGCGTGGTAGGTCTCAAGGGCCGGTGCGCAAGATGCGGCTCAGGAGTGAACGGTTTTGTACGCACGCCCCATTTTGTGCGCGAGCGCTGAACGCGGGTGTCGTGGACTTCAGGGAGTTCCACATTCGCCGTTTCACGGTAAGGTGCGCCTATGGCTGATCTGACGACCCCGCCGCGGTCGAACACCGCCGCGGCGTTCGAGCGCAAGGTTCGGCTGAGCCGCTGGGCCCAGCTCTTCGAGCGGCTTTGGCCGCGCACCTGGGCGCTCCTGGCTGTTGCCGCGCTGTTCGTGCTCGTCTCCCTCGCCGGCATCTGGCCGCGCCTGCCCGAGACCCTCCATTTTGCCCTGCTCGGTGCCTTTGGCCTCGCCGCCCTCGCGGCCGCCATCTGGATGGCGCGCACGCCCTTCCCAAGCCGCGAGGAAGCCCTGCGGCGGCTCGAGCACCGCTCGGCGGTCCCCCACCGGCCGGCCACTTCCTACGAAGACACGCTCTCTGCCCCCGCAGCGGGTGCGCAGACCCTGGCGCTCTGGCAGGCCCACCGCGCGCGCCTCGCCGCCACGCTCGCCAAGCTGCGCGTCGGCGCGCCGTCGCCGCGTGCCGACCGGTTCGATCCCTGGGCGCTGCGCGTGGTGCTGCTGATCGGCGTCGGGGTACTCGCCGCCGCGGTGGGCGATGGGTTCGTGGACCGCCTGTCCCAGGCCTTCCGGTTCGGCACGCCCGCAACCGCCGTCAGCACGGCCCGGCTTGATGCCTGGGTGACACCTCCCGCCTATACAGGGCGCCCGCCGATCATGCTCGTCGATGGCTCGCGCGCGAGCCCGCCAGCAGCGGCCAGCGAAGCCGCGCCCATGTTCGAGGTGCCGGTCAAAAGTGCGCTCGTCGTGCGGTCGAGCGGCGAGCGTGCCTCGGGCATGACGCTGGAGGTCACCGACGAGGCCGGCAAGGTCGAGGTGCTTTCGCCGCAGAAGCCGCAGCTCCCGCCCGGCCTCAATATCACGACCGAGGTCGCCGAGATCCGCATGGAGCTCACGCGGGCGGTGACGGTACAGGCGCGCGGCATTGCCGGCGAGCCACGCTGGGCGTTCCACATCATTCCGGACCACCCACCGCAGATCAGCCTCACCAAGGACCCCGAGCGCATGCCGCGCGGGTCACTGAAGCTCACCTACAAGGTTGAGGACGACTACGGCTTTGCAAGCGCCGAAGCCCGCATCACACGCGTGCGTCCGAAGCCCGGCGACCCGGCGACGAGCTGGGCGCGCCCGAAGAAGCAGGGTGCGCGCCCTCCCCTCGAGAAACCGCCCGTGCTGACGCTGCGCCTTCCGCGCATCAACGCCAAACAGGCAGAGGGCACGAGCTACCATGAGCTCTCCGGCCATCCCTGGGCGGGCATGCGCGTGCGCATGGTGCTCTCGGCCAAGGATCAGGCCGGCCAGGTCGGCACGAGCAAGCCCGTCGAGTTCATCCTGCCCCAGCGCCGCTTCGACAATCCGATCGCCCGCGCCGTCATCGAGCAGCGCCGCCATCTCATCGAGGACCCGCGCAATCGCGATCAGGTGCTGATTGGCCTCGACGCGATCGCTGCCGAGCCCGAGGGCTTCTTCCCGGACTACAGCGCATACATCAGCCTGCGCGGCGCCTATTGGAGACTGATGCGCGACAAGAGCCGCGAGGGCCTCAAGAGCGTCGTCGATCAGCTCTGGCATGTCGCCGTGCGCCTCGAGGACGGCGGCCTCTCCGAGGCCGAGCGGCGCCTGCGCCAGGCGCAGGAGGATCTCGCCAAGGCCCTCCAGGAGGGGGCCAGCGACGAGGAGATCCAGCGCCTCATGAACGAGCTGCGCCAGGCACTCAACCAGTTCCTGGAACAGCTCTCCCGGCAGGCCGAGGGTCAGCCCCCGCAGCAGATGCCGCCCGGCATGTCACCGGACCGCATGCTCAGCCAGCGCGATCTCGAGCGCATGATGCGCGACATCGAGAACATGGCACGCCAGGGCTCGCGCGAAAGCGCCCAGCAGTTGCTGAGCCAGCTCCGCGACCTGCTGGAACGCTTGCAGTCCGGCCGCATGGCCCGTGAGCAAGGCCAGCAGAACCAGCAGATGATGCAGATGATGGACCAGTTCGGGGACGTCATCCGCCGCCAGCAGCAGCTTCTCGACGACACGTTCAATGAGCAGCGCCGGGCCGGCGAGGAGGGCCAGGATGGCCAGGAGGGGCAGCAGGGACAGCGTGGTCAGCGCGGTCAGCAGGGCCAAGGACAGCAGGGTCAACGCGGGCAGCGTGGCCAACAGAGGGGCCAGCAGGGCCAGCAAGGTCAGGGATATGGTGAGCTGAGCCGCCGCCAGGGCGAGCTGCGCGACCGCCTCGGCCAGCTCGGCCAGGGTCTCCAGCAGTTCGGTCTACAGCCCCCGTCGCAGCTCGGCGGTGCCCAGCGCTCCATGGAGGAAGCCGAGCAGGCACTTCGCGAGGGGGATCTCGATGGGGCGGCCCGCGCCGAGCAGCGCGCCCTCGAGCAGCTTCGCCAGGGCGCCCAGCAAATGGCCCAGCAGATGCTGCGTCAGATGCCCGGCCAGTTCGGCCGCTCCGCCGACGTGCCGCTCGACCCGATGGGCCGGCCGCAGCGCACCGAGGGGCCCGATCTTGGGACCTCCGTCAAGGTGCCGGACGAGATCGATGTCCAGCGCGCCCGGGAGATCCTCGAGGAGCTCCGCCGCCGTCTTGGCGATCAGCGGCGCCCGCTGCTGGAACTCGACTACATCGAGCGCCTGCTGCGCCGGTTCTGATCGCGTTTGCTCCCTAACCGGGCAAAGGGCCGCGGGTAGCGAGTGAGCCCGCTTGGCGCGGTCGCCGCGCTCCAGCCATCCTCCGGGCGCCTCACGAGCCTGCCGGCCTTTCGGGCGACGCGTTCGGCGCGGCCCGCCGCGGACTTCCCTGCCCCGATCGCCCCGACGCAATGGCCTGGTGCAGCGCCAGCACGGGCAGCAGCCCGACCAGCACGATCGCCAGCGCGCCGGCACCCGCGCTCTCAAAAAGCTCGAGTGACGCCAGACTGTAGATGTGCGTCGCCAGCGTCTCAAAATTGAAGGGCCGCAACAGCAGCGCCGCCGGCAGCTCCTTCATCGCATCGACGAACACCAGCAGGCCCGCACTCCCAAGTGCCGGCAGCAACAGCGGCAGATGCACCCGCGCCATTGTCGCGAGCGGCGTCGCCCCGAGCGTGCGGGCCGCGGCATCGAGGTTCGGCGAGACACGCTCCATACCAGCCTCGATGGCCCCGAGCGAGACGGCAAGGAAGCGGATCGAGAAGGCCAGCACCAGCGCGAACAGCGTACCCGTCATGAGCAAACCCAGCGGCAAGCCGAACAGGCCCCGCGACAGTGCATCGAGCCAGTTGTCGAACGCGGCGAGCGGGATCAGCAGCCCGAGTGCCAGCACCGTCCCCGGGAGCGCATAACCGACGCCTGCGAGACGCACGGCGAGACGGATGAAGGGCCCGCCCGCGATGCGCCGCGCGTAGACAAGGATCACCGCCAGCACCACCGTCGCCGCCGCCGCGAGGACGGCGAGCAGCACGCTGTTCCCCGCCGCCCGCCAAAGCGCCGCCCAGCCAGCCTCATCGGTGAAGTGGAAGGCGTTGTAAAGGAGCACGAGGCACGGCAACACGAACCCGATGACGAACGGCGCAAGGCACGCGACCACCGCCCCCGCCGCCCACCAGCCCGAAAGCTCCGAGAACGGGATCGCGCGATAGCGGCCAGTCGTGTGATGGAACTGGCGAGCGCCCCGCGCGTGCCGCTCGATCGCAAACAGGATGAGCACGACGGCCAGCGCCGCGAGCGCGATCTGCGCCGCCCCGCCAAGGCTCGACCGCTGCAGCCACGTCGCATAGAGCGCCGCCGAGAGCGTCTCCACGCCGAGGTGCTGCACAGCGCCAAGGTCATTGAGGCATTCCATCAGGACGAGCGCGACGCCCGCCGCCAGCGCCGGCCGCGCCAGCGGCAGTGCCACGCCGACGAAAGCTCCCCACGGCGTCCGCCCAAGCGTGCGCGCGACTTCGAGCACGCAAATGGACTGCTGCACGAAGCTCGCGCGGGCGGCCAGGTAAACGTACGGATAGAGCACGCTTGCGAGCAGGAAGATGGCACCGGGGGTGGAGCGGATGTCCGGAAACCAGTAGTCGCGCGGGGTCCGCCAGGCGAACAGCGTCCGCAATGTTGATTGCACGGGGCCGGCAAAATCCAGCAGATCGACGTAGCAGTAGGCGACGATATAGGTCGGCACGGCAAGGGGGATCACCAGCAGCCGGTCGAGCACGCTGCGGCCCGGAAAGCGGTACATTGTGATGATCCACGCCGTGCCCGCGCCGACGATGAGCGTGATTGCTGCAACGCCGGCCATGACGATCAGCGTCGTCGCCAGCGCATCCGGCAGGACCGTGCGCAGGAGATGGGGCCACGTCTCGAAACCGGATGAGAGCGCCAGCACGACGATGGCCGCGACGGGCAGCGCCACCAGCGCCACAATGAGCCCAACCGCAAGCGTCCAGCCGGGCGAGACGTGGCGCCGTCCACGCCAGGCGCCGAGGGCGGCGGGGAGGACGCGCCCCGGTCGCCGGCCTGTCGGCCTCGAAGTGGAAAGATCGCCGCTCTGCATGCGATACCGGGCTCTCCGCCATCAGCGGGAAAACTTGGCTTGTGCGCGCCGGCACCCGAAGAGCGCCCGCTGGGCCTCCTCATAACCCCGGCCGACCATCCCGGTCGAGTATGCTGACCGAGCCGTGAAGGAAAGTGGCCTCTTGCGGCGGCGCACAATGAGCGCTCTCCCGCATCCCAATCCGTTGACCGAGCATAGTGAACGTACTGGTCAGCCTCGCCCCTGTCGGCTAGTAGTCTTGCTCAGCGCTTGAGCCGCCTTGAGCGCCGAGACGGATGATCAGCAGGGAGGTTGCATGGCCGCCACGAGCCTCACAGGAAACGGCCAGTTCCCGGATGCCGGCACGCCGGTCCAGTTCACCCGTGAGGAGGAGCTGACCGCCTATCGCGAGATGCTGCTGATCCGCCGCTTCGAGGAGAAGGCGGGCCAGCTCTACGGCATGGGTTTCATCGGGGGCTTCTGCCATCTCTATATCGGGCAGGAGGCCGTCGTCGTCGGGATGCAGATGGCAATCAAGCCCGGCGATCAGGTCATCACCACCTACCGTGACCACGGCCACATGCTGGCGACCGGCATGGACCCGAAGGGCGTCATGGCCGAGCTGACCGGCCGCCGGGGCGGCTACTCCCGCGGCAAGGGCGGCTCCATGCACATGTTCTCCAAGGAGAAGAATTTCTACGGCGGGCACGGCATCGTCGGCGCCAACGTGCCGCTCGGCGCCGGCCTCGCCTTTGCCAACAAGTACCGCGGCAACGACAACGTCTGCCTTACGTACTTCGGCGACGGCGCCGCCAATCAGGGCCAGGTCTACGAAAGCTTCAACATGGCGAAGCTCTGGTACCTCCCCGTCATCTTCATCATCGAGAACAACCGCTATGCCATGGGCACGGCCATTGAGCGTGCGGCCGCAACGACGGACTTCTCGCGTCGTGGTTCCTCCTTCGACATCCCCGGAGAGCAGGTCGATGGCATGGACGTGCGGGCGGTGCGGGCGGCCGGCGAGCGGGCCGTCAAGCGCGCGCGTGCCGGCGAGGGCCCCTGCATTCTGGAGATGCTGACCTACCGCTACCGCGGCCATTCGATGTCCGATCCCGCCAAGTACCGCACGCGCGAGGAAGTCGAGCGCGTGCGCGAGGAGCGCGATCCGATCGAGCGCGTGCGTCGGCGCCTGCTCGAGAGCGGCATGGCTCAGGAGCATGAGCTCAAGAAGATCGACGGCGAGATCCGCACGATCGTGAATGCTGCCGCCGAGTTTGCCCAGAACGATCCCGAGCCCGACCCCTCCGAGCTGTACACGGACGTGCTGCTCCCCGCGTGAGGACCAGTGATGGTTGAGACCGTGCGCCAGCCGAATCTCGACGCGGCATTCGGTGAGATCTCCGAGTTCTGGTCCCCGCGCGTGGTCGCGGCGGCCAACGGCCAGTACGTGAAAGTAGCCAAGGTCAAGGGCGAGTTCGTCTGGCACGCGCACGCCGACGAGGATGAATTCTTCCTCGTCCATCGAGGCGCGCTGACGATCCGCTATCGCGACCGGCAGGACGTGATCCTCCGCGAAGGCGACTTTCATGTCGTGCCGAAGGGCGTCGAGCACAATCCGGTTGCCACCGACGAGTGCTGGGTCGTGCTGGTCGAGCCCGCACAAACCAAACATACCGGAGAGACCGTCTCCGACATGACGAAGCCGATCGAACAACAAACAGCGTCACTCGGCTGATTGCGCCGAGGAAAGCATCAGGGACGAACCGACCACCATGCCCACCCAGATTCTCATGCCGGCGCTCTCCCCAACCATGGAGGAGGGCAAGCTCGCCAAGTGGCTTGTGCAGACCGGCAGCCGGATCAAACCCGGCGACGTCATCGCCGAGATCGAGACCGACAAGGCCACCATGGAGGTCGAGGCCGTCGACGAAGGCACGGTTTCGGCGCTGCTGATCGCGGAAGGCACCGACAACGTGAAGGTCAACACGCCGATCGCCGTTGTCGTCGGCGACGGGGAAGGAAATGGCGCTGCCGCACTGCGCGCGCCGGCGCCCTCAGCGCCGCCGCAGCCCGCCCCTGCGGCGCCCATGAACGCCTTCCCCGCGGCCCCGCAGCCGCCGCCGGCACCTTTGCTCGCCGATACGCGCATCGCGCCTGACACGGAGATGGTCACGCAGACTATGCGTGAGGCCCTTCGCGATGCCATGGCCGAGGAAATGCGTCGCGACCGGGACGTCTTTCTGATGGGCGAAGAGGTGGCCCAGTACCAGGGCGCCTACAAGGTCAGCCAGGGCCTGCTCGATGAGTTCGGTGCCCGTCGCGTGATCGACACGCCGATCACCGAGCAGGGCTTTGCGGGCATCGGCGTCGGCGCCGCGATGGCCGGCCTCAAGCCGATCGTGGAGTTCATGACCTGGAACTTCGCCATGCAGGCGATCGACCAGATCATCAACTCCGCGGCCAAGACGCTGTACATGTCGGGCGGGCAGATGGGCTGCCCGATCGTGTTCCGGGGCCCCAACGGCGCCGCCGCCCGCGTCGCCGCCCAGCACTCCCAGTGCTACTCGGCGTGGTACGCCCATGTGCCCGGCCTCAAAGTCGTGGCGCCTTCAAATCCCGCCGATGCCAAGGGCCTCCTCAAGAGTGCGATCCGCGACCCCAACCCCGTGCTCGTGCTCGAGAACGAAATTCTCTACGGCACGAGCGGCCCCGTGCCGAAGGTCGACGACTGGCTCGTCCCGATCGGCAAGGCGCGCATCGCCCGCGAGGGCCGCGACGTCACGATCGTCTCTTTCGCACGCGGGATGCAGTATGCGCTCGCCGCTGCCGAAACACTGGCTGGCGACGGCATCGAGGCCGAGGTGATTGATCTTAGATCACTGCGCCCGATTGACTGGGAGACGATCCTCAACTCCGTGCGCAAGACCAACCGCATCGTCACGGTCGAGGAAGCCTGGCCCGTATGCTCCGTCGGCTCGGAGATCTGCGCGCAGGCCGCCATCCAGGCCTTCGACTACCTGGACGCGCCGCCGGCCAAGGTCACCGGCGCCGATGTCCCCATGCCCTATGCGGCCAATCTTGAAAAGCTTGCCCTGCCGAGCGCCGATCAGGTCGTCGCTGCGGTGAAGTCAGTTTGTGCGTGAGGCAGAAATCAATCCATGCCGCGGACGGTCACTATCAAGAAGCGCGCCGAGGCGGCGCCCATTGAGCTGCGGGCCGGCGACACGACCCTCGGCACGCTGCGCAACGTGGCGGGCGCGACCGGCGACAGCGCGACGCTCGCCGGCCTCTTCACGCACGCGCCGGCGTACGCGGACTTCACCGAGCGCTTCCTCGCCCTCGCGTCGGCACGCAAGGCCGGCGATGCAGCCACCGCTGCCGCCCTCCAGACCGAAATCGAGGCCGCAGGCGTGCACGTCTATCACCTGCAGCACGAGATGCGCATTGACCGGCCCGCCTCCGTGCAGGTGATCGGCGGCGAAGTGCGCTTCTCGCCGAATGATGCCTACCTCATGATGCGCACAGGGGGCCTTTAACGCGGAACCGGCCATGTCGAGGCCGAGGTGGACGACCCGCCACTTTCTGGCTGAGAATGAAACAAATTACGTCAATCGCGCGACGAGCAGGAAACGACCATGCCGACCGAGATCCTGATGCCCGCCCTCTCCCCGACGATGGAGGAAGGCAAACTCGCCAAGTGGCTCGTAAAGGAAGGGCAGAAGGTACGCTCCGGCGACATCATCGCCGAGATCGAGACCGATAAGGCGACGATGGAGGTCGAGGCCGTGGACGAAGGCACGGTCGGCTCGATCCTGGTCGCGGAAGGCACCGACAAGGTCAAAGTCAATACGCCGATCGCCGTGCTGCTCGGCGAAGGCGAAAGCGCCGCCTCTGCAAAATCTGCCGCGCCAGTGCTGCAGCCTGCCGCCGCTCCTGCAGCAGCGCCTGCGCCTCCTGCCGCTGCCGCTACGCCGCCGCCTGGCGCTGCAAGCGCAGCCGCGACCGCAGCGCCATCTCCCGCGCCGGCCGCCAAGCAGGCGCCCAACGGTCACGCGGCCGGCGAACGCATCTTCGCCTCGCCGCTCGCACGCCGCCTCGCCAGGGAAGCGGGTCTCGATCTTGCGCGCATGGCTGGCACGGGCCCGCACGGCCGCATCGTTCGCCGCGACATCGAAGCTGCGGTGAAGGGCGGCGCCGCCAGGGCCGCATCTGCCCCGGGCACCGCGGTCGCCACGACGGCGGCCGCCGCGGCACCCGCCATGGCCGCCCCGATGTCTGATACCAAGATCCTCGCGCTCTACGAGAAGGGCAGCTTCGAGGTCTTGCCGCATGACGGCATGCGCCGCGTCATCGCCGAGCGGCTCACGCAGTCCAAGCAAACGATCCCGCACTTCTATCTTTCGCTCGATTGCCGGCTCGACTCCCTCCTCGCCGCGCGCGAACGCATAAATGCCGCCGCGCCCAAGGAAGGGCCGCGCGCGTTCAAGCTTTCGGTCAATGACTTCGTCATCAAAGCCCTGGCGCTCGCGCTCCAGCACGTCCCCGCCGCCAATGCCACGTGGACGGCAGAGGGCATGCTCCGCCACCGCCATTCGGACGTCGGCGTCGCGGTTGCCGTCGAAGGCGGCCTCTTCACGCCCATCATCCGCCACGCGGAGCTCAAGACACTCGGCGAAATCTCGAACGAGATGAAAGATCTCGCGGACCGCGCCCGCAAGCGCCGCCTCGCCCCGCACGAGTACCAGGGCGGCACGACCTCCATTTCGAATCTCGGCATGTACGGCATCAAGAGCTTCGACGCCGTGATCAACCCGCCACACGCGACCATCCTGGCCGTCGGCGCGGGCGAGAAGCGCGCGGTGGTCGTCGGCGATCGCATCGAAGTCGCCACCATCATGAGCTGCACGCTCTCCTGCGACCACCGCGTCGTGGATGGCGCCCTCGGAGCTGAATTGCTGAACGCCTTCCGCGCCTTGATCGAGGACCCCGTCAGGATGCTGGTCTGAGGCTGCGTCCACGGCGCTCAAACCGCTGTCAGCAAAAGGCCAGCATTGCGACTGATTGTTGCGCTTGGGCGCGCCACACGGCCGTGCTAAGCCACGCGCCGAACCTCAGACAGCGAGGACCCATACGATGACCGTGAGCAACGGCCGCCAGTTCCTGTCCATTCCCGGTCCGACCAACATCCCCGACGAAGTCCTGCAGGCCATGAACCGGCCCGCGATCGACCTCTATTCCGGCAGCATGCTCGGGATCACCTACAGCCTGCTCGAAGACCTGCCCAAGCTCTTCAAGACATCCGGCCGCTGCTACATGTACGCCGCCAACGGTCACGGCGGCTGGGAGGCGGCCTTCACGAATGTGCTCTCGCGTGGCGACCACGTTCTTGTCCTCGAAAGCGGTCGCTTCGCGATCGGCTGGGGCGAGATGGCGCGGCTCATGGGCGCCGAGATCGAGGTGCTGCCGCAGAGCGGCCGCAAGGCCGTCGACCCTTCCGCCGTCGAGGCCCGGCTCAAGGCGGATACCAAGCATTCGATCAAGGCCATCCTCGTCGTCCAGGTCGACACTGCGACCGGCGTCGTCAACGACCTGCCGGCCATCCGTAAGGCGATGGACGCCGCCGGCCATCCGGCCCTGCTCATGGTCGACACGGTCGCCTCGCTCGGGTGCATGCCCTACGAGATGGACGCGTGGGGCATCGACGTCACCATGTGCGGCTCGCAGAAGGGCCTCATGACGCCGCCCGGCCTTGCGCTCGTCGCCGCCGGCCCGCGCGCGCTCGAAGCACACAAGACGGCCAACATGCGCACCATGTACTGGGACTGGACATTCCGGGACGGTCCCGAGCACTACCAGAAGTACTGCGGCACGCCGCCCGAGCACACGATCTTCGCGCTGAGGAAGGCGATCGATCTGTTGTTCGCGGAGGGCCTGGAGAATGCCTTCCGCCGCCATGCGCTGCTCGCCGAGGCGACGCGACGCGCGGTGGCCAAGTGGGCCGAGGGTCAGGTGCTGTCCTTCAACATCATCGACCCGGCGCAGCGCGCGAACTCGGTGACGAACATCCTCGTCAATGGCATCAACCCGCAGATCATCCTCGACTATTGCCGTGAAAAATGCGGGGTCGTGCTCGGCGTCGGAATCGGCGATCTGACAGGCAAGGCCTTCCGCATTGCCCACATGGGGTACACGAACGCGCCGATGGTTCTCGGCACGCTCGCAGCGGTCGAAATGGCGCTCAAGGCGCTCAAGATCCCGCACGGCTCGGGCGGCGTGCAGGCGGCCATCGACTATCTCGGAAGCGAGGTGGCGCCGTGAGCGGTGCTACTCGATATCCTCCACCTCGACGGCGCCGCCTTTGACGCGCTGGGCAAGCGCCGCCTCGATGAACGCGTCGATATCGCCGTCCAGCACGGCACTGACGTCGCTCGTCTGCACGCCCGTGCGCAGATCCTTGACCAGCTGATAGGGCTGCATCACGTACGACCGGATCTGGTGGCCCCAGCCGATGTCGCTCTTGGAGGCCGCCTCGGCCTGTGCCTTCTGCTCGCGCTTCTGCAGCTCGAGCTCATAGAGGCGCGCCTTCAGGCGCTTCATGCCGGCGTCGCGGTTGGCGTGCTGCGAGCGCCCCTCCTGCGAGAAGATGACGATCCCGGTCGGCTTGTGAACGATACGGACCGCCGATTCCGTCCGGTTCACGTGCTGGCCGCCGGCACCGCTCGACCGCGTGAAGGACACGTCGATCTCGTCGGGCCTGATCTCGATCTCGATGCTGTCATCGACGATCGGATAGACCCAAACGCTCGCGAAGGAGGTATGCCGCCGCGCATTCGAGTCGAAGGGCGAAATGCGGACGAGGCGATGCACGCCCGATTCCGTCTTCAGCCAGCCATAGGCATTATCGCCCCTGATCTCGAGCGTTGCCGACTTGATGCCGGCCTCTTCGCCGGGGCTTTCATCGATCAGCGCGACCTTGTAGCCGCGCGCCTCGGCCCAGCGCATGTACATGCGCAGGAGCATCTGCGCCCAGTCCTGGCTCTCCGTGCCACCGGCCCCGGCGTGGACTTCGAGGTAAGTGTCGTAGCTGTCGGCCTCGCCTGAGAGCAGCGCCTCGACCTCGCGGCGCTTCACCTGCGCGAGCAGGCTCTTGAGGCCCGCGCCCCCTTCCTCGACGGTCGCCGCATCGCCCTCGGCCTCGCCAAGCTCGATGAGCGTCACAACGTCGTCCAGCTCCTGCTCGATCTTCCGGTAGCCCTGTATGGCCGATTCCAGCGACTGGCGCTGGCGCATCACCTTCTGCGCGCGCGCCGGATCACTCCAGAGTGCAGGGTCCTCGGCCTGGCGATTGAGATCGCCAAGGCGCATGTCGGCCGTATCCCAGTCAAAGAGACCTCCGCAGCAGGGCCATGGATTCCTTGATCTCGGTGACGAGAGCGGCGTGCTCGGTGCGCATGGTGGCCTCCTCGGGCAGATTCCGTTATTCGGCGCGGCTTATAGGTGCCCTGCGCCGGGTTGTAAACGCGTCTTGCCCGCTCAGGCTTGGCGCGCCGCCGCGATCTTCTCGTCGATGGCGCGCGCGCGCTGGCGGGCCGGACGCTCGGCCAGGCGGGCCGCGTAGCGCTTGAAGACCTCGCGCTCGGGGAGGAGCTGGAACTGCAGGCCCCAGGCGATCGCCGAGCCGACGTAGACATCGGCGGCCGAATAGCGCTCGCCGAGAAACCACGGCCCCTTGTCTAGCCCTCGTTCGAGAACGCCGATCGTCGTCTCGAAGTCGCCATACGGCATTATGCCGCGACGGCCGGGCTCCCGTTTCAGCGCATGATCAACGACCGCCGGTTCGAGACAGTTGCCCTGGAAGAACATCCAGCGCAGGTACGGCCCGCGCAGCGGATCGCCGATCGGCGGCGCGAGCCCGGCAGCCGGGAAGGCATCGGCCAAGTAGGTGCAGATGGCACCGACCTCGCTGATGACCGCGCCGTCGTGCTCAATCGTCGGGACCTTGCCCATGGGATTGAGTGCCAGATACTCAGGCCGGAACTGGTCCTCCTTCTGCAGGTCCAGCACTTTGAGCTCGTAGGGCGCGCCAATTTCCTCGAGCATGAAAAGCGCCGTCGACGAGCGGCTCGGCGCCGCGTGATGAAGGATGACCGTTCCGGCGATGGCCGCCTCCGTTTGCTTTGTTCAGTAGCCGCGCGCGCGATCGACGACGTTCAGGAGCGGCGCGCCACGCTCGTAGGCCCCGATCTGCGCCACCACGTAGTCCGAGATCGCATCCGGATCGCTGTCGGCGGCATTGTGGGGCGTGATCGTGGCCTTAGGGTGGCTCCACAGCGGATGGTCGGGCGGCAGCGGCTCGGTGTTGAACACGTCGAGCGTCACCGCGCCGAGCGTGCCGTCATCGAGCGCCGCGACGATGTCGTCCTCGACCTGCAAGCCGCCGCGCCCCGCGTTGATGAGGATCGGCGCGCCGAGCACGCCGTCGCGCGCCAGCTTGCTGAACAAGGACGCGTTGAGGATGCCCTTGGTTTCCGGGGTCAACGGCATAAGAACGACGAGGATGTCCGTGCGCGCGAGAAACGCCGGGAGCTGTTCGGCGCCTGCATAGCACTGGACGCCGGGCACCTCCCGCTTCGTGCGGCTCCATCCCGCCACCTGGAAGCCAAGCCGCACCAGCACTTCGGCGCTGTCGCGCCCGAGCTCGCCGAGGCCCATGATCCCCACGCGCACCGCAGAAGCCGCGCGCTGGTTCGGCGTGTCCCAGATCCGCGCACGCTGGGCGGCATCGAGGCGGCGCTGCTGGCGATGGTGCATGAGAACATGCAGGACCACATACTCGGTCATGCGCTTGGTGAGATCGCTCACCGCCACGCGGACCAGCGGCACATCAGGGAGAGTTGCATCGGCGACGAGCGCATCGACACCCGCGCCGAGATTGAAGATCACCTCCAGATTGGGGAAGGTGCCGAGCAGGCCCGGCGGCGGCTTCCAGACGGCGGCATAGCGCACACTTTCGGGCGCCGGGTTATCCTTGGGCCAGAGCGCCACAGGCATGGACTTGAGGCGCGCCGCGAAGCGCTCCCGCCATGGCTCGGCGGACCAGTTCTCGCCCGCCCCCTGAACTACGATTAGAAGTGTCATGATTGTCCCGACGGTTCCGCCATTCGCGCAAAGAGGCCACTCGATCCGCCGCCGTCAACCCCCGAAATGGCAATTTGCGCGGATGGACGTGCTATAGTTCCAATGATGGATCCGCCAACATAACCAGTGAGCGCTGCGGGAGCCCCCCGCCCGAAGAACCATGCCTGTAGATATACTTTTGACTGTCGGCGCCGTGCTCTTCCTGCTCGTCGCATCGGCCTTCTTTTCCGGTTCGGAGACCGCACTCACCGCCTCCTCGCGGGCCCGCATGCACACGTTGGCGCTCGAGGGCGATGCCCGAGCAGCCGTCGTCAACAAGCTCATGGAGACGCCGGAGCGCGTCATCGGGACGGTGCTGCTGGGCAACAACCTCGTCAACATCCTCGCGACGTCGCTGACGACGAGCCTGCTGATCCGCCTCTTCGGCGAAGTCGGCGTCGCCTACGCAACGCTGCTGATCACGGCCCTGGTGGTCATCTTCTCGGAGGTCCTGCCAAAGACATACGCCATTGCCTTTGCGGATCGTGTGTCGCTTGCGGTCAGTCCGATCATGCTGGCGCTGGTGAAGATCTTGCGGCCGCTGACACGGGCGACGGAGGTGATCGTGCGCCAGATCCTTCGATTGACGCCGACCCGCCTTGACGACGATGCCAACATCCTTGCGCACAAGGAGATCCGCGGGACCATCGAGCTTCAGTCCAAGGAGGGCGCCGTTGCGCGGCGCGACGCCGAAATGCTCGGCGGCGTGCTCGATCTGAGAGAGCTGCAGGTTCTCGACATCATGGTCCACCGCACGAATATGGCGACGATCGACATCGGCGAGCCCCCGGGCAAGATCATCGACGCCGTCCTTGCAAGCCAATATACGCGGATGCCGGTCTGGCGCGACGAGCCGGACAACTTCGTCGGGATCCTGCACAGCAAGGACCTGCTCCTGGCGCTGCGCGATGCCGGCTGGTCGCCCGACCGCATCGACATCGCCAAGCTACTGAGCCCACCCTGGTTCGTGCCCGACACAACCAGCGTCAACGAGCAGCTCAGCCAGTTCCTCAAGCGCAAGTCTCAGCTCGCTCTCGTCGTCGACGAGTACGGCGAGGTGCGTGGCCTCGTCACGCTTGAGGACATTCTCGAGGAAATCGTTGGGCAGATCGCCGACGAGCATGACGTCGGTGAGGTCCGGATACGTCCGCAGAGCGATGGCTCGGTTCTGGTCGAGGGCACGCTGCCGATCCGCGACCTCAACCGTGAAACCGGCTGGAGCCTTCCCGAGGAGATCGCCACAACCGTCGCCGGGCTCGTCATGCACGAGGCCCAGACCATTCCCGAGGCCGGGCAGGTGTTCACTTTCCACGGCTTCCGCTTCGAGATCGTCCGCAAGACCCGTAACCGGATCACTGCCGTCCGTATCCGGCCGGTCCCGCCCCCGGCCGCCTGAACGCTGTCGGCCCTACCCTTGGCGATGGGGTGACTGCGGTCGCGGAATGGCCAACCGCCGGCCCTGTTGCTATGCTTCGCCAAGCATCGGGCAGCGACGAGCCCGTCCGTGCCTGCACATATCCCGGACGCGCGGCCGCAGCCTGCGCACCGCCCGAGAGGAGGCCCCTTTTGTCGACAAACCATATTATCGACCTCTATAGCGACACCCAGACGCGCCCCTCGGCCGGAATGCGCAAGGCCATGGCGGACGCGGAGGTTGGTGACGAGCAGCGTGGCGAGGACCCGTCGACGAACCTGCTGCAGGAGCGGGTCGCGGACCTGCTGGGCAAAGAAGCCGCACTGTTTCTCCCCTCCGGCACCATGTGCAATCAGATTGCCATGCTCGTGCACTGCCGGCACGGCGACGAGATCATCGGGGCCGAGGTGACCCATCTCTTCACGTCGGAAGCGGGCGGCGCCTCGGCGCTCGCTGGCGCGCAGACCTGGCCCATCCGCTGCGAGCGCGGCATCTTCACCGGCGCCGATGTCACGGCCGCAGTGCGCGCGCCGGGCCGTCACAATCCGATCTCGCGGGTCGTCGTGATCGAGCAGACCGTCAACCGCGGCGGCGGCGCAATCTGGCCTCTCGAGAGCATCGCCGATGTCGCGGCCGCCGCCCGCCGCCACGGACTTGCCGTGCACATGGACGGCGCGCGGCTGATGAATGCCTCAGTCTCGTCCGGCATACCCGCGAAAGAGATGACGGCGTATGTCGATACTGCCTGGGTAGATCTTTCAAAGGGTCTCGGCTGTC
Organism: Hyphomicrobiaceae bacterium; assembly: GCA_046293075.1. Lineage (GTDB taxonomy): Bacteria > Pseudomonadota > Alphaproteobacteria > Rhizobiales > Hyphomicrobiaceae. The sequence goes on along the minus strand of JBKBPL010000003.1, from coordinate 21,600 downwards.
CGGTCGGCGGCGTACTCGTCGGCTCGCGCGCCTTCATCGACGAGGCCTGGCGCTGGAAGCACCGGCTTGGCGGTGCGCTGCGCCAGTCCGGCATTCTCGCCGCAGCCGGTCTCTACGCGCTCGACCACAACATTCCGAAGCTCGCCGAGGACCATGCCAAGGCTGTCGCGCTCGGCGAAGCGATCACCGCCGTGCCCGGCCTCAAGCTCTTCACGCCACGCATCGAGAGCAACATCGTGTTCTTCGAGTCGACACTGCCCGAGGTCAGCTCGCGCCAGATCTTCGAAGCGCTGCTCGCACGTGGCGTGCGCATGGGCATGACCTATGGCAACATGATCCGCGCCGTGACCCACCTCGACGTCTCGCGCGGCGACATCACCCGCGCGGGCGAGATCCTCGCCGAAGTGGTCGCTGACCTCAAGGCGGGCCTGCGCAAAGCCTCGTGACTTCGGGAGGCCCCGCCCCTCCCCGGGCCTCCGCTCCATCCTCAGAACCGAACCGGGAAACTGCCCATGCCCTTTGAGCCTGCGAGCGACGTACTCTCGCAATACACAGTCCTCGACCTCACCCGCGTCCGCTCCGGCCCGACATGCGTGCGCCAGCTGGCCGACTGGGGCGCCAACGTGATCAAGATCGAGGATCCCGACTCCGACAAGATCGGACTCGGCGGTGCGCGCTCGGGCTCGGATTTTCAGAATCTGCACCGCAACAAGCGCTCGATGACGCTGAACCTGAAGGCCAAGGAGGGCGTCGCGATTTTCATGGCGCTCGCCAGGAAGGCGGATGTCATCGTCGAGAACTACCGCCCCGACGTGAAGCGCCGCCTCGGCATCGACTACGAGGCCGTCGCGAGGATCAACCCGCGCATCATCTATGCCTCGATCTCGGGCTTCGGTCAGGACGGCCCGCTCGCCAACCGGCCCGGCTTCGACCAGATCGCGCAGGGCATGGGGGGGCTCATGTCGATCACCGGCGAGCCCGGACGCGGACCGATGCGCGTCGGCATCCCGATCGCCGATCTTACCGCCGGCATCTTCTGCTCGCAGGGCATCCTGCTGGCGCTCATGGAGCGCGAGCGCTCAGGCAAGGGCCAGTGGGTGCAGACGTCCCTGCTGCAGGCGCAGGTCTTCATGCTCGACTTCCAGGCCGCGCGCTGGCTCATGGACAAGGAAATTCCGCTGCAAGCCGGCAATGATCATCCAACCTCGATCCCGACGGGTGTTTTCAAGACCTCCGACGGCTACATCAATATTGCGGTCGCCGGCCAGGCCATGTGGCAGAGGTTCAAGGCCCTGTTCGCCGATCCGGCCTTCGACAGCCCGGACTATGCCGACGCCAAATCACGCTCGCAAAATCGCAAGGCTCTTAATGCGCTGATCGAGAGCCATACGGTGAAGAAGACAGCCGCAGAGTGGATCGCCATCTTCAATGAGGCCGGCGCGCCGGCGGGCGAGATCAACGACATCAAGCAGGTCTTTGATCTGGAGCAGGTCCGCCACCTCGGCCTCGCGCAGCCCATGGTAAGCCAGGAGCGCGGCCCCACCGAGGTCCTCGGCCAGCCGATCCTGATGAGCCGCTCAAAGGCTGCCGTCCGCCGCCCGCCACCGACGCTCGGCCAGCACACCGCTGAGATCCTTGGCGAGATCGGCTACGGCGCCGAGGACGTGCGCAAACTCGCCAAGGACGGCGTGATCTGACATCCAGCACGAGAAACGAGGAAGACGTCATGAGCCAGCGCGCCGAGGCCGAAGCGCCCGTTGAGGAAAAGATGCTCGGCCTGAAAAGCGGGCCGGTCGCGGAGATCGTGTTCAACAATCCTGCCCGCCACAACGCCGTTTCGCTCGAGATGTGGGAGCGCATGACGAAACTGCTCGCCGACTTTGCGGCCGATCCGACCTTGCGCGTCCTCGTCGTCAGCGGCGCTGGCGGCAAAGCCTTTGTCTCGGGCGCCGACATCTCCAAGTTCGAGAGCCAACGCTCGACGGCGGAGGGCGTGGCCCACTACAACGCGATCAGCGCCAAGGCCTATGAGACGCTCTATAACTTCCCGAAGCCGACGATCGCCAAGATCCAGGGCTACTGCATCGGCGGCGGCATGAACGTGGCCGTGTGCTGCGATGTCCGCATTGCCACGGCCAGCTCCAAGTTCGGCATCCCGGCGGCGAAGCTTGGTCTTGGCTATGGCTATGGCGGCGTACGCCGGCTGTCCGAGATCGTCGGTCTCTCCAAGGCCATGGAGCTCTTCTACACCGCCCGCCAGTTCACGGCGGCCGAGGCCGAGGCCATGGGGTTTCTCAACCAGGTCGTGCCGGAGGATGGCCTCGATGCCGCCGTCGCCGCGATGACGGGCCAGATTGCTGAGAATGCGCCGCTCACCATCGCGACGATCAAGGCAGTCGCACGCGAGCTCGGCCGGCCTTCGGCCGAGCGGGATCTGGCCAGGCTCGATCGCATGGTCGCCGACTGCTTCGCCTCCGAGGACTACATCGAGGGCCGCCGCGCCTTCATGGAAAAGCGCAAACCACAGTTCAAGGGGCGCTGAGACGCACATCCTTGGCCGCGGTTCTTGAGTTCGCCACACTATTGTTCAAGAACTGCATAACTCGGGTATTCTGCCGCCAGACCAAAGCCTTGACCCTCCAGGACCACGCGGGGAGATGCGTAACACCATTGCCATCATGAACACCAAGGGCGGGGTCGGAAAATCGACCATCGTCCTGGCGGTGGCCGAGACGCTCTCGGTCTACCATGGCAAGAACGTGCTCGTGATCGATTCCGACGCGCAGGCCAGCATCAGCACGATGTTGATGGCCACCGACAGCCTGAGAAAACTCCAGAACGAGGGCCGGACAATCGTCGACTATCTGGTCGCCCAAGTGCTCAAAGGCACGCAGGTTGAATGGACGGAGTTCGTGGTCGGCGGTGTCTCGGACATCGATGATGCCCGCTCCGTGTACCTCATGCCGAGCGACATGCAGCTGACGCTGCTCGAGCGCGAGGTTTCCAAGGAGAGCCAGCACGCGCGCCTGCGCACGGCCATTGGCGGCCTCTTGAGCCGCGCCCGCATTGTCTTCGATATGGTTCTGATCGATTGTCCGCCAGGGCTCTCCGTGCTGACCGAAAGCTGGCTCAGGGAAGCGGATTTCCACATATCCCCGACGAAGCCCGACTATGTGTCGGTCTGCGGGCTCGACGTCTTCCGGCGTTTTCGCGATCTGAACCCGGAGATGGGCTTCGCCGAGAACCTCGGTGTCGTGATCAATATGAAGGACCGGGGCGCCGCGCTCGAAGAGGAGTACCACCGCTGGCTCGCGGCGGATCCGAACAATCGCTGCTTCACGCACGCACTACCGCGCATCCATGCCATGCAGCAGGCCGGCCATTTCCAGCCGAGCGAGCGGTCCTACATCGCGAAGTATCCGGGCGACGTGGGCGAGGCCGTGCGCGGCCTCACCAACGAGATCCTAGCTCGCGTCGCGGCCAGTGCGCAGGCAAGCCCGGCGCAAGCGGCCAGCGGGCGGGGCTGACCCTCCTCAGTGTGCGCGCGCGATGCAGAAGGCCACCGCCTCGGCGAGCGCCGAGCGCGGCGCGCTCTCGGGAAAGATCGCCAGCGCATCCGAAGCAATCGCACCATAGTGGCGGGCGCGCTCCAGCGTCGCCTCGATCGCCTTGTGGCGCCGCATCAGGCCGATCGCGTGCTCGAGATCACCGTCGTTGATCTGCCCGCCTGAAAGCGTGCGCTGCCAGAAGGCGCGCTCGGCCTCATTGCCGCGGCGGTAGCACAGGATCACGGGCAAGGTGATCTTGCCCTCGCGGAAATCGTCCCCGACGGACTTGCCGAGCCGTGCGCTGTCGCCGGCATAGTCGAGGGCGTCATCGACGAGCTGGAAGGCGATGCCGAGATTGCGCCCATAGGAGCGCAGTGCCGACTGTTCGGCCACCGACCGCCCCGCGATCGCCGGACCGACCTCGGCTGCGGCCGCGAACAGCGCCGCCGTCTTGGCATTGATGATCGCGAGGTACTCGTCCTCGGTCGTGCCCATGTTCTTGGCGGCCGTAAGTTGCATGACCTCGCCCTCGGCAATGACAGCCGCGGCATTAGAGAGGATGCGCAGCGCCGGCAGCGAGCCGACATCGACCATCATGCGGAAGGCCTGTCCGAGAAGGAAATCGCCCACCAGCACGCTCGCCTGGTTGCCCCACAGACGCCGCGCGGACGCCTTGCCGCGGCGCACGTCGCTCTCATCGACCACATCATCATGGAGCAGCGTCGCCGTGTGCATGAACTCGACCGCTGCCGCCAGCCTGATGTGCCCCTCGCCGGCGTAGCCCGCGAGCTTGGCAGCCGCGATGGTCATCATCGGCCGGAGCCGCTTGCCGCCCGAATCGATCAGATGGTGGGCGAGCTTGGGGATGAGCTCGATGTCCGAGACCGCCTTGTCGAGAATGATCCGATTGACCCCGGTCATCTCTGCGCTGACGAGGTCGAGCAGCGGCTGCAGGCTCACCGCCGGGTCGCGCGCGCCATCCATGGAGACCACAACGCCCAAAGTGCCAGTTCCCTGTTCCGCTTCCGCCGCGTCGGCGGTCATAGTCCGTTCATGAACCAGCCCGGTCAAGTGACATTCGTCGGCTGGGTACGTACACGCCTTATCGCCCGGGTACGCCTTGACGGCTGGCGGTCGGGCGGGCACGAAGGGGTGCACGGCCTGTCCTCTCTTGGGGGTCAAGGACCGTCTGTCAAGATGATGAGGGGACGCGCCATGAACGATCGTTATCTGCGGACGGGGGTCTTCCTCGCGCCATTCCATGCGCTTGGCGAGAATCCGACCCTCGCACTCGATCGCGACATGGAGCTTGTCGTCCATCTCGACCGGCTGAACTATCACGAGGCCTGGATCGGCGAACACCACTCCGGCGGCTTCGAGATCATTGCATGCCCCGAGATGTTCATTGCCGCAGCGGCGCGCGAGACACGCTACATCCGCCTCGGCACGGGCGTCGTTTCCCTGCCTTACCATCACCCCTTCACGCTCGCGAGCCGCATGATGCAGCTCGACCACATGACGCGCGGTCGGGCCATGTTCGGCGTCGGTCCCGGCTCGCTCATCTATGACGCCGAGAAGATCGGCCTCAAAGCCGCCGACCAGCGCCGGCGCATGGACGAATCTCTCGACTGCCTCATGCAGCTCATGCGAGGCGAGACGGTAAGCCGCAAGACCGACTGGTTCACGCTGCAGGAAGCGAGGCTGCAGCTTGTGCCGTACTCCCGGCCGCATATCGAGATGGCGGTCGCGTCATCCCGCTCGCCGGTTGGCGCCGTCGCATCCGGAAAGCACGGCATCGGCATGCTCTCGATCGGCGGCACCTCCGATGAGGCGCTTGCGGCTCATGCAAGGAACTGGGCCATCCATGAGGAAGCCGCGCGCGAGGCCGGCAAGACGGCGGACCGCTCGCGCTGGCGCATCGTCACCTTCGCGCACGTCGCAGAGACACGTGAGAAAGCACGCGCCGACATGGCTTACGGCCTTGCCGACTTCAATCGCTACTTCAGTGATGTCGCGACGTTCCCGATCGTGCCGCCGGGCATCGAGGATCCGCTGAACTACCTGACCGAAAGCGGGCTCGCCTGCATTGGTACGCCCGATGACTGCATTCGGCACTTCGAGCGGCTGTGGCTCGGCTCCAATGGCGGCTTCGGCGCCGTCCTCCTGCTCGCGCACAACTGGGCCGACTGGGAAGCGACGAAGCGCAGCTACGAGCTCATGGCGCGTTATGTCCACCCGCACTTCCAGCGCGGCGCCAATAGTCTCCGCCAGTGGAGCTACGACGATGCCAAGACCAAGCATGCCACTGCGGGGATGGAAAGCCAGGCCGCCGTCCAGGCGGAGATCGAGAAATACAAGGCGCGCAAGGGCGGCTGACCGATTTCATCGGATGCGGCTTGCGAGCTGGGAACGCCTATGACTGCTGATGTCGAAACGATCGTCGTCGGTGCCGGCGTCGTCGGCCTTGCCATTGCGCGGGCACTGGCGCGCGCCGGGCGTGAGGTCATGGTCCTCGAGCAGCACGACATCATCGGCTCGGAGACGAGCTCGCGGAACAGCGAGGTCATTCACGCCGGCATCTACTACCCACCTGGCTCTCTCCGTGCCAGGCTGTGCGTCGAAGGCAAGATGCAGCTCTACCGGTTCTGCGCCGAGAATGGCGTTGCGCATCAGCAGATCACCAAGCTCCTGGTCGCGACGAACGAAGCCCAGATCCCGAAGCTCAAGGCCATCGAGGAGACCGCGATCCGCAACGGCGTGACGGACCTGCAACCACTGACCGGCGAGGACGCGCGCAAGCTTGAGCCTGAAGTCTCCTGCGTCGCGGCTCTGCTCTCGCCTTCAACCGGAACGATCGACACGCATGCCTTCATGCTGGCGCTCGAGGGACATGTCGAGGCCGACGGCGGCAGCGTCGTGCTGAATACCCCCGTCGAGCGGGTCGGGCGCCGCAGCGATGGTCTCTTCGAGGTCTTCACCACGGGCGAGGCGCCGGCCACGATCACGACCAAGGCGCTCGTCCTCTCGCCGGGCCTGCACGCGACGAAGCTCGCGCGTACGCTGCGCTTTCCCTCAGGCTACACGCCGCCCGAGACCTATTATGCCGTCGGGCAATACTATGCCTATACGGGCCGCTCTCCCTTCTCCCGTCACATTTATCCTATGCCGGATGGGGCTTGGCTTGGATTGCACGTCACCGTGGACCTTGGCGGGCGCTGCAAGTTCGGCCCCGACATCGAGTGGATCCCGGAGATCGACTACACCTTCAAGCCGGAGAAGCTCGAGAAATTCCTGGGCTTCATCCGAACCTACTATCCGGCCCTCGATCCCGACCGCCTGCACCCGGACTACACGGGCATCCGTCCCAAGCTCTACCGTGAGGGCGAGCCGGTACCGGATTTTGCCTTCCACGGGCCGAAGCAGCACGGCATCGACGGCCTCGTGATGCTGTTCGGCATCGAGAGCCCGGGCCTCACATCATCGCTGGCGATCGGCGACCTTGTGGCCGGGATGCTCGAATAGCGCTGGCGGCGTAGGAGCGCCTCTTGATCCGGTGCCATTGCCACGGGCATGATGCGCGCACGACACGCCAGCCTGCAGATCACACGGGGAAAAAGCCATGACATGGACCATATCGAAGCGGCTCGCACTCGCGGCAGCCCTCCTGACGGCTGGCATCAGCTCTGCAGCGGCGCATCACGCCATGGGCGGCGTGACACCAACCACATTCATGGAAGGCTTCATCTCCGGCATCGCGCACCCGGTGATCGGCCTTGATCATCTCGCCTTCATCATCGCCATCGGCATCGCCGCAGCCTTCACGAGCGGCGGCTTCGGCATCATCGCTGGGTTCATTGCCGCATCTGCGCTCGGCGTGCTCGCCCATGTCGTCGAGCTGAATGTGCCGCTCGTCGAGCCCCTCGTCGCCGCGAGCGTCATCGTCGCCGGAGCGGCCCTGGCCATTGGGTTCACCTCAGTGCGCGGCGGCTGGCTGGTGCTCGCCATCATCGCCGGGCTACTACACGGCTATGCCTTCGGCGAAACGGTTGTTGGTGCCGAGCGCAACGTGGTCGGTGCTTATCTGATGGGCCTTGCCGCCATTCAGGTTGCTCTCGCCGCCATGGCAATGATGGCAACCCGGAGGTTCCTCGTCCCCGCCGAGCAGAGTCGGCTGCCCATCCGCTCAGCGGGTGGCGCGCTCGCGGCTCTGGGGCTCATCCTGCTGGTCATCGGCCTGGTCGAGGGCTGACCTGTGATGGCGGCGCCAGACGTGTCCGATGCCATTGCCCAGCGTGCGATCGCACTCTTCGAGCGCCTGCCGGCCTTGGTCGACGCCAATGCCGATCTCGTGCGGCGTGGGCGTTTCCTGACCACGGACTTCGCCATCGTCGTCGGCACAACGCCGCTTCTCGTGCGCGTCGAAGCCGGGCGCGTGACCTCGGTCGCGCGCGGGCCCTTCCTGCTGCGCCCTTGGGTATTCTCGATCACCGCTGCGCCTGAGACCTGGCTCAAGCTGCTCAAGCCGGTTCCAGATCCGGGTTTGCATGATCTCCTGGCGCTCTCGAAGGTCGGTCTGGCGCGCATCGAGGGAAACCTGCAGCCTTTCATGGCCAACCTGCAGGTGATCAAAGACATCGTCACTGCGCCCCGCGCGCTGATGTGAGGAGGCGCGCCCATGACAGCCTTCGAGAAGGCCACCTTCGAGCCGATCGTCGGCCGATACTGCCACCTCACGCTCTCGGGCCGGCCGCACCGACTTTACATCGAGGAAGCGGGCAGCGGCATCCCGCTCGTCTGCCTGCACACGGCCGGCGCCGATGGCCGCCAGTTCCGCCACATTCTGAATGATGCCGCGATCACGCGTGACTACCGCGTCATCGTGTTCGACATGCCGTGGCACGGCAAGTCGCTGCCGCCCGTGGGCTTCGAGATCGAAGAGTACCAGCTCACGACCGCGGCATACACGCAGATGGTGCTCGATGTCTGCGACGCCCTGGAGCTTGAAAAGCCTGTCGTCATGGGCTGCTCGATTGGCGGACGCCTCGTGCTCAATCTCGCAGCCGAGCACCCCGAGCGTTTCCGCGCGCTCATCGGGCTCGAGTCCGCTGCCCATCAACAACCCTGGTACGATACCGAGTGGCTTCACCGACCGGACGTGCACGGCGGCGAGGTCTGCGCTGCGCTGGTCTCGGGCATGATGGCGCCGCAGGGCCCGGCCGAAAGCCGCCACGAGACGCTCTGGATGTACAAGTGCGGCGGCCCCGGCATCTTCAAGGGCGACCTCTACTTCTATCGCGTCGATGGCGATCTGCGCGACAAGATTGCCCGCATCGATACGAAGCGCTGCCCGCTCTACATGCTGACCGGCGAGTACGATTTCTCCTGCACGCCCGAGGACACGCAACGCACCGCGGCCCAGATCGAGGGCGCCGAGGTCACCATCATGAAGGAGCTCGGGCATTTCCCGATGAGCGAGAACCCGGCCCAGTTCCGCCGCTACATCCTGCCCGTGCTCGAGAAGATCAAGGCCGGAGCATAGGCGTCACACGTCGGAGGTCACATGGCCCGCCGCATCGTCGATCTTTCCGTTGCGCTCGAAGCCGACATCGCCTCCGACCCGCCGGGCAACGAGCCGAAGATCACGTATATCGCGCATAAGGATCCGGCCGCGCTCTCGCGCATGCTCCCCCATTTTCCAGGGCTCACGCCAGATGAGCTGCCGGGGGGTGAAGCCTGGGCCGTCGAACAGCTTACCGTCTCGACACACAACGGCACGCACCTTGATGCGCCCTACCACTTTCATTCCACCATGGACGGCGGAAAGCGCGCCTGGACCATCGACGAGGTGCCGCTTGAATGGTGCATGGGCCGCGGCGTGAAACTCGACCTCCGCCATCTGCCGGACGGCTACGTGGCGACGCCGGGCGATGTCGAAGCGGAGCTCAAACGCGCGGGCGTTACCCTTCAGCCGTTCGACATCGTGCTCGTCAATACCGCCGCCGGCGCCCGCTATGGCGAGCCCGATTACGTCTCGCGCGGCTGCGGCATGGGGCGCGCGGCGACACTCTGGCTGACCGAGCGCGGCGTAAAGATCACCGGTACGGATGCCTGGAGCTGGGACGCCCCGTTCGTTCACACGGCCAAGAAGTACGCGGCGACCCGCGACGCCTCCCTGATCTGGGAGGGCCACCGCGCCGGCATGGAACGGGCCTATTGCCACATCGAGAAACTTGCCAACCTGGAGCAGCTCCCCGCGACCGGCTACACGGTCTGCTGCTTCCCATTCAAGATCAAGCGGGCTTCCGCCGGCTTCACCCGGGTCGTCGCGATCTTCGACGATCAGGCGCGCGCCTGAACCTGTGGCGCGCGGGCATCATGGCCCGGGAAACGCGCCGGCGGCGCGCCCTCGGACCCCTGGAATTTGCGCCGGCGCAAGTCGCCGTCGCAATCGCCTCGGGATAGTTGGCTATGCTGCGCACCGATTCGGAACCGGCACGTCCGGCGTCGGGCAGTGGCACGCCACTAGACAGGGAGCAAGGAGATCATGAACAGGATCGCGACAGGATTTGTGGCAAGCCTTCTCGGCATCGGCATGGCGGCGGGCCTCGCGACCGCGCCCACGACAACGGCGCACGCCCAGGCGGCGAGGTCCCTCATCGGCACCCTGACCTGCAAGGGCGGCCCGCATGTCGGGATGATCGTCGGATCGCAGCAGACACTCGCCTGCTCCTTCCAGCCCGTCGGGAACAGCCGCGCGCGCAAGTATACCGCAACGATCACCAAGGTCGGCGTCGACATCGGTTTCAAGAATGAAACGACGCTGGTCTGGCAGGTGCTCGGCTCGACGGATCTGCAGAACGGCCCGCTGCTCGTTGGCGACTACGGCGGCGTCTCGGCGGAAGCCTCCGTCGCGCTTGGCGTCGGCGCCAATGCCCTCGTCGGCGGCAGCAACAAGTCGGTCGTCCTGCAGCCGATCAGCGTTCAGGGCCAGACAGGTCTGAATCTGGCCGTCGGCGTCACCGGCATGACGATCCGTCCCTGAAGCGCACTGCGCCGTCATTGGAATGAGAACGGCCGGCACTGAGGGTGCCGGCCGTTCTTGCTCTGGGCGCCATCAGGTCGCGTAGTTTGTGAAAGCCGTGGTGGTCGCGCGGGCATTGTGATCGGTGACGACGCACACGAGCGCCGGCTTGCCGGCCTCAACGGCTTTCTTGGCGCGCTCGAGCGCCGGGCGGATATCCTCCGGCTTGTCGACCCACTCGCCATGCCCGCCGAAGGCCTCGGCGAACTTGTCGAGCCGCGGATAGCCGAGATCGCGGCCGGGCTTTTCCTTATGGGGATCGCCCGTCCAGCCGCCGTTCTGGCTGATGATGGTCAGGATCGGCAGTTTGTGGCGGACGGCCGTGTCAAACTCCATGGCGTTCATGCCGAACGAGCCGTCGCCATGCAACACGATCACCTGCTTGTCGGGCATGGCGACCTTGGCCCCCACGCCGAACGGCATGCCCACGCCCATGGTGCCGAACGCACCGGAATTCACACGGTGGCGCGCCGTGAACTGCGGTATGGCCTGGCGCCCGAAGTTCAAGATCTCCTGCCCGTCCACGCAAAGCACGCAGTCGCGATCCATGAAGTCACGCACTTCCTTGCACAGGCGCAGCGGATGGATCGGCGTCGCCGGGTTCGAGAGTGACTGCTCGGCTTCGGCCGTCTTCTGAACATTGCGCGTGCGCAGACGCTCGCGCCACGTCTCATAAGTCGCGGGCGTGACCCTGCCGGCTACAGCGGCCGTGAGCTGCTGGAAAGCGACCTTCGCATCCGCGATGACCCCGACGGCAAGATGGCGCGGCGAGGACGCGATCTCGATCGGATCGATGTCGATGCGCACGATCTTGGCGTTCGCATTCCAGCGCGGCGGGGCGGCGTGGCCGATGATGTAGTTCATGCGCGTGCCGACGACGAGGATGAGGTCGGCGTCGCGGAAGGCGGCAGCGCGCGAGGTGAGATAGCAGTACTTGTGATCCTCGGGGATCACGCCGCGCCCCTGTGGCGTTGTGTAGAAGGGTACGCCTGCCGCCTCGACAAAAGCCAGCATCTCCTTCTCGGCCTCGGACCACAGCACGCCCGAGCCGGTGATAAGAACCGGCTGCTTGGCCTTTGAGAGCAGCTCGACGATGGCCGAGAGGTCGCTGGCACTCACCGCCGGGCGCGGCCGCTTGGCGTGATCGTAGGGCTCCGGATACTCGATCTTGGACTCGTCCACCTCGGCGTAGAGGATGTCACCCGGGCAATCGAGATAGACGGGGCCCGGCTTGCCGCTCATGGCGTGCTTGACCGCGAGATTGATCAGCTCGGGAATGCGTTTGGTGTGATGGATGCGGTCCGACCACTTCGTGCAAGGCTTGAACATCGAGAGCTGATCGATGTCCTGGAAGGCGCCGTGATGCCACGTCACGACCGGCGCCGCGCCCCCGAGGGCAACGACCGGCGTGCAGTCGGCCCAGGCGTGCGCAATGCCCGTGACGAGGTTGGTCACGGCGGGTCCCGATGCGGCCATGCAGAAGGCCGGCTTGTTGAGCAGCCGCGCATAGGCAAAGCCAGCCATGGCCGCAGCCTGCTCATGGCGCACATCGACGCCGCGCATCCCGAGCTTCATGGCGGCGGTCTCGACGGCCATCATGGGCGCACCCATGATGTAGAAAAAGTCCCGCACGCCTTCATTCTTCATTGCCTTCGCAACGATGTCGGAGCCAATAGCCATCGCGGTGTTCCTCTCTGGTGGTGTTCGTTTTCTGCGAGCAGGCGCCGTCCTAAATGACCTGCTCCTTCTTGAGCGCGTCGAGATCGCCCTTGGACAGGCCCAGCCATTCGCCGTAGACATCTGCGTTGTCGGCGCCGAGTATCGGCGAGGCCTTTACCGGCACGTAGCTGTCTGAAAGCTTCACGGGCCAACCCGGAATGACGACCTTGCCGCGTGCGGGGTGGTCAACCTCGACGAAAATCTCACGCTCGCGCATGCTCGGCTCGTTCATCAGCTCGTCGGTATCGAACACGGCGCCGCACGGCACGCCCTGCTCGCCGAGGATCCGCATGGCCTCGTGCTTGGTATAATTCTGCGTCCACGCCTGGATGTAGCCATTGATCTCATCGACGATCTTCACGCGGAGCTGCGGCGTCGCAAAGCGCGGGTCGGACTTCAGGTCCTCGCGACCGATCACCTTCAGCAGGCGCTCCCACTGAACATTATTGGCGCGGCTTGTGTAAATGTAGACGTAGTCGTTTGGCCCGCCGGGCGTGCACTTGAACACATCCGAGGGCGCATTGGTGCCGAGGACGACCTGATTGCCCATGCGCGGGCAGGGCTTCTTGTGCAGGAGCTGCGAGGCGTAGGCAATGCGGCAGTAGTTGACCATCGCATCCTGCATCGCGACCTCGACCTTCTGACCGCGGCCGGTCACCGTGCGCTGGTAGAGTGCGGCGAGCACGCCGATGCAGGCATGAAGCCCCGTGCCGGTATCACCGAGCGTCACGCCGGGCTTGATCGGCTTGCCGTCGGGTTCGCCGGTGATGCTCATCACGCCACCCGCGGCCTGCGCGATCATGTCGAAGGCGAGATGCTTCTCGTAGGGGCTCCCTTTGCCGAAGCCCTTGACCGTCGCATAGATGATGCGCGGGTTGATGCGCGAAACCTCCTCGTAGGAGAAGCCGAGCTTCTCGATCACACCGGGCGCAAAATTCTCCGCAAAGATGTCCGCTTTCGCGATCAGCTTGCGCAGCATCTCCTTGCCGCGCGCGTCCTTGAGATTGAGCGTGACCGAACGCTTGTTGGCGTTGAGCAGCATGAAGTAGTAGCTGTCCACACCCGCAATATCGGTCGAGGCGCCGCGGCCTTGCTCGCCGCCGTTCGGGTTCTCGACCTTGATGACGTCGGCACCGAGCCACGCAAGCGTCTCGGTAATCGACGTGCCTGCCTCGAACTGCGTGAGATCGACCACCTTGATGCCAGCAAGCGCAGTGCGCCCGGCTTCTTCCCTGCCTGGGGACGACATGGCTCCTCCCGGAAGCTTGTTGTATGGCTACCGAGAAGTTTGCTTCGTGCGCAAATGGGGCGCAAGGCCACTGCACATCTTGCATGACAGGTAAGCGGCGGTTCGCCGCTTGCTCAGGCCTCAGCCAAGCTCCTGCGCCCCCCAATCGACGATCCACAGGGAGACGTCCGTGGCCGCGCCATAGCCCACCAGGGCTTGTCACCGCTCAGCAGGACCAACGCCCGGAGAAGCTTCGTCGGCGGAAACAACGAGATGCGAGTCCTCGGCCGCAACGACCCGAACCCAGGTGCCCACCGCGCAATCACGACCGCGTACGCGCCAGACGGTGTCGGCGACGCGCACCTTGCCTTCGCCTCCCGCAATGGCCTCGACCACGCACACCCTGCGGCCGATGTACTGGGCCCCGCGCTGATTGAGCAGCGGCTGGTCGCTGCGCGCACGCGTCCGCCGGGCCCAGACCAATGTTATCAGAAGATCGATGGCCAGCAGCCCAACGCCGCAAGCGAGGAGCCACCAGCCGGTCGGACTGCCCCGGAGCGCCATCACCAGACCGGCAGCGCCGAGCGGCACCGCAATCCACGGCAATAACAGGCCCAGCAAGCCTGTCAGCCAGGCGAGGCTGCTGGGATCGCCATCAGGTGGACGCACGCTCCACCTTCAGCACGGTATTGTTCACGGCGGTCACGCGGACGCGCGTGCCCTCAGGCGCATCCTCGCCTTCCGCCTGCCACAGAGTATCGCCCACCTTGACGCGGCCACGCCCGCCCTTGATCGGTTCCGCAACAACGAACACGCGGCCGACGTACTGGGCGCCGCGCACGTTGAGATCGGGCAGATCACTCGAATGCGTCTTCGAGCGCGCAAAACGACGGACCACAAAGGCTGTGCAGATGGAGATCGCGGCGAACGCAACGAGCTGCCAGGGCCACGTAATGCCGGTCCAGAAGACGAGCAGCCCGACAACCAAAGCGGCAGTGCCGAACCAGACCATGTTGACGCCGGGCACGACGGCCTCCAGCGCATACAGGATCAACGCGAGGATCAGCCAGTTCCAGGGGCCGAGACCAGAGAGGAACGACATCAAAGTCATGGCTCAAATCCAGATTGCCTGCCGACCGCATCAGCGTGCGGCCGCAACAGCAGCCGCACGACGAGAATACAGACCAAAAGCCCCGCACGTTAAGAGCCCGGCGTGGCCGCCGGGCTCAATTGAGGATCATGCGCCGGCGCGCGGGACGCTCCCGGTGTTCGGGCGACCGCCTGCGAGTCTGGGAGCAGCGTCCTTGCCGTTGAATGCGGCGCCCGCGATCTCCGCGATCCCTGCGAGCGACCCGATGATCGAGGAAGCCTCAAGCGGCATCATGAGAACTTTCTGGTTCGGCGAGCGGGCGATCTGCTCAAGAGCCTTAACGTAGTTGTTGGCGACGAAGTAGTTGATCGCTTGCACATCGCCCGAAGCAATGGCCTGCGAAACCATGCGAGTGGCCTCCGCTTCAGCCTGCGCGGCGCGCTCGCGCGCCTCGGCCTCGCGGAACGCCGCTTCCTTCTTGCCCTCGGCGGCGAGAACAACCGCCTGCTTCTCACCCTCGGCCTTCAGAATGTTGGCCTGCCGTTCACCCTGCGCTTTGAGGATCGCCGCCTCGCGCAGCCCTTCAGACTCCAGAATCTGGGCGCGCTTCTCACGCTCGGCCTTCATCTGGCGGGCCATCGAGTCAACGAGATCGCGCGGCGGCGCAATGTCCTTGATCTCGATGCGCGTCACTTTCACACCCCAGGCCTCCGTCGCCTGATCGACGACGTTCAGGAGCTTGGCGTTGATCGTATCGCGATTGGAGAGCAGCTCATCGAGGTCCATCGAACCCATGACGGTGCGGATATTGGTCATCGTCAGGTTGATGATCGCGGCCTCAAGGCCCTCGACCTCGTAGGCTGCCTTGGCCGCATTGAGCACCTGAAAGTAGGTCACGCCATCGACCCGGACCATAGCGTTGTCGCGGGTGATGACATCCTGGCTCGGGATGTCCATCACCTGCTCCTTCATGTTCATCTTGTAGCCGATGCGCTCCATGACCGGGATCAGGATATGGAGGCCGGGTGTCAGCGTCCGCGTGTAACGGCCGAAATTCTCGATTGTCCAGTTGTAGCCCTGGGGGACAATCTTCACGGTCGACCAGAGCGCCACCGCCGCAAGGACGATCAGCAACAGGCCGAAGATCTCGAAGCCGCCGAAGAAGTTGGGGTCCATTGTTCAAGTCCTTCCATGAGCGCTAAACGGCTAAAGATGCGCGAATCCCTGCTGTTTCTCCCGTCCGAAACAGTCAAAACAAGGTAAATGAACGGTAAACTTATTGTTCGGAAAAAGTCGGACCCTCCGAAATAGAGCCTGCAATCGTGGAAAAATGGGCCTGCAAAGCGCAAAAGGGCATTCGCCGACACTGCAGCCGGCGAAGCGGTGCGATTTGCTCCTCACACCCAGCCTTGCAGCTCGCGCCGCACGACGTGCTCGATCACGGTCATGCCCTCGGCGTCGTCGTTGAGCGCCGGCAGATAGGCGTACTTCTCGCCGCCATTCTCCATGAAGTAATGCCGGTTTTCGACGTCGAGTTCTTCGAGTGTCTCAAGGCAGTCGGCGGAGAATCCGGGCGCCACGAGCACAAGGCGGCGCACGCCCTCATGCGCCAGCCGCTTCACTGTTTCGTCCGTATAGGGTTGCAGCCAGACGTCGTTGCCAAAACGGGACTGGAAGGTCGTCAGCCAGCGCCCCTCGTCCCAGCCGAGCGCTTCGCGCAGCAGGCGCGATGTCTTCTGGCACTGGCAATAATAGGGATCGCCCTGATGGAGATACTTTTCGGGCATTCCGTGAAACGTCGCGATAATCCGTTCCGGCTCGAAATCAAGTTTCGCGAGGTGGCGGCGCATAGATGAAGCCAGCGCATCGATATAGACAGGATCATCGTACCATGCCGGCGCGACGCGGATGGCAGGCTGCCAGCGCATGTGCATGAGTGCGCGAAAGGCCTGATCACACGCCGTCGCCGTGGTCGCCGCGGCATATTGCGGATAGAGCGGCACGATCAGGATGCGGTCGCAGCCCTGCGACATCAGCCACTCGAGCCGGCTCGCGGTCGTCGGGTTCGCATAGCGCATGGCCCAGTCGACGACGACAAGCGGGACATCCTGGAGCGCAGCCGCCAGCTTCTCGGCTTGCGCGCGCGTGATCGTCTTCAGCGGGCCTTCATTGCGCTCGCGGTTCCAGATCGAGTCGTAATCGCGCCCCTTGGGGCCCGGCCGCACTGTCAGGATGATGAAGTTGAGGATTGGCCACCATTTCCAGCGCGGCTCCTCGATGACGCGCGCGTCGGACAGGAATTCCTTGAGGTAGCGGCGCATGGACCAGTAGTCGGTCGCATCCGGCGTGCCGAGATTGAGCAGAAGCACCCCGACCTTGCCATGCGCCACCTTTGGATGCGAGGCTGGTCGCGACGAGATTGACGTCTCGCGTTGCATGTGACCCACTTTGCTGCCGCCAAGCGCTGGGCGGAACTTTTGTTACGAAGCGCGCTGCTCCGAGCCGACGCCGAGCGCGCGCAACTTGCGATGCAGGGCCGAGCGCTCCATGCCGACGAACTCCGCGGTGCGCGAGATGTTGCCGCCGAAGCGATTGATCTGAGCCAGCAGATACTCGCGCTCGAAGATCTCGCGCGCCTCGCGAAGCGGCAGCGACATCAGCTGCTCGGCCCCGCCGTTCACCGGAAGCGGCACGTTCGAGCCAATCTCCTCGGGCAGCATGTCGGCCGTGATCACCGTGCCCGGATCGCCACCAGCGAGGATCATCAGGCGCTCGATGTTGTTGCGAAGCTCGCGCACGTTGCCGGGCCAGTCGTGCGCCTGGAGAACTGCAACGGCATCATCACCAATGCGGCGCGGCGCGAGGCCGGAAGCGGTCGCGACCTGCTGGACGAAGAAATCGATCAGCGCCGGGATGTCGTCACGCCGCTCGGCGAGGCTCGGCACGCGCAGTGGCACGACATTGAGGCGATGGTAGAGATCATTGCGGAAACGTTCCTCCTGCATCTCCCGCTCGAGATCGCGGCTCGTCGAAGAGATGATCCTGACGTCCACCGCGACCTTCGGACCGCCGCCGAGGCGCTGGAACTTCTGCTCGACGAGAACACGGAGCACCTTGCCCTGTGTCTCAAGCGGCATGTCGGCGACCTCATCGATATAGAGCGTGCCACCGTGCGCCTCTTCGAGTGCACCGACTTTGCGGGGGCCTGAGCGATCCTCCGTGCCGAAGAGCTCTTCCTCGACGCGGTCCGGCGCCATCGCGGCAGCATTGAGCACGACGAAGGGGCCGTCGGCGCGGCTCGACTTGGCGTGGATCACGCGGGCGGCCAGCTCCTTGCCGGAGCCCGAGGCGCCGCGGATCAGAATACGGCTGTTGGTCGGGGCTACGCGCTCGATCTGGTTGCGGAGCTGGTTCATCGCGGCAGATTTGCCGATCATCTCCGAACTCTGCACGGAGCGCTCGCGCAGAGTTTTGACCTCGCGGCGCAGCTGTGAGGCCTCGAGCGCGCGCAGCGTGACGAGGATCAGACGGTCAGCCTTGAAGGGCTTCTCGATGTAGTCATAGGCCCCGCGCCGGATTGCCGTCACCGCCGTCTCGATGTTGCCGTGGCCCGAGATGATGACGACAGGCAGATCGGGATGCTGCTTTTTGATCGCCGACAGCATCTCGAGGCCGTCGAGGCGACTTCCCTGGAGCCAGATGTCAAGGATGACGAGATGAGGACGGCGCTCCTCGATGGCCTTGAGCCCTTCATCGGCATCGCGCGCGAGGCGCGTGCTGTGGCCCTCGTCCTCAAGGATGCCCGAAACGAGTTCGCGGATATCCGCCTCGTCATCGACGATCAGAATGTCGGCTGCCATCGAACTTCCCTCGAACTTAGGTGGTCAATGCGGTCTGGCGCTGGCGCAGTTCATCCGACTGCTCCGTTGCTGCGGTCTGGTGGTCGCTCCCGGCCGCCGGGCGGCCAAGAGGTAGCGTGATGGAGATCCGGGCGCCAGCCTGAACGCCGTCTGGCCCGGCCGGTGCGTCATCAAGCACCAGTGCCCCGCCATGCTGCTCGACGATCTTCTGTACGATTGCAAGACCGAGCCCGGTACCTTTGCGGCCCTTTGTCGTCACGTAGGGCTCGAGCAAACGCGAGCGGTTCTGTTTCGGCAGGCCCGGGCCATTGTCGATGATGTCGATGGTGACGCGCCCGTCAGTGCACGCAACGACCGCCCGCACGTGGCCACGGAAGCCCGCCGGCGCATCCGGGGCCTCGGCCCGCGTCTGAACGGCCTCGGTTGCGTTCTTGACGAGGTTGGTGAGCGCCTGCGCCAGGAGGCGCCCATCGCACGGGATAATCACCGGCGCCGCCGGAAGATCCATCTCGTAGACGATGCCGGGATGGGACTCGCGGTACTGGATCATTGGCTCCTGCACGACCTCACGAATATCGTGCGGCGCGAACGACGGCTGGGGCACACGCGCGAAAGCGGCGAACTCGTCGACCATCGCCTTGATGTCTCCGACCTGGCGGACGATCGTGTCCGTCAGCTTGTCGAAGGTCTCGCGATCGTCCTCGATCAAGCGGCCGTACTTGCGGCGGATGCGCTCGGCCGAGAGCTGGATCGGCGTCAGCGGGTTCTTGATCTCGTGGGCAATGCGGCGGGCAACGTCGCCCCATGCCGAGGTGCGCTGTGCGGCGATCAGCTCGGTGATATCGTCGAAGGTGATGACGCTGCCTTGGTCGCTCCCCTCAGCCTGCGCCTGCTCCTTGGTCATCTGAACGGCGAAGACGCGCTCCTCATCCCCAACCATCATCGTCGTCTGGCCGTGGGCGCGATTCTTGCCGTGCACCTGCTCGACCGCCTCGGCGCAGTGCTGCGCAAGCGCCGGAATGGTATCCGCCAGTGGTCGCCCGAGTAGGTCGCCGGCCTTGATGCCGAGAAGTCGTTCCGCCGAGGGATTAGCAATACGAACAATACCGGCAGCATCGAGGCCGATGACCCCGGCGCTCACGCCCGACAGCATTGCTTCCATGAAACGGCGACGCTCGTCGAGCTGGGCATTGACGGCGACGAGCGCGCTGCGCTGACGGTCGAGCTCGCGTGTCATCAGATTGAAATCATTCGAAAGGCGTCGCAGATCGCCCTCGCCGCGGTACAGCGGCAGCTCTACGCTCAAATCACCCGTCGCAACCTGCTGGGCCGCCCGGATCAGGCGGCGGATCGGCGCGACAAGCTGGCTCGCAAACCACAGACCCACCCAGATCGCCGCCAGCACGCCGGTCAGCGACAGCATGAAGTACATGAGGCCGTGCACGAGCTTGAGGCCGCCACGGGCCTGCAGCAGCCGCTCGTACTCCGCGACACCCGCCTCCGTGCGCCGCAGATGCCCGACGACGCGGGGGCTCACACGACGGGCGCCGTAGAGATAGTGGCCCGGGTAGCGCGTCAGCCTCGTGACCGCGGCAATGCGGTTATTCTCGGTCGGCATCAGCAGGGGCACGTGGCCGGCCGCCGCCTGCGCGAACACCTCCGGCCGCGGCGGCTCGTAGGCGATGCCGCCATTCATTGCCGTCGAGAACACGATGGTCCCCTTGGCATCGATCACCGCGACGAGCGCCAGATCGCGGAGCCCAGCCTGCGCGAGGACGAGGTTGCGCCACGCCTGATCGCTGCCGGGCTCCGCCATTCCGGGCGTGATCGCGTCATCGAGATCCTTCGCCATGTTGACGATGTCGGTGCGGATCACCTGGCCGTGCTCGGCCACGTAGGCGCGCGCGACATCGAGCGAGTTCGCGACGATGGTCCGCGTGCGCTCTGCAAACCAGTTGTCGAGAGAGCGCGAGAAGGTGGTGGTCGCCGCGAGCGCCAGCAGCAGTGCCGGCAGCGCCGAGATCAGCGTGAAGAGCACGACGATGCGGATGTGCACGCGGGCGCCAGCAACACGCGTCCGCCACGCACGCCAGAGGCCGTAGGCCTGGGCGCCGATCACCGCGAGCATCGCGATGATCACCACCACGTTGACCATCAGCACCAGCAGCACGACGTCATTGCGGGGGGCGATCGGGGTGAGGCCCGTGAGGATGAGATAGGTCGCAAGGCCCGAGACGAGCGACAGCACGACGATCGCCAGGCCGAGCCAGAAGGCGCGCGGGCTCGATCCCGGCAGGCCCGATTCGGGGACACCGGAAAGAATCGAGCGCCGATCTTTTGTGTCTTGCGTGCCCATGCTCTCTTCGGTTCCGGCCGCTATCGCATATCGCCCACAAGGCGTGTGTCCCGCCGGAGGGCGGCGCGGCAACGGCGTTCGGAGCGATCCTCCGCGGCCTCCGGCTGCATCCGGGCAGCCCTAAATTCTCGTTTGACTTCAAGCAGATGGGACGGGCTCGCGGGACTGCGACCGAGACTGTGCTCGGTTGCCGATATCGCCACCCCAGTACCTTGGCTCGATGTCGCGCCAGCCAATATGACACAAACTGTGTCTTTCTGGCGACAAGGGCTGTCACACCTTTATGTGACCGGCCGAGGCGCGAGATTCTGTGGATAGACTAGGGGCCGCGCACCGGGCCGGAGGCGAGACCGCCCCGGCCGCCGGGTCGTCCGTACCTTGCCTTCTTCTGCCTCACTGTAAGCAGGCTTGTGAGGCGCGGAATGCCGAACGAGCCGAGTGTCGTGATTCCGAAGTCCGCCATCACTTCGCGGTAGGTGTCGAAGGCGGACTTCGGAATCTGAACCACACGAGAGACGCAGACCTGCCAGTGTCCTTTCGATCGCGAGGTTCGTTCGAGAGCCCGCTCCAGAGGGTGACGAACTTCGCGATCGGGACACTAGGTTCTGTTGACATTCATCGCAGCCAGATCATAGCCGCAGCGAGGTAGAGCATCGAGTGGAAGTTGCGGGCGAGCTTCTCAAAGCGGGTCGCAATGCGCCGGTAATGCTTGAGTTTG